>NZ_JBIBVC010000017.1:0-33914 GCF_043080005.1 Streptomyces sp. NPDC015130 | reverse complement strand
CCACCCCCCCCCCACCCCCCCAACCACCGCCCCCCCCCCCCCGCGGGGGCCGGTGAAGGCCGCTGGGTAAACAACGCACCCGTTTAGCGGGGGGCGGCGGGGGGGGGGGCCCCCCCCCACCACCGGAAGGGGTGAATGCACGTAACTTTCCCACCCCGGTCGCGTTCGGTCGCGATACGAGGCAGATCGGTTACGGAGTGTCAGGCGGCGGCCAGTTCCCGACGCCTCTCCCGACGCTCGGCGGCGAGGACCGGGTCGAGGGACGGGACGGCCGCGAGGAGCCGGCGCGTGTACGGGTCCTGGGGTGCGCCGTACACCTCCTCGACCGCGCCCTGCTCGACGATCCGGCCGTCGCGCATGACGGCGACGCGGTCGCTGACCTGGCGGACGACGGCGAGGTCGTGGGCGATGAAGACGAGTCCGAGGCCCAGTTCGGCCTGGAGCTCGGCGAGCAGCGCGGTCACCTGGGCCTGGGTGGTGACGTCGAGCGCGGAGACGGGTTCGTCGCAGACGACGACCCGGGGTCCGGCGGCGAGCGCGCGGGCGATGCCGACGCGCTGCCGCTGGCCGCCGCTGAACTCGTGCGGGTAGGCCGTGTACCGGTCGGGTTCGAGCCCCACCCGGTCGAGCAGCTCGCGCACCCGGGAGCGGATCCGGGTCTCGTCGCGCTCCCCCGCCGCGCGCAGCGGGTCGGCGATCGACTCGCCCACGGAGCGGCGCGGGTTGAGGGAGGAGACGGGGTCCTGGAAGACCATCTGGAGCTCGCGGCGGTACGGGCGCAGCTCACGGTCCGGGAGGGTGCCGATCTCCGCGCCGTCGTAGCGGAGCCGGCCTCCCGTCGGGTCGAGGAGCCGTACGAGCATGCGGCCGAGGGTGGTCTTGCCGCTGCCGGACTCCCCGACGACGCCCAGGGTCTCGCCGGCGTGGACGGTGAGCGAGACACCGTCGACGGCGGTGACCGCGCGCCTGCCGCGTCCGAACTCCCGCCGCAGGTCGACCGCTTCGAGGAGCGGCTCGCCGGAGGGTGCGGGGGCCGCGGGCCGCAGCGGGCCGTCGAGCCGGGGCACGGCCCCGAGCAGCCTTCGGGTGTACGGCGCCGAGGGGGCGCCCAGCACCCCGTCGACGGGCCCGCGTTCGACCTCGCGGCCGCCGCGCATGACGAGCACCTCGTCGACGCTCTCGGCGGCGACGCCGACGTCGTGGGTGACGAGGAGCAGCGCCGTTCCCGTCTCGCGCCGGAGCTCGTGCAGCAGGTCGAGGATCTGGGCCTGCACGGTGACGTCGAGGGCGGTGGTCGGTTCGTCGGCGACGAGGAGGCGGGGCTCGCAGGCGAGGGCCATCGCGAGGAGGGCGCGCTGGCGCATGCCGCCGCTGAACTCGTGCGGGCGGGAGCGGGAGCGGCGGGCCGCGTCGGGGATGCCGACCCGGTCGAGGACCTCGACGGCGCGGGCCCGGGCCTCCCGGCGGGAGCCTCCGGCGTGGATCCGGTGGACCTCGGCGATCTGGTCGCCGACGGCGTAGTAGGGGTCGAGGGCGGACAGCGGGTCCTGGAAGACCATGGCGGCGACGCCGCCGCGCAGTCTCCGCAGCCCGTCGGGGCCGGCGGCGCCGACGTCGATGCCGCCGACCCGTACGGTGCCGGTGACCCGCGCGCCGGTCCCCCGGTGGAGGCCGAGGAGGGCGCCCGCGACGGTGGACTTGCCGCTGCCGGACTCGCCGACGAGGGCCAGGGCGCGACCTTCGCCGAGGCCGAAGGAGAGGCGGTCCACGGCGCGTACGGGCTTGCCGTCGCGGTCGAACTCGACGGTGAGGTCCCGGACTTCCACCAGGGGGCCTTCGCTGTGCGGGGTCACGTCAGGACCACCCTTCGGTCGGCGGCGGCGTACAGCAGGTCGGCGACGACTCCGGCGAGGACGACGGCGACGCCCATCACCATGACCACGCCCACCACCACGGGCAGGTCGATCTCGCGCACGCCGTCGATGAGGGTCTTGCCGAGTCCGGGGATGCCGAAGAGGGACTCGGTGAGCACGGCTCCGCCGAACATCGAGCCGAGGTCGACGGCGCTGATCGCGATGACGGGCGGGACGGCGCCGCGCAGGGCGTGGCGGGTGACGACCGCCCGCTCCCCCACGCCGTACGCGCGGAAGGTGCGGATGTGGTCCTCGGCGAGCGTCTCCAGGGTCGAACTCCTGGTGAGCCGGGCGTATTTGGCGGACTCGAAGAAGCCGAGGGCGAGCCAGGGCAGCAGCATGTTCCAGGCCCACCGCTCGGGGTCCTCGCCGAGCGGGACGTAGCTCGGGAAGGGCAGCCACTGGAGGTGGGCGCAGACGACCATGAGGAGCAGCAGCCCGAGGATGAAGACGGGCGTGCCGGTCCCGGCGAGGGTGAGGACGGTGAGGATCCGCTCGGTGGGGCCGCCCCGGCGCAGCGCCGAGAGCAGTCCCGTGCCGACGCCGACGACGAGCCAGACGACGAGGGCGCCGAGCGCGAGCGAGGCGGTGGCGGGGAGCCGCTCCAGGACGAGCCGGGTGACTTCCGTGTCGGTCTGGTAGGAGAGCCCGAGGCAGGGTGCGCCGCAGTGCACGACGGTGGTGCCGGTGGAGTAGTCCCGGCCGGCGAAGATGCCCTGGAGGAAGTGCAGGTACTGCGCGAACACGCTCTCTTTCAGGCCGAGTTGCTCGCGGACCTGGGCGACCTGCTGGGGGTTGCAGCGCTCGCCGCAGGCGAGGCGGGCGGGGTCGCCGGGCGCGAGGTAGAAGAGGGCGTACACGAGGACCGAGAGCGCCAGGAGGACGAGCGCGGCACCCGCGAGCCGCTTGAGCACGTAACGGGTCATCGGGAGGTCTCCTTGCGGGTGCCGACGCGCAGTCGGCTCGCCTCGCGCGGGTCGAGGGCCGTGCGGACCGCGTCGCCGAGGACGGTGAAGGCGAGCACGGTGACGAAGAGCAGTCCGGCGGGCAGCAGGACGTACGCGGGATCGGCGCGGAACCAGGTCTGCGCGGTCGACAGCATCTGCCCCCAGGACGGGGTGGGCGGGGTGACGCCCACCCCGAGGAAGGAGAGGGACGCCTCGACGACCATGTTGGTGGGGACGAGGATCGCCGCGTACGTGATGACGGGCGCGGCGAGCGCGGGCAGCAGCTCGCGGCGGGCGGTCCGCCACCGCCCCGAGCCGGCGAGCCGGGAGGCGGCGACGAAGTCGAGGCTCCTGAGGGTGAGCGTCTGGGCGCGCACGATCCGGGAGGTGCCCGCCCAGCCGAGCAGGCCGATGACGAGGATCAGCAGCAGCG
The DNA here is from genome assembly GCF_043080005.1 of Streptomyces sp. NPDC015130. Lineage (NCBI taxonomy): Bacteria > Bacillati > Actinomycetota > Actinomycetes > Kitasatosporales > Streptomycetaceae > Streptomyces > Streptomyces sp. NPDC015130. Next base: position 30,621 of record NZ_JBIBVC010000017.1, on the reverse strand, counting down.
GGCGGGGGAAGTCCCGGGGGACGACGGCGGTCAGCGCGATGGCGAGGACCAGCATCGGGAGGGCGACGAGCACGTCGGTGATCCGGCCGAGGAGGCTGTCGACCCAGCGGCTGCCGAGCCCGGCGGCGAGGCCGACGAGGACGCCGAGGGCGACCTGGACCGCGGTGGCGCCGACGGCGACGAGCAGCGAGATCCGGGCGCCGTGGAGGAGGCGGACGAAGAGGTCGCGTCCGGTGCCGGGTTCGACGCCGAGCCAGTGGTCGGCGCTCGCCCCGCCGAAGGAGCCGTACGGGACGCCGCCGCGGGCCGAGTCGACGAGGTCGTCGTGGTACGTGTACGGGTCCTGGCCCGCCAGGGCGGCGAGCAGCGGCGCGGCGAGGGCGAGGAGGACGAGGAGGAGGAGGACTCCGGCGGAGACCAGGGCGGCGGGGCGGGTGCGGAGCCGCCGCCAGGCCTGCCGGGCGGCGCCCGTGGCGGGGATGCCCGCCACGGGCGCCGACGTGTCGGACGGAGCGGTCACTTGACCGAGACCTGCGAGATGTCGAGGACGCCGGTCCAGTCGCTGATGACGACGTTCTTGATGTCCTTGCCGACGAGCCGCTTGTAGACGGGGTGGAAGAGCGGAACGTCGAGCGCCTGCTCGCCGATCCTCTTGTCGAGGGCCCCCCAGCGGACGGCGGCGGCCTGGAGGTCGGTCAGCTTGTTGATCTCGTCGATCTCGTTGTTGACCGCCGGGTCGTTCAGCTGCGCGTGGTTGTAGTTGGAGCCGTTGGTGACGATCTGGCGTCCGTCGAAGATCGGCGCGAGGAACGGGCCGCCGGCCGGCCAGTCGGCGCCCCAGCGGGAGAGGAAGAAGCCGGGCGCGTCCTTGACGCTCCAGCGCTTCTCGTTGAAGGAGTTGGGCTCCTGGCCGTCGAGCTTCACCGTGATGCCGGCCTTGCCGAGGGCCTCCTGGACCGCGGTGGCGATCTCGGGGCTGGTGGTCCGGTTCTGGGCGGTGGAGTGCAGCAGGGTGACGGTGAGACCGTCCGGGAAGCCGGCCTCCTCCAGGAGCTGCCTGGCCTTCTCCGGGTTGCCGGTCTTCCCGGCCGGGAAGTGGTCGTACGGCGTGAAGCCGAAGGACTTCTGCTCGGGCAGGAAGGTGGTGGCGGGCTCGGCGAGCGCGGAGCCGCCGGCCGCGTTGACGACGCTGGTGCGGTTGACCGCGTACGAGATCGCCTGCCGGACCTTGGGGTTGTCGAAGGGCTTCACCTTCGGGTTGAAGGCGATGTAGTTGGTGAAGCCGAAGCGGCCGGTGCCGACGCGGGCGGCGAGGGCCTTGTCGGAGCCGATCTGGGCGAGCTCGGCCGGCCCGAGGTTGGTGTCGGTGGTGACGGCGGCGGCGTCGGCGCCGGAGGAGGTGGCGAGGCGCTGGTTGATGACGGCCTCGTCGAGGCCGGAGCGGACGTCGACGCGGTCCGGGTAGGCCTTGCGCTCCTCGTCGGTCTTCGGGTCCCAGTGCTCGTTGCGCTCCAGGACGAGCCGCTCGCCGTCGTTCTCGTTCCTGACGACCTTGTACGGGCCGGAGGAGACGGGGTGCTCCTCGTACTTCGCGCCGGTGTCCTCGGCCTTGGGGACGGGGGCGAACTGGGTCTGCGTGGCGACGAAGGGGAACTCGCCCTCGGGCTTCCTCAGTTTGAAGACGATGGTCCGGTCGTCGGGCGTGACGACGGAGGCCAGGCCCTTCCCCTTCTTCCCATCGGACGCAGCCTTGTAGGGACCCTCGTACGTGTCGCCGCCGACGAGCCAGTCGCGCAGGTAGGGGGCGCCGCCGGAGAGCTCGGCGGCGAAGGAGCGCTCGATGCCGTACTTGACGTCGGCGCTGGTGATCGGGGTGCCGTCCTCGAACTTGAGGCCCTCCTTGAGGGTGTACGTCCACTCCGTGGCGTCCTTGTTGGGCCGGCCGAGGTCGGTGGCGAGGTCGGGGACGACCTTGCTGCCGGCGGGGCCCGCCTCGCGGTTGCGGGTGGTGAGCGTACGGAAGACGAGGGAGGGGACGTTGCCGCCGCCGGAGGTGTAGAGGCGGGCCGGGTCGAAGTCGGACTGGGCCTCGCTGTTGAGGACGGTGAGCGTGCCGCCCTTCTGCGGGGTGCCCGCGGGCGCCTTGCCGGCGTCCCCCTCGGCGCCGGTGTCCTCGGGTCCCGCGCAGGCGGCGGCGCCCGTGGCCAGGACGAGACTGACGGCGGCCGCTGCCACGCGGCGCGAAATGACGGACGATCGACGCATCGGAGAAGACCTCTCGGGGAACTGCGGGCGGGAAAGGGAATTCCGCGCAGGCAGCGGCGAGCGGCGATTTCCGGAAGGAATGACGGAGCACCGGAACAGCACAGGAGAAAGCCGCGCCTGCGGGAGGAAAGACCCGGGCGCGGAAAGGCGTCGGCGGTGACGGAAATACGGAAAGGGCCGACGTGCGCTCGGGCTGGGGGGTACCACCCGGGCCTCTTGCCCAGGGGGAGCGTCAGCTACAGAGAATGTCGGCGACGGCGTGCCGGGTCACGCCGATGAGCGCCAGCTCAATGGCGGCGCGATCGAAGGCGACGTGACGGTGCGACATGCCGAGAAATATGAACGAACGCACGAACGATGTCAACGCACATGACGGGATCCCTGAGACACGCGTCTCACCATGTGATCATCGCGCGGGCGGCGCGGGGTCGTCCCGCGACCACCGCGCCACCGCCCGCCACATCGGACGGAACGTCAACTTCCGGGATAGACCCACGGGTTGGGACGGCAGGCGATTCCGTCCACCCGCAGCGACTTCGTCTGCTGCTGCATCACGGGGGCGAGCGCACCGGGAGTCGCGCAGCTCACGTGCCCGTGCCCGAGCCGGTGCCCGACCTCGTGGTTGATGAGCATCTGGCGATAGGCGTGCATGGCCTTCGGTCCGAAGGTCGCCGAGCCCTGGGCCCAGCGGAATGCGTTGATCATCACGCGCTCGGTGCTGGCGGAATCGCAGGAGACGTTGTCGACGGTCGTGTCGAGTCCGGACTTCCGGCACCACTCGCCGGTGGTTCCGGGGCTCGCGAGCGTGATGACGAACTCGGGGTCCCCGGAGGAGATCCGCTCGAAGGTCATCGCGCCCTGACCGGCCCAGCTGCGTCGGTCGTTGAGCGTCTTCTGCACGGCCGAGGCGAAGAGCCCGGGGTCCAGGCCGATCCCCTTCTCCACGTCGATCCGGTAGCGGACGAGGCGTCCCTTGCCCGGCGCCTTCTGGAAGCCCGGCACGGCCTCGAACTTCCCCGAGCCGGCCAGCTTCGGGTCGATCGGGAACTGACGGGTCATGAGCTGCTCGTACGTCGGCGGCTTGGGCGCCGCGGAGGGCGCGGCGGGCGCCGCCGTCGACGGGCGGGTCGGGGTGATCCGGTCGTCGGAGCGCGAGGCGGAGTCGTCCGAGGCCCGCTCGGCCGGCCCCTCGGCGGCGTGCGCGGCGCTCGGTGCGGCCCCGCGGTCGGCGACCTGTCCGGCGACGACGACGGCGAGGACGGTGGTGACGGCGGCGGCCGCGATGCCGGTCAGGGTGCGGCCCCTGAAGGCCCGGCCGGCGGACGCGTCGGCCGGGTTCCCGGCGCCGCCCTCCGTGCCGTCGTCCGCGCCGGCCGGGCGCTCGCGCCGGGGTCCGGGGATGAACGGCCCCTGCGGGTCGGCCTGTTCGGCCGGGGGCGCGTCCTGTTCGGGCGCGGCGGCCCGGTGCGAGCCGCGCCGGCGGCCGTACCCCTCGGGGCGCGGCCCGGCGCCCTCGTCGTGCTGCGGATGGCCGCCCCGTACGGGCGTGGTCCCGTAGGCGGGGATGCCGTACGCGGGCGTGCCGGGGGTCCCGTGCGCCGGGGTGTCGAAGGCCCCGCCGGCGTAGCCCTGGCCGCTGGAGGTCCGGCCGTACCCCTGACCGCCGTACGACTGCGGTCCGGACGGCTGCTGCCCGTACGCCTGGGGCCCCCGCTGCGGCGCGCCGTACGGAGGAGTCCCGTACCGGGGCGTCCCGTGCGCCGGGGTGCCGGTGGCGTCCTGGCCCTCGCCCGGCGCCCTGCGGCGGCGTCCGGTGCCCGCCGCCTGCCCCTGCCCCTGCCCCTGCCCCTGCGCGGGTGCTCCCCCGGGCTGCCCGGGGCCCGCCGTCCGGGGCTGTCCGGCCGCGCCCTGCGCCGCCGCCCCCGTCGTCCTGCCCGCCGCCGCGCGCTGCTCGGTGGCGGGCACCGAGGGCACGGGGCCCTTGCGACTATGTCGTCCCACGCCCCGGCTCAGCTCCCGCCGTGTTCGGCGATCAGTTCCCGCGCGGCCTGGGCGACCGTCTCGGGGTACTCCATCATCGCCACGTGTCCCGCCTCCGGCAGGGTCAGCAGGCGCGAGCCGCGGAAGGCGGCGGCCGCCTTCCGGGCCATCCGGTACGAGACGAGCTGGTCGCGCCCGCCGTAGACGAGCAGCGTCGGCGCGAGCACGCGCTCGGCCTGCCGCCACAGCCCGTGCTGCCCGCCGAGCGTGTAGGCGTCGACGATGCCGCGCGAGGAGCGGGCCATGGCGTCCCAGAAGTAGGGGAGCTCCAGGCGCCGCTCCATCTCCTCGACGGCGTGCAGGAAGCCCTCGTCGGTGACCCGGCCGGGGTCCCCGTAACAGAGCGAGAGGACGCCGCGGACGCGCTGCTCGGGCGTCCAGTCACGGGAGAGCTTCGCGAAGAGCGGGGCGACGCCGGGCACCGCGAGCAGCACGGTGGGCCATGCGGTGCGCTGGGCGCGCAGCTCGGGCAGGGCCGGGGAGATCAGCGTGAGCGTGCGGACCAGGTCGGGCCGGACGGCGGCGACGCGGGTGGCGACGGCGCCGCCCAGCGAGTTGCCGAAGAGGTGGACCGGGCCGCGCCCGCCGGCGTCCAGGAGCCGGATGACGGCCCGGGCGTGCCCGGTGACCGAGTAGTTGCCGTCGTCGGGCGGCGGCGAGTCGCCGAAGCCGGGCAGGTCGACCGCCTCGCCGTCGACCAGGTCCGCGAGCAGCGGCATGAGCGTCGACCAGTTCTGCGAGGAGCCGCCGAGGCCGTGCACGTACAGCGCGGGCGGCAGACCGGCCTTGACGCCGGGGCGGGCACGCACGGTGAGGGTGAGTCCGGGCAGGGCGACGGAGCGGAGCTCCTCGCCGTCTGCGACCCGTACGGGGCGGATCCGCGGCGCCTGCGGTGCGGCGGCGGTCCGGGTTTCCGGCAGCTCGGTCGAGGACATGGCCGCAATATTACGAGACGATCACGCGGGGGCGTGTGTGGGTGCCGTCACAAGTGCGTGTGCGGCGGGGCGCGTGTGCTCCTACGCTCGAAGTGAGGGCCATCGGAGAGGACCGCGGACCCCGCGCGCCGGAAGGAACCGCATGACTGTCGATCCGACCGAGCCGGACACATTCGCCGAGGAAGAGGTCGTCGTGCTCGACGAGGAAATCCCCGAGGCCGACGCGGCCGAGCAGCACACCGAACTGCAGCAGCGCGAGGACGAGCACCCCACGCATATCGAGCACGAGTCGGCGAACGAGGCCGACGCGTCCGATCAGGCGCGGGTCGTCACGCTCGACGAGGACGACTACCGCTGATTTGTTCGGTTTAATCTTGAATCGACTGTCGACCAGGGCGTCCGGTCCATGAAATTCTGCGTTCGCACCGCGCACAGCCGGGTTACCCAAAAGTACGATGGCGGCGCGGCGCGACAGCGCACGGATCGATTCTTGGGAGGCCGCGTGAGCGCCATCGAGCAGACAGAGGCAGCACGCCCTCGGGGCACGCGCCTGCCGCGACGTGCCCGACGGAACCAGCTGCTCGGCGCGGCCCAGGAGGTCTTCGTCGCCCAGGGGTACCACTCGGCCGCCATGGACGACATCGCCGAGCGGGCGGGCGTCAGCAAGCCGGTGCTCTACCAGCACTTCCCCGGAAAGCTGGAGCTCTACCTGGCCCTGCTCGACCAGCACTGCGAGGCCCTCCTCCTGGCGGTGCGCACCGCCCTGGCCTCCACCACGGACAACAAGCTCCGGGTCGCGGCGACGATGGACGCCTACTTCGCGTACGTCGAGGACGAGGGCGGCGCCTTCCGCCTGGTCTTCGAGTCCGATCTGACGAACGAGCCCGCCGTGCGCGAGCGCGTGGACCGGGTCAGCCTGCAGTGCGCCGAGGCGATCTCCGACGTCATCGCCGAGGACACCGGGCTCTCCAAGGACGAGTCGATGCTGCTGGCCGTGGGGCTCGGCGGCGTCTCCCAGGTCGTCGCCCGCTACTGGCTGTCCAGCGAGTCCAAGATCCCCCGCGACAAGGCCGTGGGCCTGCTGACCTCGCTCGCCTGGCGCGGTATCGCGGGCTTCCCGCTGCACCCGGTCGACGGCCAGCTGAGCGCCGAGGGCCACTGAGACGCGGGGCGTGTTCGCTCCTGGCGTGCCGCCGCTGACCCGTGCGCGTCCCCTCACCGGGCTAATGTGTGCAGCGTACGGCGCGGAAGTCGCGCAACGCTGACCGTTCGGAGGGACATAGCCGTGGAGGTCAAGATCGGCGTGCAGCACGCACCCCGGGAGATCGTTCTGGAGAGCGGGCAGTCCGCCGAGGAGGTGGAGCGCGCGGTGGCCGACGCTCTGGCCGGCAAGGTGCAGCTGCTCAGCCTCTCGGACGAGAAGGGCCGCAAGGTCCTCGTCCCGTCCGAGAAGATCGCGTACGTGGAGCTCGGCGAGCCCGCCGTGCGTCGGGTGGGCTTCGGCGCCCTCTGAGTCCCGGATCTACGGGAAAGGCCCGGTGGACCGTCACGGTCCACCGGGCCTTTCGTGTGCCCCGGCTCCACCCCGGCTCCCCCTCGACCCCACGGCCCGGCTCCGGCCGAACGGCCACGTCAGGCGGGTGGGGGGAGGATTGCCGTCCGGGCGCCGGGGGTAGGAGGGCTACGACCGCAACGCCCGCCCCGCAGCACCCGCGAGGTGATCCGCCGTGTTCCTGGAAGCCCTCGGTTCCGCTCTGCTCGGCTTCGCCCTGGCCTGGGCCGCCGTGCACCGGCTGGCCGACCGCCTCCCCTCCCGGGGGACCGTCCTCATGACCGGAGCGCTGGGCGGCGTCTTCGGCGCGCTCGTCACGCACGGGGCGCTGGGCCCCGGCCACTTCCTCGCCACCGTCATCGGTGCGGTGGCGATCACCGCGGTGCTGCTCTCGCTGCTGATCCGCCCGGCCTCGCGCCGGCTGCGGCGATCAGCGGCGGCGTGAGCAGCGCCGCGCGACCACGACGTACGAGAAGGCTTACGCGGCCAGGCCGAGCGCGGCCATGCGCTTGGTGTGGGCCTCGGTGATCCGGGAGAACATCCGGCCGACCTCGGCGAGGTCGAAGCCGTCCGCGACGCCGCCGACCAGCATCGTCGACAGCGCGTCGCGCTCGGCGACCACCCGCTGGGCCTGCGAGAGCGCCTCGCCCATCAGGCGGCGCGCCCAGAGGGCGAGCCGGCCGCCGACGCGGGGGTCGGCGTCGATCGCGGCGCGGACCTTCTCCACGGCGAAGTTGCCGTGGCCGGTGTCGTCGAGCACCGACAGGACGAGCCCGCGCGTGTCGGAGTCGAGCCGGGCCGCGACCTCACGGTAGAAGTCGCTGGCGATCGAGTCGCCGACGTACGCCTTGACGAGGCCCTCCAGCCAGTCCGAGGGCGCGGTCTGGCGGTGGAAGTCGTCGAGCGCCTTGGCGAAGGGCTCCATCGCGGTGGTCGGCTCGGCGTCCACGGCCGCGAGCCGGTCGCGCAGCTGCTCGAAGTGGTGGAACTCGGCGGCGGCCATCTTCGCCAGCTCCGCCTTGTCCGCGAGGGTCGGTGCCAGCTTGGCGTCCTCGGCGAGCCGCTCGAAGGCCGCCAGCTCTCCGTAGGCCAGCGCGCCGAGGAGGTCGATCACGGCGGCGCGGTACTGCGGCTCGGCGGATGCCGTGGCCCAGTCCTCGGCGGCGATCCCGGTCGGTGTGGCGTTGTCAGGCGTCTCCATGGAGCGCACAATAGCCCGCTCCCGCCGCCGGGAAGGCCCTGGTCAGTCAGTGTGACCGTGCCCTCATCACGTTTTCTCCCAACACACATGCGCGATTCCGGGGTACAGTGATAAAGCGCCTGCTGAGTATGCGGACATGCTTTCGCACGTTCGGACGTACACGGTAGGCCGACTCATGAATGAGGATGCCCGGTCGGTGGCCCGATCGGCTCCGGCCCGACAGCCCTTCCGGCGGACCCGCGGAGGGGTCACCTCAGCGGTACGACGCTCGAGCGACGGCAGTGGTCCCGTGCCACCTGGCCGGCTGTGATCTTCCCGATCCGGCGGCCTGTGTTCCGGCACGGTACGACCCCCAGCGTTCGCCTCGTACCGCGTCCACAGAAGAGGCAGCACCCTGACTACGACTTTCCGAGAGCTCGGAATCCTTAGCGAGACGGCCGAGGCCCTGGAGGCCGTCGGCATCGTCACCCCCTTCCCCATCCAGGAGATGACCCTTCCGGTCGCCCTCAGCGGCACCGACGTCATCGGCCAGGCCAAGACCGGCACGGGCAAGACCCTCGGTTTCGGCCTCCCCATCCTGGAGCGCGTCACCGTTCCCGCGGACGTCGAGGCCGGCCGGGCGAAGCCCGAACAGCTGACCGACGCCCCGCAGGCGCTCATCGTGGTCCCCACCCGTGAGCTCTGCCAGCAGGTCACCAACGACCTCCTCACCGCCGGCAAGGTGCGCAACGTCCGTGTGCTCGCCATCTACGGCGGCCGTGCGTACGAGCCTCAGGTCGAGGCGCTGAAGAAGGGCGTCGACGTCGTCGTCGGCACCCCCGGCCGTCTGCTCGACCTGGCCGGCCAGCGCAAGCTCGACCTGTCGCACGTCAAGGTCCTCGTCCTGGACGAGGCCGACGAGATGCTCGACCTGGGCTTCCTGCCCGACGTCGAGAAGATCATGAACATGCTTCCGGCGAAGCGCCAGACCATGCTGTTCTCGGCGACCATGCCGGGCGCGGTCATCGGCCTCGCCCGCCGCTACATGTCGCAGCCGACGCACATCCGCGCCACCTCGCCCGACGGCGAGGGCGCGACCGTCGCCAACATCAAGCAGCACGTCTACCGCGCGCACAACATGGACAAGCCGGAGATGGTCTCCCGCATCCTGCAGGCCAACGGCCGCGGACTCGCGATGATCTTCTGCCGTACGAAGCGCACGGCGGCCGACATCGCCGAGCAGCTGGAGCGGCGCGGCTTCGCGTCCGGCGCGGTCCACGGCGACCTGGGCCAGGGCGCCCGCGAGCAGGCGCTGCGCGCCTTCCGCAACGGCAAGGTGGACGTCCTCGTCTGCACCGACGTCGCCGCGCGCGGCATCGACGTCGAGGGCGTCACCCACGTCATCAACTACCAGTCGCCCGAGGACGAGAAGACCTTCCTCCACCGCGTGGGCCGCACCGGCCGCGCCGGTGCGAAGGGCACGGCCGTGACGCTGGTCGACTGGGACGACATCCCGCGCTGGCAGCTCATCAACAAGGCGCTGGAGCTGGACTTCCACGACCCGGTCGAGACGTACTCCTCGTCCCCGCACCTCTACGAGGAGCTGGACATCCCGGCGGGCACCAAGGGCATCCTGCCCCGCACCGAGCGGACCCGTGCGGGTCTGGGCGCGGAGGAGCTGGAGGACCTGGGCGAGCCCGGCGGACGCCGTGGCCGCGGCCCGAAGGCCGACCGGCCCGAGAAGACGGAGGAGCGTCCGGCGCGTACGCGGACCCCGCGTCAGCGTCGCCGCACCCGTGGCGGCAGCGAGCTCGGTGACGTCCAGGCGGCTCCGGCCGCCGCCGTGGCCGCCGCTCCGGCCGCCGCGGTCGAGGACGCCCCCGCCGAGTCCGCTCCGCGCACCCCGCGTCGCCGTCGCCGTACCCGTCCGGCCGGTGCCGGGATCGCGCAGGCCGTCCAGGCGGCTCCGGTGACCCAGGCCGCTCCGGTGACCCAGGCCGCTCCGGCTCCGGTGGAGGCTGAGACCGCCCCCGTGGCCCAGGCCGCTCCGGTCGTCGCCCCGGTCGAGGCCGCTCCGGCTCCCGTCGCCGAGGAGCCGCGCGCTCCCCGCCGCCGTGGCCGCGCCGCCCGCCCGGAGGCCGTGACGGCCGCGCCCGCCGCCCCGGCCCCCGCGCTCCAGGAGGCACCCCCGGCCCCGCGCCGTCGCCGTCCGCGCGTGCGGCCGGTCGAGGACACCGTCACCTTCCAGACGGTCGAGACCGCCGCGGCCGCCCTGCGGAACGCCCGGGTCGTCGAGGCCCCCGCCGCCCCGGTCGTCGAGGCCCCCGTGGAGGCCCCGGCGGAGCCGAAGAAGGCCCCCCGCCGCCGTACGGTCAAGAAGGCCGTCGCGGAGCCGGTCGTCGAGGCCGTCGCCGCTCCGGTGGCCGCCGCGGTGGCCGAGCCGGTCGTGGCCGTCGCCGAGGTCATGGCCGAGGTTCCCGCCCCGCGCCGTCGCCGCGTGGTCCGCAAGGCCACCAACGCCCCGGTGACCGTCGAGGCGCCGGTGGCCGAGGCCCCCGCCGTCGAGCCGGTCGTCGAGCCGGTCGTCGAGGAGGTCCCCAAGGCTCCGCGCGCCCGTCGCACCGCTCGCCGGCCCGCCGGATCCCCGGTCAACGCCGAGGTCACGGCGACCGAGATCGTCGTCGAGACCGTCGCGGCCCCGGTCGTCGAGGAGGCCCCCAAGGCTCCCCGCGCCCGCCGCACCGCTCGCCGGCCCGCGGGCGCCCCGGTCACGACCGAGGCCCCGGTGGCCGAGGCCGTCGCCGAGCCGGTCGCGGCCCCCGTGGCCGTCGAGCCGGCGGCAGAGCCGGTCGTCGAGGAGGCCCCCAAGGCCGCCAAGGCCCCGCGTGCCCGCCGTACGACCAAGAAGGCCGCGGCCGCCGAGGTCGTCGCCGAGGCCGCTCCGGTGGCCGAGCCGGTCGCCGAGGAGGCCCCGAAGGCTCCGCGCCGCCGTACGACGAAGAAGGCCGCCGTCGCCGCCGAGGCGCCCGACGCCTCGGAGCCGCAGAAGCCGACGCGTCGCCGTACGACGAAGAAGGCAGCCGCTGCCGTCGAGGCCCCGGCCGCCGACGCCCCGGCCGCCGAGGAGGCCCCGAAGGCTCCGCGCCGCCGCACCACGAAGAAGGCGGCGGCGGCCCAGCCCGAGAGCTGATCCCGCCCCGTCCCGCCCGTGCGGCCCGGTCCCTCCCCAGGGACCGGGCCGCACGGCCTTTCCCGCCGGCCACCGGGCCCCGGTCCCCCGCGTGCGCCCTCCGCTCCCGCCGTTACAGTCCAGATATGAGCAAGCCCCGTTCCCTCGTACTGCCGCCCCGCACCCGTGCCCACCGTCTGGTGACCGCGCGGGGCGACTTCGCCGTCCTCGACACGGCACCCGAGGGCGAGCGGCGCGGGACGGTGCTGCTGCTGCCCGGGTACACCGGCAGCAAGGAGGACTTCCTGGCGCTGCTCGGGCCACTGGGCGAGGCCGGCTACCGCGCGGTGGCGGTGGACGGGCGGGGCCAGCACGAGACCCCGGGCCCGCGCGGCCGGGCGGCCTACCGCCGCAGGGCGCTCGCGCTCGACGTGGTCGCGCAGGCCGCCGCTCTCGGGGACGGGCCGGTCCATCTGCTCGGCCACTCGTTCGGCGGCCTCGTCGCCCGCGCCGCGGCCTCGCTCGCACCCCGCGCGTTCCGCTCGCTCACCCTGCTCTCCTCGGGTCCCGGCCGGGTCGCGCGCCCGCAGCGGATCCGGGTCCGGGTGCTGCGGGGCTCGCTGGCGCTGCTCCCGAAGGAACGGGTCTGGCGGGCCACGCGCTGGCTGGACAGCCGGGGCGAGGAACCGGACGCGGTGGACGCGCCTGAGCTCGTGGAGTTCCTGCGGCGGCGCTGGATGCGGACCCGGATCGCCCAGCTCGCGGGCACCGGCCGGCTGCTCCTGAGCGACCCGGACGGCACGCCGGAGCTGCTCGGACTCCAGGTGCCGCTGCACATCGCGTACGGGGCGGACGAGATGGTCTGGCCCCCGGCGGAGCTGGCCGCGGCGGCGGCCCGCACCGGCGCGCACCACACGGTGGTCGAGGGCGCGGGCCACTCGCCGAACGTCTCGCACCCGCGCGAACTGGCGGACCGGCTCACCGCCTTCTGGGAGCGGGTGGCCGCCCACGCGGAGGCCGGTGCGGCGGCTTCCTGACCGGCCGTGCCAGAACGCGTCCTCGGTACGCGTCCTCGGGGCCGCGCGGGGCCACGACCTTCGGTACGCGTCCTCAGTACTGCGTCTTGAGGTGCTGCCAGAAGCCGTCGCGCAGGGCGCGCCGCAGGGACGCGTGACCGCGCAGGGAGCGGCTGAGCAGGCGTTCCGCCTCGACGAGCAGGTCCTGGTCGACGGGGCCCGGGAGGTAGGGGGCGCCGGGCAGGAGCTCGGCGAGCCGGTCCCGGCCGCGCTCGGCGAGCCAGGTCGCGGCGATCTGGGCGCCGACGAAGCGGACCTCCTCGCGGGAGGGCGGCGGCTCGCCCTCGTTCTCGTACGTCGTGACGGGGCGGCGGGTGACGTACGGCCGGCAGAAGTCGAGCTCGAACGTGCGCTGGCTGTCGACCTCCCAGAGGAGTGCCTCGGCCTGGTTGCGGCCCTCGGCGGCCTCGATGCCCCAGAGGTGGACGCGGGCGCCGTAGCCCTGCGCGGCCTCGACGGCCGAGACGAGGTCCTCGTCGCCGCCGACGAGGGCGGCGTCGCTGATGGCGCGGTGGCGGGCGAGGGACTCCAGATCGGTGCGGATCAGGGAGTCGACGCCCTTCTGCTGGTTGTTGGCGTTGAGGTTGCCGAGGCGCACCTTGACGTCGGGCAGCTCGGCGATGGCCTGCTGCTCGGGGGTGTGGATCCGGCGCCGGGCGCCGTCGTACCAGTAGACGCGGAGCAGTCTGCTGTCCGCGAAGATCGTGCGGGCCTTGTCGATGAAGGCCTCGATCAGGCCCTCGGCGTCGAGGTCGAAGGAGCGCCGGTCCTCGGTGCCGGTCACCAGCAACCCGGCCGCAGCATGGACGTAACCCGCGTCGACGAAGATGGCGTGGGTGGACGGGGTCTTGGCCACCTCGGCCAGCATCCGCCGGAGGAGGTCGTTGGTGCGCTCCACCCGGGCTTCGATGGCGCTCAGGCGGGCCTCAAGCGCATGGGTGTCCAATGCCCGGGCGTCGCCGGGTGCGGCGGTCGGTGCGTCGGCGGACGGCTCGGCGGGTGCGGCGGTGGTCTCTGCGTCGTTCATACGGGGCTCATTCTCCGCCGCCGGGGGCTCTGCCGCCACACCCCCTACCCGCCAGTAGTTAGCCAGCCGAAAATTTTCTTTAGCGTAGGGAATGTTTTCCCTCTACACATCGTTGGACCCGTACGTAACGCAGTTCTCCATCAGGAGGATCAACTCAGACGAAGGGAGAAGCCCATGCGCTTCGAAATCCTGCGCCTCGACGACATCGACGGCACGCCCGTCGACAGCACGGTCGTGGACGCCGCCTCCGTCAATCGGATCGTGCAGCAGGCCGCCGCGATCGGCCAGCGCATCTGGATCCGCCCCGCCGAGACCACGGCCTCGTAACAGGCCGGGTCCACCCCACGCACCGCGCCCCCGCACGGACTTCGCAGCAGCGGAATCCGTACGGGGGCGCAGTGGTGTCCGGAGACGCCCGGATCGGCCGGTCAGGACCCCTGGACGACCTGGGTGACGCCGTTGATGATCTGCTGCACCGCGATGGCGGAGAGCATCATGCCGGCGAGGCGCGTCACCAGGACCACGCCGCCGTCCTTGATGACCCGGATGATCACCAGCGAGTAGCGCATGGTCAGCCAGAGCACGACGTGCATGGCGACGATGGCCGCCCAGACGGAGACCTGCGAGGCGACGCTGTCGGCGTGCTGCACGGCGAGGATGACCGAGACGATCGCACCCGGCCCGGCGAGCAGCGGCATGCCGAGCGGCACCAGGGCGACGTTCACGTCCTTGGTCTGCTTCGGCTCGTCGGTCTTGCCGGTGAGCAGGTCGAGCGCGATCAGCAGCAGGAGCAGACCGCCCGCGATCATCAGCGCGGGGACGGAGACGTGCAGGTAGTCCAGGATCTGCTGCCCGAGCAGACCGAAGACCGTGATGACACCGAAGGCCACGGCGACGGCCTGCCAGGCCATGCGGCGCTGGACCTTGGCCGGACGGCCGGAGGTCAGGGCGAGGAAGATCGGCGTGATCCCGGGGGGATCCATGATCACGAAGAGGGTCAGGAACAGCGAGCCGAAGACGGCGACGTCGAACACGGTGGGGTGCCTTGCGGGAGAGGTCGAACGGTGGGGTGGGGGTCACCACTGTCGGAATGTGGAGTTCCGGCAGCGGGCCGACGCGGGTACGTCCCCCCGCGCGGCGCGGAGCCGTGCGGGGTGACGTGGACGGGTGACGGGTGGGGGCTGCCCGGGGCCCTGGCGGGGCCCGAGGCCGGGCCCGGACGCCGGTCCGGGGACCGGTTCGGGCCGTGTGACTCCGCCGCCCTGGCGGGGCTGACGCGGATGCGGGTACGCCGCCCTGGCGGGGCTGACGCTGGGTGCGTGTACGTACGCCGCCCTGGCGGGGCTGACGCGAGTGGCGGTGCGCCGCCCTGGCGGGGCTGACGCGGATGCGGGTCGTGGTGACCGTCCCGGCCGACAGGCCGACTCGAGCACCTCGGCCCGGACGGCCGACGACGGCCGTGGGAGGCCGTGAACCGTGACCTGGCGGTCCGGCGACCGCCGGCCTCAGGCCTCGCTCCCTCGGGTCGGCCCCGAAGGGCTAGGCGGCGGCTCCCCCCGTGCCGGGGACCGCGAAGGCCCCTGTGGCACGGCGGATGATCTCGCCGTAGATCTCGGGGTCGGTGGTGCAGTCGCCGGGGCGACAGGTCTTGCGGCTGCCGTGGTAGTCGCTGGAGCCCGTGACCAGCAGCCCGAGCTCCTTCGCGAGCCCGCGCAGCCGTGCGCGCGTCGCCTCGTCGTGGTCCATGTGGTCGACCTCGATGCCGTCGAGTCCGGCGTCGGCGAGCCGGGCTATCGCGCTCTCCGGCACGACCTCGCCGCGCTTGACGGCGAGCGGGTGCGCGAAGACCGTGACGCCTCCGGCGGCCTTGACCAGGCGGATCGCCTCGAACGGGTCCAGCTCGTGCTTCCCGACGTACGCCCGGCCGCCGTCGGCGAGCCAGTCGGGCGTGAACGCCCCGGAGACGTCCGGGACGACCCCGAGCTCGACGAGCGCCTCGGCGACGTGCGGGCGGCCGACGGAGCCGTCACCGGCGATCCGGGCGACCTGCTCCCAGGTGACGGGGACGCCGAGCTCCTGGAGCTTGCCGACCATGGCGCGGGCGCGCGGCACGCGGTCGTCGCGGACGAGCTCGCGCTCGGCGAGGAGCGCGGGTTCCTCGGGGTCGAAGAGGTACGCGAGCATGTGCAGGCCGACGCCGTCGAGGCGGCAGGAGAGCTCGGCGCCGGGGACGAGGGTCAGTCCCTCGGGCAGCGCGCCGATCGCCTCGGCGTGGCCGCGGGTGGTGTCGTGGTCCGTCAGCGCGACGACGTCGAGCCCGGCCGCGGCCGCGTTCCTGACGAGTTCGGCCGGCGAGTCCGTGCCGTCGGAGGCCGTGGAGTGGGTGTGCAGATCGATGCGCACGACGCGGTACTCCAGGGGCTCGGCACGGACGAGGGACGCTTCAGCATAACGGGCGAATCGAACGGCCTTGTACGGATCCGGTCCCCCGGTCGCCCGTTACTTCAGCAGCCTCGGGGTGAGCGCGCCGCACGGCAGGAGCTCGACCTCGGCACCCGCGTCCCGCAGGTCCGTCAGGACCAGCTCGTCGTACATCAGGAGGCCGGACTGCTCGGGCCAGACGATCGCCCACAGCCAGAGGCCGCGCGCCTCCCCCGCGAAGACCGCCCGGTCCTGCGGGGTGCCGGTGACGTGCCACAGCGGGGTGGGGCGGCCGGCGGCGAGGACCTTCGCCTGGGGCGGCTTGTCGATGGCCATGCCGGAGCCGGGATCGAGGCCGTCGATGCCGGCGTACCGCGCGCCGAGTCCCACGCCGAGCTCCTCGGCGACCAGGAGCAGTTCGCCGATGCCGCCGAGCGGCCCGGGGCCCGAGCAGGCGACGGCGGTCGCGCGTCCGCCGCTGCGGTCGTCGCCCGCGTACGCGACACCGGTGAAGAGCCAGCCGACGGGCAGGGGCCACGGCATCCACACCGGGACGTGGGACCGGTGCACGACGACACCGAGGGCCTCGACGCTGGGTGGGATGACGGGCTGGAGCGGGTGCACCGAGCCGTGCACGTCACACTGCCAGGAGTCGGAGAAGAGACCGGGCGCTCTGACCCTGCCACCGCACTTCGGACAACTGGGTTCGCCCCTCATAGGGCTCAACGGTCCTACCCCCGGGGCCCCGCGTCAAGGACGGCCCGCGGACGATCACCCGTCCGGCCCGGGCCCTTCACCCGCCGCGCCGCCCGGCCTCAGTCCAGGGCCACGGACCCGCGCAGCGGATCGCGCAGGTCGGTCCCCCGGGCCAGCCAGCGCTCCTCCAGCGCCTGCGCCCCGTGCACCCGCTTCCACGCCGCCTCGTTCGGGGTCATCGGGAGCAGCGGCAGGAAGCGGACCGGGTCGAGCGGCTCGTCCAGTTCCAGGTCCTCCACGAGGCCGCCGGACCCGGCGACCAGGACCGAGCTGAAGGAGGCGCCCGGCCAGAGGGGCTCGCCCACGTCGAGCGAGGCGCCGGGGGCCACGACCACGCCCTCGACCTGCGGCGTGGAGGCGAGCACGGCGAGCGGGCGCAGCACCTTGTCGGTGTCGGCGAGGCCGGCCCGTACGGTGAGGACGAGCTCCGCGCGCGGGCCCTTCACGGGGTCGGCGAGGGCGGCGGTCGGGTCGGCCATCGGCGAGGCGGACATCCCGAGGGTCGCGTACCGCACGAGGTCGCCGTCGATGAAGCGGAGCACCTCGATCCGATCGGTGCCGAGGAAGGTCACCGCGGCCCGCGCGTCCGGTTCGCCGAGTGCCGTCCGCAGCCGGGCCTCGACCAGAGCAAGAACTTCTCCCATGCGTCGAGCATAAAGCGCGTATGGAACGGGCAAAGTCAGGGATTGACCCTCTGTCGGCTGATAGTCTTGGCCGCTGGTCGGGAGTCACGAACTCCTGATTACTCGTCACACGTCATCCCTCACGGGGGACCGGCCGGAGGAGGTGGGGCTGCGATGGACCGAAGTCGGTCGGGCAGTACCAGTCGCTCTTCCGCCCCGCACCCGAGCCCGGTGCGCTTCTCCCTCCGGTGACCCCAGGTCCCGTTGGGACCTGCCTTCTCCGGCATCTCGCACGACGGAAGAGCATTTCGCCTTTGCCTGTCTGTAGCGAACGCCGTCACCGCGATCCCCCGGTGCCGCCCGCTTTGTGGACGACGTAGCTCCACGTCCCCATTCCGGGCTGTGCCACGCATCGCGCCGACGGCCTCTCCGTGAAGGAGCATGCCCATGTCGATGATCCGTGACCTGCGCGCCGCCGTCCGGCCGAGCCTGCGGCACAGCCTGCGCAAGACCCCCACCACGTACACCGCGTACGACCCGACCCGCGACCACTCGGCCTCCAGCGCCGTCGTCGACTGCGCCGTCTACCGCGACGGGCGCCGGGTCGAGGACCGCGCCTGCCTCACGCCCCGCGGCGCGATGAGCCAGGTCCGCGAGAGCGGCGGCTTCGCCTGGATCGGGCTCCACGAGCCGACCGAGGCCGAATTCGCCGGTATCGCCGCCGAGTTCGGGCTGCACCCGCTCGCCGTCGAGGACGCCGTCCACGCCCACCAGCGGCCCAAGCTGGAGCGGTACGACGACACGCTCTTCACCGTCTTCAAGACGATCCACTACGTCGAGCACGCCGAGCTCACCGCGACCAGCGAGGTCGTCGAGACCGGCGAGGTCATGTGCTTCACCGGCCCCGACTTCGTCATCACGGTCCGGCACGGAGGCCAGGGCTCCCTGCGCAACCTCCGCCACCGCCTCCAGGGCGAGCCCGAGCTCCTCGCCAAAGGGCCCTCGGCCGTCCTGCACGCCATCGCCGACCACGTCGTCGACGGCTACATCGCGGTCGCCGACGCCGTCGAGCTGGACATCGACCAGCTGGAGATCGACGTCTTCTCGCCGAGCGCCAAAGGCTCCACCCGCGGCACGGACACGGGCCGCATCTACCAGCTCAAGCGTGAGGTACTGGAGTTCAAGCGGGCCGTCACACCGCTCCTGCGTCCGCTGACCCTGCTCAGCGAGCGCCCGATGCGCCTGGTCGACCCCGACATCCAGAAGTACTTCCGGGACGTCGCCGACCACCTCGCCCGCGTCCAGGAGCAGGTCGTCGGCTTCGACGAGCTCCTCAACTCGATCCTCCAGGCCAACCTCGCGCAGGCGACCGTCGCGCAGAACGAGGACATGCGCAAGATCACCTCGTGGGCGGCGATCGTCGCCGTCCCCACGGCGGTCTGCGGCGTCTACGGCATGAACTTCGACCACATGCCGGAGCTGCACTGGAAGTACGGCTACCCGATGGTGCTCACCGGCATCATCGTGGTCTGCTTCAGCATCCACCGCATGCTCAAGCGCAACGGCTGGCTGTAGGACCTGTCCGGTCGATCAGGGTCGGCACGACCGCCGCGGCCCCGGCCATGATCGACCGGACAGGTCCTGGCGGGGCTCCCGCTAGGCTTCGCGCCATGACTGAAGAGCTGCTCGGGTCCGCCCTCGTCGAGGAGGCCACCAAGAAGTCCGGCCTCGTCTGGGTGCGCGGGACCGGTCCCGCCCGCGCGCTCTGGCACGTCTGGCACGACGGCGCCGCGCACGTCGTCGGCGACGGCCCCGGCGAGCAGCCCCTGCCGGGCCTGACGGACGGCGGGACGGCCGAGGTCACGGTCCGCAGCAAGGACAAGGGCGGGCGGCTCGTCGCCTGGACGGCCGCCGTGCGCGAGCTGTCCCCCGGTTCCGAGGAGTGGGACGCCGCGGTCGCCGAGCTGAAGGGCAAGCGGCTGAACGCCCACGACGGCGAGGCGATGACGGGGCGCTGGGCGCGCGAGTGCCGCGTGCTGCGGCTCGACCCCCGCGCCTCGACGACGGAGCTGCCGGACGGCTCCCTGGCCGCCGTACCGCTGCCCTCGGAGGCCACGACCCGGCGCCCGGTGCCGGCGGCGCTCCCGAAGCTGCTGTTCCGCAAGCGCCGCACGTAGAGGACTCCGGACACCCTCTACGTGCGCGGCAGCTGCTTGCCGTAGTCGAGGGTCTCCTCCTTGGACGGCTCCGCGAGCGGGAAGTCCTTGTTCCACTCGGAGAGCACGACGATGCCCGCTCCCCCGCCCCGCGCGAACTGCAGCGGGTACGGGGAGCCCTCCAGGGCCACGTCGAGCGTGCCGCCCTCGCCCTCGGCGCCGCCCTTGACCTTGATCGTGCGGACCCCGCCGATCTGGTCGCGGTCGCCCTTGACCTTGTCCCCGTGCAGGCCGATCAGCCCGCCGAGGAGCACGTCCATGTCGGTGAAGCCGCGGAACTGCTTGTACGAGGGGTCGCCCTGCGGCACCTTCACGTACTTGTCGTCGAGCTTGTCGGCGGCCTCGCTGTCGGCCTCGGAGGGCTCCTCGGTCGCCTTGTCGTCGTGCGCCCAGAAGTCCGCGTCCGCCTTCAGGTAGAGCGCGTCACCGATCCGCAGC
Source organism: Streptomyces sp. NPDC015130 (assembly GCF_043080005.1). Classification (NCBI taxonomy): domain Bacteria; kingdom Bacillati; phylum Actinomycetota; class Actinomycetes; order Kitasatosporales; family Streptomycetaceae; genus Streptomyces; species Streptomyces sp. NPDC015130. The sequence goes on along the minus strand of NZ_JBIBVC010000017.1, from coordinate 10,923 downwards.
AGCTCGAAGGTGCTGTTCTTCGTCGTCACCGAGCCGGCGGCGCCGTCCTGCTTGAGCCGCATGTTGAGCTTGAAGGTGCCGCCCTTGCTGACGAGGGTGCCGGACAGCCGTACCGCCTTCGCCGCGTCCGCCGCGGTCTGCGCCTCCTGCTCGATCTCGGGCGCGGAGAGCCGGCCCACCCCGTTGGTCCCCTCGTCCGGATCGGCGCCGCAGGCGGTGAGTCCGACCGTCAGCCCGGCGCAGAGCGCCAGGGGCGCGACGGCCCTGCGGATACGCGACGACGGGGTACGAACGGCCATCAGCGCTGCCTCTCGTGTCGTGGGGGGGGAGTACGCCGGGCCGTGGGCCCGTTCGGGAGTGCCGCCGGACGGCCGCGGGCCGGGTCGGCGGAATGGCCGGGTCCGGTGCCAGGGTCCAGGAGGGGGGACGGCAGACCGCAGCGTACCCGGGCCGGGTGACGGGCCCCGCAGGCAGCCGTACGGAGTCCTTGCCGGAGCGGGTCGGAACGGCACGGGCTAGCCTGAACCAGGCAAAGCCCCGCGAGAAGCGGCAAAGCTCTTGCCACGACTCGAATCGTGCGGCACCGAGGAGGCGCGTGGCATGGCGGCAGGCGCCCCCCGGATCTTCGTCTCCCACCTGGCGGGGGTCCCCGTCTTCGACCCCGTCGGCGACCAGGTCGGCCGGGTCAGCGACCTCGTGGCCATGCTCCGCGTCGGCCGCAGGCCGCCCCGGCTGCTCGGCATGGTCGTGGAGGTGCTGAGCCGCCGCCGCGTCTTCGTCCCCATGACCCGCATCACGGGCGTCGAGTCCGGCCAGGTCATCACCACGGGCGTGGTCAACATGCGCCGCTTCGAGCAGCGGCCCACCGAGCGGCTCGTCCTCGGCGAGCTCCTCGACCGGCGCGTCCGGCTCGTGGGGCCCGACGGGCAGGAGGGCGAGGAGGTCACCGTCCTCGACGTCGCCATCCAGCAGCTGCCGGCCCGCCGCGACTGGGAGATCGACAAGGTCTTCGTCCGCAAGGGCAAGGGCGGGGTCCTGAGCCGCAAGGGCGAGACGCTCACCGTCGAGTGGTCGGCCGTCACCGGCTTCTCCCTGGAGGAGGAGGGACAGGGCGCGGAGAGCCTCGTCGCCACCTTCGAGAAGCTGCGCCCCGCCGACCTCGCCAACGTCCTGCACCACCTCTCCCCCAAGCGGCGCGCCGAGGTGGCCGCCGCCCTCGACGACGACCGGCTCGCCGACGTCCTCGAAGAGCTGCCGGAGGACGACCAGATCGAGATCCTCGGCAAGCTGAAGGAGGAACGGGCCGCCGACGTCCTGGAGGCGATGGACCCGGACGACGCGGCCGACCTGCTGTCCGAGCTGCCGGAGGAGGACCAGGAACGGCTCCTCACCCTGATGCAGCCGGACGACGCCGCCGATGTGCGCCGGCTCCTGTCGTACGAGGAGCGCACGGCCGGCGGTCTGATGACGACCGAGCCGATCGTGCTGCGGCCGGACGCCACGGTCGCGGACGCGCTGGCCCGGGTGCGCCAGCAGGACCTGTCGCCGGCGCTCGCCGCGCAGGTGTACGTGTGCCGGCCGCCGGACGAGACGCCGACCGGGAAGTACCTGGGCACGGTGCACTTCCAGCGGCTGCTGCGGGACCCGCCGTTCACGCTGGTCAGTTCGCTCGTGGACAGCGATCTGCCGCCGCTGGGTCCCGACACCCCGCTGCCCGCCGTCACGAGCTACCTCGCCGCGTACAACATGGTCGCCGCGCCCGTCGTGGACGAGAGCGGGTCGCTGCTCGGCGCGGTCACCGTCGACGACGTGCTCGACCACCTGCTGCCGGACGACTGGCGGGAGACCGAGTTCCACGAGGAGGGCAGCGCGCATGGCCGCTGAGCGGGGGCAGGAGCGGGAGCGGGACCGGGACCGGGAGCGCCCCATGTCCCGCATCCGGCTCGACCTGCCGCGCGAGCGCCGGGCCAGGTTCCTGCCGGAGTACGACCCGGAGGCCTTCGGGCGGCTGTCGGAGCGGATCGCCCGCTTCCTGGGGACGGGGCGGTTCCTGGTCTGGATGACCCTGACGGTCGTCGTCTGGATCGGGTGGAACGTCTTCGCGCCCGCGTCGCTGAAGTTCGACGAGTACCCCTTCATCTTCCTGACGCTCGCGCTGTCCCTCCAGGCCTCGTACGCGGCCCCGCTGATCCTGCTCGCGCAGAACCGGCAGGACGACCGGGACCGGGTCAACCTCGAACAGGACCGGAAGCAGAACGAGCGGTCGATCGCGGACACCGAGTACCTGACCCGGGAGATCGCGGCGCTCCGCATGGGCCTCGGCGAGGTGGCGACGCGCGACTGGATCCGCTCGGAGCTCCAGGACCTGATCAAGGAGCTGGAGGAGCGCCGGGATCTATTCCCGTCGGGCGAAGGACACGGAAGTGACGTACCCGACCGTTGACAGCCCTTTCATGGGCCGGTGGTCGGCGCCGTACCATCGTCGGTATGGCTATGGAAGACGCGGTGCTCGAAGCACTGGCGACGGTGAACGACCCCGAGATCAACAAACCGATCACTGAGCTCGGCATGGTCAAGTCGGTGGAGATCGAACCGGACGGCAAGGTCGCCGTCACGGTCTACCTGACCGTCTCCGGCTGCCCGATGCGGGACACCATCACGCAGCGCGTGACCGAGGCCGTCTCCCGGGTGGAGGGCGTCACGGGTGTCGACGTCACGCTCGACGTGATGAGCGACGAGCAGCGCAAGGAGCTGGCGGCGGCGCTGCGCGGGACCGGCGCGGAGCGCGAGGTGCCGTTCGCGAAGCCGGGCTCGCTGACCCGGGTGTACGCGGTCGCCTCCGGCAAGGGCGGGGTCGGCAAGTCCTCCGTCACCGTGAACCTGGCCGCGGCGATGGCCGCCGACGGTCTGAAGGTCGGCGTCGTCGACGCCGACATCTACGGCCACAGTGTGCCGCGGATGCTGGGCGCGGACGGCCGTCCGACCCAGGTCGAGAACATGATCATGCCGCCGTCCGCGAACGGCGTGAAGGTCATCTCCATCGGGATGTTCACCCCGGGCAACGCCCCGGTGGTGTGGCGCGGCCCGATGCTGCACCGCGCGCTCCAGCAGTTCCTCGCGGACGTGTACTGGGGCGACCTGGACGTCCTCCTGCTCGACCTGCCGCCGGGCACGGGCGACATCGCGATCTCGGTCGCGCAGCTCGTGCCGAACGCGGAGATCCTGGTCGTGACGACCCCGCAGCAGGCCGCCGCCGAGGTCGCCGAGCGGGCCGGTTCGATCGCCGTGCAGACGCACCAGAAGATCGTCGGCGTCGTCGAGAACATGGCGGGGCTGCCCTGCCCGCACTGCGACGAGATGGTCGACGTCTTCGGCACGGGCGGCGGCCAGAAGGTCGCCGACGGCCTGACCCAGACCACGGGCGCGACCGTCCCCGTCCTCGGCTCGATCCCGATCGACGTGCGGCTGCGCGAGGGCGGCGACGACGGCAAGCCGGTCGTCCTGTCCGACCCGGACTCCCCGGCGGGCGCGGCCCTGCGCGCCATCGCGGGCAAGCTGGGCGGCCGCCAGCGCGGCCTCTCGGGCATGAGCCTGGGCATCACCCCGCGCAACAAGTTCTGACGTACGGCATGACGAAGGGGCGCCCCCGGCGGGGGCGCCCCTTCGTCATGCCGTCAGGCGTACGTCTCCAGGTCCTTGATCTGCGAGAACCCGAGCCCGTACGCGCTCATCCCCCGCCCGTACGCCCCGAGGTGCACCCCCGCGGCCGAACCGGCCAGCACCCAGCCGAACTCCGACTCGCGGTAGTGGAAGGGCATCGGGACCCCGTCCACGGGCAGCGACAACGTCGACCAGGCGGGCCCGTCGAGGTCGTCGGCGAGCTCGAAGGCCGTCTCCGTCTGCTGGTCCAGCCAGTTGTCGCGCATCCCGTGGTCCAGCGAGGCCGGCCAGGTGTGCACCAGGAGCCCCGAGCCGGCCAGCCAGGCGGCGGAGGAGACCGTGGTGGCGTCGAGGACGCCCGTCCCGTCCCCGGTCCGCCGGACGGGGGACGCGGCCACGGTCACGACGACGGCGAACCGCTCCTTCTCCGCCGCGGTCGCGTCCGACTTTATCGACGGCGTGTCACCGTGCCCGGTCGACCCGTGCTGGACGCTGCCGTCCGCCGCGGTGCCGACCTGCATCAGCCAGCGCGGCCCGGTGAACGCCTCGTCGAGGCCGTACCAGGCGAAGGGTGCCCGCAGGTATCCCTCGGGGGTACGCCGGGCCGTCGGTACGCCCTCCACCCGACTCGTGGTCTCCAACTCGGCCGCCTCCTCGTTCCGTCAACAGAGGGAGGATAGCCACCAGGACGCGTCGGGTCGGTGACAGCCCGTCGTCAGGTCGCGTCGGAGTCGTACGGAGGACGCTCACCGGTGTCCGGCTTGTCCTGCTTCTTGAGGAGGTCCGGAGTGGCGGCGGCCGCGCTGCCGTTGACCGCCGCGGGCGCGGCCGCCCGGCCGTGGACCGCGTCGGCGACGTCGGTCATCTCCTTCTTGAGGTCGAACGAGCCGCGCAGTTCCTTGAGCTCCTTGAGGTCCTCGTTCCCCTCCAGCTGCTTGCGGAGGAACGTCTTCGGGTTGAGGTCCTCGAACTCGAAGTCCTTGAACTCCGGTCCCAGCTCGCTGCGGATGTCCTCCTTCGCGCTGTCCGAGAAGTCACGTACCTTCCGGATGAAGCGCGAGACGTCCTGGATGACCTTCGGGAGCTTGTCAGGCCCGAAGACGAGCACGGCGAGGACCACGAGGGCCACCAGCTCGAGTGCGCCTATGTCGCTGAACACCTAGTAGCTCCTTCACGCCGGTCCAGGGCCCGGTCCACGGTACCCGCCGAAACTGCCGGACGGGTACCTCCCGGTGTCCGCCGCACGTCACTCACGTGCCCTGCGAGGAACCGAGGGTCAACGTCTTGGTCAGCTCTTTGCCGTCACGGGTCAGGGTGAGCCGCAGTTCGTCACCGGGGCGGTGGGCGCGGATCTTCACGATCAGCTCCTCGCCGTTGTGCACGCGCTGGCCGTCGACCTTGGTGATGACGTCGCCGGGACGGAGGCCCGCCGTGGCGGCCGGCCCGCCCGGGGTGACGGAGGCGGCGCCGTCCTTGCCCTTCTCGCCGACCCGCGCGCCGTCGCCGTTGAACTGCATGTCGAGGCTCACACCGATGACGGGGTGGGTGGCCTTGCCGGTGTTGATGAGCTCCTCGGCCACCCGCTTGCCCTGGTTGATCGGTATGGCGAAGCCGAGGCCGATGGAGCCGGGCTGGCCGGCGCTGTCGCCGTCGCCGTCACCGGAGCCGCCGGCGGCGCGGATCGCGCTGTTGATGCCGATGACCCGGCCCTTGGAGTCGAGCAGCGGGCCGCCCGAGTTGCCGGGGTTGATGGGGGCGTCGGTCTGGAGGGCGTCGACGTAGCTGATGTCGGTGCCGTCGCCCTTCTCTCCGCCGGCGGTGATCGGGCGCTCCTTGGCGCTGATGATCCCGGAGGTCACGGTGTTGGAGAGGTCGAAGGGGGCGCCGATGGCGACGACGGGGTCGCCGACCCGGACGTTGTCGGAGTTGCCGAGGGGCAGCGCCTTGAGGCCGGAGACGCCGGTGACCTGGACGACGGCCAGGTCGTAGCCGGTGTCCTTGCCGACGATCTTGGCGCGGGCGGTCTCGCCGCTGGCGAAGGTCACGGTGATGTCCCCGGAGGACTCGGCCGCGTCGACCACGTGGTTGTTGGTGAGGATGTGGCCCTTGGTGTCCAGGACGAAGCCGGTGCCGGTGCCGGAGGAGCCGCCGCCGCTGACGTGCAGGGTGACGACGCCGGGCAGCGCGGCGGCGGCGATCCCGGCCACGCTCTCGGGGGCGCGGTCGGTGTCCCCACCGTCGGCCTGGGGCAGCTCGACCGTGGTGAGTCCGCCGTTCCGCTCGACGTAGGCGCCGATGCCGCCGCCGATGACACCGGTGACGAGGGCGAAGACCAGGGCTCCGGCGAGCGCGAGGCCCTTCCGGGACTTCTTCACGGGCGCGGGCACGAGCCCGACGCCGCCGACGGCCCCGCCCCAGGGGTCGTACTGCATCCACGGGGCGTTCCCGCCCTGCTGCGGCGGTACGGGGGGCACGGCGGCCTGCCGCGGGGGCGCCGGGTGCACGGGGCCCTGCGGCTGCGCCTGGGGCGGTACGGGGGCCTGGGGCGGCACGGAGGCCGCCGGGTGCTGCACGGGCGGCGCGGGCGCCCACGGGCCGGGCTCGCCGTAGGGCGGCGTCCGGTACTCGTCGGGCGCGTGAAGGGGCTGGGGAGCGGGCTGGGCGGCCGGCCCGGGGGCGGCCGGGGGAACGTCGGCGACGAGCGCCTCGGTCACGGGCGCGTCGGCGACGGGCGCGTCGGCGGCGGGTGCTCCGGCGAGGGGCGCGTCGGTCGGCTCACCCTTCGTCAGCAGGACGGCGGGCGCGGTCGCGGGCTCGGCAGCTGTCGCGGGCCCGGTCACGGCAGCGGGCCCGGTCACGGCCTCGACTGCGGACTCGGCCGCGGGCTCGGTCACGGCCTCGACCCCTGACTCGGTCGCGGGCTCGGTGCTCGCGGCCCCCGGCCCGGCCTCCGCCGGCGGCTGGGGCGCGGGCAGGGGGAAGTCACCGTCGCCGTCGGCCGGGGGCGGCGAGGATATCCGCGCCGCCTCCGGTGCCGTCGAAGGCCGGCTCCACCAGTTCGGCTTCCCGTCGTTCATGCTCTCCCCGCAACCCGCTGACCCGTCCGCGCCCCTGGCTCGGGCGCCCCTGTCCCTGGATTCAACCAGGTCAGGGTCAGCGGTGGGAGCCGAGCGGTGCGTTCGTCGGGCTCGCCGCCGGGCTGGGACCGGGGGCGAAGGCCAGATCGAGGGCCGGACCCGTCGGTCGTATGAACGGCGAGAGGGCGAGGAACGACTGCATGGCCTGGTTCTGGAGGCGCACGGCCACCAGCGGAGCCTTGCCCGAGCGCACCGCGTCCGGCGGCACCGCGCCCAGGGGAACCGTGCCCCCGGGAGCCCGTGGGGTGACGGTGCGGGCCGCGAGCGGCGCGAGCGGGGTGAGGGGCTCCTCGGCGACGGACTGGGCGCCCGAACGCTCCCCGGACCGCGTGCCGCGGGTGGCACCGGTGGTGCCCGCGGCGCCGCCGGTGGCCGTGGCGCGCAGCGGCGTGACCGCGCTGCCCGTGCCCTGGCCGCCGCGTCCGCTCGCGCTCACCGAGGTCTCGACGGGCAGCGTGCCGCCGAGGGCGATCGCCGCGAACGAGACCGCGCTGGCCGCCGCGAAGGCGAAGCGCCGGCCGCGCCCGGACGTGCCGGAGGCGCGGTCGCCGACCTCGTGGATCCGGAAGCCGGTGGCGGGGTGCGGGGAGTTCGGGGTGACGACCGCCGCGGTGGCGAAGCCGTCGGACTTGAGCGCCGCCGCGCCGAGCAGTTCTTCGAGGGGCCCTCGCGAGGCCCCGGGCCCGCCGGAGCCGCCCGAAGGCTCACCTGGTCCCCCGGGGAGCCCCTGGAGCCTGGCGAGGAAGCCGGCCGAGGGCGGCGGGGGCGCCGCGGAGGCGAAGACGCTCTTGACGGTGCGCTGCGCGTCGGCCTCGGCCTTGCAGCGCGGACAGGTCGCGAGGTGTGCGAGCACCCGCTCGCGGGCGTCGTGGCCGAGCTCGCCGTCGACGAGCGCCGCCAGCCGGTCCCCGAGGTGGTGCTCCGCGGGGGTCGGCGACGTGGGACGTGTGCCGCTCACGCTGTCCCTGCCTCCCATCCGACGGAGGCGAGGGCACGCTCCGCCCGGGCCTCGGGCGAGCGGTGCTTGAGCGCCTTGCGCAGATGGGAGCGACCGCGGTGGATCCGGCTGCGGACGGTGCCGAGCTTCACGCCGAGGGTCGCGGCGATCTCCTCGTACGACAGTCCTTCGATGTCGCAGAGGACGACCGCGGCGCGGAACTCGGGCGCGAGGGTGTCGAGGGCCTGCTGCACGTCGGCGTCGAAGTGGGTGTCGTTGAACACCTGCTGCGGCGAGGGCTCCCGGCTGGGGAGCCGCTCGGCGGCGTCGTCGGCGAGCGCGTCGAAGCGGATGCGCTGCTTGCGGCGGACCATGTCGAGGAAGAGATTGGTGGTGATGCGGTGGAGCCAGCCCTCGAAGGTGCCCGGCGTGTACGTCGACAGCGAGCGGAAGACGCGGACGAAGACCTCCTGGGTGAGGTCCTCGGCGTCGTGCTGGTTGCCGGTGAGGCGGTAGGCGAGGCGGTAGACCCGGCCACTGTGCGTGCTGACGATCTCCTCCCAGGTGGGCGGAGTCCACGCCTGCGATTCCGCGTCCGATGCGAAGGTCGCGGTGGTGGGAGCGGAGTCGGTGGTGCGGATTCGGTCAGCGGTGTCGGTCACGGATTTCGGCTCACCCGCCGACCTGAGAAGACGCCGAAGCACTCCTCCCCGATCCACAGGCGCAGCCGCACCTCCCCTGTCGGCTCTGGTGGTGTCCAGTGGAGCCCCTACCATAGCCACCTCGCCCGTTAGCTCCGGATAAGAATCTTTACGCGAATTTGGAACCGGGTCGCCCGGCTGTCGCGGGTCGCGTCCCGCCTCCGGTGAACGTGCGGTCCCATCTGCGGGTTCCCGCTGACAGCGGATACAGTCACCGTTGCGTCAACTACGGGGACAGGAGAGGGCCATTACCGCCAACCGGCAGACGGGCTGGTCGTTCGCCGACGCCTTCGTCGCCGAGGACGAAGCTCTGCGCTGGGCCCGGGAGCGGGCCCGGGAGGCAGGGCTGCCCTCGGTGTCGCCGGGCACCGGCGGCGCGCTGCGCCTGCTCGCGGCGACGGCGGACGCCAAGGCGGTGGCGGAGATCGGTACCGGCACGGGAGTGTCGGGCATCTACCTGCTGCTGGGGATGCGGCCGGACGGGGTCCTGACGACGGTGGACCTCCAGCCGGAGCACCAGCAGTTCGCGAAGACGGCGTTCCGCGCGGCGGGCTTCGCCGGCAACCGGGCCCGGTTCATCCCCGGCCGCGCGCTCGACGTGCTGCCCCGGCTCGCGGACGGCGGGTACGACCTCGTCTTCTGCGACGGCGACCGGCTGGAGTACCTGGACTACCTCGCTGAATCGTTGCGCCTGCTGCGACCTGGGGGTCTCGTCTGCTTCGAGGGGGTCTTCGCGGACGGCCGGACGGTCGACTCGGCGGCCCAGCCGGCGGAGGTCCTGCGGGTGCGCGAGCTGCTGCGCACGGTGCGGGAGAGCCAGGAGCTGCTGCCCTCGCTGCTGCCGGTGGGCGACGGCCTCCTCTGCGCCGTACGCCGAGGCTGACCGCCCCGGCCCGCTCCTCCTGCCGCGGCTGACCACGCGGCCCGCTCTTCCTCCCTCCGGACACACCCTCCCCGGACGCGGACACACCTTCCTTCCCCGGACACACCACTGCCCCGGCACGGTGGACACCGTCCCGGGGCAGTGGCGAGGAATCGTCGAGGGTCAGGTCAGCCGACGACCTTCTTCAGGGCGTCGCCCAGCGCCTCGGCCTCACCCGGGGTCAGCTCGACGACAAGCCGACCGCCGCCTTCGAGCGGAACGCGCATGACGATGCCCCGCCCCTCCTTGGTCACCTCGAGCGGGCCGTCACCCGTCCGCGGCTTCATGGCCGCCATGCTTGTTCCCCTTCCTGAAACCAGCTCATCGTCAGCCGGGCAGCTCTTTGATGCGGAGCACGCTTCACCGGCTTCGAACACATTGCTTCCAGGTCATTATCCCGCATCGCAGGACCCGATGACCAACATCGATCTGCATCGCTTGCGCAACGCGCTCTCTCAAAACCCCATATTTCGGCGATCCGGCTGCGATACTGCGCCGCCCCGGATCGCGCCGACGGCCAGATTTCTTTGACGCAGCTCACATGTGCGGTGCGGGTGATCTCCGCCATGCTGGGCAGGTCAACCACGCAAAGAGGCGAAGGGAACCCCATGGCCGACACGGTGCTGTACGAGGTGAGCGACGGGCTCGCCACCATCACGCTCAACCGGCCCGAGGCCATGAACGCGATGAACGTGGCGGCGAAGGTCGCGCTCCGGGAGGCCGCGGAAACGGCCGCGGCGGACACCGCCGTACGGGCCGTCCTGCTCACCGCGGCGGGCGACCGGGCGTTCTGTGTGGGCCAGGACCTCAAGGAGCACGTGGGTCTGCTCATGGCGGACCGGGAGTCCGGCACGCGCGAGACCATGAACACGGTGCGCGACCACTACAACCCGATCGTGAAGGCCCTGACGGGCATGCGGAAGCCGGTCGTGGCCGGCGTGAACGGCGTCGCGGCGGGCGCGGGCTTCGGTTTCGCGCTCGCGGCGGACTACCGGGTCGTCGCGGACACGGCCGCCTTCAACACGTCCTTCGCGGGCGTCGCGCTCACCTCGGACTCGGGCATGTCCTGGACGCTGCCCCGGCTGATCGGCGCGAGCCGGGCCTCCGACCTGCTGCTCTTCCCGCGCTCGATCAGCGCCCAGGAGGCGTACGAGCTCGGCATCGCGAACCGTCTGGTCCCGGCCGCCGACCTCGCCGCCGAGGCCGCGAAGGTCGCCCGCGCCCTCGCGGAGGGCCCGACGGTGGCCTACGCGGCGCTCAAGGAGTCCCTGGCCTACGGCGCGGACCACTCGCTGGCCGAGTCCCTGGAGAAGGAGGACGAGCTCCAGTCCCTCGCGGGCGCCTCGGAGGACCACACGATCGCGGTCAGCGCCTTCATCGCCAAGGAGAAGCCGAAGTACCTGGGCCGCTAGGTCCTGTCGTCACACTCCCGTCGTCCGCCCGCAGGGCAGGCGGGAGTTCGACGACAGGGCCTAGGTGTATTGATCACGAGCGTTGTTGACACTGGTCTGGTCTTGAACATGGCGAAGACCTCCGGTGTGGTGGGAGCTGTCTAGGAACTCACCG
>NZ_JBIBVC010000016.1:0-213525 GCF_043080005.1 Streptomyces sp. NPDC015130 | reverse complement strand
CGCCGGCATCTGGCACAACTGGACCACCGGCGCCGCAGTCAAACGCTCACTGATCGCCTATGACCACTGAAGACATCGGACTCATTCATCTAGGGCGTGTTGCGAAAGTAGCGCCAGACGCCGTCGGGCAGGCGGGACTTTCGCAACACGCCCTAGGCGGTCCTTGCGTCCGGGGAGAGACTGGAGGAAACGTACCCGGGTCGGTCGGTAGGGACGGGCAACGAGCCGGAGGGGTGACGATCATGTCCGGCACGAGCAGGTGGACCGCGGCCGCGCTGGCGGCCCTCGCTCTGGCCGCTGGATGCGCGGCGGGAAATGGCACCGTCAGCGGCAGGCCCCTGAGCGCCGCCGCACAACCCAGCCCTTCCGGCGGCGATTGCTGGAGGCCCGGCATGTCCGGCGATGAATGGGACGACTGGGACTCGTGGGGGCCCGGCATGAAGACAGGACCGACGGGCCGGGATGACTGCGCATGGGGTCCCGGCATGATGGGTGGGGGCTACTGGCAGCGCGGCGACGGTACTCCGGTCGAGACCGTGGACCAGGCCCGTCAGCAGGCCGAGGCCTTTGCCGACCGCCTCGACCTGCGTGTCGGTGAAGTCATGCAGTTCTCGAAGAACTTCTACGCCGAACTGCACACCCTTGACGGGAAGCCGGCGACCGAGATCCTCATTGATCCGTCCGACGGTGACACCGGAATCGAGTACGGGCCGGCGATGATGTGGAACACCGACTACGGCATGCACCAGCGCGGCGGGACCGAGACCCGGATCTCCCCCGACGGGGCGCAGGAGCGAGCCGAGAAGTGGCTCCATGACCGAGGCAGCGACCTGATCGTCGGCGAGGCCGAGGCGTTCCCCGGCTACTACACCCTGCACACCCTGCGCTCGGGCGAGATCAGCGGCATGCTGTCGGTCAACGCCTCCTCCGGCGCTGTGTGGGACCACACCTGGCACGGCATCTACATCAGCACCGACGAGCACTAAGGACACGGCCGCCCCTGTCGACCGGGGGCCATCAGCCGTCCGGCTTACGCGTGTGGCTCGGTGTGGTCGTCACCTCGGACGCCGGTCGGGCGCCGTCGCCGCTCGCGTCGTCCGGTCAGAGAAACCTTCTAGACAGCAGGTCCGGACGGCGCGCCGGGCACCTGGATGCGCCGTCCGGTCACTCGGCGCGGCGAGAGGGTCACCACGGTGTCCCGCCCGTCCCCTGCCCACGGCTCCGAGTGGACGGCGTCCTTGATCCTCCGTACCGCGGCCTCGTCCGACACCGTGTGAGTCGGACCGACGAGGAGCACGCTCCAGCCCTGGCTGAAGGCTTCGTCCAGGTGGTCCTGCTCGAAGGCGACCTCCACGCCGGACGTCGAGACGCGCGCGAGGGTCGAGTCCGCAGCGGTCATGAAGGCGATCTCCCCGTCGACGACCTGGTAGTTCACAGGGATCACCATCAGCCCGTCCCGTCCTTCGACGGCGACCCGGCCGACGCCGTGGCCGTCGAGCAGTTCCCAGCACTCGGCCTCGCCGATCTCCTCCATCCGTGCCCGGTACCCGGCGCGGGCCCCGCCGGGCGCGCGGTCCGCCGTGTACCCGGTGAGATCCTGGACGGTGGTCTCCAGCGCGTTCGCGAGCCGGACAAGGAACTCGATCCCCGGGGTGGCCACCTGCTCCTCCACGTAGGCGATGAAGCCGGGCGTGGAGCCGGCCCGTTCGGCCACGTCCTCCCAGGACAGGCCGAGTCGGGTGCGCCTGGCCGCGACGCGGCGGCCGAGGTCGCTCGTTGCGTGCGAGGAATACGGTTCACCAGGCGTGTTCATCACTGGTCTCCCTCCGTGGTCACGGGGCGCCGCTGGGGCACGACGGCGACCGGGCACGAGGCGTGGTGCAGAGCTCGGTGGGCGACCCTGCCGAGCTCCAGGCCGACGAGCCCGTCCCGACGCCTGGCGCCGACGACCAGCAGGTCGGCGGCGGCGGAGCGCTCGGTCAGCACTTTGTGGGCGGGGCCCTCGACGGTGCTCCTGCGCAGGCGCACCTGGGGATGTTCGGACGCCGCGGCCTCAAGGGCCTTCTCGAGCAGCTCGGAAGCCCCTTCCGTGAAGTAGGCCGCCCCGGCACGCCTCATCAGCAGGTGGTCGGCCGGTTCATGGGCGGGCCGTCGCCAGGCGCGGACGACGTCGAGCTCCGCGTCCCGGACGGCCGCCTCGCGGAAGGCGAACCGGACGGCCGGCGAATCCAGGTCGTGCTCGCCCACCCCGAGCAGGACGCGCCCGTGGCGTGCTTCCAGGGCCTGCAAGTCCCCCCGGACGACGACGACCGGACAGAGGGCACGGGCGGCCACGATGAGGCTGACGGATCCGAGCAGGAGGTCGGCGAACTCGCCGCGCCCACGTGACCCGACGACGAGGATCGCGCCCTCCCGCCCCTCCCTGAGCAACGCCTGCGACGCGTCCTCGGCGACGATCTCCGTGCTGAGCGGGAGGTCGGGTGCACGACGGCGGGCACGTTCGGCCGCGATGGCGGCGATGTTCTCGGCGAGGATCTGACCCGAGGGTCGGTCCGTACTCCACGTCGGCACGACTCCCTCGTACCGCTCCCACATGGAGGCGTGGACGATACGCAGAGGAACCGCGTGCCGTACCGCTTCGTCGACGGCCCAGTCCACAGCCGTGAGACTGGCGTCGGACCCGTCGACTCCGACCACTCCTACCACCAGGGGCGATTCCATCGTGCCCACCGCCTTCCGAGTCGTGTGGAGGCCTGCTGTCACGCTCGCACCGGGCGGAAGGGGCCGGATAGGGCCGGTCGGTCCCGGGCGTGGCCCGCCCGGACCAGGTGTGGTGACAACGGGGAGACACGAGGAGAGGAGGGCCCATCCGCTTCTCGCGGATCCTGATCGCGCGGTGCTCGGAACACCGGAGGTCGACACCCGGCGTGGTGGCCGCGACGGCGGCGTTCAGGACTGCTCAGCGGCCTTCCCAGGTCCAGCCTCTCTCGTGTCGTGCGGCGGAAAGTGCTGGACCCGCGCGTCCGGGCCCGGGAACACCTCGGTGACCCGGCCCGTGTCCGACCATCGGACGTCGAAGGGCGGAGTGCCGTCCGGATGGTGCAGCCCGACGATCTCACCGTCACGTCCCTCGTCCCCGACCGTGGCGCCGCCCACGATCAGCCGGTCGCCGACGCGAGCCCACAACCCGGCTCGGGGCTTCTCCTGGCCTTGTCGTGCTCCGGTCGCGGTCATGGTGCTCGCCTCCCGGCACGAGCGCCCGGCCGCGGTCCTCCCGGGACGGGCTCTCTCGCCTTCTCCACCGTGCGTCCCGGCCGGCCGGCCGCCATAGGGGCGAACAGTCCCGGATGGGGACCATTCGGCACTGCCGGGGGCGGGATGCGCGCAGCAGAGTGAGAACCGGGGCGGCCGCGTCCCGTGAAGGAGGACCGTCATGCAGCACCGCACGGTTTTCGAAGTGATGACCCATGACGTGGTCACCGCCGCCCCGGAGACCCCGTTCAAGCAGATCGCCCGGCTCTTCGCCGACCACGGCGTCTCGGCGGTCCCGGTCGTCGACGCCGACCGACGCCTGCTCGGAGTGGTCTCGGAGGCCGACCTGCTGCGTTCCACCGCCGAGCTCCCCGACCTGGAGGGCCGTTGGGCGGGTGTCCGGCTGCTGTCCCAGGAGCGGGGCCTTCCCGATGCGGAGACGGCCTCCGAGCTGATGACCTCGCCGACCGTCACGGCACAGGCCAACTGGAATCTCGTCGAGACGGCCCGGACGATGCAGCGCAAGGCGGTGAAGAGACTTCCCGTGACCGACGAGACCGGTCGACTCGTCGGGATCATCAGCCGTAGCGACCTGCTGCGGCCCTTCCTGCGCAGTGACACCGCGATCCGTGACGAGATCGAGCACGACGTCCTCGCGGACACGCTGCGCCTGGCCCCCGACACGATCCGCGTGACCGTCGACGACGGAGTCGTCAGCCTGACGGGCCGGATCGAGGAGCGGGCCGACATCCGCGTGATCGTGCGGCTCTGCCGCTCGGTCGACGGAGTCGTCGCCCTGCACGAGTCGATCGAGTACGCCTACGACAACCTCGCGCTCGACGTGGAGCCACCGCGATGAACGCCCTGTGGGTCTCACCGGTCATGCCCGACTACGACAGCGCCCGGGACACGTTCTCCTGGCGACGGGAACGGTCACGGCTCGCCGGACTGCCGGACGGCGGCATCAACATCGGGTACGAGGCGGTCGACCGGCACCTGCGCGAGGGCCACGGCGAGCAGGCCGCGCTGCGCTGCGTCGCCCGCGACGGATCCGTTCGAACCATGACGTTCGCCGGGCTCGCGGCCGAGAGCTCCCGCTTCGCACACGTGCTGGAGACGCTCGGCCTGGAACGCGGCGAGCGGGTGTTCACCCTGCTCGGCCGGCGGTTCGAGCTCTACAGCACCGTCCTCGGAACGCTGCGCGCCGGCCGAGTCGTGTGTCCCCTGTTCAGCGCCTTCGGTCCCGAACCCGTCGCCCTCCGCATGGAGCTGGGCAACGCCCGGGTGCTCGTCACGACGCGCGAGCTGTACGAACGCAAGGTGGCCCCCGTACGGTCCCGTCTTCCCCACCTGCGGCACGTCCTGCTTCTCGACCCCGGTGCCGACCCGCCCCCGGACACCCTCTCCTTCCCCGCCCTCACGGCCGCCGCGCCGGACACGTACACGGTCGGTCCGACCGATCCGGCGGAGCCTGCGCTGCTGCACTTCACCAGCGGCACGACCGGCACGCCCAAGGGCGCGGTACACGTGCACGAGGCGGTCCTCGCCCATCACGTCACCTCCGCCTACGCCCTGGACCTGCACGAGGGCGACGTCTTCTGGTGCACCGCCGACCCCGGCTGGGTCACCGGCATGTCGTACGGCATCATCGCCCCGCTCACCCACGGGGTGACGACCGTCGTGGACGAAGGGGAATTCGCCCCGAAGCGCTGGTACCGCATCCTCGCCGACCAACACGTCACCGTCTGGTACACCGCGCCCACCGCGCTCCGCATGCTCATGCGGGCCACACCGCGCGACGGCGAGCCGACGCCCGCCGCGCGGCACGACCTCTCGGCGCTCCGGTTCGTCGCGAGCGTCGGCGAGCCACTGAACCCCGAGGCCGTGCACTGGGGCCGGGAGGCGCTGGGGCTACCGGTCCACGACACCTGGTGGCAGACGGAGACCGGTGCCATCATGATCGCCGGCTTCCCGGCCGATCCCGTGCGACCCGGTTCGATGGGCCGACCGATGCCCGGCGTCGAGGCCGCCGTACTGGCATGCGGCGAGGACGGCCGGGCCGCGATCACCGGCGGGCGGGTCCACGTCCTCCGGGAACCGGGTGCTCAGGGCGAGCTCGCCCTGAGGGCGGGCTGGCCGTCGATGTTCCGCGGCTACCTGCACGAACCGCACCGGTACGAGGCGTGCTTCGCCGACGGGTGGTACCTGACCGGCGACCTCGTCAGCCGCGACCCCGACGGCTGGTACTGGTTCGTGGGCCGCAGCGACGACGTCATCAAGTCCGCTGGGCACCTCATCGGGCCGTTCGAGGTCGAGAGCGCGCTCATGGAGCACCCGGCCGTCGCCGAGGCGGGAGTCGTCGGGCGTCCCGACCCCCTGGCCGGCGCGATCGTCAAGGCGTTCGTGCTGCCGCGCCCCGAGTGTCCGCCCGACACCGAACTGCGGCGCGACGTCATGGCGTTCGCCCGCCGGCGCCTCGGCCCGGCCGTCGCACCCCGGGAGATCGAGTTCGTCGAGGATCTGCCCCACACCCGCAGCGGCAAGGTGATGCGCCGCCTGCTGCGGGCCCGCGAACTGGGCCTGCCCGAGGGCGACGTGTCGACGCTGGAGACACCCGAACCGGCCGGGACGGCCGAGCCCTCCGAGAAGGAGTCGTGATGGCCACCGCACACGGCGGCACGTCCGCCGAAACGCCGAAGGCGAAGCGCCCGCGTCGCGCGCATGGACCCGCGACGGCTTCCCGGACATCTGTGGCAGCCCACGACCTGGACCTGCTGCGGCGGATGCTGCTCATCCGGCGGTTCGAGGAACGGTGCGTCGAGCTGTACAGCGCAGCGGCGATCCGGGGTTTCGTCCACCTCTACATCGGCGAGGAGGCGGTGGCGGTCGGCGTCCACCAAGCGCTCGACGAGCGGGACGCGGTCGTCTCCACGTACCGCGAGCACGGCCACGCCCTGGCCCGTGGGATACCGCCCGAGGCGGTCATGGCGGAGATGTACGGGAAGACCACCGGGTGCAGCCACGGCCGCGGCGGGTCCATGCACCTCTTCGACGCCGACCGCCGCTTCTACGGCGGCAACGCGATCGTCGGCGGCGGACTGCCGCTCGCGGCGGGCCTGGCTCTCGCAGACCGGATGCGCGGCGAGTCACGGGTCACCTGCTGCTTCTTCGGTGACGGGGCCTTCGCCGAGGGCGAGTTCCACGAGACCGCCAACCTGGCGGCGCTCTGGGGACTGCCCGTGCTCTTCGTCTGCGAGAACAACCTGTACGCGATGGGAACGGCCCTCGCCCGCGAACACGCCCAGACGGACCTGGCGATGCGGGCGGCGTCGTACGGCATGGCCGCCTGGGCCGTCGACGGCATGGACGTGCACGCCGTGGAAAAGGCGGCGCGCGGCGCGGTCGAGTCCATGCGCGCCGGCAGCGGACCACACTTCCTGGAGATGCGGACGTACCGGTTCCGCGCGCACTCCATGTACGACCCGGACCGGTACCGGCCGAAGGACGAGGTCGAGGAGTGGAAGCGGCACGACCCCGTCGCCGGTCTCGCCGACGGCATGCGTACGGCCGGACACCTCGACACCGCCGCTCTGGACGACGTGGAGCACCAGGTCGCCGAGGAGATCGACCACGCCGTCCGGGCGGCCGAACAGGCCCCCGAGGAACCGCCCGAGGATCTGCTGCTGCATGTCACGGGCCGAGACGAGGAGGCTCAGGCATGAGCACGCGCACACGGCCGCGGGCACATCCCGACGACGACACCACGACGTACAGGGACGCCCTGCGCGAGGCACTGCGCGAGGCCCTGGCCTCGGACGACCGGGTGTTCCTGATGGGTGAGGACGTGGGCCGGTACGGCGGCTGCTTCGGGGTGAGCCTGGGCCTGCTGGAGGAGTTCGGCCCGGACCGGGTCCGGGACACGCCCTTGTCGGAATCCGCGTTCGTCGGAGCCGGAATCGGCGCCGCGCTGGCCGGGCTGAGGCCGGTCGTGGAGATCATGACGGTGAATTTCAGCCTGCTGGCGCTCGATCAGATCCTCAACAACGCGGCTACGCTGCGGCACATGTCCGGCGGGCAGCTCGGTGTGCCCCTGGTGATCCGCATGACGACGGGTGCGGGACGGCAGCTGGCCGCCCAGCATTCCCACAGTCTCGAAGGCTGGTACGCCCACATCCCCGGCCTCCGTGTCCTGGCTCCGGCCACGGTCGACGACGCCCGCCACATGCTGTCGGCCGCGTTGGCCGACCCTGATCCGGTCATGTTCTTCGAGCACGGCAGTCTCTACAACGCGGCCGGAACGCTCGACCCGGCGATCCAGCAGGTCGACCTGGACCGCGCGGCCGTCCGCCGCGAGGGCACCGACGTCACGGTCGTCGCGTACGGCGGTTGCGTGTCCAAGGCCCTCGAAGCCGCGGAGCAACTGTCGGGCGAGGGGATCAGCGCGGAGGTCGTCGACCTGCGCACGCTGCGGCCCCTGGACGACGCCACGATCGTCGGCTCGGTCAGGCGGACCCACCGGGCCGTCGTGGTCGACGAGGGCTGGCGCAGCGGCAGTCTCTCCGCCGAGATCGCAGCGCGCATCTGCGAGCAGGCGTTCTTCGAACTCGACTCGCCCGTCGAGCGGGTGTGCAGCGCGGAGGTCCCCATCCCCTACGCCCACCGGCTGGAGGAGGCGGCACTCCCCCAGCCTGCCGGAATCGTGGCGGCGGCGCACCGGGTGGTGAGCTGAGATGGCCGAGTTCACGATGCCCTCCCTCGGCGCCGACATGGACGAGGGCACGCTCTCCCAGTGGCTGGTGCATCCCGGCGACCGGGTGGCGCGCGGTGACGTCGTCGCGGTCGTCGAGACCGCCAAGTCCGCGATCGAGGTGGAGTGCTTCGAGAGCGGTACGGTCGACACCCTCCTCGTCGACGAGGGCACCACCGTGCCCGTGGGCACCCCGCTGGCACGCATCGGCACGACCACCGAAGGCGCACCCGCCGCGGACCGGTCCCCGTCGACGCCCCTGGTCCGCCGGCTCGCCCAGGACCGGCACGTCGACCTCGCCGCCGTCCACGGTTCGGGCCCGGGAGGCAGGATCACCCGGGCGGACGTGGAGCACGCGGAACCGGAACCTGCACGAGCGCCAGGGCACGACGGGACCGTCGGCCCGGCGGAGTCCACGCGCACCGCCACCAGGCGACAGCCGGGCGCGGAGCCGGTGCGACGGAAGCGGAGCGCTTCCCCGCCCGAGGAGAAGACCACGCCGACGACACGGCCGCCGAGACCGGTGCGCACCGACGACGCGAACGGAGAGCGTGAGATTCCGCGGCGCGTGAGGTCCTCACCGCTCGCGCGGCGGCTGTCCACGGAACTCGGCGTCGACCTCGCCCAGGTGACCGGCACGGGCCGGGGCGGCACCGTCCGTGCGGAGGACGTCCGTTCCGCCGCGGCAGCCGAGGGCGCGCCGCGGCCGGCCGTCCCGAATGCGGCACGGGCGGCGACCGCCCGGCTCATGAGCCGATCCAAGCGGGAGATTCCGCATTTCTACCTCTCCACGACCGTGGACATGGCAGCGGCCCTGGAGTGGATGCGCGCCCGCAATCGCGAACTGCCCCTGTCCGCCCGTCTGGTGCCCGCCGCACTCATCCTCAAGGCCGTCGCGCTGGCGGCACGGAAGGTGCCCGGGCTCAACGGGCACTGGGTCGACGACGGCTTCGTCCCGGCGGACGAGGTGCGGCTCGGCGTCGCCGTCTCCCTGCGGGGCGGTGGCCTTGCCGCGCCGTCCCTCGCCCGCGCCGACACGCTCTCCGTGGCCGAGGTGATGGCCGCGCTCAAGGACCTGGTGGCGCGGGCAAGGGGCGGACGGCTCAAGGCGTCCGAGACCGCCGACCCCAGTCTCACCGTCACGAACCTCGGCGACCAGGGCGTCGAGGCCGTGTTCGGCGTCGTCTACCCGCCGCAGGTCGCGCTCGTCGGCCTCGGCCGCATCGTCGAGCGGCCGGTGGCCGTGAACGGCCTGCTGGGAGTGCGTCCCGTGGTGACGGCAACGCTGTCCGCCGACCACCGAGCGGCCGACGGCGCCACCGGCGCGCGCCTCCTGACCACGCTGGACAAGCTCCTGCAACGACCGGAGGAACTGTGAACCACGACCAGGCGAAGGCGTTCGTCCGGCACGCCGTGCAGCGTGTCGTCCCCGACGCCGACTTCACCGGGCTCGATCCCGGCGCGTCCCTGCGGGACACGTTCGAGCTGGATTCACTGGACTTCCTCGAGTTCGTCGAAGCCCTCTCCGAACTCAGCGGCACGGAACTCACCGAGGACGACTATCCGGCCCTCGACACCTGGGGCGGCTGCGCCGATCGCCTGGTGGCCGAGGCTGATGCGTCCGCACGAGGAAGGAGCGGATGATGCGCCACCGCAGGATCGACCAGCTGATGACCCGCGAGGTGGTGAGCGTCCGCGGCGCCACCGCGTTCAAGGAGATCGTCCGCACGCTCTCGGAGCACCGGGTGACCGCTGTACCCGTGGTGGACGGCGAGGGCCGGGTGGTCGGGGTGGTGTCGGAGGGCGATCTGCTGCGCAAGACCGCCGACCAGGCTGCCGCACCGAGTGGCATGCCGGCCGTTCCGGACCTGGAGGCGTGGGAGCGCGCGAAGGCCGGGGGGACGCGCGCCGAGGAGCTGATGTCCGCCCCCGCGGTGTGCGCCCGCCCGGACTGGACCGTGGCCGAGGCGGCACGGCTCATGGAGGTTCAGAGGGTCAAGCGGCTCGTCGTCGTCGACGGTGACGACCACCTGGTGGGCATCGTGAGCCGTCGTGACCTCCTGGGCATCTTCCTCCGCGGGGACGACGACATGCGCCGGGAGATCGTCGAGGACGTGCTCGGCGACACGCTGCGTCTCGAACCGAGCGCCCTTGCCGTCGACGTGCACGACGGACGGGTGGAGCTCAGCGGCAGGCTGCCCTTCCGGGGCATGGTCCCGGCGATCGAGCGCATGTGCGCGACGGTGGACGGCGTGGTCTCGGTCTCCTGCACCCGTCTCGCGTACGACGTCGACGACACCGAACGAGGAGGTGGACGGTCATGACGCGGAGCATCGTGGTCGGTCTGGACGGCACGGAACAGGCCAAGGCAGCCGCGGAGTGGGCGGCCGAGGAGGCACTGCTGCGCGGCACGGACGTACATCTGGTGTACGCGAAGGAACCGGTACCGGAGGCCGCTCTGTCGCTCGTGGCGTGGGAGTCCGAGGAACCGTGGGCCAGGGACATGATGGCACGCACCGCAGAGGGGCTGCGCGAACACCATCCCGGCCTGTCGGTGACCTCCCGGATGCTGCCATCGGCCCCCGTGCCGGGTCTCGTCGCCGCGGCCGAGGAGGGTGAGCTGCTGGTCCTCGGCTCACGCGCGCTCGGCAGCGTGACCGGGTACCTCCTCGGCTCGGTCGGCCTGACGGTCGCCGGTGTCGTCGAGCGTCCCGTCGTGCTCGTACGGGCCGTCGGCGCGGGCGGCACTCCACGGGGACCCGTCGTGGTCGGGGCCGACGTGCGGCAGCCCGTGGACCCCGTGCTGGGCTTCGCCTTCGAGGAGGCCGCGCGACGGCACACCCGGGTCCTCGTCGTGTACGTACAGCAGCTCCCGCTGCACGCGGGAATGGGGCCCGCCATGGTCCCGGACTTCAGGCTCTCCATGGTTCCGGAGATCAAGCGTTCGGTGGAGGTCATGCTGGAACCGTGGAGGACCAAGTATCCCGAAGCCGAGGCGGTCGCCCGCGTGGCGGTCGGATCGGCCGGACTCGAACTGGTGGCGGTCGCCCGGGAGGCCTCCCTCGTGGTGGTAGGCCGGCGTACCCGCCGTTCGACGCTCGGCGCGCACATCGGCAGCGTGGCACACGCCGTCCTGCACCACAGCCCCGTACCCGTGGCTCTCGTTCCCCACGACTGATCGGTGCCGGTCAGTTCTCCGGCGCCGTCGGACGCAGCCGTACCGCCGTGACCTTGTACTCCGGACACGAGGTCACGGTGTCGGCGTGTTCCGAGGTGAGGGAGTTGACGCCGCTGTCCGGGAAGTGGAAGGCGCAGAAGACCTGTCCGGGGGCGGGTTCCGTCCCGACGCGGGCGACCAGTCGCGCCTGTCCGTGACGGCTCTCGACGGTGACCGCGGTACCGTCCCGCACACCGAATCGCGCGGCGTCCTCCGCGGTCAGGTCCAGGCGGTCGGAGGTGTCGAGGAGCAGGTTGCCGCCGCGCCGGGTCATGCTCCCGGAGTTGTAGTGCGCCCATCGGCGGCCGGTGACGAGCACCAGCGGGTAGTCCTGGTCCGGTGCCTCGCCGGGTGGCAGATAGGGAGCCGCCGACAGGTGGGCGCGCCCGTCCGGTGTGGAGAACTCCTCTACGTACAGGGTGGATTCACCTGGCCGGTCCGGCGCGGGGCAGGGCCAGGGGACCGCGTTCTCCCGGTCGAGCCGCTCGTGCGAGAGGCCCGCGAAGAGAGGTGCCACACGTCCGCACTCGGCGAGAGCGGCTGCTGGAGTGGGGCAGCCCAGGTCGGCGCCGAGGGCATCGGCGACGGCATGCACGACGTCGAAGTCGGAGCGCGCCGCACCGGGCGGAGCCACTGCCGGTCGTACGCGCTGGAAGCGGCGGTCGAAGTTGACGAAGGTCCCGTCCTTCTCCAGCCAGGAGGCCACGGGCAGGACGACATCCGCGTGGTGGGCCGTCTCGCCGAGGAACAGCTCGCTGACGACGACGAGCGGGCATACGTCGAGGGCCTCGGCCACGCGTCGGCTGTCGGGGTCGGTCGCGCACACGTCCTCACCGATGACCCACAGCGCCCTCAGTCGGCCCTCCCGGGCCGCCACGAACATCTCGGGGATGCGCATACCCGGCCGCTCGGGGACCGGTCGGCCCCACACCGCCTCGGCGCGGGCGCGGGCCTCCGGGTCGGTGACACGGCCGTAGCCCGGCAGCAGATCGGGCAGGGCGCCCATGTCAGAGGCGCCTTGCACGTTGTTCTGGCCGCGCAGGGGGCTGATGCCGAACCCGCGGCCGGTGCCGCCGACGGCTCCCCGCAGGATGGGGAGGTTCGCCAGGGTGCGTACACCGTCGGTGCCGTGGAGGTGCTCCGTGACCCCGAGCCCGTACAGGACGGCGGGACGCTCGGCGGCGCCGTAGAGCCGGGCGGCTCGCCTGATGTCCTCGGCCGGGACTCCGGTGATCTCGGCGACCCACGCGGGCGGGTAGTCGGCCAGCAGGTCGGCGAGCTCGTCCAGTCCGGTGGCGCGGTCGCGGAGGAAGTCCGCATCGGTCAGGCCTTCGCCGACGAGGACGTGGGCGAGGCCGTGGAAGAGGGCGACGTTCGTACCGGGTCGGGGACGCAGGTGAACGTCGGCATGTCGGGCGAGGCCCACGGCACGGGGGTCGGCCACGATCAGGGAGGCGCCCGCGAGGGCCCGCTGAAGGAGGCGAGCACCGACGACGGGGTGGGCTTCGACGGGATTGGCGCCGACGACCAGGAGGCAGTCGGCGGTCTCGACGTCGTCGAAGGGGTCGGTGCCGCCGGCGCGCCCGAAGGAGGCGGTGAGTCCGGCGGCGGAGGGGGCGTGGCAGAGGCGGGAGCAGTTGTCGACGTTGTTGGTGCCGATGACGGTCCGCAGGAGCTTCTGTACGAGGTAGTTCTCCTCGTTGGTGGCCCGGGCGGAGGAGATCGCGGCGACCGCGTCGGGGCCGCCGTCACGCACCGCGGCGCGCAGGCCGTCGGCGACCCTACCAACCGCTTCGGCCCAACTCGCCTCCCTCAGGACTCCGTTCTCACGGACCAGGGGCTCGGTGAGACGTTCTGCGGAGCCGAGGTACCCGTACGCGAAGCGTCCTTTGACGCAGGCGTGGCCCTGATTGACCGGCCCGTCCCTCGCGGGCAGGACGGCGGTGACACGGTCCTCGCGGACGACGACGTCGAGAGCGCAGCCGACTCCGCAGTAGCCGCAGGTGGTGCGCACGCGGTCGGTGGGAGCCTGTCGCGAGGTGAGGCCCTGGCCGGGCCCTGGCTGGGAGATCGCCCCCGTCGGGCAGGTGTCGACACATCCGCCGCAGGACACGCAGTCGGACTCGGCCCAAGGGCCGCCGGTACCGGGGGCGGCGACCGTGTCGGCACCGCGCCTGGTGAGGGTGAGCGCGAAGGTGCCCTGGACGTCGGAGCACATCCGTACGCAGCGTCCGCACGCGATGCACAGGTCCTGGTCGAGTCGGACGTACGGGTGACTCTCGTCCCGGCGGTACGTGGGGTCAGCGGTCGCCGTATCCGCCGGAATTCCCAAGGTCCGGCACACCTGGGCCAGTTCGCTGTGCGCACTTTCGGCGAGCGCGTGTGGCGGCAGCGCCGAGGCGATCAGCGCGACGGCGTCCCGCCGCAGGTCGCGTGTGCCCTCGTCGGCGGTGACGACGGTGAGTCCCGACGTGGCGGGCGTGACGCAGGCGGCGACGGTCCGCCCGTCGGCGCGGACCAGGCAGGTCCGGCAGGAGCCGGCCGGCCGGAGACGGTCGTCGTGGCAGAGAGCGGGCAGGTCGGCCCCGGTGGCCCGCACCGCGTCGAGCAGGGAGGCTCCGCCCGGGAGTTCGACCCGTACGCCGTCGACGTGGAGTCGTGTCATCGGTCCCATGCCTCCAAGGGCGGCCCGTAGGCTCGGGCCAGGCTACGGACGGCGGCGGGGACACGGCGGCCGAAGGCACAGAGGCTCGCCTCACCCATCAGCCGTGCCAGTCGTCCGTAGGACTCCCCGGGCCCACCCTGACGCTGCGCGAGTTCGAGCCCTCGCCGGGTACCGACCCGACAGGGAGAGCAGGCTCCGCAGCTCTCGTCGGCGGCGAACTCCCAGATGTGCCGGAGAAGTTCGTACGGATCGACGTCGGCGCCGAAGGCGACCATACCGGCGTGACCGAGGGCGGCACCGCGCTCGGAAAGGGCTGCCGTGGTGAGCGGGACGTCGAGCGCGGTCGCGGAGAGGAACCCGCCGAGGGGGCCGCCGATCTGGAGGGCGACGAGTTCACCGTCGCCCTTGGGACCACCACCGAACCGGGTGACGATCTCGTCCACGGGCGTGCCGAGTTCGACCTCGTAGGCCCCTGGCCGGGCGAAGCGTTCGGACAGGCAGACCAGTTTGGTGCCGGTCTCGTGCGGGACGCCGCGTCGGGCGTAGGACGCTCCGCCGTGGGCGAGGATCCAGGGCACGGCCGCCAGCGTCTCCACGTTGTTCACCACGGTCGGCATGTCCCACAGGCCGTGGTCCGTGGGGTAGGGAGGCCGGGGGCGTGCGCAGCCGCGGGCGCCTTCGAGTCGGGCGATCAGGGCGGTCTCCTCGCCGGCGACGTAGGAACCGGCGCCTTCGACGATCTCGACGAACGGCTGCGGACCGGATTCCTCCACCGAGGGGGCCAGGTCACCTGCCCCGGTCGCGCGTTCCACCGCCCGGCGCAGCCGGACCAGGGCCTTCGGATACTCGGAACGGACGAGAACGGTCCCCCGCCGGGCGCCACAGGCGAAGCAGGCCAGGGCGAGTCCCGCGAGGACGCGCTCGGGGTCCTCCTCCATGAGCAGTCGGTCGGCATACGATCCCGGGTCGCCCTCGTCCCCGTTGGCGACGACGATCGTGTCCGCCTTCCCCGCCGCCGCGGCCCACTTGTCGGCCACCGGGAACCCGGCGCCACCGCGCCCGCGCAGTCCCGAGGCGACGATCTCCTCCTGCACGTCCTCGGGGTTCAGGCCGGTCACCACGCTGCGCCACACGTCCCAGGCGGACTGCCCTCCGGCGATGCCGGCGAGGAGGACGGGCGCACCGGTGGTATCGGTCGCGGGGATGCCCGGCGCGCGTGGTTCGGTCCGCCCGCCGAGTTGGTCGGCCACGTCGGGCCCCGCCCGGGGCGAAGTGCCGTCGAGGGCGGCAGGGCCCGCGTAGCAGTAGCCGAGGCAGTGCACGGCCTGCAGCGAGGTCGAACCCGCCTCGTCGACCGTGCCGACCCCCACCCCGAGAGCGCGTTCGACCTCCGCCAGGTGCCGACCGCCCCGCGCGGCGAAGCACGCCGCCGCGGTACACAACCGCACATGCCGCTCGCCGCGCGGGGCGGCGAGATCGGCGAAGTAGGTGGCGGGACCGAGCCCCGCGGCGGCCGGCAGTCCGGCTGCCGCCGCAACCTGGGGCGCCCACGCCTCGGGCTCTCGACTCGTGCCCGACCTGGCGTGTTCCAGCACGGCCGGCAGCAGCCCCCCGGGCCCTCCGTGCCGTGCGGTCAACTCACGGAGCGCGTCTTGTCGCCTTCCCCGCTCCCCGGGCGTCCGACCTGCCATGCTCCCAGGGTGACCGGCTGCGCCCCCACCCGCATCCTGGCCGGCCATGGGGCTCACGGTTCCGCGCAGGTCGGCGGGTCGCGGCGGCGGCCCGGCGACTCTCGACCGGGGGCGCGGGCTCGAACTCGCCGCCATCCCCGCGGCCGGATCACTGGGCACGGCGCCTCATGCTCCACCGCCTCGCAGGGCGCTCAGCCGTCTGCGGTACTCCTCCTCGTCGATCTCGCCCCGCGCCAGCCGTTCTCCCAGCAGCTGCTCGGGCCGCGTGACCTCGGGTACCGACGGCCTCACGGAGGCGCGGTCCAGTGTGCGGAAGAGCATCACCACCACGGTGATCAGCAGTGCCCAGAAGAGCAGCATGCCGGCCGACATGGCGAACCATCCCCATCCGTTCATGCCGTCGCCGTACCAGAACATCATCGTGAGTCACGCTCCCCTCTCGGCGGTCGTCCCCACACGTTCACCGTCCGTCAGGGAGGGTCTCCGTGTACAGGGCCGACCGGCCCTGGCGAGGGGGGCCGGGCAGCCCTGGAAACGGCTCGCCCGACGACGGAGGCTGTAGCCCAAGGAGCAAGGTCACGGGACCGCCGCACCGGCTGTCAGGAGGACGCCGTGATCCCGAGAACCGGGGCATCACCCCGTACACGCGCAACCCCACGGCCCGGTCCCATGCTGTTCCTGGCCACGACCGGATTCCTGCTCTGCTTCTGGGCCTGGGCGCTTCTCGCCCCGTTGGGGCCAAGGCTGCGGGAGGAACTCGGCCTCGACTCCTTCCAGCAGTCCCTCGTCGTCGCGGTCCCGGTCGTCGTCGGTGCCCTCGGCCGTATTCCCGCGGGTGCGCTCACCGACCACTGGGGAGCACGACGGGTCTTCCCGCTCGTCGCCGGACTGACGGTCCTGCCGGTGCTGTACCTGGGGCATCTGGCCGACTCGCCGGCAGAGGTTCTGGTCGGCGGCTTCTTCCTCGGACTCGGAGGAACGACGTTCGCCGTGGGCGTGCCCTTCGTCAACGCCTGGTATCCGCCGGAGCACCGGGGCATGGCTCTCGGGCTGTTCGGCATCGGTACCGGCGGGACCGCCGTGTCCGCGTTCACGACCGTCCAGCTGTCCGATGCCGTCGGGCCGTCGTTCCCGTTCGACCTCGTGGCAGCCTGCCTCGCCGTGTATGCCGTGGTCGCCTGGTCGCTGCTCCGTGACAAACCAGGGCGTGCGGTAGCCCCCGGGTCCATGGCCACGCGTACCGCGCTGGCGCTGCGCCTTCCGGCCACCTGGCAGCTGGCCTTCCTGTACGCCGTGTCCTTCGGCGGGTTCGTCGCGTTCAGCGTCTACCTCCCCACCTACCTCACCCAGGCATACGCACTCGGTCGCTCCGACGCCGCTCTGCGGACCGCCGGCTTCGTCGTCCTCGCGGTGGCCATGCGCCCCGTGGGCGGCTGGCTGTCCGACCGCACCGATCCCGTTCGTGTGCTGACGGTGACGTACGGGCTGGTCGCCTCGGGCGCTCTGGTCGCCGCGTTCGAGGCGGAGCTGGTCACCGTCGGCACGGCGGCCTTCCTGACGATGGCCGCGGGTCTGGGTGCGGGCTCCGGCGCGGTGTTCGCGCTCGTCGCCCGCCTCGTGGCGCCCGAGAGGGTGGGCGCGGTGACGGGTGTCGTAGGGGCTGCGGGTGGTCTCGGCGGGTTCTTCCCGCCTCTCGTGATGGGTGCGGTCGAGGGCGCCACCGGCGACTACACGTGGGGATTCGTCCTCCTCGTCGTCACGGCGACAGGCGCGGCGGCCCTGGCCGCCACCACCGTCCGGCGACGCGCCCGGGCGACTCCGGGCACCTGACCATCGGCGGCGAACGAGCTCTCACGGGCCTCTCGGTGACCCGGCGATTGGGCCGTTCGGCCCGCCCGCGGGACCTGGGTGGCCGTAGCCGCCGGTTCCCTCCGGCGGTTGGTATGGAAGACATGAACGCCGACCAGGGGCTCCTCGTCGCCACCGGGGTACGCAAGATCTACCGGACGGGCTCCGTCGAGGTCACAGCCCTGCTCGATCTGGATCTCGTCGTGTGTCACGGGGAGATGGTGGCGGTCATGGGCCCGTCCGGCTCCGGGAAGACCACGCTTCTGAACTGTCTGTCCGGGCTCGACGACATCGACGCCGGCCGGGTGGAGGTCGACGGCCATGACCTGTTCGCCATGTCGGACGCGGCACGCACGGAGCACCGGGCGCACACCATGGGGTTCGTCTTCCAGGCGTTCAACCTCATTCCGGTCTTCTCCGCGGTGGAGAACGTCGAACTGCCCCTGTTGCTCGTGGGCACGCGGCCGCGTGAAGCGCGTCGCAGGGCTCTGGAGATGCTCGAACGGGTGGGCCTCGGCCACCGGGTCGAGCACCGGC
Source organism: Streptomyces sp. NPDC015130 (assembly GCF_043080005.1). Lineage (NCBI taxonomy): Bacteria > Bacillati > Actinomycetota > Actinomycetes > Kitasatosporales > Streptomycetaceae > Streptomyces > Streptomyces sp. NPDC015130. The sequence goes on along the minus strand of NZ_JBIBVC010000016.1, from coordinate 195,568 downwards.
CGAGCGAGCTGTCCGGCGGTGAACAGCAGCGGGTGACCATCGCCCGCGCCCTGGCCGGACGCCCGGCCATCGTGTGGGCGGACGAACCCACGGGCAACCTCGACAGCGCGATGGCCGACCAGGTCATGGACCTGCTGTGCGAGCTCAACCGCGACGAAGGTCAGACGATCGTCCTCGTCACCCACGACAGCGCCATCGGCGCCCGCGTCCCCCGGCTGATCCGCATGCGCGACGGGCGGCTCGTCGACGACGTCGGCCAGACCGTCAAGGCCCGAGCCCCGATCCCCGACGTCCCCATGGGCTGATCATGTATCCGAACCTCCTCGTCCCGCTGCTCATCGCCCTCGTGCTCGCCCTCGGCGCTCTGGTTCTGGTCGCCGTCCGGCAGCCGGTGTCACGGCGGCTGGCCTTCCGGCAGGTCGCCCGCCGGCGCACCGAGGCGGCGCTGGTGATCGGCGGGTCGATGCTCGGCACGGCCATCGTCATCGGAGCCCTGGTCGTCGGCGACACCCTGAACTTCTCCGTACGCCAGGAGGCGTACCGCACCCTGGGGCCCGTGGACGAGCGCGTCATCGCGCCCCCCGGACCGACCGGGCGCGCCGTGACGGAACGGATGGCTTCCCTGGCGGGCGATCCCGACGTCGACGGAGTACTGAACGCCCAGGCCACCCAGGCATCGGCGGTCAGCGGCGCCGGCGACCGCACGGTCGCCGAGCCACGCGTCCTGGCCTGGCAGATGGACTTCGACAAGGCCGCACGCTTCGGCGCGCCGGGTGGGGACTCCGGTCTCGGCGGACCGAATCCGAAGCCCGGCCAGGTCGTGGTCAACGAGCCCCTGGCCCGCTCCCTGAGCGTAGGAGCCGGGGATACGGTCACTCTGTACCTGTTCGGAGTTTCGGGGACGTACCGGGTCGATCGTGTGGTGCCGGAGGAGGGCCTTGCCGGGGTGGGCCTGGGTGGCAGGCTGAACCGCGACGTGTTCGTGGCACCGGGGACCCTGGACGCCGCCGCCCGGGCCGCCGGTGTGGAGCCGCGCTCGGTCACCTTCGTGTCCAACCGCGGCGGCGTCGAAAGCGGCGAGGCCCTGACCGACCGGGTGACCACCGACATCCGGCAGGCTCTGGGCCCGCTCGCCGGACAAGCGGAGATCGAGACGCCGAAGCAGACGGTCCTGCGCGACGCCAAGCAGGCCGGGGACTCCCTCGGCGCCCTGTTCCTCATGATCGGCAGTTTCAGCATCATCGCCGGCGCGCTGCTCCTGGTGAACATCTTCGTGATGCTCGGCGAGGAGCGGAAGTCCCAGATGGGCATGGTGCGGGCCGTGGGAATGAGGCGCTCACGGCTGGTCGGGTCGTTCACACTCGAAGGGGCGTCCTACGCGTTGCTGTCCGCACTGCCGGGCGTGGCCATCGGGCTCGCCGTCGGCTGGGGAGTCGCCGTGGTGGCCGCCCAGATCTTCCAGGGCTGGTCGGTCGGCGGAAGCAGCATCCGCATCGCGTTCGCCGTCACCCCCACGAGCGTCCTCAACGGGCTGGCCATGGGCCTGCTCATCGCCCTCGCCGCCATTCTGGCCACCAGCGTGCGCATCAGCAGGTTCAACATCATCGCCGCGATCCGCGACCTCCCCGCCACACCCGGGCAGGGGCCACGCCGCCGGCTGCTCGCGGTCTCCACCACCCTCGCCGTCCTGTGCGCGCTCGTGGCCGTTCCAGCCGTGGCGCGCAGCCAGCCCGACGCCACGTACCTGATGCCGGCGCTCGCGCTTGCCTTCGCCACGCCGGCGCTCCTGCGGGTCCTCCCCCGTCACACGGCCACCACCCTGGTCGCGGGAGCCGTTCTCGCCTGGACGCTCCTGGCACCTGTCGTCCGCCCCCGGATCTTCGACACCCCCTCGATGTCCGTGTACGTCATCCAAGGCGCCCTGGCCGCCTTCTCCGCCGTAGTGCTCGTCAGCAACAACCAGAAGACGCTGCTGCGACCCGTGCGGCGGCTCCTCGAACGCCCGACGGAGGGCGGCCTGGCGGCGCGGCTCGCCGTCGCGTACCCGCTGGCCAAGCGGTTCAGGACCGGCGCGACGCTGGTGATGTACACCCTCATCGTCTTCGTCCTCGTCCTGCTGACGGAGATCTCGGGCATCATCCGCGCCGGCGTCGACGGAGTCGTCGCCGATGCCACCGCGGGATACTCCCTGCGCCTGGACTACAACCCGCAGGTCGCCGGTGACCGGCTCCTCTCCGATCTCCACGGCGGCCCGTCCGCCCCCGGGATCGCCGCCGTCACACCGCTGCTCAACGCCTCAGGCCGGGCAACCGATCCGGGACACCGCAGCCCGCAAGCACTGGACGCCGCCGTCGTCGGCGTCCCCGACAAAGCGATCACCGGCATCACGTTCCGGGAGCGCCTTCCCGGCCTGACCAACGACGCCGCCGTGTGGCAGGCCCTCGCCTCCGACCCCCGCTACGTCGTGCTCGACGGCTTCTTCGGCAGCACCGGCGGCCCCGCCGGCGACTACTACGACCCCGGGGACACCCTCACCCTGACGGACCCCCGCACGGGCCGCAGCGAGCAGAAGGTCATCGCCGGCGTACTCAGCAACGGGATGGTCTTCTACCCGGGCACCGGAGCCAGTTCGACCACCTACCCCGTGGTGATGGGCGAGCGGGCGGCACGCGAGCTCTTCGGCGCCCAGGCGCAGAACGCCTCCGCCCTTGTGAGGACCGGCCCCGGAACCTCCCCCGACGCCCTGGCGACCCGACTGCAGGGCGAACAGCTCTCGGCCAGCCTGGTCGCCACGCCCATCGAGTCGGACATCCGTCAACAGTTCGACTCCAGCACCGCCTTCTTCCGACTCATGCAGGGCTTCCTCGCCCTCGGGCTCGGCGTAGGCATCACCGGCCTCGGCGTCGTCATGGTCCGAGCCGTACGCGAACGCCGCCGCACCATAGGCATCCTGCGGGCCCTCGGCTTCCGGGCCCGGACCGTCCGACGGTCGTTCCTCTGGGAGAGCGCCTTCATCGCCCTGGAGGGAATCGTCCTCGGATCACTGCTGGGCGTGCTCACGACCTGGCTGATGCACAGCAACAGCGCCGCGTTCGAGGGCCTCGAAGGAGGATTCCCTGTCGAATGGGCCGGCATCTGCGGCCTGGCCGCAGCCACCTTCGCCGCCTCGCTCCTGGCCACGATCGGCCCGGCGCGCCGCGCCGCCGCCATCCGCCCCGCGCTCGCGGTCCGCGTCACCGAATGAGGAGCGCGGCCCGGCGAGCGACAGGCGTTGGTTACTTGGCGATCAGGAGAAGGGTGGCGCGGCCGTGCAGCCGGTAGACGGTTCCCGCGCCTCCGATCAGCGCCTCACTGCCCGGCTGGGCGACCTGGTTCGCGCCTTCGGCCCAGGTGGAGGTGTCGGTGACGCGGTACCAGTTCTTGCCCGCGCCCGGGGAGGGAAGCGTGAAGTCGACATCACCGGACCACCCGTTGTAGCCGACGTAGATCGCGCTGTTCGGGTCGCCGAGTTCGGTGCCGTCGTAGCGCCAGGCGAGGGCGTGGTTGTTGGGGTTGCCCCAGTAGGTGCCCTCGGGTGCGCTCCGGAGTCGAGCCGGGCGGCCCGCCGGCCGGGCCGCGCCGTCCCTGCGCGAGCCGACGGTCCGCCGCCGTCCCCTCGGCTGACGGGGATGGGCCAGGGCGGGCCCGGCCCGCCGACGGCCCGCCGCAGCCGATCCGGGGGCCGCGGCGATCACCGCGGCCCCGGGAGCGATGAACCATGCGCAGGCGCTGCGCAGAGGACGGAAGGTCGGCAAGCGGAGAAAGGGCTGCGGCACATGCTGACCTTTTGCTGACCCGAGGGGCACCTATCGTGACCCTGACCTGCGAAGACATCAAAATGCGAGATCCTGGACCTGGTCGCGGACGGTCAGCCCCAGGACGCCGAGCTCGCGCAGGCTCGTGCCATGGAGGGCCGGCGTGCTGCGTCCGTGGCAGTGGTCATGGGCTCGTTGGCGGCAAGGGCGTTGAGCACCGCTTCCTCGACGCACTGCACCGCCGCTGCGTGCAAGGGTCGATCCGGCCCCACGGCGTTCGCGGAATCACCGCGGGCCTCTGGATGCGGACGGTGCGGACTCCCTGCGAAGCAGACGACTCGCAGGGCGATAGGGGCGCCGTTCAGCAGATCTCGCGCCCCGTGGGGGATCTCCTCTTCCAGCCACTCGGCGGGGGTCCGCCCGACGATCTTCGGATGGGCGAAGAGACGTCCCGCCTTGCAGGCTGGGGCACGACACGCCGTACGCACGAGCACGAGCCCGCCCTCTCACACCGGTTCACCGGCCGGTGCGGCGGACCGTCGTGACGCGCGCTACGGGCGTTCGTCCTGCCATGGCGGCAGACCACCAGGAGAGGATTCTTGTGAACACCGCATCCGCACCGGAGACGACGGGTGCCGAGTCCCTGCTCGTCCGCGAGACGCTCAGGGCGCTGTACGGGTATGTCCGACCGCACCGGTGGACCGTCGTACTCGGTCTGCTGTTGGCGCTGGTCGGGGCCGCCGGAGGGCTGCTGCAGCCGCTGGCCACGAAGGCTCTGGTCGACCGGCTCTCGTCCGGTGGCACGCTCGCCACCATCCTGCTGGCGCTGACCGTGTTGGTGCTGCTGAGCACGGTGGCCGAGGCGTTCGGCGCCTATGTCCTGGAGCGGACGGCGGAGTCGGTGGTCCTGGCCGCACGCCGCAGCCTGATCGGCCGGCTGCTGCGGCTGCGGCTGACGGCAGTGGACCGGATGCAGCCGGGCGATCTGATGTCACGGGTGACCTCCGACACCACACTCCTGCGGGCCGTCAGCACCCAGGCCGTGGTCCACGCCGCGACCGGGGCGCTCACGCTGATCGCGGCGGTCGTGGTGATGGTGTTCCTGGACGCCGTCCTGCTCGGCGTCACCCTCGTCGTGGTCGCGGCCGTCGGCGCGGGCGCCGCCCTGGTGATGCCGAAGATCGGGCAGGCCGCCGAGCGTTCCCAGGCCGCGGTCGGGGAGATGTCCACCGGCCTGGAGCGGGCCTTCGGCGCGTTCCGCACCGTGAAGGCGTCCGGTGCCGAGCAGCGGGAGACCGCTCGCATCGAGGCGTCGGCCCGGCGGGCATGGCGCCACGGCGTGCGCGGCGCGAAGTGGGAGGCCCTGCTGGGAACGGCCGACAACCTCGCCGTCGAGCTGGCGTTCCTCGCCGTGCTCGCGGTCGGCGGGGCACGGGTGGCGTCCGGGGACATCCCCGTCTCCACGCTCATCGCCTTCCTGCTGTACCTGTTCTACCTGCTGGAGCCGGTGTACAAGCTGGTCGAGGCCGCCTCCGCGTACCAGGAGGGCGCGGCCGCGATATCCCGGATCAAGGAGGTGGACCGCCTCGCGGCGGAGCCACCGACCGCGCACCAGCGGCGGCCCCGTGCTTCGGCAGCCCTGAGGCGTCCGGCGTCGGTTCGCTTCGAGGACGTGTCCTTCCGCTACGGGCCCGGGCTGCCGTACATCCATCAGCGGGTGGACTTCGAGGTGCCGGGCGCCGGGATGACGGCCTTCGTGGGGCCTTCGGGTGCGGGCAAGTCGACGGTCTTCTCGCTCATCGAGCGGTTCTACGAGACGACCGGCGGCCGGATCCTGGTAGACGGCAAGGACATACGCCAGTGGCCGCCGGCCGAGCTGCGGTCCGCCATCGGGTACGTCGAGCAGGACGCGCCGGTCCTGGCAGGCACGCTGCGGGAGAACCTGGTCTTCAGCGCGCCCGGCGCGACGGACGACGACATCCTCGCCGTCCTCGCCCGGACCAGGCTCGACTCGTTCGTCGGGCGACTCCCGCACGGCCTGGACACCCTGGTCGGGCACCGCGGCTCGAAGCTGTCCGGCGGCGAACGCCAGCGCGTCGCGATCGCCCGCGCACTGCTGCGCAGGCCCCGGCTGCTGCTCCTGGACGAGGCGACCTCGCAGCTCGACGCCGTCAACGAGCTGGCGCTGCGGGACGTCATCGCCGAGACGGCACGCGAGACCACCGTCCTGGTGGTGGCACACCGCCTGTCGACGGTGACGGACGCCGACCGGATCGTCGTCATGGACGCCGGCCAGGTCCGCGCGATCGGCACCCACGAGGAGCTGGTGGCCGGGGACGAGCTGTACGCGCAGCTCGCCGCAACCCAGCTCCTGCTCCCGGCCGAGCGCTCCGGCCGCTGAAAGGAAGGAGTCTTTCGGCTGCCCCCGCCACACGGCGGGGGCAGCCTTGCTGCACGGCGAAGTGGCACCGGACAGCCGTCGGATCTGAGGCACCCGACGATGCGTGAGGCTGACGGCAGAGCCTGCGTCACCAAGCGCTTTGCTCTTTCGATAGCCAGCACGCTGCCGAGGGTCGGCAGGATCACGCGCGGATCGCGATCCGGTCCTTGGCTGCCGGCCCGCCAGACCGCTCATCGGCTCACGACGGCCGGCGATCAGCATCAGCGAGAACCCGGCGAGGGTGGCGAACAGGACCGACGCGTTGACCGTCGGCCACGAACCGCACCCAGGTACCCACCCCGGTCGTGGCCCCAAGCGGCGGGCCGATGTGCACGACGTACGTACCGAACACCGTCGGCACGCAGGCCAGATCCACCCCGGCCAGGTGCCCCGTCAAGGGCTTCCCGGCGGACTCGGACGAGGTACGGATTCGTGGAGGCGAGTTCTCCCGCGGAGACGACGTCGCTGCGGCGGCTGTACCTGCGCCTCACGAAGAACCTCCCAGTGCGGTACGGACGCGGGCCATCCGGCAGGCTTCGGTCATACCCCGCCGACCGGCGGGTCAGGAGGGACGGGTGACTGCCGCGTGGGGCAGGCCGTCGGGCGCCGTAACCATCGATCCGTCCGACGACGCGTGCGGCCTCCCCCTGAGGGACGGAATACCTGTCCAGGAGGGGGAGGCCGGTGATCAGCGGAGCGTCCAGCGGGCGGCGCGTGGGCTGCCAGGCCCGCGCGGGTCATGAGGGCCGGTCGTCCCGGCCCGGCCTCATCGGATGTGCTTCGCCGGCTTGGTGGCAGTGTTGAGCAACGCCTCCAGCGGTCCTCGACGGAAGAAGCGGGACCAGACCGCGGCGAACGCGATCGCTCCGAGGATGAACAGGAGCACGGGGATCCAGGACGTCTGGCTGCTTTCGCCGGCCGATACGCCGAGCATGGACTGGGCGAGGAAGTGACCGACGTAGGCCGTCAGGGACATGGTGCCCACGGCGATGACGGGTTTCGCCAGGCTGCGCAGTCGCGGCAGGCGGTCGATGAGCACCGTCGCGCCTACGATCACGAGGATGGCGACGCCGACGCTGCCGATGATGTCGAAGGTGGTGCCGCTGTGCGGCCCGGCGGACAGCAGCTCCGAGGCGGTCCGCCGGGGGGCCTCGAAGGATCCGCTGCCGAAGGACGACGCCTTCTCGAACCCGGCGGACGACTTCCCGTCCTCTGCCGCGCTCCGCAGCGCGTCCTTGCCCGCCAGGAGCAAGGACAGGCCGTACGCGCCGGCGGTCAGGGCGGCGCCGAGCGCGGCCAGGCGCCGCTGGACGGGGACGGCCGACAGGTCCAGGCGGGCCAGTGCCATGCCGGCGACGACGAACGACATCCAGGTGATCGTCGGGTAGAAGCCGGTGAGCAGCAGGTCGAGCACGCCGACCTCGCTGATCTTCTTGAGCGGGTCGTAGGCGTCGATGGCCTGCTGGACGGACTCGCTGAGCCCCGAGTTCAGGACGAACGCCAGCTGGGGTGTGACGAGCGCAAGCCCGGCGGCGGTGATCGCCAGTGTCTTGGCGGACAGCCGCAGGAGGGGCAGGGCGAGGAGGAAGTACACGCCGTAGAAGCCGAGGATGATCACACCTCCGTACTCCATCGCCAGCACCGTGCCCAGTGCCAGGAGGACCACGGCGCGGATCGCGATCCTGGCCTTCGCCTGTCGGCCCGCCAGGCCGGTCTTCGGCTCACGGCGCCCGGCGATCAACATCAGCGAGAACCCGACGAGGGTGGCGAAGAGGACCGACGAGTGCCCGTCGGCCAGATATCGGACCCAGGTGCCGACGCCGTGCGTGGACGAGAGCACCGGGCCGATGTGGACGATGTACATGCCGAACACCGCCAGCGCGCGGGCCAGGTCCACCCCGACCAGGCGTCCCGTCGAGGGGCCCGCAGAGGGCTTCCTGGCGGACTCGGTCGAAGTGCGGGGCACTGCAGGCGCGTTCTCCTGCGGCGGCTGTGTCTGTGTCATACGGACAATCTCCGGGCGCCGCCAGGAAGCGGACCATCCGACGGGCTTCGGTGAGATCCCCGCCGACCGGCCGGGACCAGCCCCGCCGGGTGGCGGAACAGCGCCCAGGACGGTTCGCGGGCCCGGACGGCCCACCGTCCTATTTGATGACGGCGTTGGCCACCACGACCACGAGGCCGAGCAACGCGTCCACCGTGCCGATCCTCACGGCGGAGCCCCAGGTGCGACCGGCGGCGCGCGCCGCGGACAGCCCCCAGGCGAACAGCAGCACCATGTTCACGGCGAAGACCACGCACTCGACGTCCGCCGTGGGCCACCATCCCCAGGCGGCGCCGAGCAGCACGCCCAGCGTCGGCACCGTCGCCACCACCAACGGCCACTCGGACAGCAACAGCCGCACCCCGGCGCGCACACCGTGATGAGTCCGGTCGCCACGCAGGGCCATCAGATGCGCGTAGCCGTGGGCCAAGGCCGAGGCGAAAGCCGTCACCAGGAGCCATTGGGCGCTGTTCAACCGGTCGGCGGGCGCCGTCTCACCCTGTTCCGTCAGGGCGGCCACCATGGAACTGGCCAGCACCGCCCCGTACACACCTCCGAAGAGCACAGGGGGTCGCGCCGCACAGCGACGCAGAGCGCGGACAGGCTGACGCAGGAACGGGCGGGGCATGACGGGTCGTCCTCGAACGGTACGGAAGCGGTTGGGGCCCACGGACTCGTGCGGGCTCATGGACCGACTCCAGCGGACGAGGACGACGGACACCATCCGCCGTTCTTCGTGCACCTGCCCGCCGACGGACCGGATCGTCCCTCCGAACGGCTGGAGCCGACCCGCCGGATGTCCACACTCCACCGTCGTCGCGCCACCGCGTACCCTGCCGGACGTACTGTCGGCGGCAGGCGATCACCGTACAAGAGCGTGAACGCGCCGGTGCGGGTGCCGACACGGATCGCCGAGAGGCCTGACGGAGTAGACGAATGCAAGGCGGGACGCCGGTGATCCGGGTAGTGGTGGTGGACGACGAGGCCCTGGTGCGGTCCGGTTTCCAGATGATCCTGAACGCGTCCGACGGCATCGAGGTCGTCGCGACCGCGGAGGGGGCGCAGGCGGCCGACGTCATCCGACGCGAGAGGCCGGACGTCGTACTCCTCGACATCCGCATGCCGGACGTGGACGGCCTGACCGTCCTGCGGAAGATCCAGGAACTGCCCGAACCGCCGCACGTGGCCATGCTGACCACCTTCGACACCGACGAGTACATCCTCACCGCGCTGCGGTCGGGTGCCGCCGGCTTCCTGCTCAAGGACACCGAGCCCGAGCAGCTCGCCCAGCTCGTGCGTACCCTGGCCGCCGGCGGGGTGGTGATGTCCCCGAAAGCCTCACGCGCGCTGCTGCGCGGTCACCCCGGGGCGGGAGCACCCCAGGACGCGGAGGTGGCACGCGTGAACCTGCTCAGCGACCGGGAGCGCGCCGTCCTCGTCCTGGTCGCGGAAGGACTGTCCAACGCCGAGATCGGCACCCGTATCCATCTGAGCGCGGGCACCGTCAAGGACCACGTCAGCTCGATCCTGAACAAACTGCGGGTCGCCGGCCGTGTCCAGGCCGCACTGCTCGCCGAGCGCGCCGGACTGCTCGGCAGGAACGGCGACAACCCGTCGCGGGACAACGGGCGATGAGCACGGGCCGGGCGCTGTGGGGCCGCGTACCCCCCTGGGCCGTCGACGGGGGTCTCGTCGTCCTCGCGGTGCTCGACGCCTGGGTCAACCTCTACGGCGAGGGGACCCCTCTCGTCTGGGCCTGCGTGGCCCTCGGCAGCACGGCACTGTTGCTGCGCAGGCGCTTCCCGCTTGCCGTCTTCCTGCTCACCCTGCCCATGACCCTGTTCATGGACGTCGCGGTCGCGCCGATCACCGCCCTGTACACACTGGCCGCGTCCACCCGCAACCGACCGATGCTGGCCGGCTGTGCCCTGCTCAACGCAGGGGTGGACACCCTCGTCTGGCCGTTGTCCGACGCGTTCGACGGCGACCGAACCTGGACCCTCGTCCAGTTCGTCTACACGCTGGCCACCGCCGTCGCCCCCGTGCTGTTCGGCCAGCTCGTGCAGGCCAGGCACGACGTGGCGCGCCAGCTCGTCGAGGTCGAGGAGGCCCGGGAACACGAACGGGCCCTGCACGCCCAGACCGTCCTCGCCCGCGAACGCGCCCAGCTGGCCCGCGAGATGCACGACGTCGTCTCCCACCAGGTCAGCCTGATCGCCGTACAGGCCGGAGCCCTGCAGGTCGCCGCGAAGGACGCCGACTCCCGCGAGGCCGCCCGCACCATCCGCACCCTGAGCGCGAACACCCTCGACGAGCTGCGCCACATGGTCACGCTGCTCCGCGCCTCCGGCGGCAAGGCAACCGAACTCACCCCCCAGCCCACCCTCGCCGACCTCCGGCAGCTGGTCGCCAACAGCGGCATCGAGGCCACCCTGGTGGGGGAGCTCCCCATCGGCATCAGCACCACCGCTCAGCGCACCGTCTACCGTACGGTCCAGGAAGCCCTCACCAACGTGCGCAAGCACGCTCCCGGAGCCCGTGCCGAGGTGCGCCTGTGGCACGACGCGCACCACTTCGGCGTCACCGTCTCCAACACCGCCCCCACCCGCCCGACCGTCGCCCTGCCCAGCGCACGCCACGGCCTCATCGGCCTGAAAGAACGCGCCGAACTCCTCGACGGCACCCTCACCGCCGAATCCACCCCACAGGGCGGCTACACGATCGAACTACGAGCCCCCGCCCGGTCCGACTGAGCTGGCCGCGCAAGCAGCCCGCAAGGCGTGTCGGCAACGGGTCGCCCCTCCGGGTGGAGGCCGTGGCACCTGCCGGGGCCGCAGGCATCGTGCCTGCGGCCCCGCTCGGGGGGAGGGTCAGGACGGGTCGCCGTACTGGAGGCCGCGTCCGTTGGTGCCGACGTAGACGCGGCCGTAGGTGTCGGGGTCGCCGGTGACGACGCCGACACCTCCGATGGCGCCCCACTGGTGGGCGTCGTCGTTGCCCCGGAGCCAGGTGGCCGCTACCGCGCCGGCGCCCTGGAGACCATGGACTACCTGCTGGGGCGCAACGCCCTGGGCCTGTCCTACGTCACCGGCCACGGCGAGGCGTCTTCGCAGAACCAGCACCACCGGTTCTGGGCACACCAGCTGGACTCCTCGCACCAGCGGCGGGGCCGGCATCGGGAGTGGTCTCAACTCACTGGCGAAGTCTCCCTACGAAGCTGACGACTTCGCACGGGTTCGCTGGAACTCCTGCCAGTACGACTCCGGCGACTGCCTGCCCCCCAAGGGCTTCACCCTCGCACCGCCCTGTCGCGATGAAATCGGCCTCCTCCGGCCGCGACGCACCGGTGCGCGACCGCACACTCAGGCCGATACTTGCCCCATCATGCACAAATGCAAAGAGCACCCAGCACAAGCCGACCTTGACAGGTAGTCATGAAAGTCAGCGACAGGTCAGCATCAGTACCGCTCGAAACCGCCCCCGGGCGCCATGAACCGCCAAGCTCAATGACCGGCCTCACCCATTCTGACCTGCTAAAAGCCTGCTCAGCCACATGCCTGCTAGTCTCACCAGGAGGTATCCATGAGGATGCTGATCAACGTTCCTGAGACCGTCGTCGCCGACGCGCTGCGTGGGATGGCGGCCGCTCATCCGGAGCTGACCGTGGACGTGGAGCGGCAGATCGTTCTGCGGCGGGACGCTCCCGTGGCCGGGAAGGTCGCCCTGGTCTCCGGAGGCGGGTCCGGGCACGAGCCCTTGCACGGTGGGTTCGTGGGGCCGGGGATGCTGTCGGCCGCGTGCCCCGGGGCGATCTTCACGTCGCCCGTGCCGGACCAGATGGTGCGGGCCGCGGCCGCCGTGGACAGTGGTGCCGGGGTGCTGTTCGTCGTCAAGAACTACACCGGCGACGTGCTCAACTTCGAGATGGCGGCCGAGCTCGCCGAGGACGAGGGCATCCAGGTCGCGAAGGTCCTCGTCGACGACGACGTCGCGGTGTCGGACAGTCTGTACACGGCGGGGCGGCGCGGGACCGGGGGCACGCTGTTCGTCGAGAAGATCGCGGGGGCCGCCGCCGAGGAGGGCGCCCCGCTGGAGCGGGTGGAGGCGATCGCCCGTCGGGTGAACGCGCGCTGCCGGTCCTTCGGGGTCGCGCTGAGCGCCTGCACCACCCCCGCCAAGGGGAGTCCGACCTTCGAACTGCCGGACGGCGAGCTGGAGTTGGGTGTGGGGATCCACGGCGAGCCGGGGCGTGAGCGGCGCGGCATGATGACCTCGCGGGAGATCGCGGACTACGCCGTCGACGCCGTGGTCGAGGACCTGCGACCGTCCGGACCGGTGCTCGCGCTGGTCAACGGGATGGGCGGGACGCCGCTGCTCGAACTGTACGGGTTCAACGCCGAGGTGCAGCGGGTGCTGGGCGAGCGCGGGATCCCGGTGGCCCGGACCCTCGTCGGGAACTACGTGACCTCGCTCGACATGGCCGGCTGCTCCGTGACCCTGTGCGAGGCGGACGAGGAGCTCCTGCGGCTGTGGGACGCGCCGGTGCGGACGCCCGCGCTGCGGTGGGGGCGGTGATTCCGCGTATGGGAGAGGGAGAAGCGGCGGGAGAGGGAGCAGGAGTGGGAGAGGTGGCGGGGGTGGTCGAGATGGTGGGCGCTCCGTTCTTGGTGCGGTGGCTGGAGGCTTCGGCCGTGGCCGTCGACCGTGAGGCCGGGCGGCTCACCGAGCTCGACTCGGCGATCGGCGACGCCGACCACGGCGCCAACCTGAAGCGCGGGTTCGGGGCCGTGGCCGAGCTGCTCGCCAAGGAACCGCCCGCGACGCCCGGCGCCGTCCTCGTCGCCGCCGGACGGCAGCTGATCTCCACCGTCGGCGGGGCTTCGGGACCCCTGTACGGGACCCTGCTGCGGCGCGCGGGGAAGGCCCTGGGCGAGGACGAGCGCGTCGGCCGGGAGCGGCTGGCCGAGGCGTTGGGTGCCGGTGTGGCCGCCGTGTCCCAGTTGGGCGGCGCCCAGGTGGGTGACAAGACGATGCTGGACGCGCTCGTCCCGGCCGTGGAGGCGCTGCGGACCTCCTTCGCCGCCGCGCGCACCGCGGCGGAGGAGGGCGCCCTCGCGACCGTACCCCTCCAGGCGCGCAAGGGCCGGGCCAGTTATCTCGGCGAGCGGTCGATCGGGCACCAGGACCCCGGGGCGACCTCTTCGGCGCTGCTGTTCGCCGCGCTCGCCGAGACGGCCGGCGCGGAGGGTGCCGCGTGAGCGGGGCGGCGCCGGTCGGCATCGTGCTGGTCTCGCACAGCGCGGCCGTCGCGGCCTCGGTCGCGGAGCTGGCGCAGGGCCTCGCGGGCGGCGGTGCGACCGCGCCGGTCCTCCCCGCGGGCGGGCTGCCCGGCGGTGGTCTCGGGACGAGCGCCGAGCTGATCAGCGCGGCGGCGAAGTCCGCGGACGGGGGAGCCGGGGTGGCGATCCTGGTCGACCTGGGCAGTGCGGTCCTGACCGTGAAGGCGCTGCTCGCCGAGGGCAACGAGCTGCCGGAGGGTGCCCGGCTGGTCGACGCCCCCTTCGTCGAGGGCGCGGTCGCGGCGCTGGTCACGGCGAGCGCGGGCGGGGATCTCGACGCGGTGGCCGCCGCGGCCTCGGAGGCGTACGCCTACCGCAAGGAGTGAGTGAGTGAGCGAGCGATGGGTCCGGGAGGGGAGCCTCCGCTTGATAGGCAAGTGAATGGTTGCCTATGGTGGAGGCGTGGCCGACGACCTCTTCAAAGCATTGGCCGACCCCACCCGTCGCACCATCCTCGACGAGCTCACCGAGAAGTCCGGGCAGACACTGTTCGAGATCTGTTCGCGGCTGAGCATGAAGCACCGGCTCGGCCTCTCGCGCCAGGGGGTCTCCCAGCACCTCGCGGTGCTGGAGGCCGCCGGGCTCGTCGAGACCAGGCGGGAGGGCCGCTACAAGTTCCACGACCTGAACACGGCCCCGCTCCGGCACATCGCCGAGCGGTGGCCCGTGCGCGACACCCCCGGACCGGAGAAGGGCACCTCATGAAGATCCATCTGACCAGCGTCTTCGTCGACGACCAGGCCAAGGCCGAGCACTTCTACACCGAGATCCTCGGCTTCGTGAAGAAGCACGACGTCCCGCTGGGCGAGACGGACCGGTGGCTCACCGTCGTCTCGCGCGACGAGCCCGGCGGCACCGAGCTGCTCCTGGAGCCCTCCGGCCACCCCGCGGTCAAGCCGTACCGTGACGCGCTCGTCCAGGACGGCATCCCGCTGGCCCAGTTCGCGGTCGACGACGTGCGGGCGGAGTACGACCGGCTGCGCGGTCTCGGCGTCCGGTTCACCCAGGAGCCCCTGGAGATGGGGCCCGTCACCACCGCCGTCTTCGACGACACCTGCGGGAACCTGATCCAGATCGCCACCGTGCCGCAGTAGACGGCGGAAGCGGTCCGGGCGGCCGACGGGCCGCCCGCTCCCTCCTCCGTCAGTCGACGACGGCGTCGGCCTCGATCTCGACGAGCCACTCGGGGTCGATGAAGCGCGAGACCTCGACGAAGGTCGTGACCGGGCGAATCTCCGCGAAGCGCTCCCCGTGGGCCCGGGCGGCCTCCTTCCAGCGGGTCACGTCGGTGAGCATGATCCGCGTCCGGACCACGTCCTCCAGCGACGCCCCCGCTGCCTTCAGCGCCGCCTCCGCGATGTCCAGACACCTGACGGTCTGCCCGTACACGTCGCCTCGCGCCACGTTCGTCCCGCCGTCGCCGATGGGGGCCGTCCCGGCGACCGCCACGTGCGCCCCCTTTCGAACAGCCCGGGAAAACCCGATCTCCGGTTGGAGCGGTGAGCCGGAACTGACCGTCTGTCGGACATTCCCCGTCGCTTCGTACTCCTTCGCGTTGTGATGTACCTGGTCAACGCACTAGTGTCACAGGGCCTTGGTGTACGGGAAACCGGTGCAGTACCGGTGCGGCCCTCGCCACTGTGATCGGGAGTTCCGGCTCCACACCCGCGGGAGACACCTTCGGGCAAGCCACTGGACCGTTGCGGGAGACCGCCACGGTGTGGGAAGGCGGAGTCGGGACGTATGACCGTCAGCCAGGAGACCGGCCAGGGTGCGTTGTCCATCCACGAGGTGCTGGAGAGGGTCTCCCGATCATGCATATAGCCGAGGGGTATCTGCCCCCCGTTCACGCCGCCGCCTGGGGCGTCGCGGCCGCTCCGTTCGTCGTCCACGGGGTTCGCGCGCTCACCCGCGAGGTGCGGTCCAACCCCGAGTCCACACTGCTGCTCGGCGCCTCCGGCGCCTTCACGTTCGTCCTGTCCGCGCTCAAGCTCCCCTCCGTGACCGGCAGTTGCTCGCATCCGACGGGTACGGGTCTCGGCGCGATCCTGTTCCGGCCGCCGATCATGGCGGTCCTCGGGACGATCACCCTGCTCTTCCAGGCCCTGCTGCTCGCCCACGGCGGGCTCACCACGCTCGGCGCCAACGCCTTCTCCATGGCGATCGTCGGGCCCTGGGCGGGGTACGGGACCTATCTGCTGGTGCGCAGGCTCGGCGCGCCGCTGATGGTCGCCGTCTTCTTCGGCGCGTTCGTCGCCGACCTCTCCACGTACTGCGTCACGAGCGTGCAGCTCGCGCTGGCCTTCCCCGACCAGGGCAGCGGCGTCATGGGCGCGCTCGCCAAGTTCGGCGGCATCTTCGCCGTGACCCAGATCCCGCTGGCGGTCAGCGAGGGCCTGCTCACCGTGCTCGTGATGCGGCTGCTCACGCAGTCCAGCAAGGGCGAGCTGACCCGACTGGGCGTCCTGACCCGGTCCGCCACGAAGCGACACGAGGAGGCGACCGCGCGATGAGCTTCACCGTCAGCCGGAACACGAAGATCAACGCCCTGTTGCTGCTCGTCGTCGCCGCTCTCGCGGTGCTGCCGCTCGCGCTGGGGCTCGGCGACCACAAGGAGGAGCCGTTCACCGGGGCGGACGCGGAGGCCGAGACCGCGATCACGGAGCTCCAGCCCGACTACGAGCCCTGGTTCAGCCCCCTGTACGAGCCGCCGTCCGGGGAGATCGAGTCGGCGCTCTTCGCCCTCCAGGCCGCGCTGGGCGCCGGCGTCCTCGCGTACTACTTCGGTGTGCGGCGCGGGCGTCGGCAGGGTGAGGCCCGCGCCCTCGCGAGGACGGCCGGCCTCGACGAGGGAGGGGCTGAGGGGGCCGACGCCCCCGTGCCTTCGGTCCCCGCACCCGGCAGCAAGGACGCGTAGCCGCCCATGCTGCCGATCGACGCGGCGGCGCACAGCAGTCGGTGGCGCCGCCGCCATCCCGCCGAGAAGGCCCTGCTCGGCTTCGGGCTCACGCTGTGCGCGGTGTGTCTGCCGCCGTGGCCGGGTGCCGTGCTCGTCGCGGCGGCCACGCTCGCGGTCCTGCTCGGCCCGGCCGGGGTCGCGGGCCGTCAGCTGTGGCGGGCGTTCCGCGTGCCGCTCGGCTTCTGCGTGACGGGTGCGGTGCCGCTGCTCTTCGAGGTGGGCGGAGCGCGGGGGTTCGTGGCCCTCGCGCCCGGCGGGCCCGTCCACGCGGGCGAGCTGCTGCTGCGGACCGCGGCCGCCTCGCTGGGGGTGCTGCTCTTCGCGTTCACGACGCCCGTGTCCGACGTGCTCCCCCGGCTCGTCCGCGCGGGCGTGCCGGCTCCCGTGGTGGACGTGGCGCTCGTGATGTACCGGATCATCTTCCTGCTCCTCGACTCGCTGTCCAAGATCCGCCAGGCGCAGGCCGCCCGGCTCGGGCACACGACGCGGGCGGCGACCTGGCGCTCGCTCGCCGGGCTCGGCGCGACCTCGTTCGTGCGCGCCTTCGACCGGGCGCAGCGCCTGCAGTCGGGGCTCGCCGGGCGCGGCTACGACGGGACGCTGCGGGTGCTGGTCCCCGCGGCCGCGGTCTCCCGCCGGTTCCTGACGGCGGCCGTCGGGCTGCTCTGCGGGCTCGTCGCCCTCACCCTCGTACTCGAAAGGTTCCTGCCGTGACGTCTCCGACGACCTCCGCGACCCCTGTGGTGGAGCTGGTGAAGGCGGGTTTCGCCTACGAGGACGGGCCGGCCGTCCTGTCCGGTGTGGACTTCGCGGTGGCGGAGGGGCGGGCCATCGCGCTGCTCGGGCGGAACGGCAGCGGCAAGACGACGCTGCTGCGGCTGCTCAGCGGGGGGCTGCGGCGCGGGAGCGGGTCGCTGCTCCTGGACGGGGCGGAGGTGACGTACGACCGGAAGGGGCTGACCCGGCTGCGGACGACCGTGCAGCTCGTGGTGCAGGACCCGGACGACCAGCTGTTCGCGGCCTCGGTCGGCCAGGACGTGTCCTTCGGGCCGATGAACCTGGGGCTGCCGGAGGAGGAGGTACGGATCCGGGTGCGCGAGGCCCTGGAGGCGCTGGACATCGTGGCCCTGGAGGACCGGCCGACGCACCTGCTGTCGTACGGGCAGCGGAAGCGGGCGGCGATCGCCGGGGCCGTGGCGATGCGGCCCCGGGTGCTGATCATGGACGAGCCGACGGCAGGGCTCGATCCGCACGGTCAGGAGCGGCTCCTCGACGCCCTCGCGCGGCTCCGTGCCTCCGGGACGACGGTGGTGATGGCGACGCACGACGTGGACCTCGCGCTGCGCTGGGCGGACGAGGCCGCGGTGCTCTCCCCCGCCGGTCTGCGGACCGGGCCGGTCGCCGAGCTCCTCGGGGACGACGCGCTGCTCGACGCGGCGCGGCTGCGGCGGCCCTGGGGGACGTCCGTGGCCCGGCTGCTGCGTGCCCACGGGCTGCTCGCGCCGGACGCGCCCGAGCCCCGGACGCCGGAGGAGCTGGATGCGTGGGCGGCTGCCCAGCCGCTTGCTACCGAGTAGTAGAAATCACGTGCCGATTGTTCTGCAACTAGTTGCAGAAGGGTGGGGGGTCCCTTAGAACTGAGGTCGACCGATCCTGCGCGAGGAGGCGCCCTCATGACCTCGACCCCGGCCCCCACCACCCCGTACCCGCATCTGCTGAGCCCGCTCGACCTCGGGTTCACGACCCTGCCCAACCGGGTGATCATGGGGTCGATGCACGTCGGCCTGGAGGAGACGGAGCACGGCTTCGAGCGCATGGCCGCCTTCTACGCGGAGCGCGCCCGCGGCGGCGTCGGCCTGATCGTCACCGGCGGCATCGCGCCCAACGAGGCCGGCCGCCCCTGGGACGGCGGGGCCAAGCTCACCACGGCGGAGGAGGTGGCCGAGCACCGGCTGATCACCGACGCCGTGCACGGGGCCGGCGGCCGGATCGCGATGCAGATCCTGCACTTCGGCCGGTACGCCTACCACCCCGCCCTCGTCGGACCGAGCCCGATCCAGGCGCCGATCAGCCCCTTCGTACCGAACGAGCTGACCGACGCCGAGGTCGAGCAGACCGTCGAGGACTACGCCCGCTGCGCCGAGCTCGCCAAGGAGGCGGGCTACGACGGTGTGGAGGTCATGGGCTCCGAGGGCTACCTCATCAACGAGTTCATCGCCGCGGCCACCAACCGACGGACCGACCGGTGGGGCGGCTCCTACGAGAACCGCGTCCGCTTCCCGCTGGAGATCGTCCGCCGGATCCGCGAGCGGGTGGGCGAGGACTTCATCCTCGTCTACCGCCTCTCCATGCTGGACCTCGTCCCCGGCGGCTCCACGCTGGAGGAGGTCGTCCAGCTCGCCAAGGAGATCGAGGCGGCCGGCGCCACCATCATCAACACCGGCATCGGCTGGCACGAGGCGCGCATCCCCACCATCGCCACCTCCGTGCCGCGCGGCGCGTACACCTGGGTCACGAAGAAGCTGATGGGCGCGGTCTCCGTCCCGCTCGTCACCAGCAACCGCATCAACACCCCCGAGGTCGCCGAGGAGATCCTCGCCGACGGCCGGGCCGACCTGGTCTCGCTGGCGCGCCCCTTCCTCGCCGACCCCGCCTTCGTCGCGAAGGCCGCCGAGGACCGCGCCGACACGATCAACACCTGCATCGGCTGCAACCAGGCCTGCCTCGACCACACCTTCAACCTGAAGATCACCTCCTGCCTGGTCAACCCGCGCGCCTGCCACGAGACCGAGCTCGTCCTCTCCCCCACCCGCCTCGCCAAGCGCGTCGCGGTGGTCGGCGCGGGTCCCGCCGGGCTCTCCTGCGCGGTGTCGGCGGCCGAGCGCGGCCACTCCGTGACCCTCTTCGACGCCGCCGCCGAGATCGGCGGCCAGCTCAACGTCGCCAAGCGCGTGCCGGGCAAGGAGGAGTTCGACGAGACCCTCCGCTACTTCCGCGTGCAGCTCGCCGAGCGCGGGGTCGACGTGCGCCTGAACACGTACGTCTCCGCCGCCGATCTGGCCGACTACGACGAGGTCGTCGTCGCCACCGGCGTCTCCCCCCGCACCCCCGACATCGCCGGTGTCGACCACCCGAGCGTGGTCAGCTACCTGGACGTGCTGCGGGACGGCGCGCCGGTCGGCGAGCGCGTCGCGATCATCGGCGCGGGCGGCATCGGCTTCGACGTCGCGGAGTTCCTCACGGACGGCGGCGAGGGCGCGAGCCAGGACCCCGAGACGTACTTCCGCCAGTGGGGCGTGGACACCACGTACGAGAACCGGGGCGGACTGCGCGCTCCCGAGCGCACCGCGCCGCCGCGCCAGGTGCACCTGCTCCAGCGCAAGACCAGCAAGGTCGGCGCGGGCCTCGGCAAGACGACGGGCTGGATCCACCGCACCGAGCTCAAGCACCGGGGCGTCGCCATGGTCGCGGGTGTGTCGTACGAGCGCATCGACGACGAGGGTCTGCACGTGACCATCGACGGCGAGGCCCAGCTCCTGCCGGTGGACACGATCGTCCTCTGCTCCGGCCAGGAGCCCCGGCGGGACCTGCACGAGGAGCTGGTCGCCGCCGGGCGCTCGGCGCACCTGATCGGCGGCGCCGACGTCGCCGCCGAGCTGGACGCCAAGCGCGCGATCGACCAGGGCACGCGGCTCGCCGCCACCCTGTGATCCGGGTGTGGGGACCGCGAGGCCGTGGTCCCCGCACCGTGGTCCCCACGCCGTGATCCGTCCGGCCGGCCGAACCTAGGATGCGAGCATGTCCCTCCCGCACGCGATCCTCACCGCGTTGCTCGAGAAGCCGTCCTCCGGCCTCGAACTGACGCGCCGCTTCGACAAGTCGATCGGCTACTTCTGGTCGGCCACGCACCAGCAGATCTACCGCGAGCTGGGCAAGCTGGAGCAGGCTGGGCACATCCGCGCCCTGCCCGCTCCGGTGCCCGCGCGCGGGCAGAAGAAGGAGTACGAGGTACTGCCCGCCGGCCGGGGGGAGCTGGGCGACTGGGTCGCCAAACCCGAGGACCCGAAGCCGATGCGGTCCGCCCTGCTGCTGCGGATGCGGGCCGCCGCGATCGTCGGCGCCGACGGGCTGCGAGCCGAGCTGGAGCGCCACCTCGCCCTGCACCAGGAGCAGTTGGACGAATACCTCGCGATCGAGGAGCGCGACTTCCCGGCGGAACGGCGCCGCACCGAACCGGACCGGCTGCGCCATCTCGTCCTGCGCGGCGGGGTGGATCTGGAGCGGTTCTGGGTGGAGTGGCTGACGGGGGCGCTGGCGGAGCTGGGGAGCTCGGACACGCCCTGACGGCGGTACTCCGCGGTCGCTGACGCCGGGAGGCCCGGTTCCGCTCACGCCGGGTGGCCCGGGGCCAGGTCACGCCGGGTGGCCCGGGGCCAGGTCACGCCGGGTGGCCCGGGGCCAGGTCACGCCGGGTGGCCCGGGGCCAGGTCGCGGACGTCGCCGTATCTCAGCGGTGGGGGCGGTGGCTCGGCGACGGACGCCGCCAGTTCGACGGGGGTCAGGACGAAGCCCTCGTGGTCGCCGCCCGGGAGGACCGCCTCGACCCGGCCGGTGAACCAGACCCGTACGTCCGACAGTACGGGGCTGCCGTCGTGCCCGGGCCGCCATGCGACCCGGGCGAATTTGTCGACACGGTCACCGGTCTCACCGCCGAACAGCTCGGCGAGGGCCCGCTGCTCGCGGGCCGGCACGTGCACCGTGAGGTGACGGGCCTCGCGTGCCACGCCGTGCGTGTGGTTCAGCGTGGACAGCCACACCACGAACCGCGGCGGACGGATGGAACACGGGGACGCGAAGCCGACGAGGCAGCCCGCCCGCCGGCCGCCCGAGGCCGCCGTGACCACGTACATCGTGTCGTTCAGGGCGCCGGCGAAGTCACCCAGGTCCGGCGGCTCACCGCGCACGGTGGTCTACCAGTAGTGGGCTCGGCCTCCGACCGCGTGGCCGGCCGCTCCGAGGATCCAGAGGACGGCGCCGATGACGAGCAGGACGATTCCGATGGTCCAGATGATGGAGACACCGGTGAGGAATCCGATGAGAAGGAGTATGAGGCCGACGAGGATCATGATGTGTCCCGGTCTCTCGTAGGGGGCCCGGCCCGGGGTGGGACCGCGGGCTCACGGTCGAGGATGCCGCTGGTCGCGTCACCCATGGACCGCGTATGCCCCCGTCCCGCGGTTGTAAGGGTCTCCAGCGGCACGTTCTCGGATTCGTCGCCGGTCGGGCGCTCGCACGGCGGGCGCGCCGGTGGCGGGTTTCATGGCGCGGGATCGCGGCTACTCGCCCGGTATGACACGAATCGGGTACACGATGATGACCGAGCAGGCAGGTCCGCGTGAGCTGGTGTCCCACGTGGTGGCGGCGGAGAGCGCCGGTTTTGACTTCTCCGTCGTGTCCGACCACTCGTTCCCGTGGCTGGCGGAGCAGGGGCACGCTCCCTACGCGTGGACCGTCCTGGGCGCGGCCGCCCAGGCCACCGACACGATCCCGCTCATGACGTACGTGACCTGTCCGACGTTCCGGTACCACCCGGTGGTCGTCGCGCAGAAGGCGGCCACGACGCAGATCCTGTCCGAGGGCCGCTTCCGGCTGGGCCTCGGGTCGGGCGAGAACCTCAACGAGCACGTCGTCGGGGCCGGCTGGCCCGCCGCGCACGTGCGCCTGGAGATGCTGGAGGAGGCGGTCGGGATCATCCGCCGGATGTTCGCCGGCGAGGACGTGAACCACCACGGCGCGCACTTCGACGTCGCGAACGCCAGGCTCTGGGACCTGCCCGAGGAGCCGCCGCCGATCGGGGTGGCCGTCTCCGGGCCCCGCTCCTGCGCGCTCGCCGGCCGGAGCGCGGACCTCGTGATCGCCACGGAACCGGAGCGCGAGCTCCTGGACGCCTTCGACGAGCACGGCGGAGCGGGCAAGCCGCGCATCGGCCAGCTGCCCGTCTGCTACGACCCCGACCGCGAGGCCGCCGTGACCCGGGCGCACGAGCAGTTCCGCTGGGCACTGGGCGGCTGGCCGGTCAACGCGGAACTCCCCGGCCCGACCAGCTTCGACCAGGCCTCGCGGCGCACCCGGCCGGAGGACGTCGCCGAGGCCGTCCCGTGCGGCGACGACGTGGACGCCTTCGTCGACGCGGTGCGCCCGTACGTGGCGGCGGGATTCACCGAGGTCGCCCTCGTGCAGATCGGCGGCGACCGGCAGCTGCCGTTCCTGAAATGGGCCGAGGCGGAACTGCTGCCCGCCCTGCGGAACCTCTGAGGAGGCCACGGTCATGAACCGCGCCGCTCTCTTCGACGTCGACGGAACCCTCACCGACACCAACCACCTGCACGTCGTCTCCTGGTGGGAGGCGCTGCGGCAGTCCGGGCACCGGGTCCCGGCGCACGCCGTCCACCGGGCGATCGGCCTGCCCGGGGGCGACCTTCTCGACCACCTGCTCGGCGAGGACCGGGACCGTGACGGCGACGAACGGCTGGGCGCCGCCCACGACACCCTGTACGCCACGTACTTCGACCGCCTGGCCCCGCTGGACTCCGCCGCCGAGCTCCTGCGCGCCCTGTCGGACGACGGCTGGAAGGTCGTCCTGGTCACCTCCGCGAAGGACCGCGAGCTCACGGCGCTGCGCCGGGCCGTCGACGCCGACGACGCCATCACCGACACGGCGACCTCGGAGGACGTGGAGCGGGGGAAACCCGCGCCCGATCCCGTGCGCCACGCCCTCGAACTGGTCGAGGCACGGCCCCGGTCCGCCGTGTTCGTCGGCGACTCCGTCTGGGACATGAAGGCGGCCTCCCGGGCCGGGGTGACCGCCGTCGGCCTGCTGTGCGGCGGCACGCCCCGCGCGGAGCTGGAGGAGGCGGGCGCGGCCGCCGTCTACCGCGACCCGGCCGAGCTGCTGGCGCGTCTCGGCGACAGCCCGCTCTCGCGGCGGTCGGCCGCTTGAGCCGCGGGCCGCACGGCTGAACGGATCGCGACGAATGTCCCGTGTGTCACGGGGTACGCGCGGGGCGACCGCGCTTTGTCCCGCGACGACGAGCAGGAGGAAGGAAGCGCCATGAGCATGGTGAAGCAGACCATCGACGTCGACGTCCCGCTGCGGACCGCGTACAACCAGTGGACGCAGTTCGAGGAGTTCCCGAACTTCATGGAGGGCGTCGAGGACGTCACGCAGGTCGACGACCGCCACTGTCACTGGCAGACCAAGGTCGCCGGTGTCCGCCGCGAGTTCGACACCGAGATCGTCGACCAGCTGCCCGACGAGCGCATCTCGTGGCGGACGGTCGGGGGTGACGTCCGGCAGAAGGGCGTCGTCACCTTCCAGCGCCTCGACCCGAGCCACACCCGGGTGAGCCTGGCGATGGACATGGAACCGGACGGCATGGCGGAGAAGGCCGCCGACGCCCTCGGGGTCCTGGACCGTCGGGTCAAGGGCGACCTGAAGCGCTTCAAGGGCTTCATGGAGGACCACGGGCACGAGACCGGCGCCTGGCGCGGCCGCATCCGGCCCTCGGACGGCGCCGCCGGGGGCGCCGCCGCGCCGATGACACCGTCCGACGCGCCCGTACGGGAGGCACCCGGACCGATGCGGACGCCGCCCGCGCGCGGGCAGGAGTCCTGGCCCCTCCCCGGTGAGCCCGGCGACCCCGGACTGCGCTGACCGTCCGCTCCGGCCTCTCGGCGCAGGCCGCCCGCACCGGCGGCCTGCGTCGCCCCCTCTCCCGGCCGTCCGTGCCGAGACCGAGGTGGGCAGCCTGATGACCTCTCCCGACGAACTGCCGCGCACGACGAACGCGCTGAGGCGGTGGCGGAGGTGACCCGGGGGGGTTCAGGCCCTTCCGGTCTCCGCTCGCCGCCAGGCCGCCTCCCGCAGCAGGCGCAGGCCGTTGAGGCCCACCAGGACGGTCGAGCCCTCGTGGCCGGCGACGCCCAGGGGCAGCGGCAGGTGGCCGGCGAGGTCCCAGACGACCAGGGCGCCGATGCAGACGCCCGCGATGACCAGGTTCTGGACGACCAGGCGGCGGGCCCTGCGCGAGAGGGCCACGACGGCGGGGATCGCGCCGAGTTCGTCGTGGACGACGACCACGTCCGCGGTCTCCAGGGCCAGGTCGGAGCCGGCCCGGCCCATGGCGACGCCCGCGTGGGCGGCGGCGAGGGCCGGAGCGTCGTTGACGCCGTCGCCGACGAGCAGCACCTTCGCGCCCGCCCGCTCCCACTCCCGTACCGCCTCCGCCTTCTCGTGCGGGAGGAGTCCGGCGCGGACGTCGTCGATGCCCGTCTCCGCGGCGACCCGGGCGGCCGCGCCCGCGTTGTCGCCGGTCAGCAGGGTGGGGGCGGTGCCGGCGAGCCGGCCGAGGGCGGCGACGGCCCCCGGGGCGCCCTCGCGGAGCCGGTCGGAGAACTCCAGTACGGCGGCCGGGGCTCCGTCGACGAGGACCTCGACGGCGGTGTCGCCGTGGGTGCCGGAGGCCCGGTGGACCCGTACCTCGTGGCCGTCGACCACGGCCCGTACGCCCTTCCCCGGCTCAGCGGCGAAGTCGGTCGCCTCGGGCAGGCGCAGGCCTCGCGCGCGGGCCTCGGCGACCACGGCGCGGGCCAGCGGGTGCTCGCTGGGGAGTTCGGCCGCGGCGGCGAGGGCGAGGGCGGTCGCGTCGCCGCGTACGGCCGTCACCCGGGGGGTGCCCTCGGTGAGGGTGCCCGTCTTGTCGAGCGCCACCCGGTCGACCGCGCCGAGCCGTTCCATGACGACCGCGGACTTCACGAGGACGCCGTGGCGCCCGGCGGTGGCGATGGCGGAGAGCAGCGGGGGCATGGTGGCGAGGACGACCGCGCAGGGCGAGGCGACGATCATGAAGGTCATCGCGCGCAGCAGGGCCTCGGTGAGGTCCTCGCCGAAGGCGACGGGCAGGCCGAAGAGCGCGAGGGTGGCGACGACGACGCCGACGGAGTAGCGCTGTTCGATCTTCTCGACGAAGAGCTGCGTGGGGGCCTTGGTGGCGCCGGCCTCCTCGACGAGGGCGACGATCCGGGCGACGACGAAGTCGCCGGGGTCCTTGTCCACGCGGACGCGCAGCGCCCCGGTGCCGTTGAGGCTGCCCGCGAAGACCTCGTCGCCGGGCGTCGCGGGGGCGGGGAGCGGTTCGCCGGTGATGCCCGCCCGGTCGATGTCGCTCGCGCCGCTGAGGACGGTGCCGTCGGCCGGGAGGCGTTCCCCCGGTCGTACGAGGACGGTGTCGCCGGGTCTGAGGGCGGTGGCCTCGACGGTCTCCTCGTACGCCCCGGCTCCCGTGAGGCGTACGGCGGTGGCGGGCGCGAGGTCGAGGAGGCCTCGTACGGAGTCGGCCGTCCGGCGGGTGGCGAGGGCCTCCAGCGCTCCGGAGACGGCGAAGATCACGATGAGGAGCCCGCCGTCGAGGTACTGGCCGATGGCGGCGGCCCCGAGCGCGGCGACCACCATCAGCAGGTCCACGTCGAGCGTCCGCTCGCGCAGCGCCCGAAGGCCTTCCAGGGCCGGTTCCCAGCCTCCGGCGGCGTAGCAGACCGCGTACAGCGGCCCCCAGGCCCAGGCGGGTGCTCCCGCCAGGTCGAGGGGGAAGGCCACGAGGAAGGCGAGGGCGGCGAGCGCGGCCCAGCGCACCTCGGGGAGGGCGGTGGCGCGGGTACGCCGGACGGCTCGGACCGAGGCCGGGGCGTGGGGCGCGGCCTGGGCGGTGTCCAGCTCCGGGAGGGCCATGGGGCGAGCACCTCATTCGAGGGTGACGGGGAGGCGGGCGTGGGGACGGGGGCGGGGACCGCGTGGGGGCGTGCGGAAGCCTCGGCGCACCACCATACCCGAATACATGAAGAGGTCTTCACGTATTGACATACAAGCGCGGCTACGATGAGCGCATGGGACACGGAGTGAACGGCGAGACGACCCCCGCAACCCACCTGGACGCCGAGTCCGCGGCGACCATCGCCGCCACCCTCCAGGCCCTCGCCACCCCGTCGCGGCTGATGATCCTGACCAAGCTCCGGCAGGGCCCCTGCGGGGTGACCGAGCTCGCCGCCGCCGTCGACATGGAGCAGTCCGCCGTCTCCCACCAGCTCCGGCTGCTGCGCGCGCTCGGCCTGGTCAGCGGAGTCCGCCAGGGCCGCCGGATCGAGTACAGCCTCTACGACAACCACGTCGCCCAGCTCCTCGACGAAGCCGTCTACCACATCGAGCACCTGCGCCTCGGGGCGCGCGACGCGGCCCGCACCGCCGTGGATACTGGTCAGTTGTAATTCCACGCAACGAAAGGGCGGGCATGGCCGACGACTTGGGGCGCCGCGCGACACGTCATGCGGTGGTCATCGGGGGAAGTCTCGCTGGACTCCTGGCGGCACGGGTCCTCGCGGAGCACGCGGAGAGAGTGACGGTCGTCGAGCGCGACCGCTTCCCGGAGGGCCCGGAGGCCCGGCCGGGCGTCCCGCAGGGGCGGCACATCCACGTCCTGATCTCGGGCGGACAGCGGGCGTTCGACGAGCTGCTCCCGGGGTTCACGGACGAGCTGCGGGAGCTCGGCGCGCCCAAGGTGGGCGTGCCCCAGGACATGGTCCAGTGGCAGAACGGCAAGTGGTTCAACCGGACACCCTCACCCCTGAACTTCTACGCGGGCCCGCGCCCGCAGCTCGAATGGCTCGTCCGGCAGCGGGTGTTCGCCGACCCCCGCGTGGAACTGGTCGAGGGCCACGAGACGGTCGGCCTGATCGGCGACTCCTCGCGCGTCCGGGGCGTACGGCTCCGGGAGCGCGGCGCGGGCAACGAGAAGGAGACCCGCGTCCTGGAGGCCGACCTGGTCGTGGACGCCTCCGGCCGGTCCACGAAGGCCCCGGACTGGCTGGCGGCGATCGGCGCCGAGGCCCCGCACGAGGAGACCCTCGACACCGGTCTCGCGTACAGCACCCGGGTCTACCGGGCACCGTCCGGTGCCCTGGACAGCGACACCATGGGGTACTTCATCGTGCCCAACCCCGCCCAGCAGTACGGCGCCGTGGTGCTGCCCATGGGTGACGGGCACCACCTCGTGACCCTGTCGGGGCTGCGCGACGACCGGCCGCCGACGGACGAGGGCGGCTTCGAGGAGTACACGAAGCGGATGCCCCACCCGGTGATCAGCGAGTGGCTGGCGACGGCCGAGCCGCTCTCCCCCGTCTACGGCTTCCGGAAGACCGCGAACATCCGCCGCAGGTACGACCGTCCGGGCCGCCGCCCGGCCGGCTTCCTCGCCACCGGCGACGCGCTGTGCGCCTTCAACCCGATCTACGGGCAGGGCATGGCGGTCGCCGCGATCTCCGCCGTCGCGCTGCGCCGGGCGCTGGCCGACCCGAAGCGCACCCCGACCACCCGGCGGGTGCAGCGCGCGCTCCTCGACGCCTCGAAGCCCGCCTGGGACATCTCGGCGGGCTCCGACAAGAAGATGCCCGGCGCCGTCGGCGACGCGACGAAGCCCGGGCCGCTGGACAAGGCGGTCGGCTGGTACATGGGCCGGGTGCAGGAGCGGGCGGCGGGCGACCCCGCCGTCGGCGCGGCCTTCCGGGAGGCCCTCCACCTCACCGCCCCGATGACGAGGCTGTTCGCCCCCGCGGTGGCCCGCGCGGTGCTCTTCGGACCGGTCGCCGACTCCCCGGCCGGACCGCCCCTGCGCCGCGACGCGTAGGGACCGGGCACAGCGGCTCGGGGCGCCTTTCGGTTCAGGCGCCCGGGGCCGCCGTCAGCACGCCGGCGGCGATGGCCGCGCCGAGCGCCGCGTAGTCGTCGGCGTTCTGGCCGGCGTAGGCGAGCGAGAAGTCGGCGACGGCGCGGTCGAACACGTCCGAGGACCCCAGGTAGCCGGCGATGGCGATCCGGTCGCCCGAGCGGGCGTGCGCGCGGGCCAGGGCCCTGCCGCAGAGCCGCGCGTAGGTCCGGAGGGTGTCCGGGGACATGGTCTCCACCTCGGCGGAGCCCTTCATGTCGCGCAACTGGCGCCAGTAGAAGTGGCGTTCCTCGGGCCCGGTCATCCAGCCGAGGAAGATGTCGCTGGCGGCCTGGGTGAGGCGCTGTCCGCAGACGACACGGCGTCCCTGGTGCTCGTAGGCCGTCGCCGGCAGGTAGGGCTCCAGGACGGAACGGCCGGCCTCCTTGATCTGGAGCATGAGGGGGTCGCCGTCGTCGCGGCCTTCGAGGAGGAGGACGAAGCAGCGGGTGCCGACACTGCCGACGCCGACGACCTTCCGGGCCGCGTCGACGAAGCGGTAGCGGTCGAGCAGGATGCGCCGCTCCTCGGGGAGCGAGCTGCGGTAGTCGCTGAAGATCTTGCCGAGGGAGACGCGGTCGAGGTCCGCGATCCGCTCCAGGAGCGGCGGGTCCTCGACGAGGCGCCGGGTGCCGGCCGCGTCCGTCTCGGTGAGCTTGCCGATGGCCTGGAGGCTGGTGCGGCGGCGGGCCTTGGCGATCCGGTCGGCGACGCGGGCCCGGTCGACGCGACGGACCAGGGGAAGCAGGTCGTCGGCGGCTATCCGCTCGTACCAGACGTCGAGTTCGCCGAGCTCCGCGAGGCGTCGCATGGCCGTGCGGTACGACTCCGTGGCCACGAGCGCGGCCCGGTGGGCCTTGGACTTCGTGCTGCCGTTCTGGAGGGCCGCGACGGTGACGCTGGCGGCGAGCCGCTTGACGTCCCACTCGAAGGGCCCGGGGAGGGTCTCGTCGAAGTCGTTGACGTCGAAGAGGAGCGTCCGTTCGGGTGAGGCGTACACCCCGAAGTTGAGCAGGTGGGCGTCGCCGCAGAGCTGGACGGTGAGTCCGGTGTGGCGCTGGGCGGCGAGGTCGGCGGCCATGATGCCGGCGGCGCCGCGGAAGAACGCGAAGGCGGAGACCGCCATGCGCCCGTAGCGCAGGGGGACGAGGTCGGGCACCCGGTCCTTGGACTCGCGCTCCAGGACGACCAGCGGGTCGGGGCGCTGGGAGGAGGGGATCCAGCGGCCGTGGGAGGAGCGGGGGACGCGCTTGCGGGCCGCCCTGCCCCGCGCCGCACGCTCCGACGGTGTCGTCATCCGGCCTCACCCGCCTTCTCCGTCGCCACGGCACTGTGCCCGCCGCCTGGACCCCATTACACGGCGCGACGCTCGTTTCGGCCACTCTGCCGGGCCGCTCTAGCGGAATGGTTTAGACCAATGATAGGAATTGATCACCGATACGGCCCATGCGGTCACGCTGTGCTTAGAGAGGGTTTGATCATGGCCGAGCCCGATGCCGAGGCGACGGAAGTGCCGCTCTACCTCCGGGTCGCCGCCGTCCTGCGCGAGGATCTCGCCCACCGGCGCATCTCCCCCGGAAGCCGGCTCCCTTCGGAACGGTGTCTGTCCCAGCGGTACCACGTCAACCGCCAGACCGTCCGCAGCGCGCTCCAGCTCCTGCGGGACGAGCGCCTCGTGGTGACCGACCGGCGCGGCACCTTCGCCGCGGCGGCGGGGGCCGAACCCGTGGCGCCGCCGCCGCTCACCGCCCGCCGGCCGACCTTCCCCGGCGGGCCGCGCGTGAGCGAGGCCCTGGTGCGGGCCTCGCTCACCTGGGAGCCGCCGCCGACGCCGCTCACCTCCCGGCTGCTGCTCGCCCCCGGCGAGCCGACGCTCGTCCACCGCCACCTGGTGTTCGGACCCCAGGGAGCGGCGCTCCAGCGGGCCGTGTCGTGGTTCTCCCGGCCGGCGCTCTCCGAGATTCCCCAACTCGCCCGCTACCGGCGGATCAAGGACAGCCTTCACCAGCCCGACCTGCGGCTCCTCTACCACTGGATGCACCAGGCGGGGCTGCGGGTCACCCACCGGGAATCCGTCGGCGTGCCGCCCTTCGGATCGCTCCCCGCCACCGGCGCGGGCCCCTCGGGGGCGGCCGGCGACGGTGTGGGCGGCGCGGCCCGGCTGTTCGTCCACCGGGTGGTGAGCGACCAGCACGGGCACGCGCTGGAGATCACTGACATCGATTTCTCGGCGCGTTCGGCGGCCTGGACCTACGAGTTCAGCGCCTGAGTCGAGGGATGTCCCCCGTCGGCTGCCGCTCCCCCGTCAGTCGGTGTCGCGCGGGTCGAAGGACTCCGTGTCGACGCGGAGGGGCCGCGGGAAGGCGCGGGCCACCGACTCCCAGGGCGTGAACTTGAAGTTCGTGCTCTCCCGGTCGCCGTCGGCGGGCGCGGCCTCGCCGTCGTGGGTGACGAGCAGGCCCTGGGGGAAGTTCCGGCCGAGCGGGACGTTCACCACGGTGCTGCCGTCGGAGTGCTGGACCCCGTCGGTGGCGGCGCCGTCGCCGATCGCGAACGAGCCGAGGTAGGCGTTGCCGCGCCTCCGGTCGTACGCGGCGAAGGTGTTGTCGCCCTGGCTGGAGGCGAGGACGTACCCCTTGCCGTCGCCCGCGTGGTAGACGGTGACGCCCTCGGCGTCGGCGCTCAGGTGCTCACCGCCGAAGCCGGGGTCGTGGGCGGTGTCGAGGACGCACTCCTCCTCGGCGCTGTCGTACGTCCACGGGGTGCCGTACTCGCGGACGCGGTCGAGGAGCACGGGCTTCTCGAACCGGGCGTCGTCGAGTGCGACCCGCCACAGGCCGACGCCCTCCTGGGCCGCGTAGAGGACGTGCTCCTCCTGGTCGACCGCCATGCCCTCGACCTGCGGGCGCTCGCCGGGGTCGGCGCAGGGCCGCCAGGAGGTGCCGTCGGGGAGGGTGAAGGAGGCGGGCAGGTCGAGGGTGTCCTCGGTGCGGTAGCCGACCCGGCCGCCGCGGTCCTCCAGTTCGAGGAGGCGCAGGCTCGTCTCCTCGCGGCGCGAGACCACGACGTACGCCTCGTCGCCGTCGCGGTACGCGGCGAGACCGTACGCGGTGCGCTGCTCGTCGACCTCCGACTCGTCGGCGGCGAAGACGGGCGCCACGTCGGCGGCGGTCACGTCGCGCAGGGGCGGACGGCCCTTGGCGACGGCGACCGGGTCGATGGCGTAGGCCCGGACGCGGTCCCGGCCCCGGTCGCTGACGAGGGCCAGGTCCGTCTTCCGGCCGGCCAGGTCGAATCCGTAGACGATGTCGACGTTGTTGAAGCGGCCGGGCGCGGCGTCCTCGCCGGGGGCCTGCGGCGCCGCGATGTGCTGGATCCGGCGTCCGTCGAGGCCGTGGACGTCGAGTCCGGCCTCCTTCAGGGTGCCGATCACGATGCTGCGGCCGGGGCGCGTCGGGTCGACCCACACGGCGGGGTCGTCGGCGTTCGCGCTGCCGCCCGCCTCGTCGTCGTAGACGGCGGGGGTCTCGACGCGCGCCGTGACGGTGACGGGCGCGGGGACGGGCTGGGGGGTCGTCGCGGCCGCGGTGACCGCCGCGAGGGCGGCGGCGGCGAGAGCGGTCAGAGCGGAAGCGCTCACGGTACTCCTCGGTAGCGTGTACGGACGGGCGAGACGCTACGGACGGAGGGTGGAGCCCCGGGGACTCCGTGGTGAACGCCGGATGCACCGTGAACCCCCGGCGGGTGTGCGGGAGTTCACGGTGTGCGGGGCGGGACGTTCGCCCGAGGGGGTTCCGGGATGAGGTCCCGACGCCGGTTGCCGGGCAGGCGGGACTTTCGCAACACGCCCTAGACGATTCCCTCGGCGATGTCGGCCTCCTCGCGGGCCGTGCCGTACGTCGTCGGGGTGCCGTACGAGCGGCGGGCCACGTACCACCAGACGCTGGCCAGGACGAGGACGACGGCGAGCGCGATCACGGCGTAGTTCATCGTGTCGACCGTCACGGGGGACTTCTGCGGCAGGCAGAAGAGGACGGTCACGAGGGCGACCCACACGACGGCGGTCCAGCCGATCGGCTTGCTCCACCGGCCCAGGCTCCACGGCCCGGGGGTGAAGCGGTCCCCGGCGCGCAGGCGGAGGTAGATCGGGATGGCGTAGGCGGGGGTGATGCCGATGACGTTGATCGCGGTGACCGCACCGTAGGCGGTGGCGGAGTACAGGGAGGGTATGGCGAGCAGCGCCGCCACGGCGACGGCCAGCCAGACCGCCGGGACCGGGGTCTGCGTGCGGGTGCTGACCTTCCGCCAGATCGAGGAGCCCGGAAGGGCGTTGTCGCGGCTGAAGGCGAAGACCATGCGGCTCGCGGCGGCGACCTCGGCGTTGCCGCAGAAGAGCTGGGCGACGATCACCACGAGCAGCAGGGCGGTGGCGCCGCCCGAGCCGAGCGCGTCCAGGAGGATCTGGGCGGGCGGCACCCCGGTCGGGGTGTTCTGCGTGGCGGTGTAGTCCTGGATGGCGAAGGTCAGTCCGGCGAGGAGGGCGAAGCCGGCGATCCAGGAGACCCAGATGGCCCGCACGATGCCCTTGGCGGCGGTGACGGAGGCGTTGGAGGTCTCCTCGGAGAGGTGGGCCGAGGCGTCGTAGCCGGAGAAGGTGTACTGGGCGAGCAGCAGGCCGATCGCGGCGACGTAGAAGGGGTTGGCCCAGCCGGTGTCGTTCACGAACTCGGTGAAGACGAACTCGGCGGACTGGTGGCGGTCGGGGATGAACGCGAGCGCGCCGACGATGACGGCGACGCCGGCGAGGTGCCACCAGACGCTGATCGAGTTGAGGACGCTGACGAGGCGGACACCGAAGAGGTTCAGGACGGCGTGCAGGAGGAGGATCGCCAGGAAGATGAGGAAGGTGGAGCCGGCGGTGGGCTCGAAGCCCCACTGGAGGTTGAGGAAGGCCCCGGTGAAGAGGGCCGCTCCGTAGTCGATGCCGGCGATGGCGCCGAGCAGGCCGAGCAGGTTCAGCCAGCCGGTGTACCAGCCCCAGCGCCGACCGCCGAGCCGGTCGGCCATGTAGTAGAGCGCACCGGAGGTGGGGTACGCGCTGGTCACCTCGGCGAGGGCGAGGCCCACGCACAGGACGAAGAGGCCGACCCCGGCCCAGCCCCAGAGCATGACGGCGGGGCCGCCGGTGCCCAGACCGAAGCCGTACAGCGTCATGCAGCCGGAGAGGACCGAGATGACGGAGAAGCTGATCGCGAAGTTGCCGAAGCCGCCCATGCGGCGGGCCAGGACCGGCTGGTAGCCGAGTTCTCTGAGCCGCGCCTCCTCGTCCTGGGCGGGGGGTGGCTTGCGTATCGAGTCGGTCGGGGCTGCGGTGCGGGACATGGGGACCTCCGGGGGGGACGGGCGGTGGAGCGGGAGCGGGTCGTGCACGTGCGAGCGGGGGGTGCCGTGGTCCGCTTCAGCCGTTGAGGCAGCGGGCTCGGGCGCGTACGAAGATGTCCTCCGCCAGGGCCCGGTCGTCCGGCCTGGCGGTGCGGTAGGCCCACGGCAGCGTCGCCCAGTAGGGGCCCAGCGCCGTGAAGACCCGGGCCGCGTCGTCGAAGCGGAGGGCTCCGTAGAGGGCGTGGGCCAGGTGGTTCAGGTCGAGCAGGGAGGCCTCTTCGGTGGCGCAGAAGAGGAACCAGGCGTCCAGGGCGCGTTCGGCGTCGCGTACGGCGTCCTCGGCGACCCAGTGGAGGTCCAGGGCGCGCTCGTGGCCGCGCTCGCGTCGGTAGCGCTCGACCCGCACATAGAGCGGCAGGGCGTGCAGGGCGGAGCCGACCGGGGCGGAAGTGGCGGCCCACTGGGCGTAGTTGACGGCCTCGGAGAGCGGTCCGGGGCTGCGGGCGTAGACGAACTGGAGCATACGGTGGTGGGCTTCGCGGTTGTACGGGTCGCGCTTCTCCGCCTCGGCGAGCAGCCCCCAGGGGCCGGGGGCGAGCATGGGTGCGGGCGGGGCGAGCCGGTGCTCGGCCATGCGCTGGCGGCCGTCGAGGGCGGCGAGGGCGAGGAGGCCGACCCAGGGCACGGGGTCGGCGGGGGCCAGTTCGGCGGCCTCGCGGCACCCGGTCCAGGCCTCCTGCCAGAGCTCGCGGGTGCGGGCGTGGCCGGCGCGGTGGGCGCGGACGGCCCGCTCGACGGCGACGCGGCTGTGCATCACGGTGGCGGCGATGCTGCCGGGCTGCTCGGTGCGCCAGGCGTGGACGACGTCGGTGCCGGCGGCGACGGCGGCGAGGACCTGGGTACGCCGGGTCCAGCCGTCCCACCCGGAGGTCTCGTCGAGCAGCCGGGCCATGGCCACCCAGCGGCCGGTGCGCAGGTCCTGGACGGCGTTGCGCAGGGCGTGGTCGTGTCCCGCGGGGTGGTAGACGGGCCGGAAACCCTGAGCGGCCATCAGGGGGTGGA
Source organism: Streptomyces sp. NPDC015130 (assembly GCF_043080005.1). Classification (NCBI taxonomy): domain Bacteria; kingdom Bacillati; phylum Actinomycetota; class Actinomycetes; order Kitasatosporales; family Streptomycetaceae; genus Streptomyces; species Streptomyces sp. NPDC015130. The sequence continues at coordinate 160,735 of NZ_JBIBVC010000016.1, read as the reverse complement.
GCCTGGGTAGGGTGACATGCTTCCTCGGTGGATGGAGGGGGGTGGTCAGTCCCCCGACGGCCTTCCTGCCGTTGATCGGCGATCACTATAGAGGGCACTGGACTCGACCAGTCCACTCTTCTCGACGACGGTAACTATTAAGACAGCGACTGGATTTGACTTGCTGTCAGGTGGTGCGGGCCGACCTGACGCTGTCGTTCGCCGACGCTTGACGCGGCCTCCGGGCGAGGGCACCCTGACCCTTTTCGGTGATCGGACGATCACGCTCCGATCCTGCGACGGGAGCAGCGGAATGACGGGCGGCCCGGTACTCGCCGTGGACCAGGGAACGTCGGGCACGAAGGCGCTCGTCCTCTGCCCGGAGCGGGGTGTGATCGGCACCGGTGCGGCTCCGGTACGGCCCCGCCACCTCCCCGGCGGCCTCGTCGAGGTCGACCCCCGTGAGCTGTACGACTCCGTCGTCGCGGCCGGGCGGGCGGCGCTGGCCGAGGCCGGTACGCCGGTGACGGCCGTGGGTCTCGCCAACCAGGGCGAGACGGTCCTCGCCTGGGATCCGGCGACCGGCGATCCGCTGACGGACGCGCTGGTCTGGCAGGACCGCCGGGCCTCCTCCGTCTGCGAGGGACTCGCCGACCAGGCGGACCTGCTGCACCGGCTGACCGGTCTGCCCGTGGACCCCTATTTCGCCGCGCCCAAGATGGCCTGGATCCGCCGTCATGCCACCGGGGCCGGGGTCGTCACCACCAGCGACGCCTGGCTCGTCCACCGGCTGACGGGCGCCTTCGTCACCGACGCGGCGACCGCCGGGCGTACCGGACTGCTCGATCCGGACACGGTCGCCTGGTCGGAGACCGCCCTCGACCTGTACGGCCTGGGCGGCGAGCGGCTGCCGCGGGTCGTGGACTGCGACACGCCGGTCGGCACCACGACGGCCTTCGGTCCGCCGCTGCCCCTGACCGGCCTCCTCGTCGACCAGCAGGCCGCGCTGCTCGCGCAGAGCGCGAGCGAGCCGTCCGCCGCCAAGTGCACCTACGGCACGGGCGCCTTCCTGCTCGCGCGGACCGGTCCGGAGCCCCGGCGCGTCACCTCGGGCCTGGTGAGCTGTGTCGCCTGGCGGCTCGGCGGGCGCGTCGAACACTGCCTGGACGGCCAGGTGTACACGGTGGCCTCGGCCGTCCGCTGGCTCACCGACCTGGGCGTGCTCACCGGGGCCGAGCAGATCGACGCGGTCGGCGGCGGGGTGCCGGACACCGGCGGGGTCACGTTCGTACCCGCGCTCGCCGGCCTCGCCGCGCCGTGGTGGCGGGGGGACGTGCGCGGCTCGCTCACCGGGCTCGGCCTCGACACCTCCCCCGGGCATCTGGTGCGCGCCCTGTGCGAGGGCATCGCCGCCCAGGTGGTGGAGCTCGCCGCGGCGGTCGCCGCCGACCGGGGCGCGCCGCTGACCTCGCTGCGCGCGGACGGGGGCCTGACCCGGTCGGCGCTGCTCATGCAGACCCAGGCCGACCTCCTGCAGCTCCCCGTCGAGGTGGCGTCCTCGCCCGACGCCACGGCCCTCGGGGTGGGCGCGGTGGCCCGCCTCGGCCGCCACCCGGGGCTCGCGCTCCACGAGGCGGTCCCGGAGTGGAAGCCCTCGGCCGTCTACGAGCCCCGGATCGGCGCCGACGAGGCCGCCGCTCGCCTGGCCGCGTTCCGCGCGGAGGTCTCGGCGCTGGTGGACCGCGGCGCGGGGAGCGCCGGAGCCGCCGGGGGCGTGGAGAGCGGCGGAGGTGCCGGGTGAGTGCCTCTCGTGGTGGTCCGCCGCCCACGGGCCGGGAGAACGCGGGCGACGCCGGAGGCGCAGGAGTCGCCCAGGGCGCGCAGAGTCACGGAGGTGCCGGGTGAGTGTCACCCGTACCGGGGCGTTGCCCACGGGGGCCGAGGCCGAGTACGACGTCGTGGTCGTCGGCGCCGGGGTCGTCGGGTGCGCCGTCGCGCGCGCACTCGCCCGCCACCCCTTGCGGGTGGCGCTCGTGGAGGCCGCGAGCGACGTCGGCGAAGGGACGTCCAAGGCCAACACCGCCATCCTGCACACCGGTTTCGACGCCGCTCCGGGCACGCTCGAAGCCCGGCTCGTGCGGGAGGGGCACCGGATGCTCGGCGCGTTCGCGGGCGAGGCGGGCATCCCCGTCGAACCGCTCGGCGCGCTGCTCGTCGCCTGGGACGAGCAGCAGCGGGCCGCGCTCCCCCGTCTGGCGGAGAAGGCGGAACGCAACGGCCACCGCACCACCCGACTGCTGTCCGCGGAGGAACTGCGGCTGCGTGAGCCGCACTTGGGGCCGGGCGCGCTTGCGGCGCTCGCCGTTCCCGGCGAGTCGGTGATCTGCCCGTGGACGACCACCCTCGCGTACGCGACGCAGGCCGTGCGGTCCGGGGTCGACCTGCATCTCGACTGCCGGGTGGAGAAGGTCCGCACGGGCGATCCCTGGCACCGGCTCGTCACCCGGCGCGGGGTGCTGCGCACCCGGTACCTGGTGAACGCCTGCGGCCTCCACGCGGACGCCTTCGACGCACTCCTGGACCGCCGCGACTTCACCGTCACCCCGCGCCGGGGCCAGCTGCTCGTCTTCGACAAGTTCGCCCGCGACCTGGTCCGGCACATCCTCCTGCCCGTCCCCGGGCCGCTCGGCAAGGGCGTGCTCGTCTCGCCCACGGTGTACGGGAACGTCATGCTCGGGCCCACCGCCGAGGACCTCGACGACAAGACCGCGACCGGCACGACCGCCGAGGGGCTGGCCGGGCTCCGCGAGCAGGGCGGCCGGATCGTGCCCGCGCTGCTCGACGAGGAGGTCACGGCGGTCTACGCGGGTCTGCGGGCCGCCACCGGCCAGGAGGACTACCGGTGCGCGGCCCACCCCGCGCTGCGGTACGTCACGGTGGGCGGGATCCGCTCCACCGGCCTCTCCGCCTCCCTGGCGCTCGCCGAGCACGTGCTGGGGCTCCTCGCCGACTGCGGTCTCGACCCCGGGCCCGAGCGACCGCTCGCCCCGGTCCGCATGCCGAGCCTCGGCGAGACCCTCCCCCGCCCGTACCGCGACGCCGAACTCATCGCGCGCGACCCGGAGTTCGGGATGATCGTCTGTCACTGCGAGCGCGTGACGCGCGGCGAGATCCGGGCCGCGTACGCCTCGGAGATCCCCCCGGCGGGACTCGACGGGCTGCGCCGCAGGACCCGCGCCCGGGGCGGGCGGTGCCAGGGGAACTTCTGCGGCGCGGAGTTACGGGCGTTGAGCGAGGAGTACGGGAGGGGGGCACGGTGAACCGCGTGGTCGACGTGCTCGTCGTGGGCGCGGGCCCGGCCGGCCTCGCCGCCGCCGCGCGGCTCGCGGCGGCGAGCGCGGGGCGGGTCGAGGTGCTGGAGCGGGAGCGTGCGGCCGGTGGCGTACCGCGGCACTGTGGGCACGCCGGGTTCGGCGCGGACCACCGGGGACGGCCGCTGGACGGCCCGGCCTACGCGCGGCGCGCGCTCCGGGCGGCGCTCCGCGCCGGGGCCGTCGTCCGCACCGGGGTCTCCGCCACCGGCTGGGCCGGGCCGCTCGCCCTGGACGTCACGGCGCCGACCGGGCTCGAACGGATCCGGGCCAGGGCCGTGGTCCTCGCGACGGGGGCCCGCGAACGGCCGCGCAGCGCCCGGCTCGTCCCGGGCACCCGGCCGGCCGGGGTGCTCACGACGGGTGAACTCCTGCGGACGGTGGGGACGACCGGAACGTCGGGAACGGTGTGGGCGTCGAGGCCCGGCGGCGCTGTCGCGCGCGAGCCGCTCGGACGGCGGGCGGTGGTCGTCGGCGGTGAGCCGGTGGCCCGGCACGCGGTACGCACGCTGCGCGCGGCGGGCGTGGAGGTGGCGGCGGTGGTCACCGAACTCCCGTGCGCGGCGGCCCAGGGGTTCGGAGCCGTACCGGTCCTCACCCGGACGACGGTGGTGGAGCTGCTGGGGCGGGGGCGGGCGACCGGGCTCGCGGTGCGGGGGCGGGACGGGCGGACGTCCGTGCTGCGCTGCGACACCGTGGTGTTCACCGGGGACTGGATCCCCGACCACGAGCTGGCCCGGGCCCGCGGTCTCGCCCCGGCGCCGGGAACGCTCGGGCCCGTCACGGACGGCGCGTACCGCACGGCCGAGCCGGGGATCTTCGCCGCCGGCAACCTCCTGCGCGGGGTGGAACCGGCGCGGGTGGCCGCCGCCGAGGGCCGCGCGGCCGCCGGAGCCGTCCTCGACCTGCTCTCCGGCCGGCCCGGTCCGGCGGCGGGAGTGCCGGTGCTGACGGCGGGACCCGTGCGATGGGTGACACCGGGGCTCCTCGGCCCGACGGCCGTTCCCCTGCTCGTACGGCCGGACCGGCGGCTCGTCCGACCGCTCCTGACCGTCTCCCAGGACGGCTCGCCGCTCCGGCGGGAGCGGCTGCGCGGGGAGCCGGTGCCGTGGCGATCGGTGCGGCTGGGGCCGGAGTGGACCAGCGGAGTCGATCCGGCGGGCGGTCCGGTGCTGGTCGGCGCGGAGGAGTACGCACGGTAGGGGCGTTCGGTCAGACTGGCCCGTATGTCGGACAAACGCAGCGCGGGTCTTCTGGTCTTCCGTCGTACGGCGGGCACGGACGTCGAGGTCCTCATCGGTCACATGGGCGGCCCCTTCTGGGCCTCCCGGGAACGGGAGGCCTGGTCGATCCCCAAGGGGGAGTACGGGCCGGACGAGGCTCCCGAGGCGGCGGCGCGGCGGGAGTTCCCGGAGGAACTGGGGCTTCCGGCTCCCGAGGGCGCGTGGATCGCCCTCGGCGAGTCCCGGCAGCGCAACGGGAAGCTCGTCACGGTCTGGGCGGTCGAGGGCGGGTTGGACCTGGAGGCGGTGGTCCCGGGCACCTTCACCATGGAGTGGCCGCCCCGGTCGGGCACCTACCAGGAGTTCCCGGAGATCGACCGGGTCGGCTGGTTCAGCCCGGCGGACGCCGCTCCGCTGCTCGTCGCCGGACAGCGGGTGTTCCTGGAACGGCTGACGGAGCACCTGGGCGCGCCTGCCTGAGGCCCGTTGTCAGACCCGTGCGAGAGGGTGGTGTGCGTAGAACTGTCGAGAGGGAGCCCGACATGATCACGATGACCGCCACCGAGCGCGCCGCGGCCCAGGCGTACCTGCGTCTGCTGGAGTCCACCCAGGCCGTGCTGACCGATCCGCAGCTCGCCCCGTACGCCGGGGTGATGCTCACCCATCCGATGGCGGAGGCCGACGAGGCGCTTCGCGCGGCCGGTCTCTCGGGGAACGAGGACCGGCTGTTGCGCCTCGTCTCCTCGCTGCGGGCCTCTCCCGCGAGCGTATGGGGGCGGAGCGGGTAGCTCCGCCCCGCGGCACGTTCGGCGGCGGGTCGTCGGGGAGGGGACGGAGGGGTGAGCGGCGGGTCGTCAGGGGGTCGGGCGGACCGGGAGCGCGCGGACGCTGTTGCCGACGAATCCGGCGTGGCGCGTCAGCTCGGTCTCCGGGACGGCGAGGTCCAGGTCGGGGAAGCGGGTGAAGAGCGCCTCCAGGGCGATCGCGGCCTCCATGCGGGCGAGCGGGGCGCCCAGGCAGTAGTGGGGTCCGTGGCCGAGGGAGAGGTGCTTCGTCGCCGTGCCGCGGGTGATGTCGAAGCGGTCGGCGTCCGGGCCGTGCGCCTTCGTGTCGCGGCCCGCCGCCGAGTAGCCGGCGAGGACGGGTGTGCCCCGGGGGATGAGGGTGCCGTCGACCGTGAGGTCCCGGGTGGGGTAGCGGAACGGGAAGTAGCTGACCGGGCTGTCCCAGCGCAGGGTCTCCTCCACCACGTCCGCCCAGGCGGCCCGGCCTTCGAGGACGAGGGCGAGCTGCTCGCGGTGGCCGCAGAGCGCCCGTACGGCGTTCGTCACGAGGTTCAGGGTGGTCTCGTGGCCCGCGATGATCATCAGGAGGAGGGTGCCGATCAGCTCCGGATGGCTCAGCCGGTCGCCGTCCTCGTCCCGTGCGGCGATGAGGGCGCTGGTGAGGTCGTCGCCGGGGTCGCGGGCCTTGTCGCCGGCGATGGAGGCGAGGAGCTCGACGAGTTCGCGGTTGGCGGCGACGGCCCGCGCGGGCTCGGTGTCGGTGGCGACGACGAGGCTGGACAGGTGGTGCAGCCGGTCCTGGTGGGCGGGGTCGACACCGAGGAGTTCGCAGATGACGCCGAGGGGCAGCGGGAGCGCGTAGTGGCGGCGCAGGTCGGCGGTGCCTCCGCCGGCGTCGGCCGCTTCGGCGAGTCCGTCGAGGAGTCCCGCCGTGACGGCCTCGACGCGCGGGCGGAGTTCCTCGACCCGGCGTGCGGTGAAGGCGCTGCTGACCAGGGCGCGCAGGCGGCGGTGGTCGGCGCCGTCGGCCGTGGTCATGCCGGGGACGGTGGCGAAGGTGCGCAGCGGCCAGCCCTCGGGTATCCGGCCTTCGGTGAGGGCGGTGAAGTGCCGGGCGCCCTTGGCGACGTCGGGGTGGGAGAGGAAGTCGCGGAGGGCGTCGTGGCCGAGGACCGCCATGCCCTCGATCTCGCCGGGCAGGACGACGGGGGTCACGGCGCCCTCGGCGAGGAGCCGGGCGTTGGCCGCGTGCGGGCAGCCGCCGGCCGGGTCCGGGCGGTACGGCGGCCGGCCGGTGGCGGCGCTCTGCGAGGTGTTCACGGAAGGCACTCCTGACTGCGGAGGCGGGCCGATGCGGCACGCCGGCGGTCAGATCCTACGATCAACCGCCGGGCAGGGGTGAGGGGTTGTCGGAGGTCCGGCCGGTCGCGCCGCCGCGGCCCAGGAGTTCCGCCAGGCCCCGGCGGGTGGCGGCCACGATCACCCGGTCGCCCGGTCCGAGGACCCGGTCCGGGGCGAGACGCCAGTCCTGGGCCGACGCCCCGGCGCCGTGAGGGACGCCGAACGCGCCGGCGCTCCGGGCGAGGGCGATGACCCGCCAGGCTCCGGGCGTGAAGCCCTCCGCGACCGTGCGGCCCTCCAGGAGCGGATGGTCCGCGACGTCGACGGCGGCGAAGAGGAGGACCCGCCGCTCGACGGGTACGGCCCCGAGGACCTGTCGCCCCAGCATCGCCCCGGCGAAGGCGGGCGCGGCGAGGTGGGAGACGCTGCGGCTCCGGGTGAGCGCCCGGGGGTGGGCGGTGCGCAGGGTGCGGTAGACGGCCGTGGCGAAGTCGTCGTCGAACAGCCGGAGCACGACCCGCAGGTCGGGGGCGACGGCGCGGGCGGAGAGCGCCGCCTCCAGGTTGGTGATGTCGACGCTGGTCAGCGCGAGGAGGGCGTGTGCGCGGTGGACGCGGGCGGCCTCCAGGACGCCTTCCTCCGTGACGTCGCCGATGACGGTGGGGACGCGCAGCCGCCGGGCCAGGGCGATGCCGCGCGCCTCCGGGTCGGACTCGACGCACACGACGGGGATGTCCATCCGGCGGAGCCGGGCGAGGACACGGGTGCCGACCTTGCCCAGGCCGAGGAGGACGACGTGTCCGTGGAGTCCGCGCGGCGGGCGGCGCAGGGTGGTCGCCGTGCGGAAGGTGCCGAGGCCTTCGAGGAGGGCGGCGACGATCACCGGGAGCAGGAGCAGTCCGACGAATCCGGCGAGGATCTGCAGGACCTGACGGCCGGTCGGTTCGCCGACCGCCGGGTCGCCGATGGCGAAGATGTCGAGGAGCGTCAGATAGGCGGCGTGCAGCGGGTGGTCGCCGGTGGTGAACGTCGAGGCGAGCGTCAGGGCGAGGACGGCGCCGACGGCTCCGGCGAGGGACCAGCGCAGACGGCGGGAGAAGAGCGAGCCGACGGGCAGTCCGGTGCGGCCGAGGCGGCCCGCCGGGAGGGTGGGGGCGGCCGCGGTGACCGCTTCGAGGGTGACGGCGGCCCGGCCGGTCGCGGCGGCCACCGTACGGTCGTCGGGCAGGAGCCGCGGGCCGTCGTCGCCGCTGCGCTCGGAGCCCTCGCAGCCGGCCGGGTCGCCCGCCGTGGCGGAGAGCAGCGCGAGGGTGCACCGGCCGGGGTCGGGCGCCTCGCCGGCGGGCGGGGTCCGCTCGACGGCGTGCAGCAGGAGTCCGCCCGCCTGGACGACCTTGCTGGTGCCGGCGACGGCCGCCGCGGCGAGGCCGGGGGCGGCGGTGTCGACGTCGGAGAGGACGGTGGTGGCGGCGTCGAGCTTCTCGGGGTCGAGGCCGGGCTCGGCGACGGCCGCGGCCTGGTCGAGGAGGTTCTCCAGGTGCTGGCCGAGCTTGCGGTTGTAGAGCCGGATGACCAGGCGCAGCCGGGGGTTGAGGCGGCGGGCGGTGAGCGCGGCCCGGATGTTGGTCTCGTCGTCGTCGTGGACGAGCGCGAGCGCGGCGGCCCGCTCGATCCCGGCGTCCAGGAGGGCCCGGTCGTCGGCCTCCGCGGCCTCGACGACCCGCAGGGTGCCGGCCGGCTCGCCGTCGGCCGCGTCGCCGGCCGCTCCCGTGGCCGCGGTCCCGCTCGCGGCGGTGGTGCGGGTGACGGCGGCGGTGACGCGCCCGAAGAGGGCGAGGGCCCGGCCGCCGGCGCGGGCGGCGGGGGTGGGCGGGGCGTCGGTCCGGACGGGGACGAGGAGGGTGACCCGCTCTCCGTACACCCCGTGCAGCTCGCCCGCGAGGCGGTGGGCGAGGGCGTCGTCCCCGCAGACGATCATGTGTCCGGCGGGGGCGGCCCGGGGCTGCCGCTCGGTCCTGGAGGAGGGCGCGCCGAACGGGCCCCCGGGGGCGCGCGCGGGAGCGGGCACCGGCCGGGCGGTCGCGGCGGTGACCTGCGACCCTCCGGCGGGCGGGGCCGCTCCGGGAGACGCTCCGAGGGAGGCTCCGGGAGTCGCTCCGGCCGGTGTCGCGCCGGCGCTCGCGGCCGGAACGGCGTTGTTCTGGTTCGGGTGTGAGGGCACGTCACCAGGATGCCCTGTGGCACCGACAGCGTCCGCGGGTGCCGGTGCGGTCCCGTCCTCCCCCGGGCGGGCGCACGCCGTGCGGCCGTACGCCGGAACCTCTACGCCGGTCGGCGCACTCCGATCTGCGCGGGGCACCCCTCCTTCCTACGGTGGCTGAATGATCGTCACGTCAGCTGTCCGTCATGTTGCCGCCGGTACCGCGGCGCTGCTGTTCGTGCTGCCCGCGCCGGCGGCCACGGCCTCCCCCGCTCCTCCGCTCTCCCCCGGCTCCTCCCTGGACGAGCCGACCCCGCCCGCGCCGAGGTTCGTCGACACCAAGCGGCTCGACCGGCGGGGCACCCAGGTGGAGCGGCTGCCCGGTGCCCCGTCCGTCCCGGAGGTCTCCGCGCTCTCCTGGCTGGTGGCGGACGCCTCCTCGGGCGAGGTCCTCGCCGCGCGGAACGCGCACCGCAAGCTGCCGCCCGCCAGCACCCTCAAGGCGCTCTTCGCGCTCACCGCGCTCCCCCACCACGACCCCTCCGAGCAGCACACCGTGGCCGATTCCGAGCTGACCGGGATCGGGGCGGGCAGCAGCCTCGTCGGGATCAAGGAGGGGTACACGTACAAGGTGTCGGACCTGTGGAACGGCGTCTTCCTCAGCTCGGGGAACGACGCCGTGCACGTCCTCGCCGCGATGAACGGCGGCTGGGAGTCGATGTCCCGGAAGATGCAGGAGAAGGCCCGCTCCCTCGGCGCCCGCGACACCCATGTGGTCTCCCCCGACGGGTACGACGCGCCGGGCCAGGTGTCCTCCGCGTACGACCTCGCCGTCTTCGGGCGGGCCGGGCTCCAGGACCCGGCGTTCACGCGGTACTGCTCCACGCCGTACGCGGACTTCCCGGCGGGTTCCTGGTCGTACGGCATCGCCAACACCAACCGGCTCCTCACGGGCGCGGACGGCGTGGCCCGCTACCCCGGGCTCATCGGCATCAAGAACGGCTACACGTCGAACGCCGGCAACACGCTGATCTCGGCCGCGCGCCGGGGCGGCCGGACGCTGGTCGTCTCGGTGATGAACCCGCAGTGGGGCGGCGGGCTGTCCGTCTACGAGGAGGCCCGCTCGCTGCTCGACTGGGGCTTCGAGGCGGCGGGGCGGGTGCAGCCGGTGGGCTCGCTGCTGCCGGAGCGGACGAAGGCCGCGGCCGAGGCGGGCACCCGGGCCGTGGCGGCGGCGCGGGGCGGCGGCCGCCGGGACGAGGACGTCCCGGTCGCGGCCGGCGGGGCGCCGCGCGCGGGGGCGGAGGTGGCGGCCGCGCCCCGCAAGGGCTCGACGGGCGAGGACGCCTCGTCGGGTGCGTCGGCCGGGCTGCCGCTGGCGCTGGTCGGCTCGGCCTGCGCGGCGGCCCTCGCGCTGTGGGCGCTGCGCCGCAGGGCGGCCCACCGGGCCTGACGGTGTACGCGCCGGGCACCAGGCACTGCCACTGGCGTCCGTGCCGGGCACAAGCCACGGCCTGGCGTACACGTCGGCACGAGGCACCCCGCGGAGGGGTGCCGGGGGGCCGGGAACCGCCGGTCGTGCGGCGCCACTGGAGACATCGGACGGTCGCGTCGGCGACGGTCCGGTGGGCGTCGCACGGTCCGGCTGCCGGAGGGGTGCCCGTTGATCCGCCGGGCACCCCCTGGGCACTGCGGTCAGGCGCCCACGTAGGCCGCGAGGTGTTCGCCGGTGAGCGTGGAGCGGTCGGCGACGAGCTTCGCGGGCGTGCCCTCGAAGACGATCGTGCCGCCGTCGTGGCCGGCGCCGGGGCCGAGGTCGATGATCCAGTCGGCGTGGGCCATGACCGCCTGGTGGTGCTCGACGACGATGACGGACTTCCCGGAGTCGACGAGCCGGTCGAGCAGGCCGAGGAGCTGTTCGACGTCGGCGAGGTGGAGGCCGGTGGTGGGTTCGTCGAGGACGTAGATCCCGCCCTTGTCGCCCATGTGCGTGGCCAGCTTGAGCCGCTGGCGCTCGCCGCCGGAGAGCGTGGTGAGCGGCTGCCCGAGGCTGAGATAGCCGAGACCGACGTCGGCGAGCCGGTCGAGGATCTTGTGCGCGGCCGGGGTGCGCGCCTCGCCGTCGCCGAAGAACTCCTCGGCCTCGGTCACCGACATCGCGAGCACCTCGCTGATGTTCTTGCCGCCGAGGTGGTACTCCAGGACCGAGGCCTGGAACCGCTTGCCCTCGCAGTCCTCGCAGGTGGTCGCGACCCCGGCCATCATCGCCAGGTCGGTGTAGACGACCCCCGCGCCGTTGCAGGTCGGGCAGGCGCCCTCGGAGTTGGCGCTGAACAGCGCCGGCTTGACGCCGTTGGCCTTGGCGAAGGCCTTGCGGATCGGTTCGAGCAGCCCCGTGTACGTGGCCGGGTTGCTGCGGCGCGAGCCGCGGATGGGGCTCTGGTCGACGGAGACGACCTCGTCGCCGTGCGGGATCGAGCCGTGCACGAGCGAGCTCTTGCCGGAGCCGGCGACCCCGGTGACGACCGCGAGCACGCCGAGCGGGATGTCCACGTCGACGTCGCGGAGGTTGTGCGCCGACGCACCGCGGATCTCCAGCGTGCCGGTGGGCGTGCGGACCGAGTCCTTGACGGACGAGCGGTCGTCGAAGTGCCGGCCGGTGACGGTGTCGCCCGCCCGCAGCTCCTCGACGGTGCCCTCGAAGCAGACCGTGCCGCCGCCCGTACCGGCGCCGGGGCCGAGGTCGACGACGTGGTCGGCGATGGCGATGGTCTCGGGCTTGTGCTCCACGACGAGGACGGTGTTGCCCTTGTCGCGCAGGCGGAGCAGCAGGTCGTTCATCCGCTGGATGTCGTGCGGGTGCAGACCGATGGTGGGCTCGTCGAAGACGTACGTCACGTCGGTCAGCGAGGAGCCGAGGTGGCGGATCATCTTGACGCGCTGCGCCTCGCCGCCCGAGAGCGTGCCCGCGGGCCGGTCGAGCGAGAGGTAGCCGAGGCCGATCTCCACGAACGAGTCGAGGGTGTCCCGCAGGGCGGTCAGCAGCGGCGCGACCGAGGGCTCTTCGAGGCCGCGGACCCACTCGGCCAGGTCGCTGATCTGCATGGCGCAGGCGTCGGCGATGCTGACCTTCTTGATCTTCGACGCGCGGGCTCCCTCGCTGAGCCGCGTGCCGTCGCACTCGGGGCAGGTGGTGAAGGTGACGGCCCGGTCGACGAACGCCCGGATGTGCGGCTGCATGCCCTCCTTGTCCTTGGCCAGGAAGGACTTCTGGATCCGCGGGACCAGGCCCTCGTAGGTCATGTTGATGCCCGCGATCTTCATCCGGGTCGGTTCGTGGTGGAGGAAGGCGTGCAGTTCCTTCTTGGTGTACTTGCGGATCGGCTTGTCCGGGTCGACGAGGCCCGACTCGGTGTAGAGCCGGTAGTTCCAGCCGCCCGCGGTGTAGCCGGGGATGGTGAGGGCGCCCTCGTCGAGCGACTTGGAGTCGTCGTAGAGCTGGCCGAGGTCGATGTCGGAGACGGTGCCCCGGCCCTCGCAGCGCGTACACATGCCGCCGGTGCGCTCGAAGGTCGCCTTGACGGCCTTGCTCCCGCCGCGCTCGACGGTGATCGCGCCGCTCGCCCGGACGGAGGGGACGTTGAAGGCGTAGGCGCTGGGCGGGCCGATGTGGGGCTTGCCGAGGCGGCTGAAGAGGATCCGCAGCATCGCGTTGACGTCGGTGGCGGTGCCGACGGTGGAGCGCGGATCGGCGCCCATGCGCTGCTGGTCGACGATGATCGCGGTCGTCAGCCCTTCGAGGACGTCGACCTCCGGGCGCGCGAGGGTCGGCATGAAGCCCTGGACGAACGCGCTGTACGTCTCGTTGATCAGCCGCTGGGACTCCGCCGCGATCGTGTCGAACACGAGGGAGCTCTTGCCCGAGCCGGAGACGCCCGTGAAGACCGTGAGCCGGCGCTTCGGGATCTCGATGCTGACGTCCTTGAGGTTGTTCTCACGGGCTCCGAGCACCCGGATCGTGTCGTGGCTGTCGGCGGCGGGCGCCGCCGCCGCCCGCTTGCCCGTCCTCGGTGCACCCGTCCTCGGGGCAGCCTGGCTCATCGTTTCTCCTCTGTCGGACGGCCCGAATGATGATCATCGTGATCATTGCACCGCTTCGTCCCGGGCACCCGGGAAATCGCGATGTCCACGACGGCCACGCTAGTCGGGGCCCGACGGCCACGCTTCTCGATTCCTGACCGGGCCCGCGGGTCAGCTGCCCGCCATGCCCTCCAGCGCCTCCCTGGGCGCGGGGCGGCCCCGGGCGACGTACCGCTCGGCGGCCCGGACCGCCTCGTGCGCGGTCCGTTCTCCCATCAGCACGCACAGGGTGTACGCCGTGTCCTCGAAGCGCCGGCGGACCGACAGGTCGCACGGCCTGGCGAGCACGGACCGCTCCTGGGCCCGGTAGTGGCGGAGCAGCCGGTCGACCGTGTTCGCGTCGGGCAGCAGCATCGGGGTCCTCCTGTCTCTCCTGGCTCCCGAGTCGCTCCATCCTGCCGGTCGCCGACCACGTCCGCGACCCGCACGGGCACGGTGCGTGACGGAGCCCTTCCCGGAGTGCGGTTCCGCCGCGCATGGCGGAGGGTCGGAGACATGAACCCGAGCGCGCAGCAGCGGGTGGTCGTCACCGGCGCCACCGGCAATGTCGGCACGAGCCTGGTCCGGGCGCTGGCCCGCGAGCCACAGGTCGGCTCCGTCCTCGGGCTCGCCCGGCGCAGACCCGGCCTGGAGCTGCCGGGCGTCGAGTGGGCCGAGGTGGACCTCTCCCTGGAGGGGGACGAGCCCCGGCTGGCGCAGTACGTGGCGGACGCGGACGCGGTCGTGCACCTGGCCTGGCGGTTCGGCCCGACGCACGATCCGGTGGAGACCTGGCGGACGAACGTGCTGGGCGCGGTGCGGGTCTTCGACGCCGTCGCGGCGGCCCGGGTGCCGGTCCTCGTGCACGCCTCCTCGGTGGGCGCGTACTCCCCCGGCCCGAAGGGCGGCGCGCCGGTGTCCGAGGCCTGGCCGACGCACGGCTGGCCCGGCGCCGCGTACACCCGGGAGAAGGCCTATCTGGAACGGGTCCTCGACACCTTCGAGCGCGACCATCCGCTGACCCGGGTGGTCCGGATGCGCCCGGCGTTCCTCTTCAAGGAGGAGTCGGCGAGCGGGCAGCGGCGGATCTTCGCGGGCCGGTTCTTCCCCGGCCAGCTGCTGCGTCCGGAACTGCTGCCGCTGCTCCCGGAGTTCGAGGGTCTCCGCTTCCAGGTCCTGCACACCGAGGACGCCGCCGACGCCTATGTGCGGGCCGTCGTCCGGGACGTCCGCGGCGCCTTCAACCTCGCCGCCGACCCGGTGCTCGACGCCGACACCCTCGGCCGGCTGCTGAACGCGCGACCGGTCAAGGTCCCGGCCGGGGCGGTACGCGGCGCACTGTCGGCGGCCTGGCGGCTGCGGCTCGCCCCGGCCTCCCCCGGGCTCTTCGACGCGCTGCTCCAGATGCCCCTGCTCGCCACCGAGCGGGCCCGGCGGGAGCTGGAGTGGCATCCGTCGGCGAGCTCCCTGGAGGCCGTGGAGGCCTTCCTGCGCGGGGTCCGCGCGGGCTCGGGCGACGACACCGCCCCGCTGGCGGGGCACCGCATCGGCTGAGAGCGGGCGGGGCCGGGGAGCCGCCGTCAGGCCGAGGGGCTCGGCCAGTCGACGATCCGGATCCCGGCGCCCGCCGCCTCGTGGCCGCGGCAGTGGGCGCGGTGCCGGCGCAGTACGGCGTCGATGTCGAGGTGCCGGGCGAACTCGGTCCGGGCGGAGAGGCGTTGGGCGTACGCCCAGAGGGCCGGGTGGCCGGCGACGCGGTCCATCGCCTCCGCGTCCAGGTGCCAGCGGTGGACGGTGTCGAGCTGGACGAGGGTGACCCAGACCTGCACGTCGGCGGCGGTCGGGCGGTCGCCGAGGACGTACGGGCTGCCGGTGAGGCGCCGCTCCAGGGAGCCGAGCGCCGCGAAGAGGACGCCGAGCGGGTCGCGGTGGGCGGCGGCGTCGTCGAGGCCGAGCTCCCCGGCACGCTGGGCGGCCCTGTTGATGCTCCGCTCGCACAGGTCGGCCACGGCCTCGATCTCGCCCCGGTGCTCCTCGGGCAGCAGGTCGGGCCCGTCGCCCCGGAAGCGCAGGGCGAGGTCCCGCAGGATGTCGGGCACATGGGTGCTGACGATCCGCCCGGTCCACCCGTCGCTCAGGACGGGCGCCGCGGCCGGACCCCCGTACAGGTGGGCGCTCGCCTCGTACAGCGGGCGGAGTGCCGCGTACCCCCCGTCGGGCGTGTCGGGGGTCTCGGGGAGCACGGTCAGCGGGAGCGTGTCGTCGAGGCCGAGCAGGCCGTGGGTGAGGGCGATGCTCAGACAGCCGGGGCCCGAGGGTGCCAGATGGAGCCGGTAGCGGTGCGGTACGGCGTAGTGGCCGCTGCGCACGTCGCGGCCGATCCGGCCCCGGAAGGCGGGCACGGCGGAGGCGGGCAGGAGCGAGGACGGAACGACGGACATGCTTCTCCCTGGAGGGTGCTCGGTGCCGGGTCCGGCGGCGCGCGGCGGCGGCGCGGTCGAGGGGGCACGACGGCGTCGGCTGCCGCGCGGGGCCGGAGGCGGCAGAAGAACGGGAAGGAGGAGGCGGAGGCGGACAATCCGAGGTGTGGCGGGTGTCCGGACCGGGACGCCGGAGCGGCACGGGGCGGAGCGACCGGCAGGGCGGAGCCGACGGGGCCGGGCCGGCGGTGGGGCCGAACGGGCGGGGGCGACGGGCTCAGCGGATGAGGAGACCCGCGGCGCTGCAGACCCGCAGCAGGTCGATGTGACGCCGCGAGGTGAGGGGCACGGGGCGCGGGAGCGGCACGGCGTGTGCGGTGTCCCGCCGGCCGGTGCGTCCCATGATTCCCTACCCGTTCGCTGGGTTTCTTCCTTTGACGAGTCTCCGGCCGGTCACCCGTGACGTCAAGGGTGCGGGACGCGCCAGCTCCGGGGCGCACGGTTCGGGCGGGGGCGTGCGGAATAATGCGCGCATGCGCATTTCAGCCAGGGCCGACTACGCGGTGCGGGCCGCCCTCCAGCTCGCCGCCGCCCAGGACTCGGGGCCGCTGAAGGCCGAGGCCATCGCCGAAGTCCAGGGGATCTCGCACAAGTTCCTGGAGGGCATCCTCGGCGACATGCGCAAGGGCGGACTCGTCCAGAGCCAGCGCGGCGGCAACGGCGGGTACTGGCTGGCCCGGCCGGCCGAGTCGATCTCGGTCGCGGACGTCATCCGCTGCGTGGAGGGCCCGCTGGTCTCCGTGCGCGGGGAGCGGCCGCCGGACCTCGCGTACACGGGACCCGCCGAGTCGCTGCTCCCGCTCTGGATCGCGCTGCGCGCCAGCGTGCGCGAGGTGCTCGGGGTCTCCCTCGCGGAGGTCGCGTCGGCCGAGCTCCCGGCCTCGATCACCGCCCTCGCGGACGATCCGGAGGCCTGGACGAACCCGTGACGGGGTGGCCGGAAATCTCCTGTCCGGTCGATTCTCGACGCGGTGAACTCCGTACGACCTGCGGCGACATGACGGCATCCCGCCGATCAAGACGCCCACGTCCACCCCTCGGACACCCCTTGGGGGCGGGCGACGGCCTCTGCCACTATTCCTAGTAATTCAGTGGGAATACCAGGGATCGGGTGAGGTGACGTGAGCACGCCGAGGAAGTCGGTCAGGAGAACCGCGATACGCATCGTCCCGGCACCGGCCGACCGGCCCGCGGACGACGAGATCTGGCCCCGCGTCACCCGTGAGCTCGCCGACGACCTCGCCGTCGACGCGCCCGCGCGGGACCGGGCCGGCAAGGCGCCCTTCGACGAGGTCGCCCGGCTCCAGGAGGCCGGACTGCCCGCCCTCCTCACGGCGCCCGGGGTGAACCGGCGGGGCGCGGACTGGCGGGCCGCGTCCGCCGTCGTACGGGAGATCTCCGCCGCCGACAGCTCGGTCGGCGAACTCCTCGCGCACCACTACGTCCTGTCCTGGAGCAGCCGCTTCTTCGGCCCGGCGGAGGACGCGGAACCCGCCCGCACCGGCGCCGTCACCGGACCCGGCACGGGCGCCCTCGACGTGCGGACCGCGGAGGAGCACTGGCTGCTCGCCGGTGCCGTCGTACCGCCGCGCACCGAGAAGGACCAGGGGCTCCGGCTCACCCCCGAAGCCGGCGGCTGGATCCTGGACGGGCGCCGCACCTTCGCCTCCGGCGTCGCCGTGGCCGACCGGCTGGTCGTCGGCGCCCGGCCCGGCGGGACCGGCGACTGGCTGATCGTCCTGGTGGACCCGGCGCACCCCGGTGTGTTCACCGACGCGGGCACGGACCGGGTCGGACAGCGACTCTCCGGCGCGGGCACCGTCACCTTCGACCACGTCCCGGTCCCGTCCTGTGACGTCCTCGGCGTACTCCCCCACGACGAACACGCCGTCGCCCCCTTCGCCGGCCTCGCCCCGCTCGCCCTGCGGCTGCTGCTCGTCCAGGTCGGGCTCGGCATCGCCGAGGGGGCGCTCGCCGAGGCCCGGGACATCAGCCGCGCCGGGCAGGCCGGACCCTCCCCGGCGCACCCGGCGGGCGGCGGCCCGTACACCGGCGGCGCGGTTCCGCAGGGCACGGGCGACGACCCCTACCTCCTCCTCGCGTACGGCGAACTGGCCACGACGGCGCACGCCGCATCGGCGGTCGTCGAGCGGGCGACGGACGCCCTGGCCCGCGGCCTGCTCACCGGACCGACGCTGAGCCCCGAGGAACGGGCCGACATCGCCGTCCTGGTCTCCGCCGCGGAGACGGTCAGCAGCCGCGCCGCCGTCCGCGTCACGACGCGCGTCCTCGAACTCGTCGACGGAGCCGAGGGCGCCGACGCCCAGTCAGGAGGGCCCGGCTTCGACCGCTTCTGGCGCAACGCCCGTGCGCTCACGGCCCATACGCAGCCGGCGCACCGGCTCCGCGACATCGGCGACCACTACCTCAACGGCACCCACGCACGCCTCACCCTGCCCGCCTGACCACCCGTCCGACCACCCGTCGACCGCCCGTCCGACCGCCCGGCCGGCGACGTCCCCTGCCCGTGCCCTGCCCGCCCGGGGCGAACACCGCACGGCAGAAGGGACGGACGGTCCGGCATGTCGGGACCTACGTCCCTCTCCTCGCGCTGCCGAAGGGCCCAAGCTGGAGGAAGGAGGGCCCGGCCGGCCGGTGGGGCCCCGGCACGCTACCGACGGAGGCAGTCCGATGAGTCGTGAGATCGTCGCAGGAGTGGACGGTTCCCCGGAGTGCCTGGCGGCGGCCGACTGGGCCGCCCGCGAGGCACTCCACCGGGGGCTCCCGCTGCGGCTCGTCCACGCCTGGCGCTGGGAACCCCTCGACATCCCGCTGGTCCAGGACAAGGCGGGCCAGGAGCGGGCGGCGGAGGCGGTCCTGCGCGAGGCCGAGGCGACGGTCGCACGGAACCACCCGGACGTCGTCCTCTTGGCCGAGGTGCTGCACGACACCCCGGTCGCGGCACTGCTCAGCACCGAGGCGCGGGCCGAGATGGTCGTCATCGGCTCGCAGGGCCACGGCGCCATCCTGGGCTTCCTGCTCGGCTCGTACGGCCAGCAGATCATCGCCGCCGCCGGCCGGCCCGTGGTCGCCGTCAGGTCCCGCGACGGCCAGCCCACCGAGCCGCCGGCCGGCGACGTCCTCGTCGGGCAGCTCGGCACTCCCGAGGACAGCGCCGCGGCCCTCGGCTTCGCCTTCGCGACCGCCGCCGCGCGCGGGGCCTCGGTGCGGGCCGTCCGCGCCTGGAACCTGCCGCCCCTCTACGCGTACAGCCCGGGGTCGATGCAGCTCGCCGACGAGGCCGGCGGTCTCGTCCCGTACGAGGAGAAGGCGCTGCGCGAGGCCTTGGCGCCCTGGCGGAAGCGGTTCCCCGAGGTACCGGTGACGGAGCACGTCGAACTGGGCAGCGCGGGCCAGGTGCTGCTCTCCGCCTCGGGGGCCGCGCAGCTCCTGGTGGTCGGCCGGCGGGCCAAGCGCGGCGCCGTGGGCCCGCGGATCGGCTCCGTGGCCCACGCGGCGCTCCATCTCGCGCCGTGCCCGGTGGCGGTGATCCCGCAGGGCTGAAAGGCTCTGACGTGGGTTGACAAGGAGTGTCGGGGCGGCCGGGGCCGGAAAGTGTTAACGCCGTCGCCCCGGTGGCTCTCCCTAGCGCCGGACCGTCCGGCGGCCTCGGCGAGAGAGCGGAGCTCCATGCGGCACCACGACCACCCCGGTCACCCCGAGAACCCCGAACACGTCGCTCTGAACGGGCACCTGGACCACGCCGAGCACGTCATGCTGCCCGATCACCCTGTGCGGGACGGCGGGGATCGCCCCGCGCGGGACGGCGGGCGCCACCGGAAGGGCGTCAAGGGCCGCGGCTCGCGGCGGCGCGCCCCGGAGCGTCCCGGTTTCCGGGCCGCCGTCACCGCCGCCGGGGCCGCGGCCGTCGTCCTGACGGTGGCCGCCGGGTGGTACGTCGCCGCCCCCGCGCCGGCCGCCGGTCCCGCGGCCGTCGCCGCGCCCGGAACCGCACCGGACACCCTGGGAGGAGCCTCGCCGAGTACGGGCGGCGCGGTGCGGGAGTCCGCGCTGCCCTCCACGCCGCCCCCTTCGACCGCGCCCACGCCCGCGGGCTCCGCGTCGAAGGCGCCGGCGGCCCGGACCACGCCTCCCCGGTCCGAGACCGCACCGAGGACGAAGGCGACGACGACGCCCGCTCCCTCCTCCCCCGGGCGGGAGCAGTCCGGTCACGGGACCGGCCAGGGGCGGCATTCGGGCGATTCGACCGGCCCCGGGTCCGGGACGGGTTCGGGCTCCGGCTCCGGCTCCGGCTCCGGTTCCGGTTCGGGTTCCGATGCCGGGTCCGGCAGCGGTTCCGGGACCAAGTCCGGCACGGAGACCGGGACGGGGTCCGGCTCCGGCTCCGGCTCCGGCTCCGGCTCCGGCTCCGAAACCGTCGGCGGGAAGGCCGCCGAGTACGTCCAGCAGGTCGTCGCCCTCGCCAATGCCGAGCGCGACAAGGCGGGTTGCGGACCGCTCCGCGCGGAGAGCCACCTTCGGACCGCCGCCCAGGGGCACTCCGACGACATGTCCGCACGGGACTACTACGAGCACGACAGCCCGGAGGGCCGTTCCGCGGGCGATCGGATGACCGGCGCCGGGTACTCCTGGTCGACCTGGGGGGAGAACATCCACCGCGGTCCGAAGACCCCGGCCGAGGCGATGGCGGACTGGATGGAGAGCCCCGGCCACCGGGAGAACATCCTCAACTGCTCGTTCAAGGACATCGGCGTCGGGGTGACCCTCACCTCCAACGGCCCCTGGTGGGTGCAGAACTTCGGCGCCAGGCGCTGACCCGCGGCCGGTCCGCCCCCGGCCCGCGCCCTCCGGGGCGCGGCCCGGGTCAGGAGGCCGGGGCCGCCAGCTTCTGCACCCAGATCGTGCCCCGGGGACTCGGCGCCGACGCCACACCGGTGTCCCGGTACCGGCAGTCCAGCATGTTCTCCTCGTGCATCGACCCGTCCATCCAGTCGTCGACGACGGTCGCCGGGTCCTTCGCCCCCTGGGCCAGGTTCTCGGCCCAGGCGCTCCAGTCGTACCCGGAGGCGGTGATCCGCGCGTCCGCGAATTCTCCCTCCGGGCTGTTGTGCGCGTAGTAGCCCCGCGCGGCCATGTCGCGCGCGTACCCCCGGGCCGCCGCGACGAGCCGCGGGTCGGTCCGCAGCGGGGCGCAGCCCGCCGCCGCCCGGAGCGTGTTGACCTTCTCCGTCACCCGCTCCTCGGCGGTGGGTGGGGGCGGCGGGGGTGTGGTGGGGCGGGGTGCCGGGGTGCGGGTCGTGGGGGCCGGGGCGGCGACGGTCGCGGCCCGGGTCGTGGGGGGCGGCGAGGTGACCGGGGGCGCGGGTGCCGGGGTCGCGGCGCGGGGCACGTCGGGTGCCACGCGGACCTCCTCCTGCCGCGGTACGAGCACGGCCAGCGCGCCGAGGACGGCGACGGTCGCGGCTCCGGCGAGGCAGGCGCGCCGGATCGGGGTCCACCGGCCCACGGGTTCGGCCGCCAGGGGTTCCGCGCCGCGCCGGGCCACCGCCGCCGCGGCCAGCGGCGGGACGAGGCCGATGCCGACGAGCAGGCCCTCGACGGGGGCGAGGCCGCGGCCGGCGGCCGTCAGACCCGTACAGGCGGCGCAGGTGCGCAGGTGGCGGGCGATCCGTTTGCGCCAGAGGGGTGAGGGCCGGCCGTCCCAGGCGGTGAGGGAGTCCGCGAGCCCGGGGCACGACGGGTCGGCGTCGAGGGCGCGGACCACGGCCCGGCCGGTCTCCAGGCGTTCCTTCATCCGCTGGACCCGGACGGCGGCGTGTGCCGGGGAGACGCCGAGGCCGTCGGCGAGTTCGGCGCGGGTGAGCTCTCCGGCGGCCTCCAGCCACCACAGGGAGAGCAGCTCGCGGTCCTCGTCGTCGAGCCAGCGGGTGGCGCGGGCCACGTCGCGGCGCTCCCCGGTGAGGCGGAGGCGCAGGATGGTGAGCTCGGTGAAGTCGCCGGCGGGGTCGGCGAGGTCGGCGGCCCGGTCGAGACCGGGCACGGGGGCCTGCCGGTTCTCGCGCCAGCGGCGGCGTATGCCGTTCATGGCGATGGCGACGAGCCAGGAGCGGAAGCGGTCCGGGTCCCGCAGGCCCGAGAGGCCGTCGAGGGCGCGGACCATCGTCTCCTGGACGATGTCGTCGGTGTCGACGTGTCCGTCGAGGGCGCGGCCGACGACGTTGTGGACGAGGGGCAGGTACGCCCGTACCAGCTCGTCCCTGGCGTGCGTGTCACCGGCCCGGGCCGCCTCCACCAGTGCGCTGGTGCGGCGCTCGTCGCTGTGCATGGGTCTGCTCCCTCATCCGTGGCCCGAGTCCCCCGTCGTTCGGAGACCCGTGGGCGCGGGAGGGATAACACTTCTCGGTCTGTGCGGCGTGATCGCCCGGGGGCGTCACGGCCGGGTCCGTCCGGCGGACAGACCCTACATCTGTGGTCGGGGCATCGGGACGGTGGCCCCGGCGCCCTTCCGGACGGCCTCCACGACGGCTTCGTGGAGGTCGCGGCTCTCCTCCTCCGTGGTGCACGGAACGGGACTGCCCGACATGGTGAACCAGTCGGATGCGCCGCTGTACTGCACGGCCACGCGTGCCTCGCCCTCGGTCCAGGTCGTGTGCACGGTCAGATCGCCCGTGACGACGCCGGCCTCGTCGGTCAGCACCCCACCTCGCCCGGTGTAGACACCGGCGGTCGTCCAAGATGCCCAGCTCATCCATCCAGGTTCACACCCGGACGTCGGATGCGCCACCGACGGGACCGCCCCGGCCGGAATCCTTCCGGCCGGGGCGGCAACCGCGTCGCGCCTGATCAGGCGAGGGAGGCGAGGGCCTCGTTCAGCGTGGCGGACGGGCGCATCACGGCCGCGGCCTTGGCCGGGTCGGGCTGGTAGTAGCCGCCGATCTCGGCCGGGGAGCCCTGGACGGCGACGAGCTCGTCGACGATCTTCTGCTCGTTGGCGGCCAGCGTCTCGGCGAGCGGGGCGAAGGCCTTGGCCAGCTCCGCGTCCTCGGTCTGGGCGGCGAGCTCCTGGGCCCAGTAGAGGCCGAGGTAGAAGTGGCTGCCGCGGTTGTCGATGCCGCCGAGGCGACGGGTCGGCGACTTGTCCTCGTTGAGGAAGGTGCCGGTGGCGCGGTCCAGCGTGTCGGCGAGGACCTGGGCGCGGCCGTTGCCCGTGGTCGTCGCGAGGTGCTCGAAGCTGGCGGCCAGGGCGAAGAACTCGCCGAGGCTGTCCCAGCGGAGGTAGTTCTCCTTGACGAGCTGCTGGACGTGCTTCGGGGCGGAGCCGCCGGCGCCGGTCTCGAAGAGGCCGCCGCCCGCCATCAGCGGGACGACCGACAGCATCTTGGCGCTGGTGCCCAGCTCCAGGATCGGGAAGAGGTCGGTCAGGTAGTCGCGGAGGACGTTGCCGGTGACCGAGATGGTGTCCTCGCCGCGGCGGATGCGCTCCAGGGAGAACGTGGTGGCCTCGACCGGGGACAGGATCTTGATGTCCAGGCCCTCGGTGTCGTGCTGCGGCAGGTACTGCTCGACCTTGGCGATCAGCTGGGCGTCGTGGGCGCGGGCGGCGTCCAGCCAGAAGACGGCCGGGGCGCCGGTGGCGCGGGCGCGGGTGACGGCGAGCTTGACCCAGTCCTGGATGGGCAGGTCCTTGGTCTGGCACGCGCGGAAGAGGTCACCCTCGGCGACCTCCTGCTCCAGGAGGACCGTGCCCGCGGAGTCGACGAGGCGGACGGTGCCGGCCTCGGCGATCTCGAAGGTCTTGTCGTGGGAGCCGTACTCCTCGGCCTTCTGCGCCATGAGGCCGACGTTCGGGACGGAGCCCATGGTCGACGGGTCGAAGGCGCCGTGGGCGCGGCAGTCCTCGATGACGGCCTGGTAGACGCCCGAGTAGCTGTGGTCCGGGAGGACCGCGAGGGTGTCGGCCTCCTGGCCGTCCGGGCCCCACATGTGGCCGGAGGTGCGGATCATGGCCGGCATCGAGGCGTCGACGATGACGTCGGACGGCACGTGCAGGTTGGTGATGCCCTTGTCGGAGTCGACCATCGCCAGGGCGGGGCCCGCGGCGAGCTCGGCCTCGAAGGAGGCCTTGATCTCGGCGCCGAGGCCGTGCGGGACGGCGTCGAGGCCGTTCAGGACGGTGCCGAGGCCGTCGTTCGGGGAGAGGCCGGCGGCGGCGAGGACCTCGCCGTACTTGGCGAAGGTCGCCGGGAAGAAGGCGCGGACGACGTGGCCGAAGACGATCGGGTCGGAGACCTTCATCATCGTGGCCTTGAGGTGCACGGAGAAGAGCACGCCCTCGGCCTTGGCGCGGGCGACCTGCTCGCTGAGGAAGGTGCGCAGGGCGGCGGCGCGCATGACGGCGGCGTCGACGACCTCGCCGGCGATGACCTTCAGCGGCTCGCGGAGCTCGGAGACGGTGCCGTCGGCCGAGGTGAACTCGAAGCGGAGGGTGTCGTCCTGAGCGATGACGACGGACTTCTCCGTGGAGGCGAAGTCGTTGTCGCTCATGGTGGCGACGTTCGTCTTCGACTCGGGGGTCCAGGCACCCATGCGGTGGGGGTGGGCCTTGGCGTAGTTCTTGACCGAGGCGGGGGCGCGGCGGTCGGAGTTGCCCTCGCGCAGGACCGGGTTGACGGCCGAGCCCTTGATCTTGTCGTAGCGGGCGCGGACGTCCTTGTCCTGGTCCGTCTGCGCGTCGTCCGGGTAGTCCGGGAGGGCGTAGCCCTGCGCCTGGAGCTCGGCGATCGCGGCCTTCAGCTGCGGGATGGACGCCGAGACGTTCGGCAGCTTGATGATGTTGGCGCCGGGGGTCTTGGCGAGCGCGCCGAGCTCCGCGAGGGCGTCGGGGATGCGCTGGCCCTCCTCCAGGTACTCCGGGAAGACGGCGATGATGCGGCCCGCGAGGGAGATGTCCCGCGTCTCGACCGTGACGCCGGCCTGCGAGGCATACGCCTGGATCACGGGCAGGAACGAGTACGTCGCCAGGGCGGGCGCCTCGTCAGTGTGGGTGTAGATGATGGTCGAGTCAGTCACCAGGGTTCTCCAGCTCCACGTCTGCGTATGCGAGATTGCTCGACATCAAGATATCTCGTGATCGCGGTCCTCGGTAAAGGGCCCCACGACCTCACCGTCGCGCGGCGCCCCGGCGGCCTCCACGAAGGGGCCGCCGAGCCGGTACGGGGAGGGGGCCCGGTCCATGTCGACACGGCGGAGCAGGGCGAGCAGGAGGAGTCCTGCGGCGGCGGTGACGCCGGCGGCGAGGGCCTGTCCGCAGCGGTGTGCGAGCCGGAGCTCGGCCGGGTCGTAGGGGGCGGCGGCGGGCAGGGAGAGGGTGTCGCCGAGGATCCAGAAGCCGGCGCCGAGCCCCGCGGCCGCGAGGACGGCGAGCGGGACGGCGGTGAGCAGGGCGTGCGGGAGGGGGGCCCTGCGGGCGGGGCGGACCTTGCCCTTGCGGGCGAGGAAGCCGGCGAGTCCGCAGAAGACGGCCAGGACGACGAGGGTCGCGGCGATGAGGTCGCCGGGCCGGTGGTCGCCCGCGGCGACGGTGTAGGCGCCGACGGCTCCGGCCCAG
Organism: Streptomyces sp. NPDC015130; assembly: GCF_043080005.1. Classification (NCBI taxonomy): domain Bacteria; kingdom Bacillati; phylum Actinomycetota; class Actinomycetes; order Kitasatosporales; family Streptomycetaceae; genus Streptomyces; species Streptomyces sp. NPDC015130. The sequence continues at coordinate 135,609 of NZ_JBIBVC010000016.1, read as the reverse complement.
AGGGTGCCGGCGAGGACGGTGGGTCCGCGGAGCCGGTACGGGACGAGGAGGGCGAGGCCGAAGGCGGTGCCGAGGGCGAGGGTGCTCTGGGCGCTGGGGAAGCCGCTCTGGAGGAGCGCCCCTCCGGAGTCGAGCAGCCGGGGGCGGGGGGCGTACCGCTGGAGGAGCCCGGTCAGCGCGAGGGAGGTGACGAGGGCGCCGGCGACGGCTCCGGTGAGCGCGTAGCGCCTGCGCAGGAGGCCGGTGGCGAGGAGCAGGGCGCAGCCGAGGACGAGGGAGAGCGTGGTGAGCCCGGCGAGCGAGGGGTGCTCGCGGAGCAGGGTGGCGGCGGCGGTGTCGGCGCGGCGTCCGGTGAGGGCCGCGTCGCCCCAGCGGCGGCCGGTCGCGGTGAGCACGAGGCCCGCGTAGACGATCGTGAGGAGGAGGACGGCCCCGAGGCAGGCGCGCCGGGTCCGGGTGCGGACCCTGGCGCTGAAGGAGCCGGCGGCTTCGCCGGCCACGGCGGCGTACCACCAGGTGTCACCGGTCTCCAGCGGCCTCGGGGTGCCGCCGGCGCGGAGCCTGTCGTAGGAAGCCATGCCCCGATTCGAACCCACGCGCGGCGGACCCGCCCGCTGGATGCACCCGAACGACACGCCGAAGGCGCGGGCCGGGGCGCCACGGTCAGGCCACGGCGAGGCGGGGGGTGGCCGTGCGGCCGTGGCGGCGCGTGCCGTAGAGCGTGAAGGCCGTGTTCACCAGGGCCACGTGGCTGAGCGCCTGCGGGGTGTTGCCGAGCTGGCGGCCGGCCACCGGGTCCCACTCCTCGGCGAGGAGTCCGACGTCGTTGCGGATCGCGAGGACCCGCTCGAAGACGGCCCGGGCCTCCTCGGCGCGGCCGGTCGCGGCGAGGGCGTCGGCGTACCAGAAGGTGCAGGCGACGAAGGCGCCCTCGGTGCCGCCGAGGTCGTCGAGCTGGTGGGTGCCGCCGTCCCGGACGTCGCCGTACCGGCGGAGGAAGCCCTGCTCGTCGAGGCGTTCCATCGCCTTGACGGTGCCGAGGACGCGGGGGTCGTCGGCGGCCAGGAAGCCGAGCCTGGGGATGAGCAGGGCGGTGGCGTCGACCTCGTGGCCGCCGTAGTACTGCGTGAACGACTGCTGCTCCTCGCTCCAGCCGCGGGCGCAGATCTCGGCGTGGATCTCGTGGCGCAGGGCCTGCCAGCGGCGTACGGAGCCGCGCAGGCCGGCGACGCGGGCGAGGCGGACGGCCCGGTCGGCGGCGACCCAGGCCATGACCTTGGAGTGCACGAAGTGACGGCGTGGGCCGCGGACCTCCCAGATGCCCTCGTCCGGTTCGCGCCAGCGCGTGCCGAGGTACTCCAGGAGCTCGGCCATCAGGGCCCAGGCCGGCGGGTCGAGGGTGACCCCGGCCCGTACCGCCGAGTAGACGGTGTTGAGCACCTCCCCGTAGATGTCGAGCTGGAACTGGTCGACGGCCGCGTTCCCGAATCTGACGGGGCGTGAGTCCTCGTAGCCGGGCAGCCAGTCGGCGTACGTCTCGGGGAGCCGGCGCTGGCCCTCGACGCCGTACAGCGGCTGGAGGTCGGCCGGGTCGCCGGCGACGGCCCGGAGCAGCCAGTCCTTCCAGGCCATGGCCTCCCGGTGGAATCCGCCGCGCAGCAGGCAGGAGAGGGTGAAGGTGGAGTCGCGGAGCCAGCAGAAGCGGTAGTCCCAGTTGCGCTGTTCGCCGATGCTCTCGGGGAGGGAGGCGGTGGCGGCGGCGACGATGCCGCCGGTGGGGGCGTAGGTGAGGGCCTTGAGGGTGAGGAGCGAGCGGAGGACGGCGTCCCTGGCCGGTCCCTCGTAACGGAGCGCGCCCGCCCAGTCGTTCCAGAAGGCGAGGGTGCGCAGGAGGGTGGCGTCGGTCTCGGCGGGCGAGGCGGTGGGGGGCACGGCGAAGTGCGAGGGGCGCCAGCCGAGGACGAAGGCGACGCGGCTCCCGGCGGGGACGGTGAACTCGACGGTCGTCCGGTCGGCGGTGACGACGGGGTCGATGCCGGGGCCGCAGGAGAGGTAGGCGGCGTCGGGTCCCGCGACGGAGGCGACGGTGCGCCCGCCCACCACCCGGGTCCAGGGCACGATGCTGCCGTGGTGGAAACGCAGCCTCAACTCGCCCCGCATGGCGACCCGTCCGGAGATCCCCTCGACGACACGGACGATGCTCGGACCGCCCTCCCGCCCGGAGCCCGGGGAGCCCTGGAAGCGCGGGGGCATGAAGTCCGTGACGCGGACGGTACCGGCGGCGGACTCCCAGACGGTGTCGAGGACGAGGGTGTCGCCCCGGTAACTCCTGCGCGTGCAGCGGGTCCTGCCGGCCGGGGCGAGGAGCCAGCGGCCGTGGGCGGGATCCCCGAGGAGGGCCGCGAGACACGCGGGCGAGTCGAAGCGGGGCGTGCACCACCAGTCGACGGACCCGTCGGTCCCGATGAGCGCGGCCGTCTCCAGGTCCCCGACGAGGGCGTAGTCCTCAATTCGCCCTGCCATGACCGGATTGTATGTCGTTCAGGATTCCGGCGCAGAAACAGGGCCGCCGGGGAAGGGAATTCCGGTCGTTTCCCGGCGGTGTTCCGGCGGTGATCCGGCGGTGATCCGGCGGTGATCCGGCGGTGATCCGGCGGTATTCCTTCAACGCCCGCCGCATATTCTTCCGCATTTCTTGACGCCGTCGCCCTCGGCGCAGGATTCTGAAGTGCGCGGTGTGCGGCGACGCACAGGGTGCGGCAGGGCCGCGGACCGCCGCGCGGAAGGCGTACCCATGAGTAGTGACGCGCATCCGCTCCGCCGGTCCACCGGCCGGGTGCCCGGCTCGGGCAAGGCCACCGTGAGCCTCGTCCTGACGGTCCGCCCCGACGGCCAGGACCCGGGCAAGGGCCTCGACCTGCTGCTCGGCCAGGTCCCGGAGGACGTGCGGGACGTGGTCCTGATCGGCCGGCCGACGAGCACGGGACCCGCGCGGGAGGGGATGACCGTCCGGACGCTCGGGCCCTGGGACTTCACCCGGGGCGACATTCCGCACGCGGGGCTGCGCGCCGCCACCGGCGACCTCATCGTGCTGATGGACGCGGACGGCAGCATGTCGCCGCACGAGATTCCGCACTACCTGCACTATCTGGAAAGCGGATTCGACTTCGTCAAGGGTTCCCGATTCATCGCGGGCGGGGCCGTCGCCGACTATCCGCTCGGACGGCGCCTCGGCCACCGCGCCCTCCTGCGCGTGGCACGCCGGCTGTACGGTCAGCAGCTGACCGATCTCTGGTACGGGTTCTGCGCGTTCCGGCGGGGCTTCGTCGACCTCCTCGACCTGCGCGAGGACGGGGTCGAGCTCGGCGCCGAACTCGTGACGCACGCCCTGCACTACGGGCTGCGCGTCGCCGAGGTGCCCAGTCGCGAACTGCCGCGCCTGCACGGCCCCTCGCACCCGCGCACGGTCCGCGACGGCGCCCGCATCCTCGGCACGCTCCTCGACGAACGGCCCCACAACGCGCTCTCGCGGTTCGCCCACGGCGGCCTCCGGCGCGCCCGCACCGGCCCCCGTCCCGCTCCGGTTGACGAATCGCACCCCGCGGGCTGAGGCTGGAAACAGCATCATCTTCGTCCCGTGCAGACCCTCGGTCGGGTCGGTTGCCGGAAGAGGCTCGTCGTGACCTCACTCCACATCAACCGCGTGCCGGCGGAACCCGCTCCGCATCCCCTGCGGCGGGTGACCGACTGGCCGCTCTCCGAGGCCCGGCGCCGTCGTGTCTGCCGCGCCCCGCACCGTCCGACCGTCCACCCGGCCCGCCGGGACTCCGACCGGATCCGCGCCGCCGCGCCCGCGCCCGCCTGCCGGGCGTGCAGGCCCCGTGGCGCCGCCCGTCGCCGACGCGCCCGTACGGTCAGAACCCACGCACCGCGCCGCGCCGGTTCCGGCGGCCCAACGGGCTCCGGCGGTCCGGCCGGATCCGACGGTCCGACGGCCCCCTCCCCCGGTCCTGCTTCCCCGACCGCTCCGGTCGCCCACGGCGGCCGGCGTCGACGCGGCCGTGCGGCGGCGCTCGTCCCGGTGAGGCGGCGGGTGCCGTGAGGAGCGCACGGAGCGTCGTCCTCGTCGCGGTGTCCGGTCCGGACGGCGCGGGCACGTCCGCGCTGGTCCGCCGGCTCGCGACGCTGCTCCGCGAACGGAGCGTCCCGGTCGTCACCGCGCCGTGCCACGGCTGCTTCCTGTGCCGCAGGTTCCCGGTTCCGCCACGGGTGAGGGATACGGGGGAACCGGGTGAGCGGTGGGCACGACGGGCCTCGGATCCCGAGCGCCGCGGATCCCTGGTCCGCCGTGCCCACGCGTCCCTCGACGCCGCCGAGTCGGCGGTACGGATCACGGCCGCCCTGCTGACGGCGGCCGCGCGGGCGCACGGCCGGCAGGCCGTGGTCCTGACCGACCGGGGGCCCCTCGACGGCCTGGCGACGTTCGACCCGCCCGCCTCCTCGGTGGGCGCGCGGGCCTTCCGCCGGATCGCGGAGCGGTACGGTCTGACGCTGCTCGTCGAGACCGGACCCGAGACGCCGCCCGGACACGGCCGGCGGGAATTCCCGAACCCTCCGGCCGCCCGCTGGTACCGCTACCGGTCCTGGTCCGTACGGCTGCCTCGGGTGGCACGCCTCGACGGCGGCCGGGCCCCGTCGCTCATCGCCGCCACCGCCCTGGAGCAGGTCCTCGACACCGTCCGGGAGCGGGCCGCGAACGGCGGGGAGACCGAGGAGGAGGAGACCGACGGGGGGCCGAGCGGGGGCACGAGGAGCGCCACCGAGCACAGGGGCCCGAGGAGCGCGGGCACCGGGCTCGGGGGCCCCAGGGGGTGTCTTGCCGGTCAGGCCGGACCCGGGAGCGGCGCCGAGGGCCGCGACCCCGGCCCGGTCCGCGAGACACCCCCGAGGAGCGGAGGCACCGAGCGCGGAGGTGAGGTGCCTCCGCACGTCGTCGTGTCCGTCTACGACGACGTCGGAGACCGCGACCGGCCGAGCGACGGGGACTCCCTGGTCGTCGGCAGGGTGGCCCGCAGGCTCGCGGAGGACTTCCGGGTGACGGTCGTGACAGCAGGCCGCCGCGCGGGGACCGAGTACCGGGACGGCGTCCGGTACGTACGGCTGCCGGTGCGCCGGGCGGGGCCGCGGGCCGGGCGTCTGGCGTTCCTGGCGCTGCTGCCGTTCGTGGCGCGCCGGATCCGGCACGACCTGTGGCTGGAGAGCTTCACTCCCCCGTTCTCGACCGGACTGCTGCCGCTGGCGACGCGCGCGCCCGTCGTCGGCATCGACCGGGGCCGCGGCGCCGATGTGCCACGGCGCCGCGCCCCGGTCCCGTTCCTCCTGTTCGAGCGGCTCGGGCTGCGCCGCTACCGGCACATCGTGGCGACGAGCGCTGCGGACGGCTCGGCGATCCGGCGGCTCAGCCCGCGGGCCGACGTCCAGGTCTTCGCCGAGGGAACGGAGCCCGGGCTGCTCGACGAGTCCCGGCTCGGCAGCGGGCAGTTCATCCTCTGCCTGGGGCGGATCGACACCTGGGCCAAGGGCCTGGACCTGCTCCTCGACGCCTACGACCGGGCCCGCCCGCCGCTGGATCTGCTGCTCGCGGGCAGCGGCACGCCCGCCGAGGAGCGCCGGCTCGCGGTGCTCGTCGCCGCCTACGGCCAAGGACCGGATCCCCGGATCCACTGGGTGGGGTACGCCGACGAGGAACGCAAGCGGCAGCTCCTGCGGGACAGCGCCTTCCTGGTGCTGCCCTCCCGCCACGAGACGTTCGGTCGCGTGGCCCTCGAAGGCATGGCGTACGGCAAGCCCGTCCTCCACTTCGACGTGCCCGCGCTGCGCTGGCTGCGCGACGGCGGCGGCGTGGCCGTCCCGCCCTTCGACGTGGTGGCCTTCGGCGAGCGGATGGGCGAGCTCGCCCGCGACCCGGCGCTCCGCCGCGGCCTGGGGCGGCGCTCCGTGCTCGCCTCCCAGCACTACACGTGGGACGAGACCACGGGCCGCTATCTGGCCCTGGCCCACCGGCTCCTCGACACACCCGCGGCCGCACGGCGGCAGAGGAGGGGGACGTCATGCCGATCGACCCGCTGACCGGTTTCGTCCGGACCGTCGTCGGATCGGGCACCCCGATCCTCGTGCTCTCGCCGCACCTGGACGACGCCGTGCTCTCCTGCGGCGGGCTGCTCGGCTGGGCGGGGCGGCGGGCGCCGGTGACGGTCGCGACGCTGTTCACGGAGGCCGGGCCACCGCCGTACACCCTCGCGGCCCGGCAGTACCTGCGGCGGACGGGGACCGAGGACGCGCAGGAGCTGTACGCCGCCCGGCGGGCCGAGGACCGGCACGTCCTGGCCCTGCTCGACGCCGGTGCGCGCCACGTCGGGCTCGTCGACGGGCTGTTCCGCCGCCTGCCGCGCCCGCGGGCCGGTACGGAGCGGCTCGCCCGGCTGCTGCCCGAACTGGCCCATGTCTACCCGACGTACCGGCTCCACCTGGCCCGGGGCCGGGTCTCCGAGCGGGATGCCGACGTCCTGCGGGCGGTCGGCGAGACCGTCGAGGCGCTGCTGCCCGCGCGCTCCGGCGGCGTCCTCCTGGCCCCGCTGGGCGTCGGCGGGCACGCCGACCACGTCCTCGTGCGCACCGCCGCCGAGCTCAGCGGCCGCCGGGTCGTCTACTACAGCGACTTCCCGTACAACCAGCGCGCCGTCGCCGACGCCGGGTTCACCGCGCTGCACCGGCTCGTGGCCCACGACTGGGAGCGGGGTCTCGACCGGAAGGCCGAACTGGTCCGGGGCTACCGGACGCAGGCCGACGCCCTGTTCCCCGAGGGGCGGATCCCGTGCGTCCCCGAGGTGTACCTGCTGCCCGCGGCCGAGGCCGCGCCCGCCGATCCGGCGGTGACCGCGCCCGGCCGTGCCCGGCCGGCCGCCGTGAGGGCCCGGCGCCGGGCCCGTACCGCCGGAGGCGTGTCGTGACGGTCCACCGGGTCCCGACGGGGGCGGAGGTGCGTGATGGTCCTCCGTGAGCGGCCCCGCGTCCTGCTCCTGACGAGTCGCCCGCTGGACGGTGTGGAGGGTTCGGACGTCCGGCTCGCCTCCGACGTCCTCGACGCGCTGCCCGACGTCGACTTCCGCCGGCTCGCCCAGTGGCCGGACCACGACCAGGACCCGCCGCGCCGCGGGCGCCCCGTCCGCATCCTCGTCCGGCGCGGCGCCTCGGACGTCCCGCACCGGGTGCAGGCCGCGCTCGCCGGGGTCGTGTTCGCGCGCCGGGTCGACCTGGTCCACGTCTTCCTCACCATCGGCCGTGCCTTCCCCGCCTACTCCCGGCTCCGCCCGCTGTTCCTCGGAGGGCGGCCGGTCGTCCACACCGTGACGGGGATCATGGACCCCCGCCATCTGGACCGCTCCCGGCCCCTGGGGACGACGGTCGCCCTGTCGGAGTCGATGGCGCGGCGGCTGCGGGCCGCGGACTTCGGGGACGTTCGGGTCGTCCCGCCCATGATCGACCTGGACGCCTGGCCCTACCTGCCGCGCCCGAAGGGCTATCCGGTGGTCCTCTTCGCCGGGCACCACGGGCCGCACGGGGGTGCGGAGACGGTGATCGACGCGGCGGCCGAGGCCTGGCGGGAGGGGGCGCGGTTCCGGCTCGTGCTCGCGGTGCGCGGGCGGCCGGGGCAGCGCGCCGGGCTCCTCGACGAGGCGCTGCGGGAGCGGGCCGGTGCGGCGGGGCTGCCCGACGTCGAGGTCCTGGGCCATGTCGAGGACATGCGGAGCCTGATCACCTCGGTGCACGTGCTGCTCCATCCGCCGGACTCGCTCGGCGGGAAGGCGGACATCCCCCTGACCGTGCTCCAGTCGCTGGCCTCCGGGCGGCCGGCGATCCTCAGCGACCTGCCGCAGTTCGCGGACTTCGGCCACGCGGTGCTGCGGGCGCCCGCGGGCGACGCGCGCCGCACCGGGCAGCAGCTGGCGTGGCTGCTCGACCAGCCGCGCTCCTGGGACGTGCTCGCGGAACGGGGCCGGTCGCTGGCCGAGGACCACTTCGGTCCCGAGCGGTTCGCCGCCCGGTACGCGGCGCTCTACCGGGAGCTGCTGGGCTGACCGGACGGAACTCCGGCCCACCGGACGGAACTACCGCGTGGCGGGGTCGCGCCGCAGCGCGGTGAGCAGCAGCACGCCGGTGTCGCCGTACTCGGGCAGGGTGCGGTCCTTCGCGAGCCGCTCGATCCGCAGGCCGGTGGTGCGCGGGGCGAAGACGGTCCGCAGCGCGTCCCCGTCGACGGGGCAGGCCGGCCAGACCGGTCCGGTGCCGATGCGGTAGCTCGGCATGCGCTCCATGAAGGAGGCGACGAGCCGGCCACCGGGGCGGACCGCCCGGACGAAGGCGTCGCAGAGGGCGGTGAACTCGGCGAAGTCCTCGGTGACGCTCTCGGCGACGAAGTTCATCGACGCGAGGGCGTACGTGCCGTCCGTCAGGTCCTCCGCGACGCCGGGCACGACCCGTACCCCGCGGAGCGCCTCCGTGGAGCTCTCCGGGAGTGCGGGATCGAGACTGCGGCACAGGGTGTAGAAGGGCCGCCAGCTGTCGTCGGGGCCGTTGTCGAGCTGCTGTCGCAGATAGCGGACGTTGGCGGCGCTCGGCTCCAGGGCGTCGACTTGGAGGCTGGCGGCGCCGGCCTGCATGAGGGGGTAGAGGTTGGGCCCCGCGCCCAGTTCGAGGGTGCGGCACAGGGCGCCGGGGGCGATGGTCCGGTAGACGGCGGCGTGGTGGCGGATGACGCCGACGTCGCAGGGGTGGAGCCTGCGGTAGTTCTCGGCGAGGTAGTCGGCGACGGGCCAGGCGTTCCAGTCGGCGTCCCGGTTGCGGCGCGGTCCCAGCACCCGGTCCTGCGGACGCGCCGACGGGCCGGGCGAGCCGGCCCTGTCCATCACCGCTCCGGCGGCCGGCGGCCGGCCGCGACGGGACCGGGGCCGGGGGCCCCGGTGTGCTGGAGGGTGAACCGCTCGGCGAGCGCCGTGAGGGCCGCGCACAGCTGGTCGATCTCCTCGTCGGTGTTGGCGGCGGTGATCTGGATGCGGAAGCCGACCCGGTCGCGCGGGACGAGCGGGTAGGAGGCGAGGGTCACGTAGATCCCGTGCTCCCAGAGGAACGCGGCGACGGCGTCGAGGTCCTCGGCGTCGGCGAGCGGGATCTCGACGATCGGCAGCCCGTCGGTGTTCGGCGTGGCGAGGCCGAGGCTCCGGACGTGGGCGAGGACCCGGGCCGTCATGCGGTAGAGGTCGGCCCTGATCTCCTCGCCGCGCTCCTCGTTGACGTCGAGCCCGGCGAGCGCGGTGGCCAGCGAGGCCGTCGGCGAGGGCCCGGAGTAGAGGTACGGGGCCGCCGCCACCTTCAGGTGGTCCTTGAGCCACTTCGGGACGGCGAGGAAGGCGAGCAGCGAGGAGAACGCCTTGGAGAAGCCGCCCACCAGCACCAGGTCGTCGTAGGTCTCGCCGAGGTGGCGGACGATGCTGTTGCCGCGCGAGCCGTACGGGCTGCTCTCGTCGGCGGAGCGCTCGCCGATGACGCCGAAGCCGTGGGCGTCGTCGACGTACAGCAGGGCGCCGTTCTCCCGGCAGACCCTGGCCAGGGCCGGCAGGTCCGGGAAGTTGCCGGTCATGCTGTTGACCCCGTCCATGCAGACGAGCCGGCCGGCGTCGCCGGGTGCGCCGCGGAGCAGCGTCGCCAGCTCGTCGGGGCGGTCGGCGCGGAAGCGGTGGATCTCGGCGCCCTGGCCGCGGGCGACGACGCAGCCGTCGTACACGGTGCGGTGGGCCTGTGCCTCGACGAAGATCTGGCCCGTGCCGGCGAGGAGCGGGATGACGGACTGGTGGATGAGGGTGATCGTGGGCAGCAGGAGGGTGTCGGGGGCGCCGAGCAGTTCGGTGAGCCGCTCCTCGATGCGCGGGTAGAGCCGCGGGCTGCCGATGAGCCGGGACCAGCTGGGGTGGGTGCCCCAGCGTCTGACCTCCGGCTCGATCGCGGCCATGATCTCGGGGTCGAGGTCGAAGCCGAGGTAGTTGCAGGAGGCGAAGTCGACGAGCCAGTCCTCGCCGACGCGGATGCGGCGGCCGTCGACCTGGTCGATGACGGCGTCGCACATGAGACTGGTCCGCTGGAGGTGCTCCAGGTCGCGCCAGCGGGACGGGCGCGGCGGCCGGGCGGTCCGGGCGGGGGCGGTCCCGGCGACGGCGGGCGCGGCGCCGACGGCGGCAGCGGGCCCGAGGGCGGCTGAGGGACCCCGGCCGGCCGGGGAGCCTCGGGCGGCCGAGGAGGTCACGGAGACCGCGACGGCGGGCCCGGCCGGGCGAACGCCGGGGGCCGGCGCGCGGTGCAGGTACGACTCGGCCTGGTGGGCGGTCATCGGCCGGGCGAAGAGGTAGCCCTGCCCGTACCGGCAGCCCATCTCGGCGAGGAGCTGCCGCTGCTCCTCGCGCTCGATGCCCTCGGCGACGACCAGCAGGCCGAGGACGTCGGCGATGCGCACGATGCCCTCCACCAGGGCGACCTGCTGGGGGTCGGTCGTGATGTCGTCGATGAACGACTTGTCGACCTTGAGGATGTCGATGGGGAACTCGCGGAGATAGCTGAGCGAGGAGAACCCGGTGCCGAAGTCGTCGATGGCGATGGAGACCCCGAGGTCCTTCAGCGCGGCCATGGTCGTCCGGATCTGGGCGTCCTGGCGCATGAGGACGGTCTCGGTGAGTTCCAGGACGAGCGAGCCCGGCTCCAGCCCGGAGGAGCGCAGGGTGCGCCGTACCTCTTCGAGGAAGCCCGGGTCGCGGAACTGGCGGGCCGAGACGTTGACGTTCGCGTACAGCGGCGGCTGCTGCGGATGGGAGCGCTGCCAGCGGGCGATGTCGAGCGCGGCGTGTTCGAGGACCCAGGCGCCGAGCGGCATGATGTGCCCGCTCTCCTCGGCCAGGGTGATGAACTGGTCGGGCGGCACCATCCCGCGCCGGGCGTGCGGCCAGCGGATGAGGGCCTCCAGGCCGGCGGGCGCCCCGCCGTCGACCTCCACGATGGGCTGGTAGCGCAGGGCGAAGGCGTGGTCGGCGATGGCCGTGTCCATGCCCGCCTGGAGCTCGTGCCGGGCGACGAGCCGGGAGTGGAGCTCGGGGTGGAAGAGCCGCCAGCGCTTCTTGCCGGCCGCCTTCGCCGCGTACAGGGCGAGGTCGGCGTGGCCGAGGAGCTCCTCGGCGTGCGCGCTGTCGAGGACGGTCGCGATGCCGACGCTCGTGGAGACGGAGACGGCTCCGTCGGTGAGGTGGAAGGGCTGGCTGAGGGTGTGCACGATCTCGGCGGCGAGGGTCTCGGCGTCGCTGGGTTCCCTGGCCCCTTCGATGAGGACGGCGAACTCGTCGCCGCCGAGCCGGGCGGCCGTGTCGGTGAGGCGCAGGACGGAGGTGAGGCGGCGGGCGACGGCGACGAGGAGTTCGTCGCCGACGGAGTGCCCCATGGTGTCGTTGACGACCTTGAAGTCGTCGAGGTCGACGAAGAGCATGCAGGTCAGGGTGGATTCGCGACGGCCGCGGAGCAGGGCGCGCTCGATCCGTTCGAGCAGCAGGACGCGGTTGGGGAGGCCGGTGAGGGAGTCGTGGAAGGCCCGGTGGGTGAGCTCGCGTTCCAGTTTCCGCTGCTCGGTGACGTCCCGGAGGGTGAGGACGAGGCCGTGCACGGTGCGTTCGTTGCGGAGGTTGCTGCACCGGACCTCGACCTGGAGGTCGGCGGAGCTGCCGGGGCCTCCGGGGCCGCCGTGGAGGAGCTTCCAGTCGGCCCGGGCGTCGACCTCCTCGCGCGTGCGGGCGTCGGCGAGGACGCGCAGGGCGCCGGCCTTGTCGGTGGGCGCGAGCAGCTCGGTGAGCGGGGTGCCGGGGAGCAGGGAGTGGCCGAACATGGACTCGGCGGACGGGCTGGCGTACCGGACGGTGTCGTCGTCGTCGACGATGAGGATGACGTCCGAGGTGTTGTGCACGAGCGTCCGGAAGTAGGCCTCGCTCGTGCGGCGGTTGACCTCCTCGCTGAGTCCGAAGCGTTCCAGGGCGAGGGCGGCCTGGGAGGCGAGGGACTGGGCAGGTCCGCCGATCTCGGAGAGCTTCTTCTCGGGTCCGGCGAAGAGCAGCACGCCGAGCAGCGGTTCGCGTCCGGCGGGCGTCTGGAGCTCCAGCGGGCAGAGGAGTACGTGGGACTCGGGGGCCGCCTCGGCGGCGACGGCGGGGTCGAGGCGGTGCACGGGGACGAGCCGGGCGCCGTGGGCGATGAGCTCGGGCCACGACGTGGCGGGCGGCCGGGTCAGCGTGTCGGTGTGGCAGCTCCACGGGTGGGCCTCGGTGGCCACGGCGGTGAGGCCGCTCCGGCGGTCCCGGGTGAAGAGGAGGACCCGGTGGTCGGTGCCGGGGCCGAAGAGCGTGGCGGAGGCCGTCTCGACCGCTCCGGCGACCTCGCGCGGACTGAGCGCGGCGACGAGGGAGGCGGCGGCGACCCGGAGGCTGCGTTCGCGGGCCTCGGCCTTGCCGTGGGCGCTCATCATGCTCCACAGCCGGGCCAGGACCAGCAGGAACATCAGCGCCGAGAAGATCGCGATGACGGCGATGTCCTGGTCCCTGTCGTGGCGGAGCGACTGGAAGAGGAGCAGGGCGGGCGCGACGAGGGAGGCGCCGGCGAGGAGGGCGAGGCGGCGTTCCGCGACGCGCGGTGCCGGTTCGGGGGCGCGCTCGGTCAGTCCGGTCATCGAGGGGTGGAGGGCGGCGAGGCCCCAGGCGGTGAAGAACACGACCCAGCCGAGGTCGAGGGGGGTGCCGACCTGCCAGGTTCCCTTGAGCTGGAGGGTGCCGTAGATGACGTCGGAGGCGAGGATGCCGCAGGTGCCGAGGGTGAGGAGCTGGACCGACCGGGAGCGCAGGCCGCCGGGGAACAGCAGCCGGGCGAGCATCGCGAGCATCAGGACGTCGCCGAGGGGATAGGCGATGGAGATGGCCTTCTCGGTCCAGGTCATGTCCTCGCTCCGGGCGAGCGGGGTGATGAGGTTGACCCAGGAGAGCAGCGCGAGTCCCGAGGTGAGGATCAGCGCGTCGAGGACGACCGCGAGGTCGCGGCCGGCGGCCCGGTAGCGGATGAAGCCGAAGAGGCCGATGGCGAACAGCGGGTAGGTGGCCAGGTACAGGGCGTCGGCGACGGAGGGGAAGGGATTGGTCTGCCCGAAGAAGGACTCCAGGGCGTTGTAGGCGGTGTCGCCGGCGACGAAGGCGAAGTTGGCGGCGGCGAGGACGAGCCACGGCCAGCGGCGGGCGGGCCGGTGCAGATGGACGCCGACGAGGATGGCGGCGACGCCGCCGAGTCCGATGAGTGCCCAGAGGACGGTGTGACGGGCGGGGAACTGCAGGTACGCGAGGGTCAGCAGCGTCACGACCAGGAGATAGACCAGCGTCCACGTGCGGAGTGACCCGGACGTCCTGCGTGACCGGATCGGCTGACGCAACGCCATCGTCGACCGCCCCCTAGCGGGTCGGACGCCGTGGAGCGCCCTGGTCGCGGATTCGGACCGCCGTACGGTGTCCATTCTCCGGGGGGCCGGAGCGGGCTGCACCTCGGAGCCCGGGAGGACCGGGGGCGGGTGCGGTCAGGAGGAGGCGCGGACCACCAGCTCGGTGGGGAGCATCCGGCGGGGCTGTTCGTCCGGTTCGCCGGGCGCGGCGATCTCCTGGAGGAGGAGGCGTGCCATCGTGCGGCCCATCTCCTCGATGGGCTGGCGGACGCTGGTGAGCGGCGGGTCCATGTGCCGGGCGACGGCCGAGTCGTCGACGCCGACGAGCGCGACGTCCTCGGGGACGCGGCGGCCCGCCTCGCGCAGTACGGTGCGCGCCCCGGCGGCCATCACGTCGGAGGCGGCGAAGACGGCGTCGAGGTCGGGACGGCGGTCGAGGAGTTCGCGCATGGCGGCGCGGCCGCCCTCCTCGGTGAAGTCGCCGCCGGCGACGAGGGCCTCGTCGGGAGCGAGTCCGGCCTCCGCCAGGCCCTCGCGGTAGCCGTCGAGGCGGCAGCGGGCCACGTACATGTCGAGGGGGCCCGTGATGGTGGCGATCGAACGCCGGCCGCGGGCGGCGAGATGGGCGACGGCGGTACGGCCGGCGCCGGTGTTGTCGGAGTCGACGAAGGAGACCTGCTCGTCCTCGCGGCGGCGGCCGTTGAGGACGGCGGGCAGGCCGAGGGCGCGGACCTGGTCCGGGAGCGGGTCGTCGCCGTGCACGGAGACGAGGAGGACGCCGTCGACGCGCTGGGCTGCGAGGTACTGCTCGAAGCGCTGGCGCTCCTGGTCGCTGCGGATCAGGGTGAGCAGCAACTGCTTGTCGGCCTCGGCGAGTTCGGCGCTGACGCCGCGGATGATGTCGAGGAAGTACGGTTCGGCGAAGAGCCGTGCCTCGGTCTCGGGGATGACGAGGGCGACGGCGTCGGTGCGGCTGCCGGCGAGGGCGCGGGCGGCGCGGTTGGGGACGTAGCCGAGTTCGGCGACGGCCCGCTCGACGGCGGCCTTGGCCTGCTCGCTCACCTTCGGGGATCCGTTGATGACGCGGGAGACCGTGCCGCGGCCGACTCCGGCCCGGGCCGCGACCTCTTCCAGGGTGGGCCTGCCGGTCTGCCGTCCGCTCCCCGCCATGTGCCGGTTCTCCCCTCGGGCCGCCGCCCCGCCTGCGTCTGCCGTGAACCTATCAGGCGGGCGGGCGGCGGCCCCGGGTGCTCAGGCGCCGGTCGGGGAGAGCTCGGCCATGGCGCCCCAGCCCTGCTGCGGGACCTCGACGTTGATGATCTCGGGGGTGGTGGCGATGGCTCCGGCCATGGCGGCGAGGCCGGCGGCGAAGTGGGCGGAGGCGACGTGGGCGGCGCCGGCCTCGGCGTCGGCGAAGGCCTCCAGGAGGACGAAGACGTGGGGGTCGTCGACGCTGCGGGACCAGTCGAAGAAGAGGTTGCCGGGTTCCTCGCGGGTGGCGCGGGTGAAGTCGGCGACGAGGTCGAGCCAGCGGTCGGCGTGGTCGGGGCGGGCGGTGAAGCGAACGGCGATGAAGATCATGCGTCCACGGTGCGGCCGGCCCGCCGGGGCGGACCAGCCGGGCCGGTCAGGATTCCGACAGGGCCGGAAACTCGGGTACGGCGCGGGCGAGCGCCGCGCGGAGCTCGCCCTGCCGGCGCGCGAAGCCGGCGGTGGGGAGGGAGACGGAGAGCGCGTGCACGATGCCGTCGCCGCGTTCGGGCAGGGCGACGGCGAGGCAGGTGTACGCGAGGTCCGCCTCGCCGACGGAGACGGCGAAGCCCTGGTCGCGTACCCGGGTGGCCTCGGCCTCGAAGCGCTCGGCGCTGGTGATGGTCCGCTCGGTGAAGCGGGCCATGCCGTGCTCCGCGAGGTAGCGGCGGCGGAGCGGGCGCGGGAGCGCGGCGAGGAGTGCCTTGCCGTGGGCGGTGGCGTGGGCGCGGTCCTCGGGGCCGGGGGTGAAGGGGTGGCCTGCGTCGGTCACGGGGGCGGTGGTGTCGACGACGGTGATCAGGCCGTCGCGGTAGGCGGTGTGGTACGCCTCCGCTCCGGTGGCCCTGCGGAGCCGGCCGAGGAGCTCACCGGTCCCGGTGCCGAGTCCGTGGTGGCGCTGGTGGGAGCGGTGGAGGGCGGGGACGCGGGGCCCGGGGGCGTACCCCTCGGCGGTGCGGACGAGGTAGCCGCGCGCGAGCAGCGGCCCTGTGACGTGGTACACGGTCGAGAGCGCGCAGCCGAGCCGACGGGCCAGGTGCTTCGCCGTGACGGGCCGGTCGGCGTCGGCGACGGCGTCGAGCACGGCGAGGGCCCGGTCGACGGTCCGGGGGCCGGGGCTCGGGCTGGGGGTGGCGGGCATCGTTCCAGGTTAGGGCCTGTGCGGCGCAGCCCCTCCGAGGGTCGCGGCCGGACGGCGGGCCACCCGGCGGGGCCGCCTCCGGGGCCTCGTCGCGGGTTCTTCCCGCGGAGCCGTCGGCACGCTCCGTACAGGCGTCGATCCGCACCGTATCCCCGCAGGCCAAACCTGCCTTATGTGCATTTGACACTCTTTCGGCGTACCGTCGTGGAGATCCCTCCATCCTCGATGCCCCGGGAGAGCGTGTGCCCCGCTCCAGGACCGACCATGTCCCGACGCCCCGTGAGGGGCGCAGTCCGCGCCTCCGGACGGCGGCGATCGCCACGGGTGTGGTCGCCGTCGCCGCGGGCGGACTGTACGTCGCGGGGCTGCTCACCGCCGGGGACGACATATCCGCCGGCACCAGCGTCGCCGGCGTGGACGTGGGCGGGATGAGCCGCGCCGAGGCGCGGGCGAAGCTCGCGGCCGAGGCCCCGGCCGCCTGGACCGCGCCGATACCGGTCCAGGTCGGGGACCGCGAGACCACCGTCTCCCCCGCCGCCGCGGGCCTGACCGTGGACGTGGAGAAGACCGCCGAGCTCGCGGCCGACCCGTCCCGTGATCCCGTGACCGTCATCGGGCGCCTGTTCTCCTCGGGCGAGCGGGAGATACGGCCGGTGTTCGCCTACGACGAGGCCAAGGCGAAGGCCGCCGTGGCCGAACTGGCCGAGAAGAACGACCGGAAGGTCCGCGAGGGCTCCGTCGCCTTCCGCTCGGGCGAGGCCGTCGCCACCCGGGCGGTGACCGGCCAGAAGCTGGAGACCGGGCGGGCCGTCGAGACCCTGCGCGCCGCCTACCCCGCCACCTCGGGCGCCGCCGCCGTGACGCTGCCCGTCGCTCTCACCGAGCCGAAGCTGGGCGACTCCGAGGTCACCCGCTTCCTCGACGCGTACGCGAAGCAGGCCGTCTCCGGTCCGGTGACGCTCACCGTCGGGACCGAGCGGCTGCGGATCTCCCCCGCCACCCTCGGCGACCACCTCTCCGTGAAGGCCGAGAACGGCCGGCTCGGCGCCGCGCTCGACGCCGAGGCCCTGCTGCGCGACCCGGACGTCGCGGAGCCGCTCGCGGCCATGACGGGCGCCCCGGTCGAGGCGACCCTCGGCGTCCGGGACGGCAAGGTCGTCGTCGAGTCGGAGGGCAGGCCGGGGCAGGAGGTCACCGCGAAGGCGCTGGGCGACGCCGTGCGCCCGCTCCTCGCCAAGGACGGCGCCGCGGCCCGTACGGCCGCGGTGGCCACCAAGGTCACGCAGCCGGAGCTGACCGCCGACTCGCTGGCCCGCCTCGGGATCACCGAGCAGATGTCGACCTTCACCGTGAACTTCCCCACCGCGCCCTACCGGACCACGAACATCGGCCGGGCCGCCGAGCTCATCAACGGCTCCGTGGTGAAGCCCGGCGAGGTGTGGAGCTTCAACGAGACGGTCGGGGAGCGCACCCCGGACAACGGCTTCGTGGACGGCACGATGATCCTCGACGGCCGGTACCAGTCCGCGCCGGGCGGCGGCGTCTCGGCCATGGCGACCACCGTCTTCAACGCGATGTTCTTCGCCGGGGTGAAGCCCGTCGAGTACGGCGCCCACTCCTTCTACATCGAGCGCTACCCGGCCGGCCGCGAGGCCACCGTCGCCTGGGGCAGCCTGGACCTGAAGTTCCGCAACGACTCGGGCAAGCCGATCTACATCAAGGCCGGCGCGACGGACTCCTCGGTCACCGTGAGCTTCCTCGGGACGAAGAAGTACGACTCCGTGGAGGCGGTGGCGGGCCCGCACACGAACGAGAAGGAGCCCGCGAAGCGCGAGGGCACCGGCGAGGCCTGTGTGCCGCAGCCGCCGCTGGCGGGTTTCGACATCTCGGTGGACCGGGTCTTCAAGGACGGCGGCGCGGAGGTGAAGCGCGAGACCTTCACGACGCACTACACCCCGCGTGACGAGGTCACGTGCAAGTGAGGTCCTGGGACAGAAGCTGACGGAAGGGTGTCTTCCCCCACCGTCCGGGCATGACTCCGGAGCGCGGCCCGTCAGGGAGCGGACGGGTCCCGCCCGCCCGCTCGCCCGGTCAGGCCCGCCCGGACCCGCGGGAGGCACGCCTTGGCCCAGCGCAGCGACCCCTACGAGCGGCTCCTCGACGACGGGGTGCGCGCGGGCGTGTACCCCGGCGCCGTGTGGGCCGTGGGCGATGCCCGTACCACCCTCTCCGAGGGGGCGGCCGGGGCGCTCGACCCCGCGCGGCCGGGCGAGCCGATGGTCCGGGACACGCTCTTCGACGTGGCGAGCCTGACCAAGATCCTCGCGGTCTGGGCCGTGATCGGCACCCTCGTCGACGCGGGGAAGCTGGAGCCGGAGGCGCCGCTCGGCGCGTACTGGCCGGAGGCCGCGGGGCGGCCCCTCGCCGGCGTGACGGCCCTCGACCTCCTCACCCACACTGCCGGGCTGCCGCTGCGCGCCAATCTGCGGCCCCTGTACGGCTCCGACCCGCAGGACGTCCGGGACGGGGTCCTCTCCGAGCCGCTGCGGCACCGGCCCGGGGAGGCCGTCGCCTACACCGACCGGGCGGCCCTGATCCTCGGCTACCTCGCCGAGCACCTCACGCGCCGCTCGCTCACCCGGCTGGCGGGAGACCGGGTCTGGACGCCGCTCGGGATGACGGAGACGCGGTACGGACCGCTGCCCGCCGGGGACGTGGAGCGGTGCGCGCCCACCGAGTACGACGAGGAGAGCGGCGCCCCGCTCCGGGGGACCGTGCACGACTTCTCGGCCCGGCTGCTCGGCGGCGCCTGCGGGATCGCCGGCGTCTTCACCACCGCCGGCGACATCGGCCGCTTCCTCCGCCACGTCCTCGTCCCGGTGCCCGGCACCTTCTCCGCCGACTGGACGGCGGCCTCGCTGCGCGTCCGCACCGGCCCGCTCACCCCGCAGCGCGGACTCTTCTGGCACCCGGCGCCGGGCACGGACCCCGCGGACGACGTCTGGGCGCACTTCGGCTTCACCGGCACGGGCCTGTGGGTCTCGCCCGCGCGCGGGCGCTGGGCGGTGCTCCTGACGAACCGGCTGTACTTCACCCGGGACCCCGGTCCGCTGGCCCGGGTCCGCGACGCCTTCCGGACGCTCGCGTTCCGCTGACGGCGGGGTCGTGTCCCGGCGGGTGGTGACCAGCCCGTGGAACGGAGGTGCTCGCGCGGCGGGACTCTGCGAGCCTGCTCACCGCGGGCGAACGTGTGATGCGCCACCCCTCTGAAGCACGGCGGGGACCTGGGGTTACCATATGAGCGCCGCCTAGCTCGAAAGATAAACTTGTGACTGTCAATGACGACTCGTTCACCAGCTGGAAGAACCGCGAGGAGATCGCGGAGTCGATGATCCCGATCATCGGGAAGCTGCACCGGGAGCAGGACGTCACCGTCCTGGTCCACAGCCGCTCCCTGGTGAACAAGTCGGTGGTCAGCATCCTCAAGACCCACCGCTTCGCCCGGCAGATCGACGGCGAGGAGCTCTCGGTCACCGAGACGCTGCCCTTCCTCCAGACGCTCACGACCCTCGACCTGGGCCCGTGCCAGATCGACATCGGCGTGCTGGCCGCGGACTACAAGACCGACGACCGCGGTCTCTCCGTCGCCGAGTTCACGGCCGAGGCCGTCGCCGGCGCCATCGGTGAGAACAAGATCGAGCGCCGCGACGGACGCGACGTCGTCCTCTACGGCTTCGGCCGCATCGGCCGCCTCGTCGCCCGCCTCCTCATCGAGAAGGCCGGCTCCGGCAACGGTCTGCGGCTGCGCGCGATCGTCGTCCGCGGCGGTGGCGAGCAGGACCTCGTCAAGCGCGCCTCGCTGCTGCGCCGCGACTCGATCCACGGCCAGTTCCAGGGCACGATCACGGTCGACGAGGCGAACAGCACGATCGTCGCCAACGGCAACACGATCAAGGTGATCTACGCCAACGACCCCTCCGAGGTCGACTACACGGCGTACGGCATCGACAACGCGATCCTCATCGACAACACCGGCAAGTGGCGCGACCGCGAGGGCCTCTCCAAGCACCTGCGCCCCGGCATCGACAAGGTCGTCCTCACCGCGCCCGGCAAGGGCGACGTGCCCAACATCGTGCACGGCGTCAACCACGACACGGTCAAGCCGGACGAGAAGATCCTGTCCTGCGCGTCCTGCACGACCAACGCGATCGTCCCGCCGCTCAAGGCCATGGACGACGAGTACGGCGTGCTCCGCGGCCACGTCGAGACGGTCCACTCGTTCACGAACGACCAGAACCTGCTCGACAACTACCACAAGGCCGACCGTCGCGGCCGCTCCGCGCCGCTGAACATGGTGATCACCGAGACCGGTGCCGCCTCGGCCGTCGCCAAGGCGCTGCCGGACCTCAAGGCCCCCATCACCGGCAGCTCGATCCGCGTCCCCGTCCCGGACGTCTCGATCGCCATCCTGAGCCTGCGCCTGGGCCGCGAGACCACCCGCGACGAGGTCCTGGAGTACCTCCGCGACGTCTCGCTGCACTCGCCGCTGAAGCGCCAGATCGACTTCACCACGGCCCCCGACGCCGTCTCGATGGACTTCGTCGGCTCGCGCCACGCGTCCATCGTCGACGCCGGTGCGACCAAGGTCGACGGCGACAACGCGATCCTCTACCTGTGGTACGACAACGAGTTCGGCTACTCGTGCCAGGTCATCCGGGTCGTCCAGCACGTCTCCGGCGTGGAGTACCCGACCTTCCCGGTCCCGGCGGTCTGATCCCCGGCACCGA
The DNA here is from genome assembly GCF_043080005.1 of Streptomyces sp. NPDC015130. Lineage (NCBI taxonomy): Bacteria > Bacillati > Actinomycetota > Actinomycetes > Kitasatosporales > Streptomycetaceae > Streptomyces > Streptomyces sp. NPDC015130. The sequence goes on along the minus strand of NZ_JBIBVC010000016.1, from coordinate 114,869 downwards.
CAGCACGGCGGCGCGCCGCACCTCCCGAACGGGGGGGGTGCGGCGCGCCGCGTTTCCGGCGCGCGGGTAGCATCGTGCCCGCCGCGACTGGCGAAGGTGGATCACCACCGGGGAGCGGCAGTTGGTCGCTTTCCCCGCGTGCGCGTCGACCGCCTGGGCGCCTGCGTCAGTGATGTCCCGCTGACCCAGGAGGTCCTCAGATGGAACTGCGTTACGGCATCAATCCCCAGCAGCTGGTGGCGACCGCCGTGCCGGTGGAGCCCGGGAGCCGGCCGGTCCGGGTGGTGAACGGCAGCCCGTCCTACATCAACCTCCTCGACGCGCTGAACGGCTGGCAGCTGGCCCGGGAGGCGAGCCGTGTCCTGGGCCGGCCGGCCGCCGCCTCCTTCAAGCACGTCTCACCGGCCGGAGCGGCGGTGGCCGGGCCGGTCGACGAGGTGACCGCCGAGCTGTACGGCGTCGACCGCGACGGCGTCGGCGCGCTCACGAGCGCCTATCTGCGGGCCCGTGACGCCGATCCGAAGTCCTCGTACGGCGACTTCGCCGCCGTCTCGCACCCGGTCGACGCCGAGCTCGCCGAGCTGCTGACCCGGGTGGTCTGCGACGGTGTCATCGCCCCCGGCTACGCACCCGGCACCGTCGGGACCCTCAGCCGGAAGAAGAGCGGCCGCTTCCTGGTCATGGAGGCCGAGGAGAGCTTCACCCCGCCGGGCCAGGAGGCCCGGGAGGTGTTCGGCATGCGCCTGACCCAGCAGCGCGACGACGTGCCGCTCTCCCCCGCCCTCCTGGACGACCTCGTCTGCGGTGAGCTCACGACGGCGGCCGCGGAGGACCTGCTGCTCGGACTCGCGGTGCTGCGCCACACCCAGTCCAACTCCGTCTGCTACGTGCGCGGCGGGGCGACGCTGGGGATCGGCGCCGGGCGGCAGTCCCGGGTCGACTGCACCCGGCTGGCGGGCGCGAAGACCGACACGTGGTGGCTGCGCCGCCACCCCGCCGTCCGCGCGCTCGCCTTCCGGCCGGGCGTCCGCCGGCAGGACCGGATCAACTGGCAGATCCGGTTCGTCGAGGGCGACCTCACCCCGGACGAGCGCGCACGCCTGTCCGGGGCCCTGTCCGTGCCCGCCCCCGATCTCACCGACGAGCAGCGTGCCGGGTGGCTAGGGCGTGTTGCGAAAGTAGCGCCGGCCGCCCGAAGGGCGGGCCCGACGGCGCCTGGTGCGTGCGATCGCAAGGCGGAGGGTCGCCCCGATACTGGATGTATCGGGGTGATCCCGACAACGCGGCGAGCGTGCGTGCCAGGCGCCGTCGGGCAGGCGGGACTTTCGCCACACGCCCTAGCGGAGCTGACCGGGGTGGCGTTCGCCTCGGACGGCGCGCTGCCCTTCCGGGACAACGTCGACCACGCGCACCGGCACGGGGTCACCTCCGTCGCCGAACCCGGCGGGTCGATCCGCTCCACCGACGTCGAGGACGCCTGCCGGGAGCACGGGATCACGCTCGCGCGCACCGGGCTGAGGCTCTTCCACCACTGATCGGCGAGAGGCCGGGCGGAACGCCCCTACGGGACCCAGTGGTTGCCCGAGGCCGTGATCATGACCTGGAGCTGGATGCTGGCCGAGAAGTAGCTGCTCGTGTCGACCGGGGTGGCCAGCATCTTGTTCCAGAGGGCGTCGAGCCAGGCCTGGCTGCTGGGGTCGGTCATGGCCGCCACGGCGAACGGCGCGAAGAAGGCGGCCTCGCTGCCCGCCGCTATCTGGGTGCCGTTGAGCTTGTAGCCGATGGCGATCTTGTTCGGGTCGCCCCCGGTCTTCGTCTTGATCCAGCTGTTGAGCTTGCGCGCCGCCGCGAGCGAGCCGGCGTCGCCGCTGGTCACCGCGTCGTCCGCGATGCGCCACGGGGTGCGACACGCGTTCCACCAGTACGCGCCGTCGTTCGGGTCCTCCAGGACCTGGCCGGGGGCGGGCCTGGGCGTGGTGTTCGTGTCGACGACGAAGTCGGGCAGCAGGCCGGTGCCGGAGGCGTACGTGGACTGGAGACGGGAGATCTGGGTCTGGTGCGCGCTGCGGACGGCGTCCCAGGTGGTGTCGCCGGAGGCGGTGCGGAAGGCGCGGAAGTGGTCGACCATCCAGTCCGAGGTGCGGGAGATGTAGTAGTACTGGTCGCCCGAGCTGCTCCAGTCGCCCAGCTTGAGGAGCCTGGTCGTCGGGTTGAGCTCGTCCTTCTTGATCGCGGCGATGTGCTTGAGCGCGAGGTCCTTGTAGTTGTACGTGCCGGTGCTGCCCCACTGCTTGTCGGCGAGGAGCAGGCCGTAGGCCACGTCCATGTCGCCGTCGGTGGCGCCGTCACCGCCGTTGACGCTCCTGCAGGCGGTGTCCTGTTCGGCCGCGAGGAGGTTCGGGTTGATCGAGGAGGGGTGGTCGATCTTCCACTTCACGAGGCCGTCGAAGATCTTCTTCGCGTCGGGGTCGGCGCCGGCCATCGTGGCGGTGACGACCATGCCGTAGCCCTGCGCCTCGGCGACGTACGGGTGGTCGGCGTCGGGCGAGATGATCTGGTACCAGCCGTTGCCGCAGTTCTGCCGGACGAAGGCGGCCTTCCACCTGTTGTAGTACTCGACGACCTTCTGGTCGATCGAGGCCTGGCTGCCGGAGGGCTTCAGGGTGCCCGCCGCGTACGGCCTGAGGTGGCTGCCGAAGGGGACGGCCGGCCCGCCGGGGACGCCGCCGCTCGGGGAGCCGTAGACCTCGAACTCCCAGAGGGAGTAGCCGTACGGGGTGCCGCGCGAGGTTCCGTGCATGCGGAGGTACCGGCCGCTGCCGGAGACGGCGAGGTCGTCGACGCCTCCGTCGCCGGTCGTGGTCGCGTAGACGTCGGTCCAGTTCGTGCCGTCGGCCGAGGTCTGGATGCGGTACGCCTTGCCGTACGCGGCCTCCCAGTTGAGCTTCACCCGGGAGACGGTGTGCGTCGCCCCGAGGTCGATCCTCAGCCACTGCGGGTCGACGCCCTCCAGACTGGCCCAGCGCGTGGCGGTGTTGCCGTCCACCGCGCGGCCGGCCTCGAACCCGGCGCCCTCGACGGACGAGGCCGTCACCGGTTTCCCGGCGGAGACCAGGCCGTCGGCGGCGACGGCCCGGTCCTGTTCCCGTTCCTGCGCGCGCGGCTGCGCCGGCGCCTGTGCCTGGGCCTGCGGGATCGATGTCAGAGGCAGCACCAGCAGTCCGGCGAGCCCGAGAAGCGAGACGCTTCGACGACGCATGACAACTCCCTGTCCTTCGTGGCTCATTCGTTAGGAAGTTTTCCTAACCATTGAGCCGCGAGGGTAGAGAGGGTCGGGGGTCCGCGCAAGACCCCCGACACCGGTCGTGCGCGGACTACGGGACGAGGCGCAGCAGGCGGTTGGGCGAACCGCTGCCCGGGCTGGTCACCTTGTTCGGGGTCGAGCCGTTCACCAGAGCGGTCGCGACCTGCGCCGGAGTGGCGGAGGTGTGGCCCGCGAGGTAGACGGCGGCGGCGCCCGCGACGTGCGGGGTGGCCATCGAGGTGCCCGAGATCGTGTTGGCGGCCGTGTCGCTCGTGTGCCAGCCCGCGGTGATCGACACGCCGGGGGCGAAGAGGTCGAGCACCGAACCGTAGGTGGACCAGCTCGCCTTGGCGTCGGTGTTGCTCGTGGCGCCGACCGTGATGGCGGCGGCGACCCGGGCGGGCGACGAGGGGGAGGCGTCGACACCGGAGTTGCCCGCGGCGACGGCGTAGGTGACGCCGTCCGCGATGGAGTTCTTCACCGCGTTGTCGAGGGCCGTGGAGGCGCCGCCCCCGAGGGACAGGTCGGCGACGGCCGGGGCCCCCGCCGGGTGGTGGGAGGTGACCCAGTCGATGCCCGCGATGACACCGGCGGTCGTGCCGGAGCCCGCGTTGTCGAGGACGCGGACGGCGACGATCCTCGCGGCCTTGGCCACGCCGTAGGTCGATCCCGCGATGGTGGTGGCGACGTGCGTGCCGTGGCCGTTGCCGTCCTGGGCGACGGTGTCGCCGTCGACCGCGTCGTACCCGTTCACGGCCCGTCCGCCGAACTGCGCGTGCGAGATGCGCACCCCGGTGTCGATGACGTACGCGGTGACACCCGCGCCCGCCGCGTCGGGGTACGTGTACGTGCCGTTGAGCGGCAGGTTCGCCTGGTCGATGCGGTCCAGGCCCCACGGGGCGCCGGTCTGCGTGGCGTCGGCGCGGAAGACCTGGTTCTGCTCGACGGAGGCGACGGCGGGGTCGGCGGCGAGGCGGCGGGCCTCGGTCGCGCCGAGGGTGGCCGTGTAGCCGTTGAGGGCGGAGCCGAAGGTCTTGCGGACCGTGCCGCCGTAACCGGATATCAGGTCACGGCCCTTGGCGGAGCCGGCCTTGAAGCCCGCACCCTGCTTCAGGGTGACGATGTAGCTGCCGGGCACCGCGTCGGTCGAGCCGGCCGCGAGCACGACTCCTTCGGCGGGGGCCGCCTGCGCGGGGACGGCGGCGAAGGTGCCGAGCAGGGCGGCCGCGGTGGCGGCGGAGACGGTCAGCAGCACGTCACCGTGAGGATCGCCCCGGCGTCCTGACCGCTCACGCCCCCGGGAGGGCCAGGACCTCGACCTCCGCCCCGGCCGGTACGCCGCCGGGCGGGACGACCGCGAGACCGTGGGCGCGCACGAGGCCGGAGAGGAATCCGGCTGCGGGCGTGCTCTCCGCCTCGTCGTACCGGACCGGTGCGACCCCGTGCGCCCCGCGTCGCACGGGGAGCAGCCGGGTGTCGTGCGGGTGCCCGGGGAGTGCCGTCGCGGCGGTCGTCCGGTACGACCCGGGGGCCGGGTCCGCGTGCCCTCCGAGGCGGCGCAGGAGCGGTACGGCGAGGGTGACGGCGCCGGCGAGGGCGGCCGACGGCTCGCCGGGCAGGCCGACGAGGAAGCGGGGCCCGCCGTCGGGGGCGGGTGGCAGCTCGGCGAGCAGCATGCGGAGGCCGGGTCGTACGGCGACGGTGTCGACCAGGAGCCGCGCGCCCGCGCCCGCGCCTGGGCCCGTACCCGTACCCGTATCGCCGAGGGTGACGACGACGTCCGCGGTGCAGCCGTGCACGGCCTCGCGCAGGCTTCCCGGGTCGCCCGGGACGGGACGGCGGCCGGTCACCTCGGCACCGTGGCGGGCCAGCCAGGACGCGAGGAGCGGGCCGGACGCCGCCGGTGCGCCGCCGAGGTCGAGGAGTTCCACGCGGGGGCGCCGGTGCACGGCAGGACGGTCGTGACCGGCGGCGGCCGCGAGACCGACGACGGCCGGGGTCACGGTCGTCCCGGCGGGCAGCAGGACGTCCGGGGCCGCCGCGTCGCCCACCGTCAGCGGTCCGGCGAGGGCGTGCCCGAGGGCCTCGTCGAGCGCACGGGTGACGACGGGCAGCGGCCTCCCGGCGTCCCAAGCCAGGGCGCGGGCCCGCTCCCACGGCAGGGGGTGAGCCGCGGGCCCCGGAACGGGCGGGGACGCCGGCCGTGCGGGGGTCGGGCGGAGGGGCCGTCCGGGGGCGGCCTCCCGGTCCGGTTCCCGTTCCAGCTCGGCCTCGGCGGCGGCGATCCACTGACGCATCTGGTACATCCGGCTCCCTTTCTCCCCTTGTCCTCGGGGCCAGCCCACGGAGGGGCGCAGGGCCGTCGGCGGCGCCCATCCGACCACAGAACCCCTGTACAGAGCCGTGCGACACAGCGGAGACACCTTTGACATTGCCGGGGAGCTCCCGCGAGGCTGCCGGTGAGGTGTGCGTCGGAACGACGAAAGGACAGGCATGCCCCTCGAAGGTGAGTACGAGCCCAGCCCGTCGGCCTGGGTGCGGAATCAGGTCGAGCTGTACGAGTCGTCCGGTGGCACGAAGGGCACCACGATGCGGGGCCTGCCCGTGGTCCTGGTGACGAACGTCGGCGCGCGCAGCGGCAAGCTCCGCAAGACCCCGCTGATGCGGGTGGAGCACGAGGGCGCGTACGCCCTGGTGGCGTCGAACGGCGGGGCGGTGAAGCACCCGGTCTGGTACCACAACCTGGTCGCCTCTCCCCTTGTCGAGCTGCGGGACGCCACGCGGACCTGGGACATGAAGGCCCGGCTTGTCACGGGCGAGGAGCGGCAGGCGTGGTGGGAGCGGGCCGTGGCGGCCTTCGCCGACTACGCGGACTACCAGCGGAAGACGGACCGGGAGATCCCGGTGTTCGTCGTCGAGCCGATCGGCTAGGGCGTGTTGCGAAAGTAGCGTCGGGCAGGCGGGACTTTCGCAACACGCCCTAGCAGGTCCGCTCCCGGCCTCCGGCGCGCTCCGCGCGGCCGCCCGGCGTCAGCCGAGCGCCGCGCGGGCGCGGTTGAGGAGGTCGCGGAAGACGGTGCGCTCGCGGGCGGTGAAGCCCGTGAGCATCTCGTCCTCCAGGTGCTGGACGGCCGGCGCGTGGAGGGCGAGCAGGGCGCGGCCCTCGTCGGTGAGGCCGATGACGTGGCGCCGGCGGCTCGCCGGGTCCGGGGAGCGGACGATGAGGCCGCGCCGCTCCAGGGCGCCGACCAGGTCGGACATCGACTGGGGCGTGACGAACGAGTTGCGGGCGAGCTCCGCCGAGGACATGCCGTCCCGGCGTTCGAGCACGGTCAGCGCCGTGTACTGGAGGGCGGTCACGCCCGAGGGCCTGAGCAGTTCGTCGAGCCGGGCCCGGGTGGCCAGTTCGACCTGTTTCACCGAGTACAGCAGAGACGGCGGAGCGACGTCCGGCACTTCCCCTCCCCTTCTCACCATCATCAGGAATCCTGTCGAAAATTCTAGCGCAAACACCCTTGCGTGGCGGACGGGCGCCCTCTGATACTCAGGATTCCTGATGATTGAGGAGTTCTTCTTGAGCACGCTTTCGATCGACCGCAGCGACGGAGTGGCGGTCCTGACACTCCGCCGCCCGGCCAAGCGCAACGCCCTCGACGACGCCACCGTGCTGCGCGTCGAGGAGTTCTTCCGCAAGCCGGGACCGGACGTCCGGGCCGTCGTCCTGGACGCCGAGGGCGAGCACTTCTCGGCCGGACTCGACCTCGCCGAGCTGACCGAGCGGTCCACCGAGGAGGCCCTGGAGCACTCGCTCATGTGGCACCGGGTCTTCGACACGATCGAGGGCGGCCGGGTCCCCGTGGTGGCCGCGCTGAAGGGCGCCGTCATCGGCGGCGGTCTGGAGCTGGCGGCCGCCGCGCACCTGCGCGTGGCCGACCCGTCCACGTTCTACGCGCTGCCGGAGGGGCAGCGCGGCCTCTTCGTCGGAGGCGGCGGCTCGGTCCGTGTGCCCCGGCTGATCGGGGCCCACCGGATGGCCGACATGATGCTCACCGGTCGCGTCCTCGACGCCGCCGAGGGCCAGGCCGTCGGTCTCTCGCACTACCTGACCGAGCAGGGCGGCGCACGGGCCAAGGCCCTGGAGCTCGCGGAGCGGATCGCGGCCAACGCGCCCCTGACCAACTTCGCCGTCCTGCAGGCGCTCCCCCGCATCGCGGAGGCCTCGCCCGCCGGCGGCCTCCTGCTCGAATCCCTCATGGCGGCCGTCGCCGCCGGCAGCGCCGACGCCCAGGAGAGGATGCGGGCGTTCCTCGACGGCCGCGCCGGAAAGGTCACCCGATGAGCGAGATCCTCAGCACCCCCGGTCCGCGGGTCAGGGACGAGTCGGAGATCGGGCGCTACCTCCGCTGGCTGGAGGCGGAACGGCAGCTGTCGTTCCCGGACTACGACAGCCTGTGGCAGTGGTCCGTCACCGACCTGGAGGGCTTCTGGTCCTCGGTCTGGGAGTTCTTCGACGTCCGTCCCCACACCCCGCCCACCGCCGTCCTGGGCCGCAGGTCCATGCCGGACACCGAGTGGTTCCCGGGCGCGACCCTCAACTACGCCGAGCACGCCCTCGGGCGCGAGGGGTCCGCCGAGGACGCCGCCGTCGCGGTCGTCGCCCACTCCCAGACGCGGGCGCCCGTCGAGCTGACCTTCGGCGAGCTCCGCGAGCAGGTCGCCCGGGCCCGCGCCGGCCTCCTCCGCCTCGGCGTCCGCAAGGGCGACCGGGTCGTCGCCTATCTGCCGAACATCCCGGAGACGCTCGTCGCCTTCCTCGCCACGGCGAGCATCGGCGCGGTCTGGGCGGCCTGCGCACCGGAGTTCGGGCCGCGCAGCGTCGTCGACCGGTTCGCCCAGCTCGCACCGAAGGTGCTGCTCACCGTCGCCGGCTACCGCTACGGGGAGCGGGACGTCGACCGCCGTACCGAAGTGGCCGAGATCGCGGCTCGGTTGCCCACCGTGGAGCGGGTCGTCCATGTGCCCTACGGCCCGCACACCGTGCCCGGCGCCCTGGGCTGGGCGGAGCTGCTCGCGGAGCCGGCCCCCGGCCCCGTGCCCTTCGAGCCAGTGCCGTTCGACCACCCGCTGTTCGTGCTGTTCTCCTCCGGCACCACCGGCATCCCCAAGGCGATCGTCCACCGCCACGGCGGGATCCTCCTGGAGCACCTGAAGAACAACGCGCTGAGCTGGGACCTGAGGCCGGGCGACCGGATGCTCTGGTTCTCCACCACCGCCTGGATGCTGTGGAACACCCTGGTCTCGGCGCTGCTCGTACGCGCCTCGATCGTCATGATCGACGGCAATCCGGTCCACCCGGAGCTGCGGGAGCAGTGGCGGATCGCCGAGGAGACGGGGGCGACGCTCATGGGCGTCAGCCCCGGCTACCTGATGGCCTGCCGCAAGGCCGGCGTGCGGCCCGCCGAGGAGTTCGACCTGTCGCGGCTGCGGCAGCTCGGCGCGGCCGGCAGCCCGCTCGCGGCCGACGGGTTCCGCTGGGTGGCCGAGCAGTTCGGCGACCGGGTGCTCCTGAACGTCGGCTGCGGCGGCACCGACGTGTGCACCGGCATCCTCCAGGGAAGCCCGCTCCAGACCGTGCGTGCCGGGGAGATCTCCGGCCCGTGCCTCGGGGTCGCGGCGTACGCCTACGACGGCGAGGGGAAGCGGGTCGTCGGCGAGCTGGGCGAGCTGGTGATCACCGAGCCGATGCCGTCCATGCCCGTGGGTTTCTGGGGCGACACCGACGGCTCCCGCTACCGGGCCGCGTACTTCGAGGAGTACCCGGGCGTGTGGCGGCACGGCGACTGGGTGCGGTTCGCGCCCGAGGGCCACTGCGTCGTCGCCGGGCGCTCCGACGCCACGCTCAACCGCGGCGGGGTGCGGCTCGGCACCGCCGAGTTCTACGCGGTCGTCGAGGACCTGCCCGAGGTCGACGACAGCCTCGTCGTCCACATCGAGGACCCCGAGGGCGGCAACGGCGAACTGCTGCTGTTCGTCGCGGGCCCCGCCGAGCTCGACGACGCCCTCCGGACGAAGATCGCCCGGACGCTGCGGTCGGCGCTGTCGCCGCGGCACGTCCCCGACGTGATCGAGCGGGTGCCCGCCGTCCCGCGCAACCGCACCGGCAAGAAGCTGGAGGTGCCGGTCAAGCGGATCCTGCTCGGCGCGGCCCCCGAGTCCGTCGCGAGCACCGACGTCCTCGCCGACCCCCGCTCCCTCGACACCTTCGTCGCCTTCGCCGCCACCCGCCGCGGCACGGTCCGGCCCGGGAGCGCGTCATGAGGGTCGCCGTCGTCGGGACCGGCGTCATCGGGGCCTCCTGGACCACCCTCTTCCTCCGGTACGGGCACGAGGTCGTCGCCACCGACCCGGCACCCGGCGCGGAGGCCCGGCTGCGCGCGGCCGTCACCGCCGACCAGACCCGGCTGACGTTCACCCCCGACCTCGCCGAGGCCGTCGCGGACGCCGGCTTCGTCCAGGAGAACGGGCCCGAGCGCCCCGACCTGAAGGACGAGGTCTTCGCCGCCCTCGACGCCGCCGCCCCGCCGGGGACGGTCCTCGCGAGCAGCTCCTCCGGACTGCTCCCGTCCCGGATCCAGCGGGCCTGCGCGGCCCACCCCGAACGGGTCCTCGTCGGGCACCCGTTCAACCCGCCGCACCTGATCCCGCTGGTCGAGGTCGTGCCGGGCGAGCGGACGGCCGAGGCGGCCGTCGAGGAGGCGCTGCGCTTCTACCGCGGTCTCGGCCGGCGGCCGATCCGGCTGCGCCAAGAGCTGCCCGGGCACGTCGCGAACCGGCTCCAGGCGGCGCTGTGGCGCGAGGCGTACTCCCTCGTCGAACGAGGTGCGGCCAGTGTCGCCGACATCGACACGGCCGTCGCGCACGGGCCCGGTCTGCGCTGGGCGCTGCTCGGGCCGTTCCTCAACCAGCACCTCTCGGGGGGCGCGGGCGGCATCGCCCACGTACTCGAACGCCTCGGCCCGCCCATGGAGGAGTGGTGGGCGGACCTCGGCGCGCCGCGCCTGACGCCCGCGCTGACCGACACGATCACCCGGGGTGTCGCCGAGGAGCTGGCCGGGACCGCCGAGGCGGATCTCGTCGCCGAACGCGACGCGCTCCTCACCCTCCTGCTCGACGCCAAGAACCGGACCGACCACCTGTGAGCACACCGATGCACCCCCTGAACCCCACCAACTCCACCCGCCCCGTCAGCCCCTTGGTTCCCGCGGAGCTGACCGCGATCGACTTCCACGTCCATGTGGAGCAGGACGCCCACGGCCGTCTCGCGCTCGACTCCGAGCTGATGGACGCCTCGGCCGCGTACTTCAGGTCCGGCCAGGACCGCACCCCGACCGTCGAGAGCCTCGCAGCCCACTACCGGGAGCGCCGGATGGCCGCCGTGATCTTCACGGTGGACGCCACGACGGGCCTCGGCCACCCGGGCCTGTCCAGCGAGGAGATCGCGGCGGCGGCGGCCGAACACCCCGACGTCCTCATCCCGTTCGGTTCGGTCGACCCGCACCGCCCCGACGCCGTCGAGCGGGCCCGCGCGCTCGTCCTCGACCACGGCGTCCGCGGCTTCAAGTTCCACCCGAGCCTCCAGGCGTTCGCGCCGAACGCGCCCGAGCATTACCCGCTCTACGAGGCGCTCCAGGAGCTGGGCGTCCCCGCGCTGTTCCACACCGGGCAGACCGGCATCGGCGCGGGCCTGCCCGGCGGCCGCGGCATCAAGCTGCGCTACTCGGACCCGATGCTCCTGGACGACGTCGCCGCCGACTTCCCCGGCCTGACGATCGTCCTGGCGCACCCGTCGGTGCCCTGGCAGGACGAGGCGATCTCCATGGCCACGCACAAGGCCAACGTGTACATCGACCTGTCGGGCTGGTCCCCGAAGTACTTCCCGCCGCAGCTCGTCCGGGCCGCCGGCTCCTTCCTCCGCCACAAGGTGCTGTTCGGCTCGGACTTCCCCGTCGTGACCCCGGACCGCTGGCTGGCCGACTTCGACGGGCTCGGCCTCAAACCCGAGGTCCGGCCGCTGATCCTCAAGGAGAACGCCGCCCGCCTCCTCGGCCTCTGAGCACGACGGCCGGCGCCGCCCCGGGGCGCGTGCTCCCCCACCAGCGGGGTGAGTACGCGTACTCAGGTGCCGCCGTCCGGTCTCCTCCATGCTGGGCGCGGACAACGGATCTTCACCAGGGGGACACACATGACCCGCACGGACCGTACGGAACTCACGGGACAGGCCCTGCAGTTGCGCGCCGCCACGTCCCAGGACCGCGACTGGATCCACGAACTCCGCCACCGCGTGTACGCGGAGGAGCTCGGCCAGCACGAGGTGGATCCGTCGGGGCGGCTGAGCGACGGGCTCGACGGCGAGAACGTCTACCTCGTGGCCGCGCGCGGCGGGACGCGGATCGGGTTCGTCAGCCTCACCCCGCCGTGGGTCGGCCGCTACTCGCTGGACAAGTACCTGACGCGCGAGGAGCTGCCGGTCCTGTCGGAGGAGGCGCCCTTCGAGGTCCGCGTCCTGACCGTCGAGGAGCGGTGGCGGTCGACCGCGGCGGCGCCGCTCCTCATGTACGCGGCACTGCGCTGGGTCGCGGCCCGCGGCGGTCGCCGGGTGGTCGCGATGGGACGCACGGAACTCCTCGACATGTACCTCGCCACCGGGCTGCGGCCGGTGGGGCGCACGGTCCGCTCGGGTGCCGTCTCCTTCGAGGTGCTGAGCGGCTCGGTGGACGAGCTGACGAGGACCGTCGCCGAGCGCCACGGCCGGACACTGGAGCGGCTGCGGGCGGGCCTCGACTGGCGGCTGGACGTGCCGTTCGCCCCGCGCGCCGACGGCTGCGAGCACGGCGGCGCCTTCTTCTCGGCCATCGGTACGGACTTCCGGACGCTGACCCGTCGTCACGAGGTCGTCCCGGCCGACGTGCTGGACGCCTGGTTCGCGCCCTCCCCCGACGTCCGCGCGGTCCTCACGGAGGATCCGGGGTGGGCGGCCCGGACCTCGCCGCCGACCGGAGCGGAAGGGCTGCTCGCCGAGATCGCCGGGGTCCGCGGACTGCCGGTGGAGTCGCTGGCCGTCGGGGCGGGCTCCTCCGACCTGATCTTCCGGGCGTTCGGCCGGTGGCTGACCCCGGCGAGCCGGGTCCTCCTCCTCGACCCGAGCTACGGCGAGTACGCCCATGTCACCGAGCGGGTGATCGGCTGCCGGGTCGACCGGCTCCGGCTGCGCCGCGAGGACGGCTGGGTGCTCGATCCGGCCCGCCTCGCCGCCGCGACCCGCAGCGGCCGGTACGACCTCGTGGTGGTGGTCAACCCGAACAACCCGACCGGCCGCCACGCCCCCGCCGCCGCGCTGCGCGCGGTGATCGCGGACTCGCCCGCCGCGACCCGCTGGTGGATCGACGAGGCGTACCTGGGCTACGTCGATCCGGCGGACTCGCTGGCCGGGCTCGCCTCCGTCGACCCCCGTGTCGTCGTCTGCACCTCGCTGTCGAAGATGTACGCGCTCTCGGGGATGCGGGCCGCGTATCTGGTGGCCGCCCCGGAGGCGGCCGCGGAGCTGCGCCGCTGGACACCGCCGTGGCCGGTGAGCCTGCCGGCCCAGCTCGCCGCCGTCACGGCGCTGCGCGACCCCGCGTACTACGCGGAGCGCTGGGCGCGCACCGCGGTGCTGCGGCGTGAACTCGCCGCCGGCCTGCTGGAGCTCGGCGGCTTCGCCTCGGTCGACGAGGGCGTGTCGAACTTCCTCACGGTGACCCTGCGGCGGGGCGGGCCGAGCGCGGCCCGTCTGGTGGCCGAGTGCCGCCGCCACGACGTGTACCTGCGGGACCTGTCGCCGATGTCCCCTTCCTACGAGGGGCGGACCTTCCGCGTCGCCGTCCGCGACCGGGTGGAGAACGCGCGGATCGTGGCGGCGTGCCGGAGCTCTCTGGAGGCGCTGGAGGCTAGGACGTCGGCGTCGTCGGTGGCGGCGGGCGGGCGGGGCGCGCTGTGACGACGCCGACCGTCGCCGGTCTCGTGCCGTACCTCGGCGGGGCGCTGGCGGCCGGCGGGCTCGCGGTGGCGGCGACCCGGCGGCGCGAGCTGATGGTCCGGTGGTGCGTGTGGGTGCTCGGGGTGCCCCTGGTCACCGCCGCGTTCTGGCTCGGCCCGGCGGGGATCGCGGTGCTGGCGGCCGTGGTCGGGGCGGTCGCGGTGGCGGAGTACGGCGGGCTGCTGCGGCTGGCCCCCGTGGACCGGGCGGTGCTCGGCGCGGCGGTCGTCGCGCTCGTGCTGACCGCCTGGCTGGCGCCGTCGGAGGTGCTCCGGGTGGGGGCCGTCGGGGCGCTCGCGATCGCCGGGGTGCCGCTGCTCGCGGGGGACGCGGAGCACGGGCTCCGCCGTCTGGGGGCGGGGCTGCTCGGGCTCGTGTGGCTGGGCGCCCTGGCCGGGCTCGTGCCGTCCGGCGCCCTCGGCCTCGTGCTGTTCGTGGCCGTGTCCGTCGCCGACATCGTCGCGTACGCGGCGGGCAGCCGGTTCGGCGGGCCCCGGCTCTCCCCGCTGTCGCCCGCCAAGCGGTGGAGCGGCACGCTCGCCGGGGCGGCGGCGGGCCTCGGGACGCTCGCCGTGCTCTCGTCCCTGACGTGGCAGACGGCGGTGGCCGTGGCGGTCGGCGGCCCGCTCGGGGACCTGCTGGAGTCGATGGTGAAGCGCGGCGCCGGGGCGAAGGACGCGGGCCGGTGGCTGGCCGGCTCGGGCGGGCTGCTGGACCGGATCGACTCCCTTCTCGTGGCCCTGGCGGTGCTGCTGGTCCTGAGCTGATCCGCGCCGGGCCGGGTCGGAGGGGTCGGAGGGGCCGGGCGCGTCGGACGGGGTCGCGCAGCCATGGAGGACAACTTGCTGAAAAGTAGTGCAAGTTCTTGCATCGTTCCGCGTCGGATGCTTGACTCGCCTCCGCCCGGCGGGAGTTGTGCCGTCCCTCCGGGCAGCGCGATCCCGTCGAGAGGAACAGCGATGACCAGCCCGTACGACGTCCTCGTCCTGGGAGGAGCGGGCGTCGACACGATCGTCTACGTCCCCGAGCTGCCCCTGCCGTACGCCGACAGCCACAAGATCCGGCCGGGCATCGAGAGCCGCGCGGGGCAGACCGGCGACTTCGTCGCCCTGGGCCTCAGCGCCCTCGGCCTGCGGACGCACCACCTCGACATGATCGGCGACGACCCGTACGGCGACCTCGTGCGCGCCCTCCACCGCGACCGGGGCATCGGCCTCACCGAGGTCCCCCAGCCCTGCGGGACGAAGCGGGCCGTCAACCTCGTCGCCCCCGACGGCCGGCGCCTCTCGCTCTACGACGACAGCCGCTCCCGGGAGTCGGACCGCTTCCCGGAGGAGCTGGTCCGCTCGCTGGCCGCGGCGAGCCGGCACGCCCATGTCTCGATCACCCATCCGTGCGCCTTCGCCCTGCCCCAGCTCCGCGAGGCGGGCGTCACCGTCTCCACGGACCTGCACGACTGGGACGGCGAGAACCCCTACCACGAGCCCTTCGCCTACGGCGCCGACCTCGTCTTCGTCTCCACCACGGCCCTGGCGGACCGGGAGAAGACCATGCGGCGGATCCTGGAGCGGGGGCGGGCCGAGGCCGTGGTCGCGACCGCCGGGGCCGAGGGCGCGTACCTGCTGACCGCCGACGGGCTCTCGCACGTCCCCGCCGTCACCCCGCGCGCCCCGGTGGTCGACTCCAACGGCGCGGGCGACGCCTTCGCCGCCGGCTTCCTCCTCGGCCGGCTGACCGGCGAGGAGCCGGCCCGGTGCGCGCTGTACGGGGCGGTGGCCGGCGCCTACGCGTGCACCGTCCCGGCGACCGGCTGCGACGCCGTCGACCGACCGACGCTCCTCCGCGAGGTCGCCGAGCTGACGTCCGGGCGCTGAGGCTCATGCCTCCGGGCGGTGCGGGGCGTCGAGGGCGGTGAGTTCCTCCCGGGTCAGGCGCAGGGCGCCGGCGGCGACGTTCTGGGCGAGGTGCCCGGGGTCGCCGGTGCCGGGGATGGCCAGGACGTGGGGGCCCCGGTGCAGCGTCCAGGCCACCCGGACCTGGGCGCCGCTCACCCCGTGGGCGCGGGCGACCGCGCGCACCTCGGGACCGTCCTCGGAACGCGCGCCGACCGTGCGGCCGTTGCCCGCGATCGAGTAGAACGGCACGAAGGCGATGTCCCGTTCGCCGCAGAGGCGCAGGAACTCCTCCTGTTCGGGCGACGCGCCGATCCCGTGCATGTTCTGCACGCAGACCACCGGTGCGACGGTCAGGGCCTCGTCGAGGTGGTGGGGGCGGATGTTGGAGAGGCCGAGGTGGCGGATGAGCCCCGCCTCGCGCAGTTCGGCGAGGGCGCCGAAGCGTTCGGCGATCGAGTCGGTGCCGACGACACGGAGGTTGACCACGTCGAGGTGGTCGCGACCGAGCTGCCGCAGGTTCTCCTCGACCTGGGCGCGCAGCTGCCCGGGGCCGGCGTGCGGCAGCCAGTCGCCCGCGGGGTCGCGGCCGGGTCCGACCTTCGTCGCGATGACGAGGTCGTCCGGGTAGGGGGCGAGGGCCTGGTTGATCAGCTCGTTGGCGCTGCGCAGCGACGAGAAGTAGAAGGCGGCGGTGTCGATGTGGTTCACCCCGAGTTCGACCGCGCGGCGCAGCACCCCGATCGCCTGGTCGCGGTCGCGGGGGACGGCGCCGGGCGCGAACGCCTCGCCGTGCTGCGGGAGGCGCATCGCGCCGAAGCCGATCCGGTTGACCGTGCGGTCGCCGAGCTTCCAGGTGCCCGACGCCGCCGCGGTGATGGTCTGTGAGGTCATGGCGGGATGATCTCCGCACGGTAGGCTGACCCGCCATTGATTCACACATGCCTGAATCCGTCGTGGAGTGGTGACCCTGACACAGCTGGAGTTCTCGGCGAACGATCTGGCGCGGGTGCGGTTCGCCGTCTCGCCGATGTGGGAGGTCGCGCCCGGCTTCCGTCTGCTGACGTCGCCCGCCGCGCACCCCGTCCACCGGTCCTGGGCCGAGCAGGTACGGCCGCGCGTGATGGCCGCCGGGCTGGACCGGGGATGGCTCTCCGAGCTGATCCCGCCCACCGGTTACGTGCCCGACTTCCTCACCCCCGCCCCCGCCGGGCCGAGCCCGGAGCCGGCGGACGAGTGGGACGCGATCCTGGCCTCGCCCCCTGACCGGGTGCGCGAGGACCTCGACCACCTCGCCCGCCACCAGGGGGGCCTCGGCGCCCGTGCCCGGGCCCTCCGCGCCGACCCGTCCGCCTGCCTGGCCAAGGTCGTCCAGGAGGTCGAGACGTACTGGGAACTGGCACTCGCCCCCTACTGGGCCCGGATCCGGGCGGTCCTGAACGCCGACGTGTTCCACCGTGCCCGCACCGTCGCCGAGCAGGGCGTGGGTCATCTCTTCGACGATCTGCACGCCTCCATGAGCTGGCAGGACAACGCGCTCCGGCTGGTCCGGAAGAGGAACCTGCCCCGGGAGCTCACGGGCGCGGGGCTGCTCCTGATCCCCTCCGTCTTCACCGGCCCCGGCCCGCGGACCAGGGTGCGGCCGCCGGACCCGCCGCAGCTCGCCTACCCGGCGCGGGCCGTCGGCACGCTGTGGGAGGCCCGGCCCGCCGGCGGGGCCCGGGCCCTCGCCCTCGTCCTCGGCCGCTCGCGGACCCTGCTGCTGACCGAGCTGGAGGCCCCGGCCTCCACCACCGAGCTGGCCCGCCGCACCGGGCTCTCCCCGGCCGGGGTGTCCCAGTACCTGACGGCGCTGCGCGACGCGGGCCTGGTCAGTGCGCACCGGGCCGGCCGCTCCGTCCTCTACGCCCGCACCGCCGCCGCCGAGACCCTCCTGGCCGCCGCCTCCGCCTGAGGGCGCCGCAGCCCCCGTCCGAGAGCGCCGCCGTCCGGGATCGCCGGCTCCTGGCTCAGGCCTTGGCCTCCCGGGCGGGGTGACCGTCCACGTACGTCGCGACGATCTCGATGTCCCCGATCCGTGCCGGCTCGACGCGCCGCGGGTCGTCGCCGAGGACCACGAGATCGGCGCGCTTCCCGGGGCTCAGGCTGCCCGCGGTGTCGTCCCAGCGGCAGGCGTACGCGCCCGCGACCGTGTAGGCGTGCAGGGCCTCGTCGACGGTGACCGCCTCGTCGGGGCCGATCCGGCCGCCGGAGAGGGAGGCCCGTTCGACCATGAACTGCACGGCCCGCAGCGGTGAGCCGTCCGCGACCGGGCGGTCGGAGCTGCCGACGACGGTGACGCCGTGGTCCAGGAAGCCCCGGCCCCGGTACATCCACGGCGCCCGCTTCTCCCCCATGATCCGTGCGTAGTCGTCGCCGAAGTGGCGCAGGAAGTTGGGCTGGACCACCGCGCTGAGGCCGAGGCGCGCGAGGCGGGGCAGCTGGTCGGGCCGGATCAGCCCGGCGTGCTCGATCCGGTGCCGGGCGTCGGGGCGGGGCCGCAGGTCCTGGGCGCGCTCCAGCGCGTCGAGGGCGAGGTCGGCGGCGCGGTCCCCGATGGCGTGGACGGCGAGCTGCCAGCCCGCGAGGTGGCCGTCGACGATGAGCTCCGCGAGCCGCCCGGGATCGTCCTGGAGCTGTCCGGTGGTGGCCATGCCCTCGTACGGGGCGGTGAGGGCCGCCGTACGGGCCATCATGCCGCCGTCCGTGTAGATCTTGAGCGCGCCGAGGGACAGCCAGTCGTCGCCGAAGCCCGTCCGCAGGCCGAGGTCGAGGGCCCGGGGGACGCCGTCGTCGCGGTGCGCGGCGAGCGGGCGCAGGGTGTCGCCCGCGGCCATGAGCTGCACGCGCAGGGGCAGGCGTCCCTGGTCCCGGAGCAGTTGGTAGGCGCCGAGCTCGACCGGGCTGTGGCCGAGGAGCCCGCCGCCGATGCCCGCCTCGGCGACGGCGGTGATGCCCTCGGCGAGGCAGGCGTGGCCCGCCCGTTCCACCGCGTCGGCGATCTCCTCCTGGGAGTAGGGCAGCCGGAGGCGCCGTACGGCGGTCATCGCGCTCTCGACGAGGAAGCCGTCCTCGTGCGGGACGTCGGCGGGCAGGAGGTCCAGGACGGCGCTGTCGACCACGCAGGCGTGACCGGAGTCGTGCATGACGAAGAGCCTGCGTCCGTGGGCGACCCGGTCGAGCTCGGTCGCGGTGAGGTGCCGGCCCAGCGCCCGCTGGTCGTATCCGGCGATGTCCACCCAGGCGCCGGGCGGCTTCCGCTCGGCGGCCTCCGCGACGACGGCGAGGACGTCCTCGATCCGCTCGCAGGGCGCGATGCTCGGGGTGCTCGCCTTCAGCCCGGCCCACGCCATGTGGACGTGGCTGTCGATGAAGCCGGGCAGCACGGTGGCGCCCTGGAGGTCGACGACGTCGCGGGCGGGCAGCGAGGTCACGGCCTCGTCGAGGCCGACGATCCGGCCGCGCCAGATCCCGAGGTCGTGGGCGACGGGGTGGTCCGGGTCCATCGTGAGGATGTGCGCGTTCGTCAGCCTCGTACAGAGCATGGGTGGTCCGTCCGGGTCGTGGTCGGTGTCGGAGGCGGGGCCGCCGCCGGGGGCGGGGCTGCTCCGGGGGCGAGTCCGTGTCGGAGGCGGTGCGCGTGGGAGGCGGTGCGCGTGGGAGGCGGTGCGCGTCGGTCAGGTGGCCGGGGCCAGTTCGGCGGTCCCGCTCGTGGACGCGTACCGCTTGGGCGCGGCCGGCACCATCAGAGGGGTTCCCGTCTCCGGGTCGTCGATGATCCGGCAGGGCAGGCCGAACACGTCCTCGACCAGCTCGGCGGTCATGACGGTCGACGGATCGCCCTCGGCCGCGATCACGCCCCCGGGCCGCATCACGATGAGGTGCGTGGCGTAGCGGCACGCCTGGTTGAGGTCGTGGAGGACCGCGACGACCGTGTGGCCCCGGCGGGCGTGGAGTTCGGCGCACAGGTCGAGGACCTCGACCTGGTGGGCGATGTCCAGGAAGGTCGTCGGCTCGTCGAGCAGGAGGATCGAGGTCTGCTGGGCCAGGACCATGGACAGCCACACGCGCTGGCGCTGGCCGCCGGAGAGGTCGTCGACGGGACGGTCGGCGAGTTCGAGGACGCCGGTCTGCCGCATCGCCTCCACGACGGCCGCCTCGTCGTCGGCGGACCACTGCCTCAGCAGGCCCTGGTGGGGGTACCGGCCGCGGGCGACGAGGTCCCCGACGGTGATGCCGCCGGGCGCGGTGGAGGACTGCGGGAGCAGGCCGAGACGGCGGGCGACCTCGCGGGAGCGGTACGAGGCGATGGCGCGGCCGTCGAGGTGGACCTGTCCGGCGCGGGGCTTGAGCATCCGGGCGAGGGCGGTGAGGAGGGTGGACTTGCCGCAGGCGTTCGGGCCGATGATCACCGTGAACGAGTGGTCGGGGATCTCGACGTCGAGGCCGGTGGCCACGGTCCGCTGGTCGTAGGAGAGGGTCAGGCCCTCGGCGCGCAGGCGGGAGGCGGACGGATTCGCCGGACCGGTCGTCGGACCGCTCGCCGGACCGGCCACGCGACCGCTCGTCGGACCGCTCGTCGGACCGCTCGTGGGACGCTTCGCTGTTGCTGTCATGCGCGGCTCTTTCGCGACTCGGTGACCAGTAGCCAGATGAGGTAGAGCCCGCCGACACAGCCGGTCGCCGTGCCCACGGGCAGGAGCGCGGGGGCGAAGAGGCGCTGCACGGCGAGGTCGCTCAGGGCGAGCATGACCGCGCCCATGAGGGCGGACGGCAGCAGGGCGGGACCCGACGAGCGGGTCAGTTTGCGGGCCACCTGGGGCGCGGCCAGGGCGATGAACCAGATGGGGCCGGTGACGGCGGTGGCGAAGGCGGCGAGGGCGACGCTGATGACGAGGAGCAGCGTGCGGGTGCGTGCCACGTCGACGCCGAGGGCCATCGCGGTCCTGTCGCCCATCTCCACCATGGAGAGGCGGCGGGAGAGGAGGAGGGCGAGCGGGAGCAGGACGGCGACGGCGATGCCGATGGCGGTGGCGTGCGTCCAGAGGCGGTTGCCGAGGCTGCCGATGAGCCAGGCCTGCGCCTCCAGGGCCTCCTGGAAGGTGGCCCTGGTGATCAGGTACGAGTTGACGGCGAGGAGCAGGGCGCTGACGCCGATGCCGACGACGACCAGGCGGAATCCCTGGATGCCCCGGCCGATCATGAGGAGGTGGACGGCGAGGGCGGTGGCGAGGCCGCCGGCGAGGGCGCCGATCGCGATCTGCGTCATGCTGCCGTGGAGCACGACGATGACGACGAGCGCGCCCACGGCGGAGCCGTTGGTGAAGCCGATGATGTCGGGGCTGCCGAGGGGGTTCCCCGTGACGCTCTGCAGGATGGCGCCGCTGACGGCGAGGGCGGCGCCGACGCAGAGCGCGGTCACGAGCCGGGGCATGCGCAGGGTGTTGACGACGAAGTCGGCGATGCCGGAGCCGTTGCCGGTGAGCGCTCGGAGGACCTCTCCGACGGTGAGGTCGAAGTCGCCGGTGGTGAGGGTGATGCCCGCGACGGCGAGGAGCGCGGTGAGGAGGGTGGCGGTGACGGCGACGGTCCGGCCCCGGACGAGCAGGGAGACGGCCCCCGACCGCGTACGGACGACCCGGCCGGTGACGACCCGGGACGGGACCGGGGCGGCGTCGGGGGCGGGCCCGTCGCCGGGTCCGTGCGGGGGTCCGGAGGTCTTCGCCTCCCGTACGGCAGTCACAGCATGACCAGCTTTCGGCGGCGGCACAGGGCGATGAAGAGGGGCGCTCCCACGAACGCGGTGACGATGCCGACCTGCACCTCGCCGGGGGCCCCGAGGATCCGGCCGAGGACGTCGGAGCCGATGAGGAGGACGGGGGCGATGAGCATCGAGTACGCGAACACCCACCGCTGGTCGGGGCCGACGACGAAGCGGGCGACGTGCGGAACGGCGAGTCCCACGAAGCCGATCGGCCCGGCGGCGGCGGTCGCGGCACCGCACAGGAGCATCACGGCGACGGCGCCGAGGGCGCGGGTCCGGCCGACGTTCACGCCGAGGGCCCGTCCCATCTGGTCGCCCATGGCGAGGGCGTTGAGCGAGGGGGCGAGGACGAGGGCGATGACCAGGCCGGTCGCGATGAACGGCAAGGCCATCAGGACGACGTCGTAGTAGCGGCCGGCGAGGGAGCCCACGGTCCAGAAGCGGAACTGGTCGAAGGCCCTGGGGTCGAGGAGCAGGATCGCCCAGTTGAAGGCGTACAGCACCGCGGTGACGGCGGCGCCGGCGACGACGAGCCGCTCGGGCGAGGCGAGTTTCCGCCCCGAGGAGCCGAGCAGGTAGACCCCGACGGACGCGGCGGCGGCGCCTGCGAGCGCGAACCAGACGTAGCCGAGGGGTGCCCCGACGCCGAAGAAGGCGATCGCCACCACCACGCCGGCGGAGGCGCCGAGGTTGACGCCGAGCATGCCGGGGTCGGCGAGCGGGTTGCGGGTGAGGGCCTGCATCAGTGCGCCGGCGAGGCCGAGCGCCATGCCGACCAGCATGCCGAGGACGGTCCGGGGGATGCGGTAGTCATGGATGATCACCGACGTCTCCGAGCCGTCGGGGTTCCACAGGACGTGCCAGGTGGCGGTGAAGGGGATGCCTCGGGTGCCCACCCAGACGCTGACGAGCGAGACGATGACGAGTGCGGCGGCGCCGAGCAGGAGGCCGAGGCTCCGGAGCGTGGCCCCGGTGCGGCCCGAGTGCGGTGCGGCGTCGACGGCCTTCCCGACCTGTTCGCGGGACTGGACGGACAACGACAGCTCCCCTGGCGGCAGTTGACGCGCGGAGCGGGCCCCGCGGTACACGACCCGACGAGCCGGTACTTAGGTGAGGCTAACCGAACGCACACGGTCGGTCAACGCTCGCCAGGTCAGAGTAGGCTTACCTAACCATTCACTCGTCTCCGTGGAGGAGTCTCATGCCAACGGGCGTACCGACAGGGGCAGTTGTCCTCGGTCGAGCGATCAGAGGGCAACGCCCGCGCATCCTCGCGGCGTCCCTGCTCGGCATGACCCACCAGGCCTGCGAGGCCCTGGTCCCGGTGGTCATCGGCGTCATCATCGACTCGGCGGTGGCGACCGGCTCCTCCGCCTCCCTGCTGCGCTGGCTCGTCGTCCTCGCGGCCCTCTTCCTCGTCCTCTCCACGTGCTACCGCACGAGCGCGCGGATCACCGAGGGCGCGGGTGAGCAGGCCGCGCACCGACTCCGCCTGGAGCTGGCCGCCCGCGTCCTCGACCCCCGGGGAGGCGCCGAGACGGGCCGCCTCCCCGGCGCCCTCACGAGCATCGCCACCAACGACGCCCGCCGGGTGGGCTCGGTGGCGACCGTCATCTCGTACGGGGTCTCGGCGGTCGCGGCCCTGGTGATCAGCGCCGTCGCCCTCCTCAGGATCTCCGTCCCGCTCGGCCTCCTCGTCCTGCTCGGCATCCCGCCGCTCCTCTGGCTCGGCCACCGCATCAGCCGCCCTCTGGAGCGGCGCAGCGAGACCGAGCAGGAGCGCGCCGCCCACGCCTCCGGCGTCGCCGCCGACCTCGTCACGGGACTGCGCGTCCTCAAGGGCATGGGCGCCGAGTCGGCGGCCGTCGCCCGCTACCGCACCACGAGCCAGGACTCGCTGGCCGCCGCCCTGCGCGCGGCCCGCAGCCGGGCCGGGCACGAGGGCGCGATCCTCGCCCTGACGGGCGTCTTCATCGCCGTGATCGGCCTGGTCGGGGCCTACCTCGCCATGGACGGCAGCATCAGCGTCGGCGAACTGGTCGCGGCCGTCGGCCTGGCGCAGTTCCTCCTCGGCCCGTTCCAGCTCCTCACGTACGTCAACGCCGAACTCGCCCAGGGGCGGGCCTCCGCCCGGCGCATCGCGGAGGTGCTGGCCTCGCCCGTCACCGTCGAGGGCGGCGAGGCGGTCCCGGCCGCCCCGGCCGCCGGACACCTCGCCCTGCGCGGGGTCTCGCTCGGCTCGCTGCGCGGGGTGGACCTCGACCTGCCCGCCGGCGGACTGACCGGCATCGTCACCCGGGACCCGGCGGCCGCCGCCGACCTGCTGCTCTGCCTGGCCCGGGAGAAGGACCCCGCCGAGGGCTCCGTCGAGCTCGACGGCGTACCCCTGACCGGGCTCGACCCCGACGCGCTGCGCCGGGCGGTCCTCGTCGCCCACCACGACGCCGACCTGTTCGAGAGCACCCTCGTCGACAACGTACGGTCCGGGTCCGACGGCGACACGACGGCCGTCGACGACGCCCTCACGGCCTCCGCCGCCGACGACGTGGCCCGGCTGCTGCCGGACGGCGTGGACACCCTCCTCGCCGAGCGCGGCCGGTCCCTCTCCGGCGGCCAGCGCCAGCGCGTGGCGCTCGCCCGGGCCCTCGCCGCCGACCGACCCGTGCTCGTCCTGCACGACCCGACGACCGCCGTCGACACCGTGACCGAGTCGCGGATCGCGCACCGGCTGCGGGAGGTCCGCCGGGGCCGTACGACCGTCCTCGTCACCACCAGTCCCGCGCTGCTCGCGGTGACGGACCGGGTGGTGGTCCTGGAGGACGGGGCCGTACGCGCGGACGGCAGGCACGACGAGCTGCTCGCCGCCGACGAGACCTACCGAGCGGCGGTGCTGGCATGACCACCGACGAGGACGCGCGTACGACGACGCCCGAGGAGACGAAACACACCATGAGCGGAACCCCCCAGGACCGCGCGCTCCTGCCGACCGCCACCCGCGCCGAGTCCCTGGCGGCGCTGCGCATCATGCTCCACGGCCACCGGCTCCTGGCCGTGGGCGCGCTCACCGTCCTCGTCGCCGGGACCGCCGTCGGGCTGCTGACCGCGCCGCTCCTCGGGCGCATCGTCGACCTGGTGGTGGAGCAGCGGGGGGCCCAGGCCCTGACGGTGCCGCTCGTCCTGCTGATCGCCGTCGCGGTCGCCCGTGGCGCGGCCACCGCGATCGGCGGCACGCTCGTCGCCCGGCTCGGCGAGACCGTGCTCGCCGCGCTGCGCGAGCAGTTCATCGAGCGGGCGCTGCGGCTGCCGCTCGAACGCGTCGAGGCGGCCGGCTCCGGAGACCTCGTCTCCCGGGTGACGAGCGACGTGTCCATGATCGCGAAGTCGGTGCGGCAGGCCCTTCCCGAGTTCAGCCGGTCGGCGCTCACCATCGTGCTCACCTTCGTCGGACTCGCCGTGCTCGACTGGCGGTTCCTGCTCGCCGCGCTCCTCGCCGCACCGGTGCAGGTCCTCTCCGTGCGCTGGTACATGCGCCGCTCCTCCCCCGTGTACGGCGAGCACCGCATCGCCACCGGGGCCCTGCAGCACCAGCTGCTCGACAGCGTCGGCGGCGCGCGGACCGTCCGCGCCTTCCGGCTCGGCGGGACGCACTCCGGTCTCCTGGAGGAGCGGTCGGCGGCGGCGCGCGACCTCGGCCTGCGGGGCATCCACCTCGTGTCGGGCTTCTTCTCCCGACTGAACCTCGCCGAGTTCATCGGCCTGGCCGCGATGCTCGCCACCGGCTTCGTCCTGGTCGACGGCGGCTCGGCGAGCATCGGTACGGCGACGGCCGCCGCGCTGTACTTCCACAGTCTCTTCAACCCGATCAACGCGACCCTGTACCTCCTGGACGACGCCCAGTCCGCGGGCGCGAGCTTCGCCCGCCTGGTGGGCGTCTCGGCCCTCCCGGCCGAGCCCGCGCCGCAGGGCGCCGACACCCCCGTGGACGGCTCGGTGACGGTCTCGGGGCTCGGCCACGCGTACGGCACGGGCGCTCCGGTGCTGCACGACATCGACCTCACGGTGCGCAGCGGAGAACGGGTCGCGCTGGTCGGCGCGAGCGGCGCCGGCAAGACGACCCTCGCGAAGGTCATCGCCGGGGTCCACGAGGCGACCTCCGGGTCGATCACGCTCGGCGGGGTGCCCGTCGGGAAGCTCGGGCCGGCCGGCGTCCGGCGCGCGGTGACGCTCATCAGCCAGGAGGTGCACGTCTTCGCCGGCCCGCTCGCCGAGGACCTGCGCCTGGCCCGCCCCGGGGCCGACGACGAGGAACTGCGCGCGGCCCTGGCGAAGGTGGGCGCCCTGGAGTGGGCGGAGGCGCTGCCCGAGGGGCTGGCCACCGTCGTCGGAGAGGGCGGCCACCGGCTGACGGTGACGCAGGCGCAGCACCTCGCCCTGGCCCGGCTGGTCCTCGCCGACCCGCCGGTCGCCATCCTCGACGAGGCGACGGCCGACGCGGGCAGCGCGGGCGCCCGTGTCCTGGAGGAGGCCGCCGAACGCGCCCTGGAGGGCCGGACGGCCCTGGTGGTGGCCCACCGCCTCCCGCAGGCGGCGACCGCCGACCGTGTCGTCGTCCTGGACGGAGGCCGGGTGGTGGAGAACGGCACCCACGAGGCCCTGACCGCCGCCGGCGGCCACTACGCCGAGCTCTGGTCGGCCTGGTCGGCCACCCGTCGCCACCCCGCGGAGAAGGTCCCGAACCCCGCCCCCGTCGCCGACGCCCCGGTCTCACCGGCCGTCTGAGAGGCACGCGGCACCCGCCGTGCCCGCGGCACTGGCCACCCTGTTCTCCGACGCGGACGCCGCCGAGGCCCAGGCCCTCCTGGGCCTCTTCCGCGCGACGGCCCCGTAGCCCAGGGGACGCGTCCGTGGGCGCGCACGAAGGAGGGGCGTCACGACCGGAGTCGTGACGCCCCTCCTTCCGCGTCGGGCCCCGGCGGATCGGCCGGGGCCCGCGCCTCAGCCCTGCCGGGCGACCAGGCTCGACGGGCGCAGGTCGGTCCAGTGGGTCTCCACGTAGGTCAGGCAGGCCTCACGGGTGTCCTCGCCGAAGGCGGTGCGCCAGCCCGCCGGTACCGCGGCGAAGGCGGGCCACAGCGAGTGCTGGTTCTCCTCGTTCACCAGGACCAGGAAGCGGCCCTGCGGGTCCTCGAAGGGGTTGGTGGTCATGCGTTGTCGCTCCTCATGGTGACGGGGAACAGCGCGGAGAGCGGCTGTTCGGGGTCGGCTGCCACGGTCCGCAGCAGGGTCTGGAGTTCTTCGGCCAGGCGCCGGGCCCGCTCCGCGCCGATCCGCTCGGGCGCGTGGACGAAGCCGCAGTGCACGGGGCCGTCGCCGAGCGGTTCGTAGAAGGAGAGCGTCAGCTCGGCGCGCGCCGTGCCGGTCGGTACGGCCCCGAGGGCGCCCACGCCGCCCTCCAGCCGGTCGAGGTCGGCCTGTTCGTGGTGGATCACCATGACCTGCGGGCCCTCGGGGCGCAGGCCGGCCGCCCGGACCACCGCGTCGAAGGGGACGTCCTGGCGGTCGAGTGCGCTCAGGGTGGTCTCCCGCACGCGGGCGAGCAGTTCGGCGAAGGTGGGGTCCCCGGCCGTGTCGGTGCGCAGCACGACCGTGTTGAAGAAGCAGCCCACCAGGTCGGCGAGTTGATCGTCGGTGCGTCCGGCGACCATCGTGCCGATGGGCAGGTCGGTGCCCGCGCCGTGGGCGGTGAGCAGCGTCGCGAGCGCCGAGTGGAGGACCATGAACATGCTCGTGCCGGTCGCCCGGGCGAGACGGTCGACATCGGCGTGCAGGCGTTCGTCGAGGGTGAACTCGACGACCTCGGCCGCCGCCCCCGCCGTGGGTGCCGTGCCGGCCGCGGATGCCGTCCCGGGCGGCAGGAGCGCCAGGTCGCTCGGGGAGCCCAGCAGCGTGCGGCGCCAGTAGGCCAGCTGGCGGCCGCCGCGACTCTCCCGGTCGTCCAGGTCGCCCAGTACCTCGCGGGCCCAGCGGGTGTAGTCGGTGTACGTCACGGGGAGCGGCTCCCAGACCGGTGCACGGCCAGCCGTGCGCGCCGCGTAGGCCGTGGTGAGGTCCCGGAACAGCGGGACCACGGACCATTCGTCGACCGCCAGGTAGTGCATGGCCAGCAGGACGGCCTGCGCCCCGTCCGGGTCGGTGAGCAGGCTGACGCGCAGCGCGGGTTCCCGCTCCGGGTCGGGGGTCGACCGGGCCAGTTCGGCCAGGCGGGCGTCCAGGTCCGCGCAGTGCTCCGAGATGAGCGTGGGCGCCTCGGCGGCCCTGCTCAGCACCGTCCCGTCGGGGAGCTCGGCGAAGGCCGTGCGCAGGGGCTCGTGCCGGGCGGTCACGTCGGCCAGGGCCGCGGCGAGCGCTTCGGCGTCCAGCCCGCCGGGCGAGCGCAGGACGAGCGCGTGGTCGAAGCCGGGATTCCGCCGGTACGCGTCCCACTGCCACTGCTGGACGGGCGCCACCCGGAGCTCGGCCGCCGCTTCGCCGGCCGCCTCCGTCGTCGCCTCCGCGGGGCGCAGGGCCGGCCGCGCGGCCGTCGCGCCGTCCAGCTTCGCCGCGATGCCGGCGACGGTCAGGGCGTCGAAGACGTCCCGGATGCTGAGCTCCGCGCCGAACTCGGCGCGGATCCTGCCGAGCAGCCGCATCGAGGCCATCGAGTGCCCGCCGAGGGCGAAGAAGCTGTCGTGGACGCCGACGTCCTCCAGCTTGAGGATCTCGCAGAACAGCTCGGCGAGCCGGGCCTGCGTCGGGGTCGCCGGGTGGGCGTCGCCGGTCATCGCCGACCACTCCGGCGCGGGCAGCGCCTTGTGGTCGAGCTTGCCGTTGGGCGTGAGCGGCAGAGGGCCGTCCAGGGCGACGACGAGCGCGGGGACCATGTACTCGGGCAGCTGTCCGGCGACATGGGCGCGCAGCTCCACGGGGTCGAGCTCCCGCGGCGCGCCCTGTCCCGTCTCGGGCACGGCGTAGCCGACGAGGCGGACGATGTCGCCGTGGCGGTCGGGCAGGACGGCGGCCTGGGCGACGGACGGGTGGCCGACGAGCGTGGCCTCGATCTCGCCCAGCTCGATGCGGAAGCCGCGGATCTTCACCTGCGTGTCGACCCGTCCGAGGAAGTCGAGGTTGCCGTCGGAGCGCCAGCGGGCGCGGTCGCCCGTGCGGTACATGCGGCTGCCGGGCGCCCCGAAGGGATCGGCGACGAACCGCTCCGCGCTCAGCCCCGGCTGCCCGAGGTAGCCCCGGGCGAGGCCGCGCCCGGCGACGTACAGCTCGCCCACGACACCGGGCGGCACCGGCCGCAGGTGGTCGTCGAGGACGTAGCAGCGGGTGTTGGGGTCGGGCCGGCCGATCGGCACCCGGCCGGGGGCCCGGCCGCCGTGCTCGCGCGCGGGCCAGAGCGTCGAGTTGACCGTCGCCTCGGTGAGCCCGTACGCGCAGATCAGGTTCGCCGTGGCGCCGAACCGCTCGAAGAGGTCCGGCGGCACCGTCTCGGTGCCGACGAGGACGGTCGAGCCCTCGGGCAGGGCGCAGCCCGGGGGCAGCGCCGAGACCAGCGACGGCGGCAGGATCATGTGGGTGATCCGCTGGTCCGCGAGGAAGTCGGTGAGCGCGGGGCCCGCGACCCTGGCCTCGTCGGTGATCAGGACGAGACGGCCGCCGTGGCAGAGGGCCATGGCCAGTTCGAAGGCGAAGACGTCGAAGCCGATCGACGCGAACTGCAGGACGCGGCTGTCGTGTTCCAGGCCCATCCGGTCGACGGCGGTGGCGACCAGGCTGGCGATGCCCTCGTGGGGGACGACGACGCCCTTGGGGCGGCCGGTGGAGCCGGAGGTGTAGATCACGTACGCGGCCCGGTGCAGCTCGGCCGGTCCGGCGGAGGGCAGCGGGGTGTCCGACCCTTCCCGTGCGGCCAGTTCGGCCTCGGTGTCCGGGGCGTCGAGGAGGACCACCGGGACGCCCGGCACGGCGGGGATCTTGCCGGCGACGGGCTCCGTGCCGACGACGACGGCCGCGCCCGAGTTCTCGATCATGTACGTGAGCCGGTCGCCCGGGTGGACCAGGTCGAGCGGCAGGAACGCGGCGCCCAGCTTCAGCGCGGCGACGACCGTCGCGATCATGTCCACCGAGCGCGGGACGGCCACGCCGACCACGCTCTCGGCGCCGACGCCGCGGGCGGCGAGCAGCCGGGCGAGAAGGTCGGCGCGGGCGTCGAGCTGGGCGTACGTCACCGACCGGGAGCGCTCGACGACGGCGACGGCGTCCGGGCGCTCGGCGACCCAGCGGGCGAACAGCGCGGGCAGGGTCAGCTCGTCGACCTCGCGGGGCACGCCGTTGAAGCCTTCGAGGACCAGCCGGCGTTCCTCGGCGGAGAGGATCTCGGCCCGCGAAACGGGCTCGTCGGGGGCGGCGACGAGGGCCGTGACGAGCCTGCGGAGGCGGTCGGCGACGAGCTCGGCGGTCTCCCGGTCGAAGAGTTCGGTGGCGAACTCCAGCCGGCAGCCGAGGGAGCCGGGACCGTCGTCGTCGGCGGTGGCGGGGGTGTGCTCCGTGAAGCTGAACACCAGGTCGAACTTGGCGGTGCCGATCCCGTAGGGGACGTAGGAGGCCCTCAGGCCCGGCAGGCGCAGTTCGTCGTCGGTGCGGGCGTGGTAGCCGACCATCACCTGGAACAGCGGGTTCCGGGAGAGGGAGCGGGTCGGGTTGAGCTTCTCCACGACCGACTCGAAGGGCACGTCCGCGTGGGAGAACGCGGCCAGGTCGGTCTCCCGCACCCGGGCGAGCAGCTCGGTGAAGGTGGGGTCGCCGGCGAGGTCGGTCCGCAGCACCAGCGTGTTGACGAAGAAGCCGACCAGCTCGTCCAGGGCCTCGTCGCCCCGTCCCGCGATGGGCGCCCCGAGGGGGATGTCGGTGCCGGCGCCGAGCCGGTGCAGGAGGGCGGCGACGGCCGCGTGCACGACCATGAACATGCTGGCGCCGGTCTCGCGGGCGAGTCGCCTGAGGCCCTCGTGGACCGCCCGGTCGAAGGCGATGTCCACCTCGGCCCCGGTGAACGCCGGCCGCGCGGGCCGCGGCCGGTCGGTGGGCAGCTCCAGCTCCTCGGGGGCGCCGGCCAGGGCCGTGTCCCAGTACTCCAGCTGGCGCGCCGCCAGGCTGTCGCCGTCCGAGGGGTCGCCGAGGAGGCTCCGCTGCCACAGGGCGTAGTCGGCGTACTGGACGGGCAGCGGCTCCCGGTCGGGGGCGGCGCCGTCGAGCCGGGCCGTGTAGGCGGTGGTCAGGTCGCGCAGGAAGGGGCGGTCGGACCACTCGTCGGTGGTGATGTGGTGCAGGAGCAGCGCGACGACGTGGTCGTCGGGCGCCACCTCCACGATCGTGGCGCGTACGGGCAGTTCGGCGGCGAGGTCGAACGGCCGCCGGACGGCGGCGTCCACGATGCCGGGCACCTCGTCCTCGGTGGCGCGCAGGTGCTCCACGGGCGGGAGGACGCCGGCGGGCAGGACCCGCTGGAAGGCCTGGCCCTCGCGCTCGCCGAAGACCGTGCGGAGCGCCTCGTGGCGGGCGGTCACGTCGGCGAGGGCCGCGCTCCAGGCCGCGCGGTCGAAGGCGCCGCGCAGCCGCATGACGAGCGGGAAGTTGTACGCGGCCGAGGTGCCCTCGATCTGCTGGATGACCCACAGGCGCTGCTGGGCGTGCGAGAGCGGCAGTTCGGCGGGACGCCCGCCCGCCGTGGCGGCTGCCGTGGCCGCGAAGGCCGTGAGGGACGGGCGGGCCGCGCCGCGCGAGGCGGTCGCGCGTTCCACCAGTTCGGCGACGGTGGGCGCCTCGAACAGGTCGCGGATCGCCAGCTCCGCGTCGAGGGCCGTACGGGCACGGCTGACGAGCCGGGTGGCGAGGAGCGAGTGGCCGCCGAGGTCGAAGAAGTCGCTGTCGATGCCGACGCTGCCCTCGGCCAGGCCGAGGACCTCCGCGAAGAGCGCGCACAGCGTCTCCTCCTGCGGGGTGCGCGGCGCCCGGCTCCCGCCGGCACCGGTGCCGGCGAAGTCGGGTGCGGGCAGGGCCTTCACGTCCAGCTTGCCGTTGACGGTCAGCGGCAGGGTCGCCACGGTGACCAGCGCGGACGGCACCATGTAGTCCGGCAGGGCGGCCTTGAGGTGCTCGCGCAGGCGGCGGCCGAGCGTCTCGTCGGCGGGCCCGGCGGAGTCCTCCCGTACGACATGGCCCACCAGGCGCTTCGTGCCCGCGGCCTCGTGGACGACCACGGCGGCGTGGGCGACCTCCGGATGGGCGGACAGGGCCGTGGCGATCTCGCCGAGTTCGATGCGGTAGCCGCGGATCTTCACCTGGTCGTCGGTGCGGCCGAGGAAGTCGAGGAGGCCGTCGGGGCGCTGCCGGACGAGGTCGCCCGTGCGGTACATGCGCTCGCCGGGCTCGCCGAAGGGGTCGGCGACGAACCGCTCGGCCGTGAGGCCCGCCCGGTCGTGGTAGCCGCGGGCGAGGCCCGTGCCGGCGATGTACAGCTCGCCGGGGCAGCCCGGCGGTACGGGCCTCAGCATCGTGTCGAGGACGTGGGCGCGGGTGTTGCGGATGGGGACGCCGACGGTGGGCGTCGCACTGTCGGCGGTGGAGCCGCCGAGCGTGTTGATCGTGTACTCGGTCGGGCCGTACAGGTTGTAGCCGTAGGTGGCCTCGGTGTCGCGCAGGCGCGTCCAGACGGTGTCGGACACGGCCTCGCCGCCGAGGAGGACGAGCGCGGGGCGGTGCCGGCCGGTGGTCGCGTCCCGGTCGAGCAGACCCTCCTCGATGAGGAGCTGGGCGTAGGTGGGCGTCACGTTGACGACGTCGACACGGTGCTCGTCGCAGTACGCGACGAGGGCCTCGGCGTCGCGGCGGAGGTCCTCGTCGCAGACGTGGACCTCATGGCCCTCGACGAGCCAGAGCAGCTCCTCCCAGGACATGTCGAAGGCGAAGGAGACGGTGTGCGCGATGCGCAGGCGCCGGCCGCCGGCCGAGGCGATGGCCGGGTCGAAGATCTCCTTCTGGTGGTTGAGCTGCATGTTCGTCAGGCCCCGGTAGGGGGTCACGACGCCCTTGGGGCGGCCGGTGGAGCCCGAGGTGTAGATGACGTACGCGGGGTGCTCCAGGCGGTCCGGGACGCCCCGCGCGAACGCGGGCCGCTCGGCGTCCGCGAGGTCGTCGCCGGGCAGCGCGGCCAGCTCGGCCGCCACCACCGGGTCGTCGAGGAGGAGTTCGGGGGCCACGGGGCCGTCCTCGGCGCGCAGCGTCGGGGCGACGGCGGTCGTGGACAGCAGGCACAGCGGCCCGGTGTCCTCGGCCATCAGGCGGAGCCGGTCGGCGGGGTGGTCGAGGTCGAGCGGGAGGTAGGCGGCGCCGGTCCGCAGGACGGCGAAGAGCGCGGCCACCATCTCGATGGACCGGGGCAGCGCGAGCGCCACGACCGTCTCGGGTCCGGCGCCCCGGGCGAGGAGCAGCCGGGCGAGCCGGTTGATCCGCGCGTCGAGTTCGGCGTAGGTGAGGGCGCGGTCGCCGAAGACGAGGGCGACCGCGTCGGGGGTACGGGCGACCTGGGCCGTCAGCATGTCGGCGACGGTCTCGTCGGGGACGTCCTCGCGGGTGGCCGCCCGGCCGGACTCCAGCGCGGCGCGCTCGTCCGGCAGCAGCAGGTCCACGCCGGCGGTACGGGGGGCGGCCGGGCCTTCCGCCGCCTCCCGAGCCGTGTCCGGGGCCGTGTCCAGGGCCTCGCCCAGGCGGTCGAGGACGGTCGTGAAGCGGGCCAGGATCGTGGTGGCCGCCTCGGCGTCGAAGAGGTCGGGCCTCGCCGCCAGGGTCACCTTCAGCCGCGCGCCGGGCGTGACGATCAGGGTGAGCGGGAAGTGGGTGCCGTCGACGTTGGAGACGCCCGTGATGCCGTGCCGCGCCCGGAGCTCGGCCGCCCGGTCCTCGCCGTCGGCCGAGCGGAGCACGAAGAGGGTGTCGAAGAGCCGGCGGTGTCCGGTCTCCTGCTGGAGCGTGCCCAGGCCCACGTGCTCGTACGGCATGACGGAGGCGCGCTCGGACTGCATCCGCCGCAGCAGGTCGAGCAGCGGCTCGTCCGGGGCGAAGGCGATGCGGGCGGGGACGGTGTTCAGGAACATGCCGATGATTCCGGCCACGTTCGGCACGTCCGCCGGGCGCCCGGCGACCGCCGTGCCGAAGGCGACGTCGCCGCGGCCCGTCATCGCCGAGAGCACCAGGCCCCAGGCGGCGTTCAGGACGGTGTTCAGGGTGAGTCCGTGGCGCCGGGCGAGGGCGCGGAGCCGGTCGCTGCTCTCCTCGCCGAGGAAGGCGTCGAAGTCGGCCGGGATGACCGGGCCCGCGTCGCGCCCGGTCGGGGCGACGAGCGTCGGTTCGTCGAAGCCGTCGAGCGTCCCCCGCCAGGCGTCCAGGGCCGCCGTGGTGTCCTGGGCGTCGAGCCAGGCCAGGTAGTCGCGGAACGAGCCGGGCAGCGGCAGGCCGGTGGCGTCGCCGGCCCGCTCGTACAGCGTGAACAGCTCCTCCAGGAACAGCCAGGCGGACCAGCCGTCCCAGAGGATGAGGTGGTGGGTGACGACGAGCCGGTCGCGGCCGTCGCCGAGGCGGATGAGGAGCAGGCGGCAGAGCGGCGCGGCGGACAGGTCGAAGCGCTGCCGGCGGTCGGCGGCGAGCAGCTCCTCCACGCGGGTCCGCCGCTCCTCCTCGGACAGGTGGGTCAGGTCCTCCTCGGTCAGCGGGATCTCGGCGCCGTCCGCGATGAACTGCACGG
Source organism: Streptomyces sp. NPDC015130 (assembly GCF_043080005.1). Classification (NCBI taxonomy): domain Bacteria; kingdom Bacillati; phylum Actinomycetota; class Actinomycetes; order Kitasatosporales; family Streptomycetaceae; genus Streptomyces; species Streptomyces sp. NPDC015130. The sequence continues at coordinate 80,957 of NZ_JBIBVC010000016.1, read as the reverse complement.
GCCGGGGCAGGCCGTCGCTGGTGAAGCCCGCGCGCAGACCGGTGTTGCGCGCGAGGAGCGCGCGGCAGGCGGCCCGCAGCCGGTCGGCGTCGACCTCGCGGTCGAAGTCCAGGACCTCCTGGGACTGGTAGACGTCGAGGGCGTCGCCCGCGTCGTAGGTGGCGTGGAAGTACATGCCCTCCTGGAGCGGGGAGAGCGGCCAGACGTCCGCGACGGGCAGCCCGGCGGCGGCGTGGACGCGCGCGGTCTCCTCGGCCGTGAGGACGAGGCCGCCCAGCGGCGCCGGCTCGGGAGCCGGGGCGGCCGCCGGGGGCGCGGCGGCGGCGGTCAGCTGGTCGAGCAGGGCCTTGAGGGCCGGGTCGACGACGGCTCCGGACTGCTGCTGGAGGGCCAGGACGGCCTGGAGGGCGGCGGCGGCCTGCCCGGCGTCGGTGGCGGAGACGGTCACGCCGTCTGGGTGCACGGGTACCTCGGGTGTCTGGGATGCGGAGGGTTCCGCGGCGGCCGAGGCGGCGTCGGCGGCCTCCGCGGACGCCGCTTCGGACGCCGCTTCGGCGAGTGCGGCGGGAGTACGGCGGACGAACACGTCGCGCGGGCCGATCAGCAGACCGCGTTCGCGGGCGCGGGTGGCGACGGTGATCGAGGTGAGGCTGTCGCCGCCGAGGACGAAGAAGTCGTCGTCGACGCCGATCCCCGGGATGCCGAGGACCTCGGCGAAGATCGCGCACAGCTCCCGCTCGCGCTCGTCGCGGGGCGCGCGGCCGTCCGCCCGGGGCGCGGCCTCGGGGGCCGGCAGGGCGTTCTGGTCGAGCTTGCCGCTGGGCGTCAGCGGCAGTTCCGCGAGGACGACGACGGCGGCCGGCACCAGGGGGGCGGGCAGCGCGGCGGTGAGCGCCGCGTGCAGCGCCGCGCCCTCCGGGGCGGCGTCGGCGGCCGGGACGGCGTACCCGACGAGCGCGCCGTCACGGACGACGACGGCGGCGCGGGCGACGCCGGGGAGAGCGGCGAGGGCGGTCTCGATCTCGCCGGGCTCGATGCGGTTGCCGCGGATCTTGACCTGGCGGTCGGTGCGGCCGAGGTACTCGACGGTACCGTCGGCGCGCCGCCGCACCAGGTCGCCGGTGCGGTACATCCTCCCTCCTCGCCCGCCCTCGGGCAGGAGGGGCCCACCCGGCTCCCCGAAGGGGTCGGCGACGAACCGCTCGGCGGTCAGCCCGGGCCGGTCGTGGTAGCCCCGGGCGAGCTGGACGCCCGCGAGGTACAGCTCGCCGGGCACCCCGTCGGGCACCTGCCGCAGGAACGGGTCCAGGACGTGGAGTCGGGTGTTCCACACGGGGCGGCCGATCGGCACGGCCGGCTCGTCGTGTCCCTCGCGCTCCTCCTCGCCGCCCGCCTCGTAGGGGAAGTACGTGACGTCCACGGCCGCCTCGGTGGGGCCGTAGAGGTTGTGCAGCGGGACGGGTCCCCGGCCGTCGCGGGAGGCCCGCGCGGTGAGGTCCCACCAGCGCCGGGCGTCGGCGCCGGTCAGCGCCTCGCCGCTGCAGAACACCCGGCGGAGGCCGGCCGCCCAGTCCGGGAGGTCCGTGGCGGCCTCCATGACCTGGACGAACGCGGCCAGCATCGAGGGCACGAAGTGGACGGTGGTGACGGCGGCGTCGTGGATCAGGCGGGCCAGGTAGGCCGGGTCGCGGTGGCCGTCGGGGCGGGCGAGGACGACGGCCGCGCCCTCGTTCAGCGCCCAGAAGAACTCCCACACGGAGACGTCGAAGCTGGACGGGGTCTTCTGGAGGACCCGGTCGTCGGCGGTCAGCCCGTACGCGTGCTGCATCCAGACGAGCCGGTTGACGACGGCCCGGTGGGTGACGGTCACGCCCTTGGGGCGGCCGGTGGAGCCCGAGGTGTAGATCAGGTACGCGGGGTGGTCGGGTCCGGCGGTCGTCGGCGCGGGCACCTCGGCGACCGGTCCGCCGCCCTGCTCGGCCGCCTCCGCGTACCCGTCCGCGTCCGCGTACCCGTCCCCGGCGGCGTCCACCAGGATCCGGTCGAGGTCCTGGACGGCGGGCAGCCTTCCGGCCGCCTCCGCGGTCGTCACGACCGTGCGGGCGCCGGAGTCGGTGAGCATGAACGCGACCCGGTCGGCCGGGTAGTCGAGGTCGACGGGGAGGTAGGCGGCACCCGTCTTGAGGACGCCGAGGAGCGCGACCATCAGCTCGGCCGAGCGCGGCACCGCGACGGCGACGTACCGCTCGGGGCCCGCGCCGCACGCCCGGAGCCGCCGGGCCAGGGCCTCGGCGCGCCGGTCGAGTTCCGCGTACGTGAGGGTCGTGTCCTCGAAGACGACGGCCGGGGCGTCCGGGGTGCGCGCCACGGTCGCGGCGAAGAGGGAGGCGAGGGTCGCCTCGGGAACGGCGCGCCCGGTGGCGTTGAGCTCCGTGAGGTGGGCGCGCTCGCGCGGGGAGAGCAGTCCGGTCCGGCCGACGAGCCGGGTGGGTTCGGCGACGACGGTCCGCAGCAGGGCGGCGAACCGGCCGGCGAGGACCGCGACGGACACCTGGTCGAGCCGGGCCGCGTCGTGCTTGAACCGCAGCAGCAGTCCGCCGTCGGCCGGCTCGACGACGAGCGCGAGCGGGTAGTGCACGGCGTCGAGGACCTCGGCGCCGGTGACGCGCAGCTCGTCCGCCGCCGCCGGGCCGGCCGGCTCGCCCGTCGGGTAGTTCTCCAGCACCACGAGCGTGTCGAAGAGTTCGCCGCCGCCCGCGACCCGCTGGATGTCGGCGAGGCCGAGGTGCTGGTGGTCGAGCAGGGCCGCGTGCTCGTCCTGGACCCGCCGCAGGAGGCCGGTCAGCGACTCGTCCGGGCGCAGGGTCACCCGGGCGGGGACGGTGTTGATGAAGAGGCCCACGGCGGAGTCGAGGCCCGCGACCTCCGTGGTGCGCCCGGACACGGTGGAGCCGAAGACGACGTCCTGGCTGCCGGTGAGGGCGCCGAGGAGGAGGCCCCAGGTGCCGTGGAGGACGGTGCTCAGGGTCAGGCCGTGCGTCCGGGCGTAGGCGGTCAGCCCCTCGGTGAGGTCCTGGGGCAGCCGGGTGTCGACGTGCTCGTGCCGGGCCGGCGCGTCCGCGCCGTCCGGGGCGGCGGTCCCGGACGGTCCGGACAGTGCGGGGAGTTCGGTCACCCGGGTCGGTCCGTCGAGCCCCGCGAGGGCCGCGCGCCAGGCCTCGCGCGCGGCGGACCGGTCCCGGCCCGCCAGCCAGGCCAGGTACGGCTCCGGGGACACGGGCTCGGGCAGGGCGTCGCCCCGGTGGGCGGCGGTCAGTTCGCGGAGGAGCACGGAGACGGACCAGCCGTCGGCGACGATGTGGTGCAGGGTGAGGAGGAGCCGGTGGCGCTGCCCGTCCCTGAGGAGGGTGGCGCGGAGCAGCGGGGGCCGGTCGAGGGAGAAGCGCTCGGCGCGGTCGGTGCGCAGGATCTCGTCGAGCGGGGTGGTGGCGGTGTCGGCCTCCCGCCACGGCAGGGTGACGTGGTCGGCGAGCCACTGGACGATCTCGCCGCCGGGCAGCTGGCGGTAGGAGGCACGGAGCAGCGGGTGCCGGTCGAGGAGGAGTTGGAGGGCGCCGCGCAGCCGGTCGGGGTCGACGGGGCCGGTGAGGTCGAGGAGTTCCTGGACGACGTAGGTGTCGGGGGCGCGGTCGTCGAACTGCGCGTGGAAGAAGAAACCTTCCTGGAGCGGGGAGACGGGCAGCGCGTCCGCGTCGAGCGGCACCCTGGGAGCCGGCGCGGCGGCCTTCGCGCCGACGGTGGCGGCGGTCCGGGCGAGCGCGGCGACGGTCCGGTTCCGGAAGACCTCGCGCGGGGTGATCGCGAGACCGGCCTCGCGGGCGCGGTTGACGAGCTGGATGGCGACGATGCTGTCGCCGCCCAGTTCGAAGAAGCTGTCGTGGACGCCGACCGACGGCAGGCCGAGGACCTCGGCGAACAGCGCGGCGAGCGCGGTCTCGGCCGGGGTGCCCGGGGTGTCGGCGCCGGTCAGGGCCGTCCAGCGGGGCTCCGGAAGTGCCTTGGCGTCGAGCTTGCCGTTGGGGGTCAGCGGGAGGGGTCCGTCGAGGACGACGACGGCCGACGGGACCATGTGGTCGGGCAGCGTGTCGGTCACGTGGGCGCGCGCGGCGGCCACGGCGGCCTCGGCCGCCGCACCGCTCGCCTCCGCCACCAGGTAGGCGACGAGCCGCTTCGCACCCCGGTGGTCCTCGCGGGCGAGGACGGCGGCCTGGGCGATGCCCGGGCAGGCCATGAGGGCGCTCTCGATCTCGCCGGGCTCGATCCGGTGGCCGCGGATCTTGAGCTGGCCGTCGGCGCGGCCGAGGAACTCCAGGTTGCCGTCGGCTCCCCAGCGGACCCGGTCGCCCGTGCGGTACATGCGGGTCCCGGGCTCGCCGTACGGGTCGGCGACGAACCGCTCGGAGGTCAGGCCGTGGCGGCCCAGGTAGCCGCGGGCGAGGCCGCGCCCGGCGACGTACAGCTCGCCCTCCGTACCGACGGGCACCGGGCGGAGCGCGGTGTCGAGCACGTAGGCGCGGGTGTTGGGGTCGGGGCGGCCGATGGGCGCGGGGCCGGGCCGGTCGGGCTCGGCGAGCCAGAGCGTGGAGTTGACGCTCGCCTCGGTGAGGCCGTACGCGACGACGACCCGGAGCCTGCCGTCCCAGCGGGCGATCAGTTCGCCCGGGACCGCCTCGGTGCCGACGACGAGCACGGCGCCGGCGGGGAGTTCGCACTCCTGCGGCAGCGCGGAGACGAGCGAGGGCGGCAGGATCATGTGGGTGGCGCGGTGGTGCGCGATGTAGTCGGTGAGCGCGGGGCCGGCGACGCGGCGCTCGGCGGGGACCAGGATGATCCGGCCGCCGACGCACAGGGACATGACGAGGTCCCACACCGTCACGTCGAAGCCGACGGAGGCGAACTGCACGACACGACTGTCGGCCGTGATGCCGATCCGGTCGGTCGCGGTGGCGATCAGGCTGCCGACGCCGTCGTGCGGGACGACGACGCCCTTGGGGCGGCCGGTCGAGCCGGAGGTGTAGATGACGTACGCGGCCTGGTCGAGGGCGACCGGGACGCCCGGGTCGGTGTCGGCCTGGGCGGCGAGGGCTCCGGCGGTCGCCGGGTCGTCGAGCAGGAGGTGGGTGCCGTCTCCCGCCGGGGGGAGTTCACCGGCGAGCTCGTGCACGGTGAGGACGGTGCGCGCCCCGGCGTCGGCGAGCATGTAGGCGATGCGGTCGCGGGGGTGGTCGGCGTCCAGCGGGAGGTAGGCGGCGCCCGCCTTCATCACGGCGAGCAGCGCGACGACCAGCTCGGGCGAGCGGGGCAGGGCGACGCCCACGACGTCCTCGGCGGTCACGCCGCGGGCGGCGAGGAGGCGGGCGAGGCGGTTGGCGGCGGCGTTGAGTTCGGCGTACGTCAGCTCGCGGTCCTCGCAGACGACGGCGATGCCGTCGGGCCTGCGGCGGACCTGCCGCTCGAAGGCGGCAGGCCAGGAGAGTTCCGGAACCTCGCGCGGGGCGACGCCGAACTCGTCGAGGACCAGGGCCTGTTCGTCCGGGTCGGCGATGTCGAGGTGACCGAGGGGGCGGTCGAGGTCCTCGGTGAGGTCGCGGAGCAGGGCGAGGAAGCGGCGTTCGTGGTCGGCGAGCGCCGTCTCGTCGCAGACGTCCGCGTCGGCGTCGAGGTGGACGGTGAGGCCGCGGCCCTGCCGGGTCTCGGCGAAGCTGAAGGCGAGGTCGCTGACGGGTCCGAGCCATTCCGGGCGCAGTTCGGCCTCGTGGGCGACCCCGTCGGCGGCGAAGAGGAGGCCCTCGGGGCGCGGCAGGACGTTGACGGTCGGGCCGACGAGCTCCGGTACGCCGTCGACGAGGCCGAGGTCCCTGGCCAGGTCCTCGGCGCGGTAGCGGCTGTGGGCGACGGCGCCGGCGACCGTGTCGCGGACGTGGGCGACCAGGTCGGCGCCGGTGACGGCGGGCGCTGCGGCCAGGCGCAGGGGGACGAGGTTGGACACCATGCCGGGGACGGCCGCGGAGATCTCGTCCCGGCGGGCGGTGACCGGCAGGCCGAGGACGAGGTCCTGCTCGCCGCTGACACGGTGGAGGTAGGCGGCGACGGCCGCGACGAGGACGCGGGACGGGCGGACGCCCGCGTCGCGGGCCGCGGCGTGCAGCCGGTCGACGTCCTGGGGCGCGAGTTCGGTGGTGCGGCGCAGGCGTCGCGTCATGGGGGCCGCGCCGCGCTCGACCAGGCGTACGGGCTCGGTCCGGCCGGCCATGCGCTCGGCCCACCAGTCGCGGTCCTCGCCGTACCGCCCGGAGTCGCGGTAGGCGCGGTCGGCGGCGACCAGGCGGGCGAGGGACCGCTCGCCGGGCGGCGGCGCCTGCTCCCCCGCCGTGTAGAGCTCGCCGGCGCGCCGGGTGACGAGGGCGGCGGCCATGCCGTCGGCGACGATGTGGTGGTAGCGCTGGACCCACCGGACGTGGTCGTCGGCGAGCCGCAGCAGGGCGTGGCCGGTGAGCGGTCCGTGGGCGAGGTCGACGGGCCGGTCCCGGTCGGCGGCCGTCCACTCGGCGGCGGCCTCCTCGGGGTCGGCGGCGGCGCGGAGGTCGACGACGGCGATGTCGACGGGGAGGTCCCGGGGCGTCTGGCGCGGTCCGTGGGCCCCGGGGGCGACGGTCACCCGCAGGCTCTCGGCCTCCTCGACGGCCCGCCTGACGGCCTCGGTGAGCCGGGCGGGGTCGACGTCGCCGCGGAGGTCGAGCGTGAAGACGATGTTGTAGGCAGAGCTGTCCGGCTCCAGTTGCTGGGCCAGCCAGATACCGGACTGCCCGCCGGTGAGGGGGATACCGGAAGCGGACGCCCGGTCCGACTCGACGTCAAACATCGTACGAAGTGGCCTTTCCCTGGAGGTGCGTCAGGTGTGGGGGTGGTCCCGGGGCGTGTCCGGACGGGCCCGGGCGCGGATCGACGGCGTGGCGCGACCGCCACGCCGTCGATCGGTGGACGCTCCTGACGGTGCGTCAGCGGCTGGTCGTCACTTGACGGCCGCGAGCAGCGGCTCGATCTCGTCGATGGCGTACGGGATCGACAGGACGGTGTTGAAGGAGAACGCGGCGCCGATGTCCGGGTCCTGGTAGGGCACGAACAGGTCGCGCTTCTCCTGGTTGACCTTCAGCTTCTTGTAGAGCGGCTCGGCCTTGATGCGGTCGTTGGCCTCGGTGCTGGAGGTGACCCAGACGAGCCGGTCGACGTCGAGGATGTTCAGCTTCTCGGCACTGAGTTCGGCGACGTTCCAGCCCGGCTTGGCCAGGCCGTCGATCTCCGGCTTGAGCTTGAAGCCGAGCTCGGAGAAGAAGATCGCCTTGGGGTCCGTCCTGGTGAACGCCGAGTACTTGCCGGCCTCGAAGGAGTCGGCGACGGCGAGCGTCTTCGTCGCGAACTCGGGGTGCTTGTCGCGGACGGCCTTGAAGCGGGTGCCGATGTCGGCGATCAGCTTCTCGGTCTCGGCGTCCTTGCCGAGGGCCTTGCCGATCTGCCGGGTCATGACCTGCCACGGGGCGCCGTAGTCGGGGTGCTCCTTGGGCTGGGCGACGACCTTGGTGAACTTGGAGAGCGTGTCGTACTGCTCCTTCTTCATCCCCGAGTACTGGGCGATGACGAGGTCCGGCTTCAGCTGGGCGATCTTCTCGATGTTGTACTCGTCGCGCTCGCCGACGATCACCGGCTTGACGGAGCCCCACTTGTCCTTGGTCCAGGGCCACTTGCCGTACGGCTGCTCCTTGAACCAGTCGACCGAGCCGGCCGGCTTGACGCCCAGCGCGAGCACCGCGTCCTGGTCGGAGAGGCCGAGGGTGACGATCGTCTTCGGCTCCTTGTCGATCGTCGTGCTGCCGTACTTGTGCGCGACGGTGACGGGGAACGCGGCGGGCTTCGCGCCGCCGTCGGCCGAGGCCGGGGCGGAGGGCGAGGGGGAGGACGACCCGGATTTCTCCGCGCCGCCCCCACAGGCGGCGAGTGCGAGCGCCGCCACCGCGAGGACGGCCACACGGGGAGCGGATCTGGCGAACCGCGCGAGGGCGGCGGGACGTGCACCAGTTGACACGGACTTTCCTTTCACGGGGATGTGCAGTGCGTGCCGCGGCCGCCGGGAGTTGCCCTGCCCGGCGGAGGACGGCGGGTGTCGCGTGGGGGGTCGCGGAGCTGTACGAGGGGTGTGCGAGAAGGCGTCGGCCTAGGTCCTGTCGTCACACTCCCGTCGTCCGCCCATAGGGCGGGCGGGAGTTCGACGACAGGGCCTAGCGGGCCGTACCGACTCCGTCCACGACCGGCCGGGCCTCTTCGACGACCGGGGCCGGGGCGGAGGCGGGCGCGGGGACCGACGCCGGGGAGGAGGCGGCGGCCCGGCGGTGGACGACGACCGATTCGAGGATCTCCCCCACCCGGATCGCGGTGTTGGAGAGCAGCGAGGACGTGATGCCGTGGGTGTGCTCCGTACCGCCCTGGAGGTAGATCCCGCAGCGCAGTTCGGGGTCGGTGGCGACGCGGTAGTCGCGCTCGACGCGGACGCGGCCCTGCTCGTCGTGGTGGCAGTGGCGGGCGACGTCGCCGAGGAGGCCGAGCGGGTCGGCGGGGCTGTAGCCGGTGGCGAGGACGACGACGTCGGCGTCGAGCGTGGTCTCCTCGCCGCTGACCAGGGACTTGACGGTGGCGCGGGCCCCGTCCGGGCCGTCCTCGACGCCGACGAGCCGGGAGACGTTGAGGAAGCGGAGCCGCTCGGTGCCGAGGACCTTCTCCTGGTACGACTGCCGGTACAGGTCGTCGATGAGGTCGATGTCCACCACGGAGTAGTTGGTGTTGCCGTGGTACTCCATCAGCTTGCGCTTGATGTCGTCGGGCGCGGTGAAGTACTCGTCGACGGCTTCGGGGTCGAAGATCCGGTTGGCGAAGGCGCTGTCGTCGGCGGGGCTGTAGCCGTAGCGGGAGAAGACGGCGCAGATCTCGGCCTCGGGGAACCGGCGGTGGAGATAGGCCACGTTCTCGGCGGCGCTCTGTCCGGCGCCCACGACGACGAACCGCTCGGGTGCGGTGCCGTCCAGGGCGTCCACCTTGGCCAGCAGGTCGGAGTTGTGCCAGACCCGGTCGCTCCGCTCGATGCCCTCCGGCATACGGGGGCGAAGTCCCGTACCGAGGACGAGGTTGCGGGCGCGGTGCACGACGAGCTCCGTGCCGGCGCGGGCGGTGACCTCCAGGTACTCCACCACGCCGTCCTGGACGACGGGTTCGACGGCGATGATCTCGTGGCCGTACGAGACCATGTCGTCGACCTTCGCCGCCGCCCACTCGAAGTAGTCGTGGAACTCGACGCGCAGCGGGAAGAGGTTCTTGTGGTTGACGAAGTCGATGAGCCGGCCCTTGCTCCGCAGGTAGCAGAGGAAGCTGTACTCGCTGGACGGGTTCCGCAGCGTCACGAGGTCCTTGAGGAAGGACACCTGCATGGTCGCGTCGTCGATCAGCATGCCGCGGTGCCAGCCGAAGCACGGCTGCCGCTCGAAGAAGTGCGCGGTCACCGCCTCCTCCCTGCCGACCTGTGCGTTGTGCTCGCTGAGCGCCAACGCCATGGCCACGTTGGACGGCCCGAAGCCGATTCCAATGAGGTCGTGGACCAGAGGTGTGTCGCCAGGAAGAACCTGAGACATGTCACTCCCATCGTGCGTGCCGCCTGTGGGGGGCGTGAGGGAACAGGACGTCGGGGCACACCGGAGACGGCGACCCGAGTCGAACTTAGGTAAAGCTAACCTGACCTGAAGGTATCTGTCGACGCCCTTCAGTGAACGACGGCGGGGGAAATGGCTCCGAACAGCCTTGAAACACTGCCCAGTTGTCATGTTAGGTAAGCCTTGCTTTACTTGGCTTCGATCAATCGCTCTTCCGAGGAGGAAGCCCATGCGGGTCGTCATGTTCGGTTATCAGACCTGGGGCCATCGGACCCTCCGAGCGCTCCTGGACTCCGAGCACGACGTGGTGTTGGTCGTGACGCACCCCAAGAGCGAGCACGCCTACGAGAAGATCTGGAGCGACTCGGTCGCCGATCTGGCGGCGGAGCACGGCGTCCCCGTCGTCATCCGCAACCGGCCCGACGACGAGGAGCTGTTCGCGCGCCTCAAGGAGGCGGATCCGGACATCATCGTGGCCAACAACTGGCGTACGTGGATCCCGCCGCGCATCTACACCCTGCCGCGCCACGGCACGCTGAACGTCCACGACTCGCTGCTGCCGAAGTACGCCGGCTTCTCGCCCCTCATCTGGGCGCTGATCAACGGCGAGCCCGAAGTGGGCGTCACCGCCCACATGATGGACGAGGTGCTCGACGCCGGCGACATCGTGCGGCAGGAGTCGGTCGCCGTGGGACCGACCGACACGGCGACGGACCTGTTCCACAAGACGGTCGACCTCATCGCCCCGGTCACGATCGGCGCGCTCGACCTGATCGCCTCCGGGCAGACCGAGTTCACCCCGCAGGACAGGTCCCAGGCCACGTTCTTCCACAAGCGGGCCGAGGAGGACATCCGGATCGACTGGAGCTGGCCCGCCGAGGTCCTGGCGCGCCTGGTCCGCGCCCAGTCCGAGCCGTATCCGGCGGCCTTCACGTTCCATCGCGGCCGACGCCTGGAGATCCTCTCCGCCGTCGTCTCCACGGGCCGTTACGGCGGAACTCCCGGCCGGATCTTCTACCGCGAGGGCGACGGCGTCGTCGTCGTCGCCGGAGCGGACGCCCGCACCGGCCGCAACCACGGCCTCGCCGTCACCCGCGTACGGACCGACGACGGCCGCGAGTTGTCGGCGGCCGAGTACTTCACCTCCATGGGCGGCTACCTCACCGGCCGCCCCTGACCCCTACCCCCCGACCACGAGGACCCTCACCCATGCGTACCGCACGGCCTCGGCACTACCTCATGTGCCGGCCCACCCACTTCGACGTGGTCTACTCCATCAACCCCTGGATGGACCCGGCGAAGCCCGTCGACACCCAACTGGCCATCACCCAGTGGGAGAAGCTGCGCGAGGTCTACCTGAGCCTCGGGCACACCGTCGACACGATCGACCCCCTCCCCGGTCTCCCCGACATGGTGTTCGCCGCCAACGGCGCCACCGTGATCGACGGCCGGGCGCTCGTGGCGCGGTTCCGCGACGCCGAGCGCATCGCGGAGGGCCCCGCCTACCACGACTGGCTGCGCGACCACGGATTCCCGGACCTGCGCACCGCGAACGTCGTCAACGAGGGCGAGGGCGACTACCTGTTGGCCGGCGAGTGGCTCCTCGCCGGTACGGGCTTCCGCAGCGACCCGCGCTCGCACGACGAGGCGCAGGAGTTCTTCGGCCGCCCCGTCATCGGGCTGACGCTCGTGGACCCGGACTACTACCACCTCGACACCGCGCTCACGGTGCTCGACGAGCAGACCGTCGCGTACTACCCGGCGGCCTTCTCGCCGGGCAGCCTCGCCGTGCTGCGGCGACTGTTCCCGGACGCCGTCATCGCCATGGCCGAGGACGCGGCGGTCTTCGGCCTCAACGCGACCTCGGACGGCCACAACGTCGTCCTGCCCCACAACGCCACCGGTCTGGCCGAGCAGTTGCGCGCCCGGGGCTTCCACCCCATCGGCGTGGACCTCTCCGAACTGCTCAAGGCGGGTGGCAGCGTGAAGTGCTGCACGCTGGAACTGCGCACCGCCACCACGGCTTCGGCCCAGCACAACCCGGCATAGCCACTGACGTGCCCCGGACGGTCCCGGGGTACGCCAGTGGCCAATTATTAGGTTTACCTAACCTAGGGATCTCTCGATGGAGCAGCCGGTCGTCTCGGGGACGGCACACGACCCGGAGGGCGAGCGCTTCGCCTTCGTCGGCATCTCGAACGTACCGACCGACTGGGCGCGGGTCCTCGCCGCGCTCGCCGGCTCCGGACTGACCCTCGGCCCGCCCCCCGGCACGACCCCGGCCGCACCCTCCGCCGTGCCCGTGACGCGCATGACACCACCGAGCGTCCTGGACCTCCACGCGTACCTCCTGACGGCGATCGGCAAGGCCGCGCGCCGGCGCCTGACCGACCGGCTGACCGCGCACGGACTGCGCCTGTGGCACCTCACCGTGATGGCGCTGCTCCACGACCTCGGCCCGCAGATGAAGACGGCCCTGGCCACCCGGCTCGACATGAACGCCAGCGACCTCGTGAAGATCGTCAACGACCTGGAGAGGGCCGGACACGTGGACTGCGTCCGCGACACCGTCGACCGGCGCCGTGTCGTCGTCGGCCTGACGGACGCGGGCAGGACCGCGCTCGCCGAGCTCAGCGCGGACATCGCGTCGACGGACGACGACGTCCTCGCACCCCTCAGCCCGGCGGAGCGCGAGCAACTGGGCTCACTTTTACGCCGCGTCCACCACCACCTCGAACCGGCGAACGACCTGACGACCCCCCAGGAGCCCCTCGGTCGGACGGACGACTGAGCCGCCCGCACGTCGACCGGAACGCCCCGGCCGGCGCCGCGGCGGGAAACCGGTGGCCGCCGGGTTCGCCGCGGGACTATCGTCCGGGGTCCCGTCGGCCGCACCACCGGCCGCCCCGTACGACAGAGAGCGACGCACATGACCGGCCGCCAGGCGACGACGACCCTGTGGCGCCCCACCGGCCCCGTCGAGCTGGACCTCGTCCGCGAGCTGAACTGGCGTGCGTGGCCGCCTCGTCTCCCCGAGCAGCCGATCTTCTACCCGGTCCTCGACGAGGAGTACGCGATCAGGATCGCCCGCGACTGGAACGTGAGGCACGACGGCGCGGGGTTCGTGACCCGGTTCGAGGTCGACTCGGAGTTCCTGCGCCGCTATCCCGTCCAGCAGGCCGGCGGCCGCACGATCCTCGAGCTCTGGGTCCCGGCGGAGGAGTTGGACGAGTTCAACGCGCACGTCGTCGGCGAGATCCAGGTGATCCACGAGTTCCGCTGAGGCCACGGGAGCAGTGCGCGGCAGCTTCCTCACGACGACCTACGGCACGTTCGTCGCCCGCCTCACGAGATCCAGACACGCAGGAGCGCGGTCACGGCCACCGCGCCCAGGAGGGTCACCGGCATCGGCGCCCCGCGGCGGCGGAGGACGACCACGGTCGCGAGGCCCGCGAGCAGGGTGGGGTCCAGCCCGGTCCAGCCCGGACCGGCGACGGCCGTGACGACGAAGCCGGCGAGGAGCGCCGGGGCCACGAGGGAGATCACGGACCGGGCCCGCACGGGGAGTTCACGACCGCCCAGGACCGCCGGGCCGACGGCCTTGAAGGCGAAGCTGATCAGGGCGATGGAGCCGATGGCGATCCAGAGGGTCATCGGGTGGGTCATCGGGTCACCTCGACGGAGCCGGATTCGGATGCGGCTTCGGATTCGCATGCGGCTTCGGAGTCGGATGCGGCTTCGGATGCGGAGCCGGAGCCGGAGTCGGATGCCGAGTCGCCGTGGGCGTCGGCGGGCCGCACGAGCGCCACGAGGGCGGCTGCGGCCGCACCGACCAGGGCCGGTCCCGGGGGGAGGACGAGGACGAGTCCGGCCGCGATGACCGCGCCCAGGAGCGCCGGCAGCCGGTTGGCCCGCTCCTTGCGGAGCTCGTCGATCAGGAGCATCACGAACAGGGCGGGGGTGAGGACGTCCAGCCCGAGCGTGCGCAGGAGTTCCGGGTCGGGGGCGACGGCGACACCGAGCGCGGTCCCGGCGACCCAGGCCGGCCACTGGACGACGGTCGCGCCGAAGAGCACGTACCGGTCGAACCGGCCGCCGCCGAGGTGCGCCGCCGCCCAGGAGCCGTCCACCACGGCCTGGCCCTCCAGGGCCCGGCGCAGCCGCCCGCCGCGCAGGTCGGCGGCGACGGCCATGCCCATGGGGAGGAAGCGGCTGTTGACGAGAGCCGCGGCGGTGACGGCGGCGGCCACACCACCACCGGCGCTCAGGCCCGCCACCAGGGCGAACTGCGCGGAGCCGGAGAAGACGACCATCGAGCACAGGACGGGCGCGAGGGTGCCCCAGCCCTGCGCCTGTGTCACCGCGCCGAAGCTGGTGGCGAGCAGGAAGGAGGCGGCCGCCAGTCCTGTCCCGACGTCGAGTCCTGAGCGGAAGCGCTCTCGGGGGGTGTTGTCCATGCGCGACAACCTAACAGTCATAAGCGGTTAAGGGCATTAGGTAGCTACACTGGCGGCGTGACAGCGGAGAAGGCACCGAAGGTGCGGACGGCGGAGAACAACGGGTCCGGCGCACCCGACGCGGGCGCGGGCGTGACCCTCATGGGCGGACACCCCGTACTGGACTTCGCCAACACCGTCGCCTGGCGGACGGACCCGGCCCGCCGCGCCGAGCGGGTGCAGGGCCCCACGGCATGGGCGCGATGGGCGGTCGCCGCCGGACTGCTCACCCCGCAGCAGTCCGCCGGACTCCAGGCGGCCCTCGCGGAGACCGGGACCGAGGAGACGCAACGCCGGCTCGCCGAGCTGCGGCACCTTCGCGACCTGCTCTGGCCCGTCCTGGACGCGCTCACCGAGGGCGGCCCGCCCCCGGCCGAGGAGTGGAGCGGGCTCCGTCAGGAGATCCTGCGGGCCCGCGAGAACGCGGCACTGCCGCCCGCGTTCCCGCTGCGCTGGCAGCCCGGCACCGAGCGGCTCGCCGATCTGGGCCACATCCTGGCGCTCCAGGCCGAGGAGCTCCTGAGCGGCCCCGGCCTCGACCGGATCCGGCGCTGCGGAGGCCCCGGCTGCGGATGGTTCTTCCTCGACCGCAGCCGCAGCGGCACCCGCCGCTGGTGCAGCTCCGGCGACTGCGGCAACCGCGACCGCGCCCGCCGCCACTACGCCCGCACGAAGAACGCGCCGTGACGAGCTGAAGCCCCCGGCGCCCGACGAAACCGCCCGAGCCGCCACCCCGGCTCACCCGCCCGAGCCGCCGCCCCGGCGCCCGTCCCGGGATCGTCCCGGGACGTCCCACGCCCCGTCGGCGCCCGGGCGAGCGGCCCCCGGGAGGGAGACTGGCCGCGGCCGCCGGGGCCTGTCCGCTCCGCACGGGCCGCCGCACCGGGCATCAGGCCCGTGCGTTCCACGGGAGATCGCGGGGGTGTCCCGCACTTGCCGCCTCCACCCCGCACGAGGAGAGCCTCATGAAGCGTCGCCTTGCCGCCCTGGGCGTCACGGTCGCGTCGATCAGCGCCCTGATCGGCTCCGCCCCCACCGCCGGTGCCGCCTACGGCCCCTGCACCGAGTCCAGGAAGATCCAGGTCGGCGGCCAGGGTTCCTGGGTGCCGACGACGGCCGGCGGTTCGGTCGACTGCATCCTGCGCCAGGGCGATCCGTACCCCGACGCCATCGGCACCCTGCAGACCGCGCTCCGCTTCTGCAACGGCCACAACCGCCTGGCCTCCGACGGTCAGTACGGGCCGCTGACGGCCTCGGCCGTGCGGATCACCCAGGAGTTCTCGAGGATCCCGGTGGACGGCGTCTACGGCCCGCAGACCCGGAAGGCCATGTTCTGGATCGCCAACGACGCGCCCTACCGCACCTGCGTGAAGTTCTGACCGCGCCCGTCCTAGGCCCTGACAGGACCTAGGCTGAGGACCGAAGGCTCGCGGCGCGCGGTGTGGGAGGTCCGAGGTGAGCGGGACGAAGGCGGACGGGGCCGCGGTGGACGACGGGGTCGTCGACGAGGTGCTGGCCGAGCTGGCCGGGCTCGAGGACCCGAAGGCTCGGGCCGTGAACGAGCGGCACGGTGACGACCACGGCGTGAACCTCGGCAAGCTGCGCGCGCTCGCGAAGCGGCTCAGGACGCAGCAGGAGCTCGCGTACCGACTGTGGGCGACCGACGACTCGGCGGCGCGGCTCCTGGCGATCCTGATCTCCCGCCCGAAGGCGTTCGGGCGGGAGGAGCTGGACACCATGCTGCGCGAGTCGCGCACCCCGAAGGTGCACGACTGGCTCGTGAACTACGTGGTGAAGAAGAGCCCGCACGCGGAGGAGCTGCGCCTGGCCTGGATCGCCGATCCCGACCCCGTGGTCGCGAGCGCCGGCTGGGCGCTGACCACCGAGCGCGTGGCGAAGAAGCCCGCGGGACTCGACCTCGCGGGGCTGCTGGACGTCGTCGAGGCGGAGATGAAGGACGCCCCGGACCGGCTCCAGTGGGCGATGAACCACTGTCTGGCCCAGATCGGGATCGACCACCCCGCGCTGCGCCCCCGCGCCATCGGCATCGGTGAGCGCCTGGAGGTGCTGAAGGACTACCCGACTCCCCCGGGCTGCACGTCGCCGTACGCCCCGGCCTGGATCGGCGAGATGGTGCGTCGGCAGAACGCCGGTTGAGGCGTCCGCGCACCCTACGTGGCACCACATGGCGCCACCTGGCACACAACGGCGCCACGTGGCGCCACAGGGACTTGCAATGGCGCCATAGCGGTGCCACTATGTTCCTCATGGACCTGACCCCCTACGTCGACCACCTCCGCAGCGAGCTCGCGGTCGCCGCCAACGCCGGCGGCGACGAGGCACGCGCCCTGGCCGAGCGGTTGACCGCCCCCCTGGAGTCGGCCGCCCGCCTGACGCTCCTGAACGCCCTGTCCGCGGCCTCGGAGGAGATCACCCGCGAGCTCGCGCCCGGCTCGGTCGACGTACGGCTGCGGGGGACGGACCCCGAGTTCGTGGTGACGTCCCCGCTCGCGACCGAGGCGCCGAACGACGCCGACGCCACCATGGCGGCACCGATGGCACCACGTACCGCACCGATGGCACCGCCCGTCGGGGACGGCGACGACGGAGGCACCGCGCGCATCAACTTCCGCCTCCCGGCCCACCTGAAGGCCCGGGTGGAGGACGCCGCCGGCAAGGAGGGCCTGTCCGTCAACGCCTGGCTCGTACGGGCCGTCGCCCTCGCCCTGGAACCGGCGGGAGCGACCCAGCCCGCGCCGCGGCCCAGCCGCGTGGGCCAGAGCTACCGGGGCTGGGTCCGCTAACCGGACCCCACCCCCACCATCACCCGCACCACCTGCGCGAACACCCACCAGAGCCAAGAGGACGGGACAGCCATGCCTTCTTACGAAACGCCCGAGCCCATCACCGCGATCCTGGACTTCGAGGTCGGCAACGCGCGCCTCGTGGCGAGCGAGCGCAAGGACACGGTCGTCGAAGTACTGCCGAGCAACGGCGCCGAGGACGTCGACGTCCGCGTCGCGCAGCAGACCAAGGTCACGTACGCCAACGGCACCCTGACCGTGAAGGGGCCCCGCAAGCGCTCCCCCTTCGGCAAGCACGGCTCGATCGACATCACCGTCGAACTCCCCGCCGGCTCGCGCCTCAACGGCTCGGCCTCCATCGGGGACTTCGCCGGCGAGGGGCCGCTCGGGGAGTGCCGGGTGAAGGCCTCGCTCGGCGACATCCGGCTCGCCGAGGCGGGCGTCACCCACCTGCGGACCGGCCACGGCGACATCCACGTCCACCGCGCGACCGGCCAGGCCGAGATCCACGGGCAGGGCCGGATCGAGATCGACGAGATCGCCGGCGCGGCCGTCGTCAAGAACGGGAACGGCGAGATCACGATCGGCGAGATCACCGGCGACCTCAAGGCCAACTCCTCCAACGGCCGCATCACCGTCGGCCTCGCGCACGCCTCCGTGGACGCCCGGTCCGCCAACGGCGCCATCCGCGTCGACGAGGTGGTCCGGGGCGTGATCCACCTCCAGGCCGCCGCGCACGACGTGGAGATCGGCGTACGCGAGTCCACGGCGGCGTGGCTGGACGTCAACACCCGGGTGGGCACCGTGCGCAACGCGCTCGGCGCCGCCGAGGGGCCCGACGTGTCCGAGGAGACCGTCGAGATCCACGCGCGCACCGGAGTCGGCGACATCGTGATCCGCCGCGCCTGACCTCCC
This sequence comes from Streptomyces sp. NPDC015130, assembly GCF_043080005.1. NCBI lineage: Bacteria > Bacillati > Actinomycetota > Actinomycetes > Kitasatosporales > Streptomycetaceae > Streptomyces > Streptomyces sp. NPDC015130. The sequence continues at coordinate 62,990 of NZ_JBIBVC010000016.1, read as the reverse complement.
CCTCCCCCACCAGCACCGGGCCCGAGCACCAGGACCCGAGCCCCCGCGCCTGACCCGCCCCGGGCCGCTGCCGCCGATCTCGCGGCGGCGACCCGCCATCAGGTCTGCAATTTCACATGTGCCATGTCACATCACAGCACCCTCCCTCACCTTTCTCCACAGGAGACGCATGTCATGATCACGACACCCAGCACGACCGCCGTCCCGGCGATCTCCGCCCTCGGGCTGCGCAAGTCCTACGGCGACAAGGTCGTCCTCGACGGCATCGACCTCACCATCCCCGAGGGCACGGTCTTCGCCCTCCTCGGCCCCAACGGCGCCGGCAAGACCACCACCGTCCAGATCCTCTCCACGCTGATCGCCCCCGACGACGGCCGCGCCCGGGTCGCCGGCCACGACCTCGCCGAACGGCCCGAGCGCGTCCGGGACGTCATCGGGGTGACCGGCCAGTTCGCCGCCGTCGACAACCTCCTCACCGCCGAGGAGAACCTGGTCCTCATGGCCGACCTGCGGCACCTGCCCCGCCCCGAGGGCAGGCGGCGCTCCGCCGAGCTGCTGCGCCGCTTCGACCTGGCCGAGGCCGCCCGCAAACCCGTCAGCACGCTGTCCGGCGGCATGCGCCGCAAGCTCGACCTCGCGATGACCCTGGTCGGCGACCCCCGGATCATCTTCCTCGACGAACCGACCACCGGCCTCGATCCGCGCAGCCGCCGCACCATGTGGGAGATCATCCGCGAGCTGGTCGCCGACGACGGCGTGACGATCTTCCTCACCACGCAGTACCTGGAGGAGGCCGACCAGCTCGCCGACCGCATCGCCGTCCTCGACCAGGGCCGGCTCGTCGCCGAGGGCACCTCCGAGGAGCTCAAGCGCATCGTCCCCGGCGGACACATCCGCCTCCGCTTCGCGAGTCCCGGCGAACTCGACGCCGCCGCACGCCACTTCGGCGCGGCGGCCCGCGACCCGGAGGAGCTGACGCTGCGCATCCCCAGCGACGGCGGGATCCCCACCCTGCGGGCCGTGCTCGACGTCCTCGACGGCGCGGCCCTCCGGGCCGAGTCCCTGACCGTGCACACCCCCGACCTCGACGACGTGTTCCTCACCCTCACGGGTCACGGCACGCCCGGCACCGCCACGGAGATGACCCGATGAGCTCCCTCTCGTACGCCGTCTCCGACTCGATGACGATGCTGCGGCGCAACCTCAAGCACGCCGTGCGCTACCCCTCGATGACCCTGTCCGTCGTCGTCATGCCGGTGATGATGCTGCTGCTGTTCAACTACGCCTTCGGCGGCGCCCTCGGCAGCGGGATCTCCGGCGCACCCACCGGCGGCGGCGCCTACATCGACTACGTGGCACCCGGCATCATCCTGATGGCCGCGACCGCCGGATCGGTGGCGACGGCGGTCGGCGTCTGCGTCGACATGACGGAGGGCATCGTCAACCGCTTCCGTACGATGTCCATCTCGCGGGCCGCGTTCCTCACCGGGCACGTCGTGGGCAGCGTCGTCCAGACCCTGATCGCCATCGCCCTGGTGATCGCCATCGCGCTCGCCATCGGCTTCCGGCCCGACGCCACCGCCGTCGAGTGGATCGCCGCGATCGGCCTCCTCGCCCTCCTCACGCTGGCCCTGACCTGGCTGTCGGCCGGCATGGGGCTCGTCGCCAAGACCCCCGAGTCGGCGAGCAACGCGCCCCTGCCGCTGACCTTCCTGCCCTTCCTCGGCAGCGCGGTCGTGCCGACGGACTCCATGCCGACCGGACTGCGCTGGTTCGCCGAGTACCAGCCCTTCACCCCGGTCATCGAGACCCTGCGCGGCCTGCTCATGGGGACCGGGATCGGCCACAGCGGCTATCTCGCGCTCGCCTGGTGCCTCGGCCTCACGCTCGTCGGCTACCTCTGGGCGCGGTCGGCCTTCGGCCGCACGGCGACGCTCTGACGCCCCACCACGGGCCCCCGCAACCGACCCGTCGACCCCACCGCACTTGCTCACGCACTTGCGCACGCACGTACGCACGCATGCACGCACTCACGCACGGAGGACACGATGCAGCACGTACCGTCGACCCGACCCGAGGACGCGGAGACCGCGGGACCCACGGAACCCGCCGTGACCGACGCGCCGGTCACGCTCCCCACGGAGCGCGCCGCCGGCTGTCCCTTCGACCCGCCCGCCGGCCTGGCGGAGCTGCGCGAGGAGCGGCCGCTCGCCCGCATGGCGTACCCCGACGGGCACGTCGGCTGGCTGGCCACCGGCTGGTCCACGGTCCGCGCGATCATGGGCGACAGCCGATTCAGCTCGCGCTACGAGCTGATGCACTACCCGTACCCCGGCGGGCCCGAGGGTCCGCTGCCGCCCGCCCCGGTCGGCGACATGACCGGGATGGACGCGCCCGAGCACACCCGCTTCCGGCGCATCCTGACGGGCAGGTTCACCGTCCGCCGGATGCGGCAGCTCTCCGACCGGGTGGCGGAGATCACCGCGGAGCAGCTGGACGCGATGGAGCGCGGCGGCCCGGGCGTGGACCTGGTCGAGGCCTTCGCCCGCCCCCTTCCCGCGCTGATGATCTGCGAGCTGCTCGGCGTTCCGTACGCCGACCGCGAGCGGTTCCAGGGGCACGCCCACACGATCATGTCCATGGACGTGACGCCCGAGGACAGGTACGCCGCCTTCGTCGGGCTCCAGGAGTACATGGCCGAGCTGGTGGCGGCGAAGCGCGCCGAGCCGACCGACGACCTGCTCGGCGACCTGGCCAGGGACTCCGACCTCACCGACGAGGAACTGGTCGGCATCGGGGGATTCCTGCTGGCGGCGGGGCTCGACACGACGGCCAACATGATCGCCCACGGGACGTTCGCGCTGCTCTCCGCGCCGGCCCAGGCCGAGGCGCTGCGGGCGGACCCCGACCTGGCGCCGCAGGCCGTCGAGGAGCTCATGCGCTATCTGACCGTCGCCCACACGAGCGTGAAGTCCGCGCTGGTCGACGTCGCGCTGGACGGTCTGCTCATCAGGGCGGGCGAGAGCGTCACCCTGTCGCTGGAGGCCGGCAACCGGGACCCGGAGCGGTTCCCCGAGCCCGACGTGCTCGACCTGCGCCGCAGGGCCACCGGGCACCTGGGCTTCGGGCACGGCATCCACCAGTGCCTGGGTCAGCAACTGGCCCGCGTCGAGATGACGGTGGCCCTGCCGGCGCTGCTGCGGCGGTTCCCCTCGCTGCGGCTCGACGTGCCGGCCGAGGAGGTGCCGCTGCGGACGGACATGAGCATCTACGGGGTGCACCGGCTGCCGGTCACCTGGGACGAGGTCTGATCCTGTGGAGGTCCACGTCGACCGCGACCGCTGCCTCGGTGCCGGGATGTGCGCCCTGACCGCTCCTCGGGTCTTCGACCAGGACGAGGAGGAGGGTCTGGTCGTCCTGCTGGACGCCCGGCCGCCGGAGGAGCAGCGGGCGGCGGTCCGTGTGGCCGCCGGCGTCTGCCCGGCCTCGGTCATCACCCTCACGGGGGACGGTTCCTCCCCCGCCCCGTGAGACCGCCGGGGGCGGCCCCGGGCGAGTTCCTCCCGCCCGGGGCCGCCGTCGTTCGTCCGGTCGGCCCCACGGCGGTCACCGTGGGCGCGGCCCTCCTGCCTCCGGCCGACTTCTTCGCCCGGCGCGGGCCGCGGCCCCGGGCCCCGGCCCGCGCCCACCCCCCGCCTGAGGCGCCGCCCTCCAGGACCGCGTGTGACGCGTAACGGGCCGCCCGCGACGCCCCGCGCTTGACCTTGACATCGTGACAAGGCCTTCACTGGGGCGTCGGAGGTGGTCACGATGACCCGACGGAACGACACCGCGCACACGACCCGAGCCCTTCAGGGGCTGGAGCACGACAGCCCGTCCGTACGGCTGCGGGCGGCGCTGGCGGTGGGGACGGACCCGGAGCCGTGGTGCGTCGACGCGCTGATCGGCCGGAGCGCGGTCGAGCCGGACTTCTCCGTCCGCGAGATGCTGACCTGGGCGCTCACCCGCCACCCGGCCTCGGCGACGGTTCCCGGGCTCGTCGGCGAGCTCCGCTCGGAGCACGCTCAGGCACGCAGCCAGGCGCTGCACACGCTCTCCAAGATCGGCGACCGGCGGGCATGGCCGTCGATCACCCGGGAGCTGCTGACCGACGCCGACGACGAGGTCGCGCGGAGCGCCTGGCGGGCGGCGGTCGCGCTCGTGCCCGAAGGGCGGGAGGCGGAACTGGCCGGGGTGCTGGCCACCCAGCTCGGGCGCGGCGGACGCGAGACGCGGCTGAGCCTCAGCCGGGCGCTGATCGCGCTCGGCGAGTCGGCCGTGCCGGCGCTGCGCGCCGCGGCGGGGCATCCGGACCCGCACCGGCGGCGGCACGCGATCGCCACGGAACGGCTGGCGAACGACCCGGATGCCGGGTTCGATTTCGCGATCGAGGAGGCGAAGCGCATCGTGGCCCTCGGCACGACCGGCCGGGAGGAGTGAACAGACAGTGTTGATCGGTGAGGTGGCACGACGGTCCGGGGTCAGCGCCCGCATGCTGCGGCACTACGAGTCGCTCGGCCTGGTGCGGCCGTCGGGGCGCACCGACGGCGGCTACCGGGCGTACTCCGACGAGGACATCCGGCGGATCTTCCACATCGAGAGCCTGCGCTCGCTGGGACTCTCCCTGCGGGAGGTAGGGCGGGCTCTCGACGATCCCGGTTTCACGCCCTCGGAGCTGGTCGACGACCTCATCCGCCAGACCCGGGAGCGCGTCGCGGCCGAGACCGAGCTGCTCACGCGGCTCCACCGGATCGGGGCCGCCGAACCGGCCGGCTGGGAGGACGTCCTGCGGACCGTCGCCCTCCTCCAGGCACTGGGCTCGAAGAGCGCCCGCACGCGGCAGCGGGCGGCCCTGTCCTCCGCCGAGGGCGAGCCGGTGGCCGTGGAGGCCCTGGTCGAGGCGGTGCTCCGCGAGTCCGACCCGATCGTCGCGGGAGCCCTGCGCTGGGCGCTGGCGCGCGGGGCCGAGGGCGGAGCGGCGCTCCTCGCGCAGGGTCTCGCGGCACCGGTGGCCGAGGTGCGGGAGCGCGCCGTCCGGGCCCTGGCCGGGATCCCGGACGAGGAGGCGACCGTCCCGCTGCGGGAGGCGCTCGCGCACCCCGACGCCGTGGTCCGGGAGCACGCGGCGCTGGCGCTCGGGGCCCGGGGCGTGGCCGAGGCGGTCCCGGCGCTCGTCGACATGGTCGTCGAGGAGAGAAACGACGTCGACGCGGCCGACGTGCTCAGCACGCTGGCGAACCGCCCCGGGGCCGCGGACGGGATCGCCGCCGCGCTCGTCGGCCGCCTCGTCCCCGGCGCCGCCGGGGCGCCCGCGCGCCGACGGCTCGCGCAGGCCCTCGCGGACATCCCGGGAGCCACCGCGGCCGACGCCCTCGCGGAGCTCGCCCGGGACGAGGACCGCTCCGTCGCACTGACCGCGACGTACGTCGTCGAACTGCGCGGAGGGCGGTAGCGGGTACGGGAATGGGGGCACCCGCGCGTTCGCGGGTGGAGCACCCGTGGGGACGGCGGTGGGGCACGCACGCACGACGGTGGGGCGCACACACGCACGGCGGTGGGGCACAGGCACGCACGACGGTGGGGCACGCACACGAACGACATCGGAGCGTCCGTGCGAACGGCGGTGGCCGGTACGCGCGTCGAGCCGTACGAACAGCGGTGGGGCATCCGTTCGAGCCGTCGAACGGTGGAGGCGGCCGGCCGACGGGCCTTCGTCACGCTCCGTGGCCGCCGTTCGCTCACACGGGTGGCTCCCGCCGGTGGAGGGCGCTGACCGGGTCGAAGATCGTCGTACGCTCCGCCCGTAACCATTCGCGGGAACAAGGGAGTTGTGGTGTCCACAGCAGTCGTGGTCGGTGCCGGGCCGGGGATCGGGAAGGCCGTGGCCTCGCGGTTCGCCCGTGAGGGCTACTCCGTCGCCGTGATCGCACGGACGAAGGAGACCGTGGCACAGGTGGCCTGGGAGGTCGGGCGGGACGGCGCCAGGGTGCTGCCCCTGACCGCCGACAGCACGGACGAGGCGGGGCTGCGGGCCGCGCTCGACACGGTCGGGAAGGAGCTCGGGCCGGTCGACGCGGCCGTCTACAACGCCGCCCTCATCCGGCGCGACGCGGCGGGTGAACTCGACGCGCGCGGGCAGCTCGACGCCTGGGCCGTGAACGTGGTGGGCGCGCTCACCACGGCGAGCCACGTGGCCCCCGGCATGGCCGAGCGGGGCAGCGGAACGATCCTGGTCACGGGCGGAATGCCCCGGGTCGACCCGCGCTACGTGAGCCTGGGCCTCGGAAAATTCGGTGTCAGGACCCTGGTCGACCTGCTCGACGCGCAGTACGGTCCGGCCGGGGTCCACGTGGCCTCGGTGACCGTCCCGGGGGCCGTGGCACCCGGAACGGCGTACGACCCGGACGACATCGCGGAGCACTACTGGCGCCTGCACACCCAGCCACGGGACGGCTGGGAGCGCGAGATCGTGCACGGCGGCGTACCGGCGGCGCGCTAGCGGGTCGAGGCGCGCCGCGACCCCCGCCGTCAAGGCATCCTTTCCGGACGCCGCGCCCCGGGACGGCCCGGCAGCACGCCCTGAGCGTGCCGAGGACCCGCCGCACGTCCCCGGACAGGAAAGCAAGAGCCCCTTCGGTCAGACACCGACGGGGCTTCAGCCATGTCCCGGACCACGCGGCCTTCGTGAATGTTCCATGAACTACACAGCGCGACACAGGTCGCTTCCCCTTGTCGTGGATATACACGAAGCAGGAATCCTTGTTCGAGCTGCGCTGACGCAAATCCAACTGCCGGGCATCCGAGCCCATGCAGCAGGATGAGGAGCATCTGTGAAGAGAGCCGGCAACGGTCCTCGGGAAAGGAGTACTTCATGCCCCGCGAGCCCCAGGGCAAGTGCATATCTCTTTCAGCGGTACCTGGACGATTCACATGAGCACTGCCCTGCTCGACCCGCCCGGACCGGTGCGCACCCTGCGCACGGGGCGCTCCGATCTGCAGCGGGCTTTCCACACCTGGGGTGATCTCGTCACGGACGCCTGCGGCCCGCTGCGCGTCTACCGCACCGAGCCCGGCCACTTCGAAGGCACCATCGCCACGGGCACCTTCGGCACCGTGCAGCTCGCCGAGGTGCAGGCCGGACCGCACGCCGTCGAGCGCACCGCACTGCTCGCCACCAAGGCGGCGACCGCCCCGCTCTACCTCGCCTGCGTCCTGGACGGAGAGGTCCGCGTCCGTCAGGGCGACCTCACGGCCGTCGCCCGGGCGGGCAACCTCTTCTGCTACGACAGCTCCCTGCCGTTCTCCCTCTGGATGCGGCAGCCGATCCACATGGTCACGGTGAAGTTCGACCACCAGCTGGTCGACCTCAGGGCCGGGGTCGACCACCCGCTCCGGGCGGCCACCTGGTCCGGCACCGAAGGGGCCAGCGTGCTCCTCGCCGACCTGCTCCGCAGCGCCGCGCGCAACATGTCGCGGCTCGACCCGGCGATAGCGGACCACCTGGGCAGCAGCGTAGCCAGCCTGGTCGGCGCCGTCTGCTCGGAGAAGCTCGGCGAGGCGGTGTCCGACCCCGTCCTCGCCCGCCGCGCCCTGCTGCACCGGATCAAGACCTTCGCCCGGGCGCGGCTCGGCTGCTCCGATCTGAGTCCCCGGCTGCTGGCCAGGACGCACAAGATCTCGCTGCGCTACCTCCAGCTGCTCTTCCAGGACGAGGACAGCAGTCCCGCCCTGTGGATCCGCAACGAGCGGCTGCGCCGTTGCCGGGACGACCTGTCCGATCCGCGCACCGCCCATCTGACGGTGGCCGGCATCGCCGAGCGCTGGGGACTCGACAGCGCCTCGCACTTCAGCAAGCTGTTCCGCGAGCGCTACGGGGTGGCCCCCCGAGAGTGGCGCCGCCAGGCGACACGCGAGCTCCCCTGAGGGACGTCCCGCCCGCCACATCCGCACCCTCTTCCCCACCGAAACCTTTCTTCTCCTCGCTTCCCACAGCGGCACGCACGCCGAACGGGCGTGCGCAAACCTGTTATGCCGCATGCGTGTTCGCGCCAGCGGCACGGACGGGAAGCCAGGAGACTGGAGCCCGATTTCACAGGTTTTGCGGTTCGGTTCTCCCGATGGTCCTGCCCATGCCTTCCGCATTTCTTTCCGTACCTGTTCCGATCGGTTTTCCAGGTAAAAGAACGGACATCATCCGCGCCATTGAACGGGGTTCGCTCGAATGTTGTTTCCTGCGAGAATCGGCATCATCGGAGGCGGCGCCTCCGCCGTATGCCTGCTCGACACTTTGAGCCAGCGCGACGAAATTCCCGAGGCGGTCACCGTGTTCGACCCCTCCCCTCACCTGTGGCGGGGCCGCGCCTACCAACCCGACGCCGCGACCCTGCGGGTGAACGCCCCACCCGAGGACATGACCGTGCGGGCCGGCGACCCGGAACACTTCACCCGCTGGCTGGAAGCGCGGGCCGTGGTCCTCGGCCCGGGCGCCGACCACGTCGACGCCCGGTCGGGCATCACCTTCCCGCCCCGGGCCCTGTACGGCGACTACCTGGAGCAGTGCGCCCGCAGCGCGCTGAACCGGCTCGCGGCCCGGGGCTGCGACATCCGGCTGGTCCGGGCCGCCGTCGTGGACGTGGCGCGCGAGGACGGCGCCCTCGTCGCGTACACCGCCGACCGCACCCCGTACGCCCTCGACCACGCCGTGCTCTGCGTGGGCACCGGGGAGCCGGCCGACCCGCACGGGCTGACCGGCACGCCGGGGTTCGTCGCCGACCCGTACCCGGTGGCGCGGCGGCTCGCCGGCATCGGCGAGCGGGACCGGGTCGTCGTGGTCGGCAGCGGGCTCACCGCCGTGGACGTGGTGCTCCAGCTGACCGCGGCGGGCCACACCGGCGAGATCCTCATGGCCTCCCGGCGCGGGGTGCTGCCGAGCGTCCGCCAGCGGCCGGTGGAGCGCCACCCGCGCCACTTCACCGCCGCGCACTTCCGCGCGGTGGCCGCGCGGGGCGAGCGGCTCACCGTCGCCGACGTGGTCGCCCTGATGGCGGCCGAGCTTGCGGACGCCGGTTCCTCGCTCGACTCCGTCGCGGCCGAGATCGCCACGACGAACACCGAGGACCCGGTCGAGCGGCTGCGCCGCCAGTCCGGACTCGTGGACGGCTCCGACCCGGGCCTGCGGCTCCTCCAGCACGCCGTCCCGGACACGGGCCCCGACGTCTGGCCGCTGCTGCCCGAGCACGAACGGACCCGGCTGCTCCGGGACCACTACCGGACCGTGATGAGCCTGTGCTGCCCCATGCCGCCGGCCAGCGCGGCGACGCTGCTCGACCGGGCCGACCGCGGCCTGCTGCGCATCGTCCGCGGTGTCGAGCAGATCACCGCCCGGCCCGCCGGGGGCTTCCGGGTGCTCGGCGAGACAGGCGTCCAGGACGCCGACGTCGTCGTCAACGCCGTCAGCCCGGCCTCGGACCGCGTCCCGCGCGGGGCGTCGGCACTGGTCGACGCCCTGACCCGCAGGGGACTCGCCGTCCGGCATCCGCGCGGCGGCGTCCATGTCTCCCGGTCGACCAGCGGGCTGCTCGTCGCCGGCGAGACCGACCGTCGGATCCACGTCCTCGGCGACCTCGCCTCCGGCTCGCTCTTCTTCACCTTCGGCGTGCCCTCCCTGGTGGACCGGGCCGTCGACATAGCCGACGCCGTCCACACGGAGGCGGCCCGCACGCCCGTCGGCTCCGTGGACCCGGTCCGCGCCCTGTGACGCGGCGGTCCCGTCCCGCGACAGCACCCCTGACCGCCCCCACGCCCTCCCCCGCCACCGGCCGGACACCGGCCGCCCCACATGACGAGGAGTTCCCGCATGACTGACATCGCGACGCAGGAGCGCGCCGACTACCTGGCCGACACCCACACCGGCCTGCCCATGCCCACCGAGCCCGTCTTCGACTCCGTGGAGGACGACCGCAGGCACCGCAAGCAGCGCCTCACCGCCGCCCTGCGGCTGTTCGGCAAGTACGGGTACGGGGAAGGCGTGTCGGGCCACATCTCGGTGCGCGACCCCGAGGGAGACGACCTGTTCTGGGTCAACCCGTTCGGCGTGCCCTTCAGCCGGGTGAAGGTCCGCGACCTGATCCTGGTCAACTCCGAGGGCCGCGTCGTCGAGGGCCGGCACCGCCTCAACCCCAGCGCCTTCGTCATCCACTCCGCCATCCACCGCGCCCAGCCGGGCGCCGTCGCCGCCGCGCACGGCCACACCCCGCACTCGCGGGCGCTCGGCGCGCTCGGCCGGCTCCTCGAACCGCTCGACCAGGAGTCCGCGGCCTTCTACGGCGACCAGGTCCTCTACAGCGACTACGAGGGCCCTTCCATCAGCCTCGCGCAGGGCGAGGACATCGCCGACCGGCTCGGCGACAAGCGGGCGATCCTGCTGCGGCACCACGGGCTGATCACCGTCGGCGGCTCGGTCGACGAGGCCGTGCACTGGTTCTTCACGTACGAGGCCGCCGCCCAGGTGCAGCTGCTCGCCGCGGCGGCCGGAAAGGTCCGGCCGATGAGCCACGAGCAGGCCGAGGCGGCCCGCGACGGCTTCGGGGACCGCCACCTCGGCTGGTTCAGCTTCCAGCTGCTGTGGGACGAGATCGTGCACGAGCAGCCGGACCTGCTCGACGAGTGACCGGAGCCGGGCCGGCCACCCGGGCCGGCCCGCACCGGGCCCGAGCGAGCGGACGCGGTACCGTTCCGCCGCGACCTGCGTGAAAGGCCGCTCCCCGGTGGGGGGAGCGGCCTTTCGCGTACCGGTGACCGACCACCGACGACCGGTCACCGGGGTCCGCTCCGGGGGCCGGGTCAGCGCCCGGACCGGCCGGCGGACTCCGCCGTACGGCCGTCCGCCTTCTCCGTACCGCCGCCGTCGGCCGCGGCGGCCTGCGGGGCGCCGGCCGGTGCCGTGCGGCCGGCCTTCCGCCGGGCCGCGGCCGCGGCGATCGGCACCGAGAAGGCCGAGACGGCCGCGATCAGGACGATCACCCAGATGCCCTGGTGGTACCCGGTGAGCGACTCGGCGTGCGAGGGACTCTCCTCACCGCCCATGCGCACGGTCACCACGGCGAGCACCACCGCGGCGCCCACCTGGTAGCCGGTCTGCAGGATGCCCGCGGCGAGGCCCTGCTCGGACTCGTCGACGCCCGAGGTGGCCGCGACGTTGGCCGCGGTGAAGGCGAAGGGGAAGCCGACGCCGATGAGCACCATGCTGGGCAGGATGACCAGCCAGTACGAGGAGCCCTCGCCCACCCGCAGGAAGAGCAGGAAGGCGACGGTGTAGGCGAACATGCCGCCGAACACCGGCCAGCGCAGTCCGGTGCGGCCGAGCCACTTCCCCGCGCGGGGCGCGAAGGTGAGGATCATGAGGCCGATCGGCAGGAAGGCGAACGCCATCTGCAGCGGGGACCAGCCCCGGTAGGACTGGAGGTAGAGGCTGCCGATGAACTGGTAGCTCATGTAGGTGCCGAGGATCGCCGCAGCGATGAGGCTGGCGCCCACGAGCGACTTGTTGCGGAGGAGACCGAGCCGCAGCAGCGGCTGCGGACTGCGGGACTCGATCGCCACGAAGGCGGCGAGCAGCAGCGCGGCGGCGGCGAGGACGCCGAGGGTGACTCCGGAGAACCAGCCCGAGGACGGGGCCTGCACGATGCCGTACACGAGGAGCAGCATCGCGGCGGTGACCGTGACCGCGCCGGCGGCGTCGAAGTGCCGCTTGGAGCCGTCGTGTTCCGGGTCCTTGGGGACCAGGATCAGGGCGCCGATCAGGGCCGCGACGGCGACCGGCACGCCGAGGACGAAGGTCCAGCGCCAGCTGGCCTGGGTGAGGGCGCCGCCGACGACCACGCCGATCGAGTAACCGATGGCGCCGCAGGCCGTGTAGATGCCGAGGGCGCGGTTGCGCTGCGGTCCCTCGGGGAAGTTCCCGACGACGATCGAGAGGGCGGAGGGAGCGGTCAGCGCGGCGCCGATGCCCATCACGAGGCGGCCGATGATGACCAGGAGGCCGCTGTTGGCCAGCCCGCCGAGGAGGGAGCCGGCCGCGAGGACGGTGAGGCCGACCAGGAAGACCCGCCGTCGGCCGAGGAGGTCGGACATCCGGCCGCCGAGGAGGAGGAAGCCGCCGAAGCCGAGGACGTAGGCGCTCACCACCCACTGGGCCGCGGACGTGCTCATGCCGAACTCGTCCTTGATCTGGGGGGTGGCGATGCCGACCATGATGTTGTCGAGAGCGTCGAGGGAGAACGCCCCGCACACCACCACGAGCATCAGCCATTCCCGCAGGCCCCACTTCACTCGGGGTTCGGGGTCGCTCGTACCGGGTAACGCGCCGCCCGCCGTGGCGTCGTCCGCGATAGTCATGAACTGGATCTCCTTATCGGACCGACCGTACAGTCGAGGGGAAGGACGAGGGCAGGACGGAGTGACCGCGGATTTCCCGTACTGGGGGCAGCGGACAACACCACTTCTGTACTAACCTCTACAGAAGAGGCTATCCACCGGCTGATCGGCCGTCAAGGAGGACATGTGGCCCGCACCGGACGCCCCCGCAGCTTCGACCGGGACGCCGCACTGCACACGGCGATGCTCGTCTTCTGGGAACGCGGGTACGCCACCACGTCGACGACGGACCTGAGCGCCGCGATGGGCATCAACCCGCCCAGCCTGTACGCCGCCTTCAAGAACAAGGAGCAGTTGTTCCGGGAGGCCATCGAGCTCTACGAGCGCACGGAGGCGGAGTCCTCGCGCCGCGCCATGGACGAGGCCGCGACGGTGCGCGAGGCGATCGCCGCGCTCCTGCACGGGAGCGTCGACCGCTTCACCGCCGCCGACAAGCCGCGCGGCTGCATGATCGTGCACGCCGCAAGCAGCTGCACCACCGACCACGAGTCCGTGCGGGACTTCGCGCTGCGCTGCCGGGCCCGGACCAAGTCCACGCTCAAGGCCCGGCTGGACGCCGCGGTGACGGACGGGGAGCTCGCCGAGGACACGGACACGGACCGGATCGCCGCCTTCTACACCACGTTCCTCAACGGTCTCTCGCTGCAGGCCCGGGACGGGGCCGAGCGCACCCAGCTGCACGAGCTGGTGGACATGGCGATGTCCGTCTGGAGCGCCCGGACGGGCCCGCTCGTCGCCGCCTGACCCGGGGCGGGAACCCGCCCGCCGGAGGACGGAGACGGCCGGGCCGTGCCGCCCGGGCCCGCTCCCCCGCACAGGGGGGCGGTTCCCGGCGGCACGGCCCGGCCGTCCGCACTCACCCGCCGACCACGACCAGGCGGTCTCGCCCTAGGGCGTGATCCCGTCGAGCCAGGCCCGCGTGGCCTCCGGCGTCTTCACCGCCTCCCACATGTCGGCCGGGTGGTTGAAGTTGGCGACGAACGCGTCGGCGACGCGCTGGTCGGCCGTGGCGGTCACGAAGATCCCGCCCAGGTGCTCGACCGGAGGCGCGACGTTCAGGTTCGACCAGGCGACGACCGGTTCGGCGATCCGCCACAGCCGCTCGGCCGCCCGCTCGGCGAAGGCCTCGTCGAACGGACCTCCGGCGACGACGAGTTCGGCGATCTCGAAGGCGATGCGGGAACCGAGGTTGGCGCCCTGCCCGGCGAGCGGGTCGTTGACGATCCAGGCGTCCCCGAGAGCCAGCGCGATCTTGCCGGAGTCGAGCGCGGCCCAGCCGCGCCGCACCACCGGGGTGAGACCGCCCTGGATCACGTCGCCGGGGCGGCGGATCCCGAAGTCCCGGTCGGAGATCCGCTCGCGCAGGTCCGGCGCGTACTCGGCGACGAGCGACAGGAGGGTCTTCTCGAAGCCGGCCGGGTCCTCAGCGTGGTCGTACGAGGACAGCTGCTCCAGCGCGCCGCCCGGGTGGCCCTCCACGACGATGCCGTGGACGGGTCCCTCGGCGGTCAGGATCCGGGTGGAGAAGATCTCGCCCGCCTCGGAGACCTGGAAGTGGATGTGGCCGGGGTCGACGGGCGCGATGCCGTGGAAGAGGCCTGCCGTCAGGACGCGCTGGGGCGCCGTGTACGGCGAGCGCTCCGGGTCGCGCGGGAACAGGCCGGTGGTGGCGGCCCGTCCGGTGGCGACCACGACCAGGTCGTGGTCGCGGGAGATCCGCTCGATCTCGGCCGCGTCGGGGCGCAGCACGACCACCTTGCCGCCCCGCTCCAGGTAGTCGGCGGTGAGCGTCGGCAGGTAGAGGCGCAGGTCGACGCCGCTCGCGGGGGCGTCGAGGCGGCCGAGGAAGCCGATCTCCGGCTCCCCGCGCGCCACGAGGCGGACGCCGAGGGTGTCGTTGTCCCCGCCCTCCCAGTGCGAGACGCCCAGTTCGCGCTCCCGCTCCAGGGTCCGGCCGAACCGGACGGGGAGGCTCAGCGGGCGCCCCGCCGCGAGATCCTCGGAGCTGCGCTCGGCGTAGACCGTCGTGGTCACTCCTGCCTGCTGGAGTCGCAGGGCGAGGTGCAGGCCCGAGATGCCTGCGCCGACGATGGCGATGTCTGACATGGTGCTCCTTCTTGGGTCGGGCGCGCACGGGAGCGGCCGGCGGCCGGCGCGCTCCCGGGGGCTGTCAGGCGAACTGCGGGAGGACGTGCTCGGAGAACAGTTCGAGGGAGCGGCGGGCCCGGTCGGCGGGCAGCCCCGGGGCGCGGCCGAAGAAGATGACGCGCTCGACGTCGCCGAGCGGCTTGATCCGGTCACGGATCCCCTCGGCGACCACGTCCGGCGGTCCCACCAGGAACAGTTCGCGCGGCAGGTCGTCCACGGACGGCAGCCCGGGGTTGCCGAACCACTCCTGGAACTTGTTCAGCAGGTACCAGTAGTGCTCCCTGATCTCCTGCCAGCCCTCCTCGGCGTCCTCGCACACGTAGACGCCGGGGGTGACGATGGCCGTCAGGCCGAAGCCGGCCGGGTCGTGCCCGTGCTCGGCGAGGGTGCGCCGGTAGAGGTCGAGGATCTCCGGCGGGGTGCCGAGGTCGGGCAGGAAGCGCAGCCCGTGGCGGCCGGCCCGCCGGGCCGCGGCCTCGCTGCCGCCGCCGATCCACACGGGCGGCGGGGTCTGCGGGACCGGGGTGACGACCACATCGTCGAGGTCGAAGTGCTTCCCGGCGTACGAGAAGGGCTCGCCGGTCCAGGCGCGGCGGAGGATCTCCACGGTCTCCTCGGTCCGGGCTCCGCGCCTGGCCCGGTCGAAGCCGAGGGCCTCGAACTCCTTCTCCCGGTAGCCGGGCGCGATGCCGAGCTCCAGCCGGCCGCCGGAGAGGAGGTCGGTGACGGCCGCGTCCTCGGCGAGCCGCAGCGGATGGGTGAGGCCGGCGAGGACCATGGCGGTGCCGAGCCGGACCCGGCTGGTGCGGGCGGCGATGGCGGCGAGCGCCGGGAAGAGGGACGGGAGGTAGCCCTCGTCGGTGAGGTGGTGCTCGGACAGCCAGACGGATTCAAACCCGAGCGTCTCGGCGTCGGTGGCGAGCGACAGCGTCTCCTCGTAGACGTCGGTCCAGGGCCGCCGCCATCCGGCCGGGTTGCGGAAGTCGAGCCAGATGCCGAATTTCACTGTTTCTCCTCGGAGTTCGGAAGGGAGACGGGGGGTCAGGCCTGGGAGAGGGCGCGCGGGCCGCCGTTGACGAACACGAGCGGGGGCCGCCGGTACCGGCCGCCGGTGGCCTGCACCTCCCCGATCAGGACCGTGTGGTCGCCGGTGTCGTGGCGGTCGTACAGGGTGCACTCGAGCCAGCCGGGTGCGTCGAGGACCAGCGCCCCGGTGCGCTCCCCGGGGGTGGCCGTGCAGGTGAGGAGGGCCCGGGCCCGGGTCTCCCGGTCGCCGTCCAGTGCCTCGGCCATGTCGAGGCCGGCGACGTCGAGGATCGACACCGCCCAGAGCTTGGTCGTGAGCAGCGTGGCGAGGACCTCGGAGTCGCGGGGGACGGCGAGGGAGACGAGCGGTGGGTCCAGGGAGACGGAGGTGAAGGAGCGGACGGCCACCGCGTCGTGGCGCCGCCGGTCGCCCTCCTCCTCGTACGTGGTCACGACGCAGATGCCCGTGGCGAAGGTGCGCATGGTCGCGGTCAGGTCCAGGGACATGTCAGGCCTCTCGGTGGGAGGGACGTGGTCGGTCCGGTGCCGGTGTGCCGGGCGGACCGGCGGCGGTGACGGCCGGGCGGCGGAGCTTCCCGGTGGCGGTCCTGGGCGGTTCGTGGCCGGTCAGGACCTCGACGTGCACCCGGTCGGCACCGAAGCGCCGCCGGACCCGCTCGCGCACCCGCTCCGTCGCCTCGTCCGGCGGGATCCCGGGCCGCGGCCGGAACAGCACCGCGAGCCCGGCGGAGCCCGTGCCGGAGGCGGAGCCCGTGGCACCGCCCGCCCCGCTCGCGCCGAGCGCCGCGAGGGGGCGGGCGACGGTGAAGGACGGGAGCACACAGGAAAGTTCCTCGACGGCGTCCTCGATCTCGTGCCCGTGCCACCGTGCGCCGCCGGCCTCGATGAGGCCGTCGGCCCGGCCGGTGACGGTGAGTTCGCCGTCCGCCACGTAGGCCAGGTCGTCGGTGACCAGCCAGCCGTCGGCCGAGAGCGGGGCCGGGCGCGCCGTCCCGCCCACGAGGTACGTGTCGGCGACCGGCGCCCCGGTGATGTGGAGCCGGCCCACGACGCCGGCCGGCACCACCCGCCCGGCGTCGTCGACGACCCGCACGGACACGCCGGGCTGCGGCTTCCCCACCGGCACATGGCGCCGGGGCGGCCCGTCGGCCGGACGGAAGACCCCGTCGACGACCCCGGAGGCCGTCTCCGGCATGCCCCATCCGGGGTGCACGGCGGTGGCCGGCAGCCTGTGGGGGGCGAGCGCCTCGACGAACCGCCGGACGACGCGGTCCTTGACCGCCTCGCCGCCGTTCATCACGTAGCGGAGCCGGCTCAGGTCCCAGGACCGGCCGGGCGCTTCGGCGAGCCGGTCGACGAGGAGCGCGAGGACGCGGTTGGGCGCCCAGGTGGTGTCGATGCGCTCGGCCTCGGCCAGGTCGAGCCAGCGCAGCGGGTCGGCACGGACCCAGCCGGCGTCGGCGTGCACCTGGTGGCAGCCGAGGTAGACGTCCCGTACGTGGAACATGACGATGCCGCTGACGTGGTCGAGCGGCATGCGGTTGAGGCTGCGGGTGTCCGGGCCGAGGCCCCGCACGAGCGCGGTGCCGTGGGCCCGGGACAGTATCTGACGGTGGGTCAGCGGCACGGCCTTGGGCAGGCCGCCGCTGCCCGAGGTCAGGGTGAGCACCGCCGTCCCGTCGGGCCGTGCGGCGAGCGGCGCCGGCGATCCGGTGGACGGGCGGGGGTTCGCGGTGAAGGGGCGCAGCCCCGGGGGATGCGGGCCGGGCGGTGCGTCGCCGAGCAGCCAGGCCTCTCCGACGGCCTCGACCGCCTCGGCGAGCCCGTCGGCACCGGAGCCGTACGACACGGGCAGGGGGACGAGTCCGGCGAGCACGCACGCCCAGAAGGCGGTGAGCAGGTCGCCGGTGCGGTTCGTGCGGAGGAGCACCCGCGCGCCGGGCCGGGCGCCGGCGGCGGCGAGTTCCGCCGCCTTCCGTGCCGCGTCGGCGTACAGCTCGGCGTACGACCTGCGGACGGCCGTGCCCGTGCCGTCGACGACGACGACGGCGTGCGGGCCGCGCGCGGCCCGTCGCAGCGCCTCGCCGAGCGTGCCGACCGAGGGCGCCGGCAGCGGCCCGCCGCTCAGCTCCGCCCGGTCCGCGGCCTTCGCGCGCGGGTGTCCGCTCATGCCACGATGCCCAGGCTGAAGGGGTTGGACGGGGTGCCGCCGAGCAGGTGCGCACCCGCCGACTGGAGGACCTGGTCCTGGGCGATCACGTGCTGGCGCATCGTCGTGAGGTCCCGCAGCCAGCGGTCCAGCGGCGAGGGCCGGTAGACGGCGGTCGTCGCCACGAGGTCGTACAGCCGGGAGACGATGCTCCGGGCGACCCGGAAGGCGTTGACGCGCGCGAGGACGGTGTCCACCCGGTCGTCGCGGCCGATCTCGCCGCCCTTCTCCAGGATCTCCGCCTGCCTGCGCAGGCTGCCGTAGACGGCGTGCCGGGCCGCGCCGAGCTCCATCTCGGACTCGGCGATGGCCATCTGGACGCGGTAGGTGTCGGCCCAGGGCGAGCCGGCGGCACGGTCGGTCCGGCCGGCGGCCAGCTCCCGTACGTGGTCGAGCGCGGCGCGGGCCACGCCGAGCGGCACGCCGGGCATGTTGCGCAGGATCGCCTCCGCCGTGGAGTGCGGGCCCTCGACGCGCGGGGCACCGAGGCTGAAGGAGTGCTCCTCGGGGACGAAGAGGTCCTTGGCCTGGTAGTCGTTGCTGCCGCTGCCGGCGAGACCGGTGGTGTGCCAGGTGTCGAGGACCTCGAACGCGTCGCGGCGGGCCAGCATGATCCGCCAGTGCCGGGGCGAGCCGTCGGGTCCGGGCTCGGGGCGTCCGTCCCGGTGGACGAAGCAGCCGGCCACGACCCAGTCGGCGTGGGTGATGCCGCTGCCGAAGCCCCAGCGCCCGGTGACCCGGTAGCCGCCGGACACGCGCTCGGCCCGGCCGAGCGGCAGGATCAGTCCGGCCGTGATGGCGTCGGGATCGCTGAGCTCCTCCCGTGCGACGGACTCGGGCAGGAACTGGGCGTAGAGGGGTGTGTCCATGCCGATCATGGCGCACCAGGCGGCGGAGGCGTCGCCGCGGGCGAGGGTCTCCACCACCTCCGTCTGCTGGACGGAGTCGAGGCCCGGGCCGCCCTGTTCGGTGGGCACGCCCATGCGGAAGACGCCCGCGTCGCGCAGCTTCTCCACGACCGCGTCGGGCAGCCTGCGGGCCCTCTCGATGTCGTCGGAGAGGCCCCGCAGCACCGGGACGAGGCCCTCGGCGCGCCTGAGGAGCTCCTCCGGGGTGGTCGGCCGGGCGGTGACGGGACGCCGGGCGGCGACCTCCTGTGAAGTGACCATGTGCTGTAGTCCCCTGTCTCACTGGTGTCCGGTGGGCTGCCGCGGTCAGCGGTAACGTCCCGGCGCGATGGCGTTGTTGGGGTCGAGTACGGCTTTGAGCCGACGGGTCAGGGCGAGGGCGCCGGGATCGGCGGCGAGGGCGTCGCGCAGGTGGGCGTGGTCGACGTCCAGCCGGTAGGGCCCGAAGCCGGCGTCGGCGAACGAGGTGTGGAGCAGGTCCAGCGCGCGGTGGGCCCGCTCGGGCGCGTCGCCCTCGCGGGGGAACTTCATCGCCACCACGCAGTCGATGAGGTCGGGTCCGAGGAGGTGCAGCGTGGCCGAGAGGCGGGTGCCGGTCGCGGCGGCCGCCTCCCGGAGCAGTCCGTCCGCGCGGGAGACGTCCGCGCCGGTGAACGGCAGCAGTGGCAGGAAGAAGACGAACCCGGCCTCGGTGTCGACGCGGTCGGCGGGCACGCCCATCTTGGCCCGGAAGAGGACGTCGGCGATGTCGGGGTCGCCGGCGTAGCCGCGCTCCACCAGCCGGGTGACCTCGTGGTTCGGGTGGGCGGGGTCGATCGCCTCGGTGGCCGTCACCTGCGTGAACAGCCCCGAGCGGCGGGCCTCGGCGGTCAGGATGCCGGTGAGGGCCTCGACGGCCTCGGCCGTGCCGTCGACGGGGAGGTGCACCAGGAACTCGCCCTCGGAGCCTCCGTACGAGCGGGCCGCCGCCGGATCGTAGATCCTCGGGACGCCCCGGGTGAGGCCCTGGGCGACCCAGCGGCGCGCCGCGTCGGTCGCCTCGCTCAGCGCGGACTGCGGGAAGTCGAGCCGGACCACGCGCAGCGCCTCGGGCCGGGGCGCCAGCCGGACGACCGCGGCGGTGACCACGCCGAGGGAGGACTGGACGAAGAGCGGCAGCGGCGACGGGCCCAGGCCGTGCGGGTAGACGGGTGCCGTGCGGCCCTCGGTGGGCCACCAGCCGACCCGTACGGTCTCGCCGTCCGGCAGGACCACCTCCAGGCCGGCGAGGTCGTCGGTGCGCTGGCCGCGCAGGCCGACGCCGCGGTCCAGGGCGTTGCCGAGGACGCTGGTGGCGGCGGCGGAGACCGTGACGTTGACGAGCCGCGGGGTGTGGGCGAGGAGCCGGGACAGGTGGCCCTGGGTGACCCCGGGCTCGACGACGGCCCAGCCGGCCTCCAGGTCGAGCTCGCGGACCCGGTCGAGACCGCCGAGATCGAGGACGACGACGTCGTCGTCGGCCGGTTCGCGGGAGCCGAGGCCCCAGTTGCGGCCGGTGCTGACGACGTGGAGGCTGCCCGACTCGGGGTCCCCGGCGAAGAGTTCGACGAGCTCGGGGACCTGCCGGGCGGTGGCGGGCCGCAGCACCGCGGCGATCCGGCGGGCGCGGAAGAGACTGGCGTTGGGGCCGAGGAGGCGGGTCGCCCGCTCGTCGCCCTCGGGGAGCGACACCCGGTCCGCGCCGAGGATCCGGACGGCCGCGTCCAGCGCCTTGCGCAGTGCGGGCCTCACGGGGGCGGGCGGGGCGGCGGGTCCGTCGACGGCCCTGGACTGTTCGGTCATGGTGGTCTCCCTGGACGGACGGTGTGGGGCGTGGGACCCGGCGCGGGTCACAGGCCGGTGGCGGAGGTGAGCGCCCCGTGCAGGAACACCAAGGGGTCCTGCGGAGCGCGCACGCCGGTGGCCAGTACGGTGCCGATCACCATGAGGTGGTCGCCGACGGTGAACGAGTCGGCGAGTTCGCACTCCATCCAGCCGGGCCCGTCGAAGAGCAGGGCCCCGGTGTGCGGTCCCGGCACGGCCGGCAGGTCGGCCAGGGCCTCCGTCCGGCTCTCGCGGGAACCGGCGAGGCGGCGCGCGGTCTCGGCGCCGTCCGCGGCCAGGATCGACACGCCCCACCGCCCGGAGGCGAGGAGGTCGGCGAGGAAGGCCGAGCCGTGGCGCAGGGAGAGCGACACGAGCGGGGGGTCGAAGGAGACGGGGACGAGCGAGTTGACCGTGATGGCGTCGTGGCGACGTCCGTCCGGGCCGCCCGGGGTCCCGGTCCAGGTGCTCACCACCCCGACGCCGGTGGCGAAGTGCCGCATCACCGTGCGCAGATCGAGTTCCACGGTGTTCCTCCTTCGTTCGCTGACGGCCCTTGGCGACTGCAAGTTATGGGCCGCCGAGGGGCGACTGTGCTGTCCCCGCGCATGCGCTCTGTCGCGTTCGCGAATGCCCGAAGTGCGCTGATGCGGTACTTGCCGTGCGCGGTCGGCCGAGAACCGGGCACCCGGTTGCGGTCACACTGCGAGCGTCGCGAAGAAGGAGCGGCCGGACCGGTGCTGCGCCGGGGCGGGCGCTCCCGCGCACCGACGAACCGGCGATGAGGGGGAACAGTGATTCGCACTGCGGCAGTGGTGGGAACCGGGCTGATCGGCACGTCCATGGGACTCGCGCTGACCCGCCGCGGCGTCCACGTCCACCTGCTCGACGCCGACGAGTCGGCGGCGCGGGTGGCCGCTGCGCGCGGCGCCGGCGTCTTCGGGCCGCCTCCGGAGCCGGTCGACCTGGCCGTCGTCGCCGTACCGCCGACACGGGTGGCGCAGGTGCTCGCGGAGCAGCAGCGACGAGGCCTCGCGCACGCCTACACCGATGTGGCGAGCGTGAAGTCGGCGACGGCGCTGGCCGTCTCGCACACGGGGGTGCACCGTCCGAGCTATGTGGGCGGCCACCCCATGGCGGGGAGCGAGCGGTCCGGGCCGCTGGCCGCCCGTGCCGGGCTCTTCGAGGGGCGCACCTGGGTCCTGACCCCCGGCCCCGAGACCTCGTCGGGCACGCTCAACCGGGTGCTGTCCGCCGTCGCGCTGTGCGGTGCCGTGCCCCTGGTGATGGAGCCGGGCGTGCACGACCGGGCGGTGGCCCTCGTCTCCCACGCGCCGCACCTCGTGGCGACCCTGATGGCGGCGCGCCTCGGCGGGGCGTCCCGCGAGGCGCTCGCCCTGGCCGGGCAGGGGGTGCGGGACGTGATCCGGGTCGCCGGGGGCTCTCCGGTGCTGTGGACGGACATCGTCCGGTCCAACGGGCCGGCCATCGCGGAGATCCTCGGCGACCTGCGCAAGGACCTGGAGGCGCTGACGCGCGCGCTGAACGCCCTTGAGGTGTCGGGGCCGGAGTCGGAGGAGGCCCTGGCCTCGCTCGTGGACCTCCTGGAGCGGGGCCGGGAGGGCTGGGAGGCGGTGTACGAGCCGGGCGGGCGGGTCGCGGTGGAGCGGGTGACGCTGACGGTCCCGCTCGACGGCGGGCCGGGCGAGGTGGACCGGCTGATCGACGCGGCGGAGGGCTCGGGCATCGACGCGGACGGCATCCGGCTGAGCTGGTCCGACGCGGACACGGAGCTGTCGGCGCTGCTCGCCGCCCCCGCGCCCACGGCCGAGGCGGTCCGCCGCCGACTCGCCGACGACGGCTGGCGGGTCACGGTGGCGGCGGGTCCCTGAGAGGTCGAGGGAGGGGTGACGACGCCGGGCCGGCTCATCGGCCCGGCGTCGTCACGTCTGCAGCCGTCGCGTCAGTCCGTCGTCGCGTCGGCGGGCAACCCGTAGGCGTCGGCCATGAGTTCGTAGGACCGCACGCGGAAGTCGGGGCCGTGCGAGTTCATGGCGAGCATGAGCTCGTCCGCCTCGGTCCGCTTCTGGAGCTCGTCGAGCCCGGCCCTGACCTCGTCGGCCGTGCCGTAGAGGGCGTTGTCGAGCCAGGTGCCGAGGACCGCGCGCTCCTGCTCGGTGAAGACGTGCCGCTCGGCCTCCTCGGGCGTCGGGACCAGTCCCGGCCGGCCGCTGCGGAGCCGTACCGTGGCGAGCGCCCCGGTGAGGGCCTGCCGCCGTGCCTCCTGGGCGTCGTCCCCGGCGAAGGCGAAGACGCCGAGCACGACGTACGGCTCGGCCAGGGTGGCGGAGGGCCGGAAGCTCGACCGGTACAGCTCCAGGGCCGGGAGCGTGTTGCGCGCGGAGAAGTGGTGGGCGAAGGCGAACGGCAGGCCCAGCTGCCCGGCGAGGCGGGCGGAGAAGCCCGAGGAGCCGAGGAGCCACACCTGCGGCTGTCCCACCTCGCCCTGGACGGGCCCGGGCACCGCGTGGATGCGCCGGTAGGGGTGCCCGTCGGGGAAGTCGTCGCGGAGGAAGCGGATGAGCTCGGCCACCTCGGCCGGGAAGTCGTCGCTCTCCCCTCCGCCGGCCCGCCGCAGCGCCGCCGCCGTGGCGCCGTCGGTGCCGGGCGCGCGGCCGAGGCCGAGGTCGATCCGTCCCGGTGCGAGCGCCTCCAGGGTGCCGAACTGCTCGGCGATCACGAGCGGGGCGTGGTTGGGCAGCATGACGCCGCCGGAGCCGAGCCGGAGGGTGCGGGTCTGGGCCGCGAGGTGGGCGAGGATGACGGCCGGACTGCTGCTGGAGATGCCCGGCATGGAGTGGTGTTCGGCCACCCAGTAGCGGAGGAGGCCGCGGGCCTCGGCCAGTCGGGCCAGTCGGGCCGAGGCCTGGAGCGACTCCCGGGCCGTGGTGCCCTCGCCGACGGCCGCGAGGTCGAGTACGGACAGCGGTACGGGGGCGGTTCCCCGCGCGGTGCCACGGATGAATTCGCTGTTGGACGCAGTCATGCCCGCGACAACGGAAGGCGGGTCGGCAACATTCCCAACTCACTTGATAGGGAAGGAATGTTGGCCGAAGACGTACGTGGCGCGGCCGGTCCGCTCGTCTTGCGGAAAAGAAGGTGAATCCTTTCCGGACCTCCGCGGCTCCTATGGGCGTGTACCGGCCGACCGGGCCGGTGGAACCCGGAGGAGACACCCATCGTGGTCACCGCACTCGTCGTCGTCGGAGTCGTGCTCGTGGGCGCGTGCAGCTGGCATCTGACGCGCCGCTACAGGAGCCGGGGCTGACCGGCGCCCGCGCCACGGACCGCCCGCCGCGCATGAGTTATGAGTAGGACATGAACCGACGCTTCACCTGGCCGGACGAGCGGCTGATCAAGGCCGCCCAGGACGGCGACCTCAGCTCGCTCACCACCGTCGTCGTGCAGTCGCAGCCGCACGTGCGCAAGTTCGCCCTGTCGCTCTGCGCCTCGCCGCAGGACGCCGAGGACGCCGCGCAGGAGGCGCTGATCATCCTCTACCGGAAGATCGGCACCCTGCGGGCGACGGGCGCGCTCGCCTCGTGGATGTTCCGGATCGTCCGGAACGAATGCCTGCGGCAGGTACGGCTGCTGGCCACGCGGCGCGACGGGGCGCCGGACGAACCGGAGGCGGGTGAGGGGCCGTCCGCCGAGGAGTCGGTGCTGCACCGGCTGGAGGTGGAGCGGATCGCGGCGGCGGTCGGCGCGCTCCCCCGCGACCAGCGGCAGGTCCTGATCATGCGGGACATCCAGGGCCTGCCCGGCAGGGCCGTCGCCGACGCGCTCGGCCTGAGCGGCGCGGCCATGAAGTCCCGTCTGCACAGGGCGCGTACGACGCTGCGCCGATCCCTGGCGGCGACCGGCCGGACACCCGGTGCCGCCGTCGACCCACCATGGGGAGGAGACCCACGACCGTGAACACCGTGACCCCCGTGCGGCAGGAGCGCTCCGCCGCGCCCGTGCGGGACTTCGCCAGCAGGTCCGTCCCGCGTCATCTGGCGCGCGGTGCCGTCGGGTTCGGGCTGATCGTCGGCTCGATCGCCCTGGTGCCGGTGGCCGGCCCGGCCACCCTGCTCGCGGCCCCGCTGGCCCTGATCGCCTTCCGCGGCTGCCCGACCTGCTGGCTGGTCGGGCTGGCGCAGACCGTCTCGCGGGGCCGCCTGGAGCGGCAGTGCGAGGACGGCGTGTGCACGCTCTCCAAGGCCCACCCGGCGGCGAAGGCCGCGGAGTAGCCGCAGGCCGCGGCGAGGAGGGGATCCGGCGTCGGTCGACGCCGGGTCCCCTCTCGGCCGTGCGGCGGCGTTGTCAGTGGGCGGCGGTAGCTTCGGAGATGTTCGAGAGCGTGTGCGAGAGAGGTGGATTCGTGGGTGTCGAGCGTGCGTTGAAGGTCGTTCTGGTCGATGTCAACGACGAGGTGGTGGCGGCGTGGCGGTCCGCCTTCGCGGACACGCCCCAGGTCGAGATCCGGAAGGGCTCCCTCCTCGACGTGGACGTCGACGCCTGGGTGTCCCCGACCAACGCGCGGGGCCGGATGGACGGTGGTGTCGACGCGCTGGTGAAGCGCCGGCTGGGCGCCGGGATCCAGGTGCGGGTGCAGCGGGCGATCCGCGAGGGGTTCGGCGGGAGTCTGCCGGTGGGCAGCGCGGTGTGCGTCCCGTCGGGGGCGGCGGTGCCGCGGTATCTGATCTCGACGCCGACCATGCGGGAGTCCTCGCAGAACGTCAGCGACACGATGAACGTGGCCCTGGCCTGCGCGGCCGCGTTCCAGGCGGTGCACCTGCAGAACCTGGCGCTGCCCGGCAGCATCCGGTCCGTGGCGCTCGTCGGGATGGGCGCGCGGACGGGGCGGGTGCCGGCGACGGTGTGCGCCAATCTGATGTGGACGGGCTACACCCTGTTCCACGACCACGGGTTCGCGGACTACGACGCCTTGCGGGCCGCGGTGCTGGGGCAGCTCGACGACATCGAGGGTGCGGGACCGTCGCAGCGGGTGCGGATCAACGTTCCGGCCACGGGCGGGGCGACGTCCGCCCCCTCGGAGGAGTCCGCGCCTTCGGAAGGGACCGCGTCCGCGGGGGTCTCCGTGCCCTCCGAGACGTCCGCGCCCAAGGGGGTGTCCGCCGGGGATCCGCTGGGGCTGACCGAGCTGTTCGCCGGGGGCGGTGAGCCGTGGCTGCCGTTGCTGGCTCCGGTGATCGAGGCGCAGCCGGGGGCCGCCGGCTTCATCGGCCCGAAGCGGAGTCCGGAGGTCGTTCCGGTGCGGGAGTTGACCTTCCAGGCGCTGAAGCCGCATCCGCCGCAGAAGTGGAAGGTCGTCGCCTTCGGCCAGAACCCGTATCCGCGGCCGGAGAGCGCGACGGGCATCGCCATGTTCGACAACACCTTCGGCGACTGGAAGGACAGCCAGTTCGGCCGGGTGGTCAGCATGCGCTGCCTGATCAAGGCGGCCGCGATGTGGAAGTACGGCATCGCCAAGAAGACGCCGATCGCCGACCTCCGGGCGCTGCTGAAGAAGGAGGACACGGTCCAGCCGCCGGAGTGGTTCCAGGCGATGCTCACCCAGGGCGTGCTCCTGCTGAACGCCTCCCTCACGGCGAGCGCCGACGGGGCGCTCCCGACCGACCGGCACACGTCGTTCTGGCGGCCCGTGGCCGAGCAGATCGTCGAGGAGATCCTGCGGGCGAAGCAGGACGGCCCGGAGGAGGACCGGGGTGTGGTGTTCGCCTGGTGGGGCGCCCACGCCCGCAGCCTGAAGCGGGTCGTGCAGCGGCTGGAGAAGAAGTACCCGGGGGTCGAGGTCCGGCACCTGGACCACGCGAACCCGGCGGCGCAGGGTGACCTCTTCTGCGAGGGCGACCACTTCGCGCGGGTGAACGACGCCCTGGCGGCGGTGGGTGCCGAGCCGGTCGACTGGCTGCCGAGCAAGGGCTGGGACCAGGCCTCGGGGGGTGCGGACGGGGCGGCCGGCGGTGCCGCCGTCTCGGAGCGGATGGGCGCGTTCATCGCGTCGACGATGGAGCTGCACCAGCTCTATCTGGAGCGGCTCACGAGCGTCAAGGACGAGGGGCTCGTCCTGCCGCCGATCACCGGGGTGTTCGACACGCCGGTGATGGACTTCCGGAAGGCCGTCGAGCCGGTGTCGGAGGTCCTCGCGAACCTGGACCGGCACATCGAGCGGTCGAGCCGGTTCGCGGAGGCCAAGCTCGCCGAGGCGGCGAAGGCGGCGGACGGGCCGGCCGGGGAGGGGCTGTCCGCCGACGCGATCTCGGCGCTGTACCTGTACACGTGCGAGTCGGCCTTCTACCGCGAGATCAACGCCGTCCTGCGCTCCCCGGACCGGGAGCGGCTCGTGCCGTACCTGCCGTACCTGCGTCTGCTGTTCTCGGCGGTGGCGGGGCTGCCGGCGCGGACGGAGCCGCTGTGGCGGGGCGTGGCGCTGGACCTGCGGTCCCAGTACCCGCTGGGGCGGACGGTGACGTGGTGGGGCGTGTCCTCGTGCACGTCCGAGCTGAGTGTGGCCAAGGCGTTCCTCGGCAGCCGTGGCAGGCGGACCCTGTTCGAGGTGACGCCGGCGCGTGCGGTGGGGATCCGGCGGTTCTCCGCGTTCACCGGTGAGGAGGAGTACCTCCTCGCGCCGGGCACGCAGCTGAAGGTGACCGAGGTGAAGGCCGAGCGCGGGGGCCTGTGCACCGTACGGCTGACCGAGCTGGAGGGGCAGGGCCTGGTGTCCTGAGGCGGGGCGCGGCGAGCCGGTCCCCTCGGGCGGAGTAACCGGTCGGCGGGACCGGCGCCGTGCGCCGCCGACTGCGCCGGGGCGCGTCCGTGAGGACCGCCGCAGCGCCGTGTGCGCTCGCCGGATCAAGTGAATCCGGGGGTCTGCGCGTTGGTCTGCCTATTCCATCGGGCACCTTCCGATCAGCGGCACTCACCGTTGAGAGGGACGGTCAATGACGAGCGACGTTACCGGAGTTGAGCTGGAAGGCCTGCTCGGTCAGGCCCTGCGCGCGATGGACGCCGACGCGCGCTGGACGGCCGATTCGGACGAGATGTGGTGCCGTGTCACGCCCCCTGCCAGGGTGCGGCGCGAGCAGGGCTGGAAGCTCCACCTGTCGGCGACGACCGCCTCGGCGGCGGCGGTCCTCGACAAGGCCCTGGAGGTGCTCCTGCGGGAGGGGTCCGCGTTCAAGTTCGCCCGCTCGCTGGAGCAGGTGAGCGCGCTCAACTCCCGGGCCACGCCGAGGGGAAGCTCCGGCAAGTTCCTCACCGTGTACCCGGCGTCCGACGCCGAGGCGGCTCGGCTCGCCCGGGACCTGCACCGGGCCACGGCGGGGCTGTCCGGCCCCCGCATCCTGTCCGACCAGCCCTACGCCCCGCACTCCCTGGTGCACTACCGGTACGGCTCCTTCGTCGGCCGGCGCCGGCTCTCGGACGACGGCCTGCTGGTGTGGTTCATCGAGGACCCCGACGGCAATCCCGTGGAGGACAAGCGCACAGGTCGGTACTCCCCTCCCTCCTGGGCGGTCTCCCCGTTCCCCGCCCCCGTACCGGCGGCGCCACGGCCCGCGCGCACCACCGGGAGCACGGCCGGCGGGAGCGCGACGGGCGGGCCGGTGGTGCTCGGCGGTCACTTCGCGGTACGGGAGGCGATCCGCCACACCAACAAGGGCGGCGTCTACCGGGGCAGCGACGTCCGTACGGGCGACCTGGTGGTGATCAAGGAGGCCCGGCCGCACGTGGAGGCAGACGCCTCCGGCCGTGACGTCCGCGACTGGCTGCGCGCCGAGGCCCGCACCCTGGAGAAGCTCAGGGGCACGGGCCTGGCCCCGGAGCCGCGGGCGCTGTTCGAGCACGGCGGGCACCTGTTCCTGGCCCAGGACGAGGTGCCGGGCGTGACCCTGCGCACCTGGGTGGCCGAGCACTTCCGCGACGCGGGGGCCGAGCGCTACCGCGCCGACGCCCTCGCACAGGTCGCCCGTCTGGTGGACCTGGTCGCGGAAGCGCACGCCCACGGCTGCGTCCTGCGGGACTTCACCCCGGGCAACATCATGGTCCGCCCGGACGGGGAGCTCCGCCTCATCGACCTGGAGCTCGCCGTCCTGGACGTCGGGACCGCGCTGCCGAGCCGGGTCGGCACCCCCGGTTTCAGCGCCCCCGAGCGTCTGGTCGACGCACCCGTCGCTCCGACGGCCGACTACTACAGCCTCGGCGCCACCGTGTGCTTCGTCCTCGCGGGGAAGGTGCCCAACCTGCTGCCCGAGGAGCCCGCCACCACGCCCCCGGAAGAGCGGCTCGCCGCGTGGCTGACCTCCTGCAGTCGGCCGCTCGGGCTGCCGTCCGGCCTGGTCGAGCTGGTCCTCGGGCTGATGAAGGACGACCCGGCCGAGCGGTGGGACCCCGACCGGGCCCGCGAGGCCCTCCGGCGGACGGACCTGGTCCGACCGGTGAGCCCTCGCGTCCCCCGGGCGGCGCGGGCGGACGCGCCCGAGGATCCGGTGTCCGGGATCGTCGGCCACCTCGTCGACTCGATGACCCCGGAGGACGACCGGCGCCTGTGGCCCGTGTCCACCATGGCCGGGGAGAGCGATCCGTGCACCGTGCAGCAGGGTGCGGCCGGAGTCCTGGCGGTGCTGACGCGGTACTGGGAACTCACCGGAGACCCGCGGCTGCCCGGCCCGATCGCCACGGCGGGACGCTGGATCGCGGCCCGCACCGATCCCCTCTCCGCGCCGCGCCCCGGCCTGCACTTCGGGGGCCGCGGCACCGCCTGGGCGCTGTACGAGGCCGGGCGCGCCGTCGGGGACGGCGGGCTCACGGACCACGCGCTGGCCCTGGCGCTGGCGCCGCAGCAGGTGACGCCCCATCACGACATCACCCACGGCACCGCGGGCAGCGGCCTCGCCGCACTCCACCTGTGGCACCGGACGGGTGACCCGCGCTTCGCCGAGCTGGCCGTCGACGCGGCCGACCGGCTGACCGCGGCCGTGCAGCGCGACGCGACGGCGGTGAGCTGGCCGGTCCCCGCGGAGGCCGCATCCGAGGAAGCGGCCTCCTCGGAGGGCGCTCCGCCGGATGCCGCTGCCTCCGAGGCCGACGCCACGGCACCCGCCGCCTCCCCGGAGTCCGGCAAGCGTTACCTCGGCTTCGCCCACGGCCTGGCCGGTATCGCCAGCTTCCTGCTCGCCGTCTCGGCCGTCTCGCGGCGACCGGAGCACCGGGAACTGGCCGAGGCGGCCGGCGAGCACCTGCTGGCCGAGGCCGTACTCGTCGGCGAGGCCGCCCAGTGGCCGGCCCAGGCCTCGGACCTGCCCACGGCCCCGTACTGGTGCCACGGCTCGGCGGGCATCGGGGCCTTCCTCGTACGCCTGTGGCAGGCGACCGGCGACGACCGGTTCGGTGACCTGGCCCGCCGCAGTACGCGGGCCGTCATGGAGCGCGCCTCCCGCGCCGCCCTCACCCAGTGCCACGGGCTGGCGGGCAACGGCGACTTCCTCCTCGACATGGCCGAGGCCACGGGTGATCCCGTCTACCGCGCCATGGCCGAGGACGTGTCCCGCCTGCTCCTCGCCGAACGGACCCACCGGCACGGCCATGTGGTCTTCCCCAACGAGTACGGGGACGTCTCGACCAGCTGGAGCGACGGATCGGCCGGAATCCTGGCCTTCCTCGTACGGCTCCGGCACCACGACTCCCGGCACTGGACGGTCCAGGTACCGGGCTGAGCGGCGGACCGTCCGCCGCTCCCACCACAGGAAGCCCTCAGGGCTCGTCAGTAACAAGAAGGAGCAGATCCGCATGGAGAACAACGACCTCGAACTGCTGGCCCGACTCCACGCCCTTCCCGAGACCGACCCCGTCGGCGTCGACGGAGCCCCGTACGCCGCGACGTGCGAGTGCGTCGGCCTGCTGACCCTCCTCAACACCGTCTGTATCGGCATCAGCTGCGCCTAGACAGCAGGCACCGTCCGGCCGGCGGCTGTCCCGGGCAGCCGCCGGCCGGAGTGACGGCGCGGGCGGGACGCGTGACGCGTCCCGCCCGCTCCCGCGACGAGAGGACCGGACCACCATGCAGCCATCCACGGGCGACGACGGCCCCGCATCCCCCGCGCCGAACGCTCCTCCCGAGCCCGCCCCCGCCGTCAGCACCCGCGGTCTGGTCAAGAGCTACCCGGGCCCCCGGGGCACCACCACCCATGCCGTGCGCGGCCTGGACCTGGACGTGGCCCAGGGCGAGACCTTCGCCTTCCTCGGCCCCAACGGCGCGGGCAAGTCCACCACCATCGCCCTGCTGTGCGCCCTGGCCCGCCCCACCTCCGGTCAGGCGACGGTCGCGGGCGCGGACGTGCTCACCCGGCCCCACCAGGTGCGGCGCCACGTCGGCATGCTGTTCCAGCACAGCACGCTGGACGCGGACCTCACGGCCGAACAGAACCTCCGCATCCACGCGCGGCTCTACGGACTTCCCCGCCGCCAGATCCGCCGGCGTACCGCCGAGGCGCTGGAGACGGCCGGGCTGACCGACCGGCGGCGCGCGCCGGTGCGCACCCTGTCGGGCGGTATGCGGCGACGCCTCGAGATCGCCCGGGCCCTGCTGCACGCGCCCCGGGTGCTCTTCCTCGACGAGCCGACGACCGGGCTCGATCCGCATGCCCGCGCCGAGGTCTGGGAGCATCTGAGCGGGCTGCGCGAGCGGTACGGCAGCACGCTCTTCGTCACCACCCACTATCTGGAGGAGGCGGAGAACTGCGACCGGATCGGCATCATCGACCGCGGGCGTCTGGTGGCGCAGGGAACGCCCCACGCGCTGAAGGCGGCGATCGGGGACGACCGGGTGGTGCTGCGCACGAGCGACGACACGACGGCGCGGAAGGTCGTGTGCGGCATCACGCCGCCGGACCGGGCCGTCACCGTGGACGCCGAAGGGATCGCTCTGCGCGTGCCGGACGGGAGCGCCTGGATTCCCCGCCTCTGCACGGCACTCGAGCACGCGGGCATCGCCGTCCACACCGCCTCCGCGTCCCGGCCCACGCTCGACGACGTCTTCTTCCACCACACCGGGCGCAGCCTCGTCACCGCGGGAGGCGGCCGATGACCACCTCCGCGCTGCGGGCGGAGGACGCGGCCGGCGCCCCGGACACCGCCGCCTCCGCCGGCGCCTCCCCGTCGGGCGGCGGACGGACGGCCCGGCTGCGGCGGGAGCTCCGCGCGATCCACGCCCTCGTCCACCGTGACCTGCTGCGCCTGGCCGGGCAGCGCGTCGGCACCGCGCTGATGCTGCTCCACCCCGTGCTCTACCTCCTGGTCCTCGGGGGCGGACTCGCCGCCCTCATCCCCCGTGCCTCCCTGGGCGTCGACTACCGGACGTACCTCTTCCCCGGCATGCTGATGATGACGGTGCAGACACCGGCCGTCATGGTCGGCATCCGTCTGATCACCGACCGGGAGACCGGCTATCTGCGCGAGCTCCTCATGGCTCCGGTCGGCCGCTCGACGATCCTCCTGGGGAAGTGCGCCGGCGGCACGCTGACCGCCACGGTCCAGGGGGCCGTGCTGCTCGGCCTCGTCGGCGCGGTCGGACTGCCCTACGATCCGCTGCTCCTGGTCTCGCTCCTGGCCGGGATGATCCTGGCCTCGTTCACCATCACCGCGCTCGCGCTCGCACTGGCCGTGACGCTCCGCAGGGCGGAGACGTTCCACACGCTCCTCGGCGTGGTGATGATGCCGCTGCTCTTCCTCTCGGGCGGCTTCTTCCCCCTGAGCGCGCTGCCCGGCTGGGCCGCGGGTCTGGCCGCCGTCAATCCTCTGGCGTACGCGGTGGACCTGCTCCGGCGTTGCGTCGCCCGGTACGTACCGGGCGGGTCCGGCACCTCCGGCATCACCTGGGCCGACTGGCAGCCCCCGCTCCTTCTGGAGGCGGCCCTCCTCCTGGCCGGCGGCGCGGTCGCCCTGCTGTGGGCCGCGCGTCGCTTCAGCCGCCCGGAGTGACCGGCCGCCCCGGGACTCCGACCGCAGTCGTCAGCCGCTGGGTGGGACACGAAGGACCATCGTGTCCGAGCCGCCCTCGCGCCCGGCCCTGACGAATCCCAGGGAGGTGTAGAGGTGCGCGGCGGGGTTGCCGTCCTCGACGCTCAGGCTGAGCCGGGCGACCGGCCGGGGCTGCTCCGCGGCGGCCCGGACGAGGGCCTCCATGAGTGTCCGGCCGTGTCCTCGGCGGCGGTGCGCGGACAGCACCCCGAGGGTCAGCTCGGGGACGTCCGCCGCGACGAATCCGTACCCGGGCCGGTCCTCGGGAAGGTACCGGGCCCAGGCCGCCCCGATCGGGTCGCCGGCGTCGGTCTCGGCCACCACCCCGAAATCGCCGCCATGGGGCCAGCCGTGGACGTAGCGCGCGGCGCGCGGGTCGGCCGCGAGTTCCTCCGCGGTGAACCGATGCTCACCGTTCCAGTTGTACGCCTCCCACAGGATGCGCCGGAGGAAGTCGGCGTCGCGGGCGGTGGCGGGGCGGACGGGCACGGGCGGTCTCCGGGGCGGGAGCGGGGCACGAGCGGTGCGGGACCGGCCGACGGTAGACCGCCGTCGGCAAGGACGGCAACGGAATTGACGCCGCGAGAGGTGGCGGCCCCGAGCGAGGAGAGCGCGGGGCCGGTCGGTTTCGGGTCGGATCCGGCGTCGGCGTCGGCGTCGGCGTCGGCGGACGTCAGCCGCCGTTCAGGGCGTCAGCCGCCGGTCAGGGCCTCGGCGACCGCGCGCGCGAAGGCCTCGGGGTTGTCGAGCATGATGTTGTGGCCGCAGTCGGGGATCGCCCGGACGGTCGCCCCCGAGGCACGCAGGCCCGCCGCGTCCGCCGGTTCGCCGTCGGCCTCCGGGTGGAGGCAGGTGCGGGGGACGGACAGGCCCGCGAGCTGTTCGCGCAGGGTGGGCGTGGTCCCGCGGGCGCGGTGGACCGTGGTGCGGTACAGCGCCTCGCGTCCCGCGAGCCGCATCGTGGACCACCAGAACGGACCGACCCGCTCCGCGGTGCGGTCCCACCCCTCGGCCAGGAACTCCTCCTCGGTGTAGGCGGCGATGCCGCTGCTGCCGGGGGCCGGCTCCGGAGGGGAGGGGTCCAGGACGGAGTCGACCAGGACGAGGTTCGCGACGAGGTGCGGGTGCCGGGCGGCGAGCAGGATCGCCACGGCCCCGCCCAGGCTGTGCGCGACGACCTCGGCGTCCGTCACGCCGGCGGCCTCCAGCGCCGCCGCCACGGCGTCCGCGTGCGCCTCCAGCGTGTAGCCGAAGTCCGTGGGTCGGTCGCTGATGCCGAAGCCGAGCAGGTCGAGCAGCAGGGACCGACGGCCGGCCAGCAGGGGGTGTGCGGCGGCCGCTGCCCAGTAGACCGGCGAGGTGGCGCCGAGTCCGTGCAGATAGAGCCGGGTGGGCTCGGCGCCGGGGATCTCCACCCAGCGGATCAGGTCGCCGTTCGGTGTCACGGGGGCATGGCGCATGGCCGACTCCTTGCTCGTGGACTGACCGAGCGACAATACATCGATGCCGAGGTATAGCGACATCGATATACCTCGGCACCTCGCACCTTCTGTCACCATGGGCCCATGCTCAAGCTCGCGATCCTCGGGTTCCTTCGGGACCGGCCGATGCACGGCTACGAACTGCGCCGGCACCTGACCGCGCTGACCGGCCACGTCCGCCCGCTCAGTGACGGCACCCTCTATCCGGCGATCAAGCGCCTCGAAACCGACGGGCTGCTCGTCCGCGAGACCGAGCCCGGATCGACCGCCGCCCCCCGGCACACCCTGCACCTCACCCCGGCAGGACGGGCCGAACTGCTCGAACGGCTGCGCGCGCCCGAGCAGTTGGACATCAGCGACGAGAACCGCTGGTTCACCGTGCTGGCCTTCCTCCGCCACCTCGACGACACCGCCGGTCAGGCCGCCGTACTCCGAAGGCGCCTCGCGTTCCTCGAGGAACCCGCCAGCTTCTTCCACGACGAGGCCGGGCCGCTCGACGCCGAGCGGATCACCGATCCGTTCCGCAGCGGCATCCTGCTGATCGCCCGGGCGACGTCCCGGGCCGAACTCGCCTGGCTGCGCGAGACGATCGCCGCCCTGGACGGCTCGGGCGGCTCGGACCTCACGGCAACGAGCGCGTGAGCCACACCACTTCGCCGTTCTCCTCCACGGAGTTGTGGTCCCGCTCGAAGTCGAGCTTCTCCAGGACCCGCAGCGACGGCGCGTTCCAGGTGCCGACGGTCGACCAGAGCCGCTTCCGCCCGGTCGCCGCGGCGGCCTCGACGATCGCGGCGGCCGCCTCCGTCGCGTAGCCGCGCCCGTGCGCGTGGCGGAACAGCTCGTACGCGATCTCGGGCTCCTCCAGGGAGGCCCTGCCTATGATCAGCCCGCAGTAGCCGATGAAGTCGCCTTCCTCGCGGCGCTGGATCGGCAGCAGGGCGATCCCCGTCTCCTCCGTCGCGGCGAGCAGCTCCACGATGCCCTCCCGGGTGCGCTCGACCGTGAAGGTCCCCTTGTCGCGCTCGCGGAGGAGTTCGGTGAACTCGGCGGCGTCCGACTCGGCCCACGGCCGCAGGATCAGTCGCTCGGTCTCCAGGTGGTACGTCATCTTCTCGAATGCAGACATGGTCACACTCTGCCTCACGGGTCACGCGCGCCACCTCCGTACCCGCCCGTGCTGCCGTCCCTCGCCTCGTCAGGACCGTCACTCCGGACGCGAGCGCACCCATGGCGGCAGGGCGCATGCCGGGGAACCGAACTATGGTGTCCCCGCACATACGACGCTGACCTGCCACTTCCTACGGTGTGGCGACACCGAATCGTCCCCGCCCTTGCCTGGAAGTGGTGCAGATGGCCGCCTCGACAACCTCCCCGACGCCACCCGGTTCCCTCAGGCGCATCGTCGCCGCCAGCCTCATCGGCACCACCATCGAGTGGTACGACTTCTTCCTCTACGGGTCCGCCGCGGCGCTCGTGTTCAACAAGCTGTTCTTCCCCGAGTCCGATCCGCTCGTCGGGACCCTGCTGTCCTTCCTGACGTACGCCGTCGGGTTCGCCGCCCGGCCGCTCGGGGCGCTGGTGTTCGGGCACTACGGGGACCGGCTCGGGCGGAAGAAGCTGCTCGTGCTGAGCCTCCTCCTGATGGGCGGGGCGACGTTCGCCATCGGGCTGCTGCCCACCCACGCGGCCATCGGCTCCGCCGCCCCGGTGCTGCTGACCGTCCTGCGCCTCGTGCAGGGCTTCGCGCTCGGCGGCGAGTGGGGCGGGGCGGTGCTCCTCGTGTCCGAGCACGGCGACGCGAAGCGGCGCGGGTTCTGGGCCTCGTGGCCGCAGACCGGCGCGCCGGCCGGCCAGCTGCTCGCGACCGGTGTGCTGTCCGCGCTCACCGCGCTGCTCTCGGACGCCGCCTTCGCCTCCTGGGGCTGGCGCATCCCGTTCCTGCTCTCCGGCGTCCTGGTGATCGTCGGGCTCTGGATCCGGCTCTCCGTCGACGAGTCGCCCGTCTTCAAGGCCGCGCTCGCCGCCGCCGCGGAGCGCGAGGCGGTCGCCGGACAGGCCGAGAAGCTCCCGCTGGTCGCGGTCCTGCGTCACCACCGGCGGGACGTGCTCGTCGCGATGGGCGCCCGCATGGCCGAGAACATCTCGTACTACGTGATCACCGCGTTCATCCTCGTGTATGCGACCACCCAGGTCGGTCTCTCCAAGCAGACCGCCCTGAACGCCGTCCTCATCGGCTCCGCCGTCCACTTCGCGGTGATCCCGCTCTGGGGCGCGCTCTCCGACCGGCTCGGCCGCCGCCCCGTGTACCTGATCGGCGCCATCGGCGTCGGCGCCTGGATGTTCCCGTTCTTCACGCTGATCGACCGGGGCACCTTCGGCTCTCTGCTGCTCGCCGTGACCGTCGGCCTGGTCCTCCACGGGGCGATGTACGCACCGCAGGCCGCGTTCTTCTCCGAGATGTTCGCGACCCGCGTGCGCTACTCCGGCGCCTCGATTGGCGCCCAGTTCTCCTCCGTGGCCGCCGGAGCGCCGGCGCCGCTCATCGCGACCGCGCTGCTCGCCGACCACGGGAACTCGACCCCGATCGCGCTGTACGTGATCGCCGCCGCGCTGCTCACCGTCGTCGCCGTCGCCTGTGCCCAGGAGACCCGCGAGCGCGACCTCGGCGAGATCGCCGAACGGACCGCCGACCGGCCCCGGGTCGGCGCCGACGTCTGACGGAGGCCCGAAGTCCCCCGTGCCGCGCCCTCACGGGCGTGGCACGGGGGCGCTTTCCGTGTCAGGTCCCCGGGACCGCCCCGGCGAGCGCGTGCAGGCGCAGGGCCAGCTGGATCTCCAGGGCGCGGGCCGGGGACTGCCAGTCCGGGCCGAGGAGCCGGCCGACCCGCTCCAGGCGCTGGGCCACCGTGTTGACGTGGACGTGCAGTTCCTCCTTGGTGCGGGCGGGGCTCATGCCGCTCGCGAAGTACGCGTCCAGGGTGCGGACGAGGTCGGTGCCCCGGCGGCGGTCGTAGGCGACGACCTGGCCCACGGTCCGCTCGACGAAGCCGTCGATGTCGCGGCTGTCCGCGAGGAGCAGCCCGAGGAAGCCCAGGTCCTCGGCGGCCGCGCCCTGGCCGGTGCGGTGCAGGAGCCGGAGCGCGTCGAGGCAGCGGCGGGCCTCCTCGTACGCGGGTCCGACCTCGTCCGGACGGTCCAGGGGCGCGCCGACGGGGGCGGAGGCGCCGACGGTGACCGGCTCGCGCAGGGTGTCGCCGAGGTGGCGGGCGGTCTGGCGGGCCAGGTCGGCGGCGCTCTCGCCGGGGCCGAGCGGCAGCAGCAGGACCGTGCCGCCGTCGCGGGCGGAGGCGAGCCCGTGCCGGGTGGCGGCGAGGTGCGAGGCGGCGGCTCCGAGGCGCCGCCGGTCGGCGCTCTCCCTGCGGCCGGTGTCGGTGTCGGCCGCGCCGCCCGCCCGGTCGACGCGGGCGGCGAGCACGACGTGGGGCGCGGTGCTGTCGGTGCGCAGCCGGGCGGCGCGCTCGCGCAGCAGGCGGCGGTCGCGGTCGGGGGCGTCGAGGAGGTCGTCGAGGAGTTCGCCGCGCACCCGCTGTTCGGCCTCGCCGGCGGAGCGGCGGGCGAGCAGCAGCAGGGAGGTGACGAGCGCGGCCCGCTCCAGGGTCCGCTGGTCGACGGGGTCGAGCTCGGGGCGGCCGTGGAGGACGAGGGCGCCCAGGGGCTCGCCGCCGGCGGAGACGGCGGCCACCCAGTCGTCGCCCTCGCGGACGGCGTGGCCCTCCGCCCGGCGGGCCGAGCCGGCGTGCGCCTCGGTGAACTCGACGGTGCCGCCGAGGACCTCGGAGACCGCCTCGGCCACGTCGTGGACGCCGCCGCCGTGCAGGACGAGCTCGGAGAGCCGGTCGTGGACCTCGGAGGCCCGCTCGATGACACCGCTGTGCTCGCGGATGATGTCGTTGGCGCGCTCCAGCTCGGCGAGGGCCGAGCGGGTCTCGGCGAGCAGGTTGGCCGTGTCGATGGCGACGGCTGCGTGCGCGGCGAGGGAGCAGAGCAGCGCGACCTGCTCGCGCTCGAAGACCCTGGCCCGGCGGTCGGCGGCGAAGAGGACGCCGATGACCT
Source organism: Streptomyces sp. NPDC015130 (assembly GCF_043080005.1). Classification (NCBI taxonomy): domain Bacteria; kingdom Bacillati; phylum Actinomycetota; class Actinomycetes; order Kitasatosporales; family Streptomycetaceae; genus Streptomyces; species Streptomyces sp. NPDC015130. The sequence goes on along the minus strand of NZ_JBIBVC010000016.1, from coordinate 24,687 downwards.
GGCTGCCGAGGCTGAGCGGGACGCCGAGGATGGCGACGAGGCCCTCGTCCCGTACCGCCGTGTCGATCGTCCGGGTGTGCTGGAAGCGCTCGTCCTGGAAGTAGTCGTCCGTGACGTACGGGCGGGCGGTCTGGGCGACGAGCCCGCCGAGGCCCTCGCCCATGCCGAGCCTCACCTGCTGGAAGCGCGCGGAGACGGAGCCCTCGGTGACCCGCATGTACGTGTCGCCCGCGACCGGGTCGTTGAGGCTCAGGTAGGCAACCTCGGTGCCGAGGAGCGAGCGGGCGCGCTGCACGATGGCGCGCAGCACGGCGTCGAGGTCGCGGAGTCCCGCGAGGTCGTGGGCGGTCTCGATGAGCGCGGACAGCTCCGCCTCGCGGCGGCGGCGCCCCTCCAGCTCGGCCCGAACGCGCAGGGCGAGGACCTTGGCCTCTTCGAGCCCGGCCAGCTCCTGGGGGCCCGCGCCGCTCGCGCGGGCGAGCAGGGCGGGCCGGTCGTAGGCCTCCGTGGCGGCTCCCCGCGCGAGGAGTTCCAGGTAGGAGACGTGTTCGTGGGACATGGACACAGGGATACCTGCCGGACGTGTGGTCGCACCACCCCTGTGGACGACCTTCGCCACCGCGACCGCGGGGGTCGCTCAGTGGGCGGTCCAGCCGCCGTCGAGGGTGAGCGAGGTGCCGGTGACGAAGGAGGCCTGGGGGGTGCAGAGGTAGAGGACGGCCTCGGCGACCTCCTCGGGCTCGATGAGCCGCTTGAGGGCCGAGTCCTGGAGCAGCACCTCCGAGAGGACCCGCTCGCGGGGGATGCCGTGGGCGGCGGCCTGGTCGGCGATCTGGCGCTCGACGAGCGGGGTGCGTACGTAGCCGGGGCTGACGCAGTTGGAGGTGACCCCGTGCGGGGCGCCTTCGAGGGCGGCGGTCTTCGAGAGGCCTTCGAGTCCGTGCTTGGCGGCCACGTAGGCGGACTTGAAGGCGGAGGCGCGGAGGCCGTGGACGGAGGAGAGGTTGACGATCCGCCCCCAGCCCTGGGCGTACATGTGCGGGAGCGCGCCCCGGATGAGACGGAAGGGCGCCTCCAGCATCACGGTGAGCACGGTGTGGAAGACGTCCGGCGGGAAGTCCTGGAGGGGGCGGACGAGCTGGAGTCCGGCGTTGTTGACGAGGATGTCGGCTCCGGCGGCGGCCCGCTCGGCCTCGTCCAGGTCGGTGAGGTCGAGGTGCCGGGCCTCGACGCTCCCGGCGAGGCCGGCGGCCTCGCCCACCAGGCTCTCCAGCCCCTCGGCCGCGCGGTCGACGGCTCTGACCCGGGCCCCTGCGGCGGCGAGGCGCAGTGCGCAGGCCCGCCCGATGCCGCTCGCCGCGCCGGTGACGAGCGCGGTGCGGCCGGTGAGGTCGAGGGCGACGACGGCGGGCTGCGGGGCGGGCGGGGCCGGGTGGGACCCGGGGCCGGGGGTGGTGCCGATCGGGGCGCTCATGCTCGGCACCCTATGAACGGGCCGGTCCCCCACCGATGTGGTCCCCGCCCACAGTTCAGCTGGTCTCTGTGGTGCGGAACCATGTGGGGTCGTCGGCGAGCGCCTTCTCGATCCGGAGGTACGAGAAGCGCTTCATCTCCGGCAGGGCGTCCACCTCGAACCAGCCGACCTCGGTCGACTCGTCGTCGTTGACCCGGGCCTCCCCGCCGACCGCCCGGCAGCGGAAGGCGACGTCCATGTACTGGCAGGTGTCGCCGTTGGGGTAGACGACGGGCTTGCGCAGGGTCTCCACGAGCAGGATCCGCTCGGGCACGCAGCGCACCGCTGTCTCCTCGTACACCTCGCGGACCGCGCAGTCGGCGGGCTGCTCGCCGGGCTCGACGATGCCGCCGATGACCGCCCATATGCCGTTGTCCGCGCGCCGGCCGAGGAGGACCCGGCCCCGGTCGTCGAAGACGACGGCGCTCACCCCCGGCAGGAAAAGGAGCTGGTGTCCGGCGGTCTCGCGCAGCGCACGGATGAAGTCAGGGGTAGCCATGACTCCGACCCTAGATCATCCGCCATCCGGGGCCGGAGCCTCGGATCAGGCGGTTCCGGGCCCCTCGCCCGCGGCGCCCTCGGTCCCCGCGGCCGCGGCCCGCTCGCGCCGGGCCCGCGCGGAGCCGAGCGCCGACCAGAGGAGGCCGGCGGCGGCGAGCGTGACGAGCGCCGCCTCGGGCAGGGTGCCCATGCGGGTCGCCGGGGTGAGCGAGGAGCGCAGCGGCACCTTCTCGACCAGGACGTCGGGGGTGAACATCTTCGTCTGCGCGACGATCTCCCCGTCGGGCCGGATCACCGCGCTGACGCCGCTGGTGACGGGCACGACGACCGACCGGCTGTGCTCGACGGCCCGCACCCGGGACATGGCGAGCTGCTGGTAGGTCATCTCGCTGCGGCCGAAGGTGGCGTTGTTGCTGGGGACGGTGATGAGCTGCGCGCCGTGGGTCACGGTGTCCCGCACGGCCCAGTCGAAGGCCGCCTCGTAGCAGGTGGCGAGGCCGACCTTGGTGCCGGCGAGGTCGAAGACGCCGACCTTCGTGCCGGCGCCGAAGTCGCGGCTGACCCGGTCGACGTTGCTGTTGAAGAGCCGGACGAAGGACCGCATCGGGATGTACTCGCCGAAGGGCTGGACGTGCCGCTTGTCGTACGTGGCCACGGGGCCGCGCTCCGGGTCCCATTCGATGAGCGTGTTGCGGAGCTTGCCGGTCGGCGGGGCGAGGACGGCGCCGATGACGGTGGGCGCCCCGACGGCCCGGACGGCGTCGTCGATGACCTCGGCCGCGTCCGGGTTCGCGTACGGGTCGATGTCCGAGGAGTTCTCCGGCCACAGGACGAAGTCGGGCTGCGGCTCGCGGCCCTCCTTGACGGCCTCGGCGAGCTCGCGGGTGCGGGCGGCGTGGTTGTCGAGGACGGCCCGGCGCTGGGAGTTGAAGTCGAGGCCGAGGCGGGGCACGTTGCCCTGGACGGCGGCGACGGTCGCGGTGCCGTCCTCGGCCGAGTCGTCGACGAGCGGAAGCGCAGCGGCCGCGCCGGTGACCGGCAGGAGCACGGCGAGCGCGGCGGCGGCGAGCGGGCCGCGCGGGACGGTGCCGGTGGCGCGGTACGCGCGGACGCGCCGGTACGCCTCGTACAGACCGAAGCCGCACAGGGCGACCGCGAAGCCGAGCACCGGGGTGCCGCCGACGGCTGCGAGCGGCAGGAAGACGCCGTCCGCCTGGCCGAAGGCGATCTTCCCCCAGGGGAAGCCGCCGAAGGGCACGCGCGCGCGTGCCGCCTCCGCGAGGATCCACACGCCGGCCGCGAAGAAGGGCCACCACGGAAGCCGGGAGACGGCCGCGACGCCGAGTCCGGCGGCGGCCACGAAGAGCGCCTCGATCGCGGCGAGGGCGAGCCAGGGGCCCGGGCCGACCTCCTCGCCGGTCCAGACGAGCAGCGGCAGCATGAAGCCGAGACCCGCCAGGTAGCCGAGGCCGAAGCCGGCGCGGAGGCGACGGCCCCAGAGGGTCCAGCCGAGCAGCGCGAAGGCGGGCAGGGCGAGCCACCACAGGGGGCGCGGCGGGAAGCTCAGGAAGAGCAGGAACCCGGACAGGAGGGCGGTGGCGGGCCGCACGAACCGGCGCAGCGGGGAGCCCTTCGCGGGCGGGCCGTCGGCCCCGGACGCGGGGGCGGGTGCGGGGGTGATGGTGGCGCTCACCTTGCGGAGTCTACGGGGCGTACCTGTCGGCACCGAGGGCGGTACGAGCCGGGTGACCGGGCCTTCTCCGCCCGCTGTCAGGCGGGGCTCAGACGCCCGTCGTGGCGGGCGGGCCGGGCGGGGCCGGGTGGCGGAGGCGGTCGCGGATGACCCGGACCGCGGACTCGGCGTCGTCGACGGTGACCGTGAACGTCCGGCCGTCGCCGAGGCGCAGGACGAGGCCCTCGCCCCGCCGGACGATCACGGCCGTGCCCATCTCGGGGCGCCAGCGGTAGCCCCAGCCGCCCCAGTGGCGCGGAGTGACGCTGGCGACGAAGTCGGCGCCGACGATGTGGGAGAGGGGGATGCGGCGGCGCGGCACCCCGATGTGGCCGCAGCGGACCTCCATGGCGCGGTCGTCGACCTTCACGGCCACATGGACGAAGGCGAGGGTGCCGAAGAGGACGAGGAGTCCGGCCGCGACGCAGCCGATGACGGCCATGAGGAGGGCCGCGATCCCGGAGGTCCACGCCGACTCGACGGCGATCGTGATGCCGAGGGCCATGCAGGCGGCGCCGGCCAGGGCCGCGATCCACTGGACGCGGTTGGTGGCGCGGCCGGTCCAGACGGCGGGTGTCCGCTTGTCGGCGTGCTGGTCCCGGGGGAACTCCCTCATGCCAGGAAGAGTACCCAGGATCGGCAGGCTCAGCCCGTCGGAGCGCGGTCACCGCCTCACGGTCAGTGAGCGGGCGCGGCGGCTGCGAGGAGGCGGCCTTCGGCGTAGCCGAGGGCGGTGGCGGGGAGCTGTCCGGGCCGGCCGCTGAGCAGCACGGAGAGGCTGCCGGTGGGGTCCGCGTCGGGCGCGGGTTCGGCGCCGATCCGGCGCAGCGCCTGGGCGGCGACGGCGTCGGCGGAGCCGTGGAAGACGATCGGCGGCAGCCCGTCCCGGCGGCGCGCCTCCAGGGCGGCGAGGATGCGTTCCTCGACCAGCTCGTAGTGGGTGCAGCCGAGGACGACGGCACGGACGTCCGTCGGGGTGAGGACGGCGGCGGCGGCGACGGCCGCGTCCACGGCGTCCCGGTCGGCGTGCTCCACGGCGTCGGCGAGCCCCGGGCAGGGCACCTCGGTGACCTCGGCGCCCTCCGCGAAGTCGCGGATGAGCCCGCGCTGGTAGGCGCTGCCGGTGGTGGCCGGGGTGGCCCAGATGGCGACCTTGCCGCCGCCGGTGGCGGCGGGCTTGATCGCGGGGACGGTGCCGATGACGGGGATGCCCGGTTCGAGCGCGGCGCGCAGGGCGGGCAGGGCGTGCACGGTGGCGGTGTTGCAGGCCACGATGAGCGCTTCCGGCCCGTGCTCGGCGGCGGCGCGGGCGACCGCGAGGGCGCGCTCGGTGAGGTCCTCGGGGGTACGGGGACCCCACGGCATGCCCTCGGGGTCGTTGGAGAGGAGCAGATCGGCGTCCGGCCGCAGCCGGCGCACCGCGGCAGCCGCCGGGAGCAGGCCGATTCCGGAATCCATGAGCGCGATCTTCACCCGGTCACCCTAGCCGATGGCCCTCGCACACCCGCCGATCTGGGGCAGACTGCGAGGAATGAGCCCCCTTGCCTGGTTCGCGACCGCCTCCCTGGCCGTCTGGCTCTGGCTGCTGCTCGGTCAGGGCTTCTTCTGGCGCACGGACCAGCGTCTGCCACGGGTCGGCGGGGACGGTGGCGTGCCCGCCGGGGGCGGGTGGCCGCGGGTGGTGGTCGTCGTCCCGGCACGGGACGAGGCCGAGGTGCTGCCCCTGAGTCTGCCGTCGCTGCTGACGCAGGACTATCCCGGCGAGGCCGAGGTGATCCTGGTCGACGACGGCAGCACGGACGGCACGGGCCCCCTCGCGACCGAGCTCGCGCAGCGGTACGGAGCGGCCGGCGTGCGGCCCGCCGGGTCGGCCACGACCGACGGGGACGCCGGGCCGCACGGCGGGGCCGTCACGGCCGGCGGAGGGACGGCCGGGCCGTCTGGCGTGGCCCCCTTGCCGCGCGGCGGGTTGCCGCTGACCGTGGTGTCGCCGGGCGAGCCGGAGCCCGGCTGGACGGGGAAGCTGTGGGCGCTGCGGCACGGCATCGCCCTGGCACGCGCGCGTGAGCCGGAGTTCCTGCTCCTGACGGACGCGGACATCGCCCATGAGCCGGACAGTCTGCGGCTGCTCGTCACGGCGGCGCGGGCCAACGGCCTGGACCTGGTCTCGCAGATGGCCCGGCTGCGGGTCGCGAGCCGGTGGGAGCGGCTCGTGGTGCCCGCGTTCGTCTACTTCTTCGCACAGCTCTACCCCTTCCGCTGGATCAACCGGGCGCGGCCCCGCGCGACGGCGGCGGCGGGCGGCTGTGTGCTGCTGCGGACGGAGACGGCGGTGGCGGCGGGGGTGCCGGAGGTGATCCGGCGGGCGGTGATCGACGACGTGTCGCTGGCGCGGGCGGTCCGGCGGTCGGGCGGCCGGATCTGGCTGGGGCTCGCGGAGCGGGTCGACAGCGTCCGCCCCTACCCGGGCCTCGGCGAGCTGTGGCGGATGGTGTCGCGGAGCGCGTACGCGCAGCTGCGGTACAGCCCGCTCGTGCTCGCGGGGACGGTGGCGGGTCTCGTCCTGGTCTATCTCGTGCCGCCGGTGACGCTGGCGGCGGGCGCGGTGACGGGGGACGCGGCGGCCGCCTGGGCGGGGGGCGCCGCGTGGGCGGTGATGGCGGGGACGTACCTGCCGATGCTCCGCTACTACCGTCAGCCGGCCTGGCTCGCGCCGCTGCTCCCCTTCACCGCTCTCCTCTATCTCCTGATGACGGTGGACTCGGCCGTGCGGCACTACCGGGGCCGCGGGTCGGCGTGGAAGGGGCGTACGTACGTCGGCGGAGCCGAGTTCGGTCGCGGGGAGTACGGGGAGTACAGGGAGTAGACCCACACCGTCACCACCGCTGGGCTCGGGCCGTCAGAGTTCCGGCGCGGCGTCCTGGAGGACGGGGCCCATCGGGAACAGCCCGATCGTGTCGGTGATCTCCATGAGGCGCAGCATCTGGTGGGAGGGCGCCCCCAGCCGAAGCGTGCGTCCCGTGTCGGCCGCCCACTGCCGGGCGGCCAGGAGCACGTTGAGGCCCGAGGAGTCGCAGAAGGACGAGTAGGTGAGGTCGACGGTCACCTCGGCCCCGGAGGGCGCTTCGGTGATCGCCCGCCGCAGCGTCGACCGCAGTCGTTCCGTGTGGTGCATGTCCAGTTCGCCGGACACACGGACCACGCAGGACTTCGGGGGTCCGCCCGGCAGGAGTCGGGTCGCTTCGTGTTCCAGGTTGGCCATCACGACTGTTCACCTCACGCCGTGCTGCTGCCCGCTCCGCACGGCCCGACACGTGCGCGCCGGAGCGACCGGACCGGAGGAGCGCATGGCGGCGCCGACGCGGGGCAGAGGCCGGGGACAGGAGCCGAGACGGCCGGACCGGTCCCGCACCCGTACCCCTCTCCCCGTCGGCGGAGGTGTGCCGGTGCGCGCGGTCCGGCGGAAAGCAGCCCGTCGTGACCTTGGACCACAGGACCGACGGCCACACCCTGCTCGTGAGCCTGCCGGCCGACCTGGACGTGACCGGCCGCGCCATGGCCGCCCTGCACCTGCAGACGCTGGTCCTCACCTACCAACCGCGGTTCGTGCGCCTGTACATGCCGCCCTGCCGTCCGACGGTGGCCTCGCTCAGTGTTCTGACCCGCTTGCGGAGGCTCTGCGAAGGTCTGGGGATCGTCCTGGCGCTCACCACGAGGCCGCCGGCCCCCGCGGGGGCAATCGGTTTTGACCGAGCACCGACGAACTCCCGTTACGGTCGGTAATAGCTTCATAATGCTGAGTTTCAATCCCTCAAGATCAGCATGCCGTGCCCCGCGGAAAATCCCCGGAGTTAACGCAGCCTTTAACAACGTTTTGGCAGGTCAGCCCGACAAAACCAGCGTAAAACGGATAACCGCAAGATGGGGTCTCCCCAACCAGCACATCGTGGGCTTAACTTATGTGCCATGACCTCCCCCCGCTCCACCTATGGAGGCGGTTTCCACACCGCGCCGTCCTTCCCGGACACCCCGATCTACGACTCCCTGGTCGCGGAGCGGGGCACGCCTCAGATCGCCCCGATCCGAGTGCCCGCCGCCTATGACACCGGCAGCAGCTTCCCCGTGAGCAACTCCTATCTGCCGGCGCTCCCCGCGGCCCTGCCCGCCCTCCCGGCGGCGCCCAGCCCGCAGCCCTCCCCCTCCTACGGCGGCGGTGGCGGGTACGGCTATCCGCAGCCCTCCCCGCAGATGGCCCCCGCACCCCTCCAGCACGCCCCCACCCCGTACATCCCGCAGCAGCCCCGCCCGGCCGCCGCCGGATACCAGGGCGGGTACCCGCAGCAGCCCCGCCCGGCCGCCGCCGGATACGAGGCGATGCGTCCCGCGGCCCCGCGGCCCGTACCGGCCCCGGCCCCCGCGGCGCCGATGTACAGCGACCCGTACAACCGCCCCTACCAGGGCGGGGGTTACTGACAGGGGCGGAAATACCGGCCGACGAGGGCCGGGGCGGCTGGCAGGATGACGGCATGTCCAATCCTGTACTCCGCTCCGTCCACGTCCATCCGGTGAAGGCCATGCGCGCGCTGGCGCCCTCGGAGGCCGAGGTGGAGCCCTGGGGGCTCGCCGGGGACCGCCGCTGGACCGTCGTCGACGCCCAGGGCAAGGTCGTGACCCAGCGCCGTCACCCCCGGATGGCGCTGGCCGCGGCGGAGCTCCTGGCGGACGGCGGCGTCGCGCTGTCCGCACCCGGCCTGCCGACGCTGGAGGTCGCGGTGCCGGACCCCACCGTCACGGCCACGGTGGAGATCTTCGACAAGTACGTGGAGGCGGTACCCGCCGGCGAGGCGGCGGCCGCCTGGCTCTCCGCCTTCCTGGAGACCGACGCCCGGCTCTTCCACATGGACGCACCCGAGCACCGGCGGCCGGTCGACCCCGCGTACGCGCTGCCCGGGGAGACCGTGAGCTTCGCCGACGGCTATCCGCTCCTCGCCGCCACCACCGCCTCGCTCGACGCCCTCAACGCCCTGATCGCGGCCGGCGACCACGCCCACGAGGGCCCCCTGCCGATGAACCGGTTCCGCCCGAACCTCGTGATCGAGGGGACCGGGCCGTGGGCGGAGGACGGTTGGACCCGGCTCGCCGTCGGCGAGGTCACCTTCCGCGTCGCGCGGCCCTGCGGGCGCTGCGTCGTCACCACGACGGACCAGTCCACCGCCGAGCGCGGCAAGGAGCCGCTGCGCTCCCTCGCCCTGCACCGCAGGCGCGACGGCCGCGCGATCTTCGGCCAGAACCTCGTCCCCGAGCACCGCGGCACGGTCCGGGTCGGCGACCCCGTGAAGATCCTCGACTGAGGATCCCCCGCCGGGTGGCGCCGCCGGGGCGCCCGACAGGCGGGGAACGCCCGCCCGGGGCAGACTCGTCGGAGCAGCGGCGAGCAACGAGGGGGTCCTGACGTGCGTGCGGCCACCGGAGTCTGGCGCTGGCGGCGCAATCCCCTGCGCCGGACCACGGACCTGGTCGAGGCCTGGGTCGCCCTCACGGCGGCGGGCCTCCTCTGCCTCCTCGTGCCCCTGACCGGCTGGGCCGCGGGCTCGTCCGCGCACGGCTCGCTCCAGCGCGCGGTCCGCGCCCAGCAGGAGCAGCGGCTGCCGACGGCGGCCCGGGTCCTGCGGCTCGTCGATGTACCGGCGAGCGGTCCCCGGACGACCGAGACAGCCGGGGAGCAGCGGCTGCGCCGGGCCGTGCTGGCGCGCTGGACCGCCCCGGACGGCACGACCCGGACGGGCACGCTGCCCACGGCGAGGCGGCACGCCACGCCGGGCGACACCCTCGCCCTGTGGACCGACCGGGCGGGGCGCCCGGTGTCGCCGCCGATGCCGCCGGGCACGGCCCGCGCGCACGCACTCATCGCCGGCCTCATGGCCGCGCTCCTCACCGGTCTGACGGTGGAGACCGTGCGCCGTCTCGTCGTCCGCCGGCTCGTCCTGCGGCGGTACGCGCGCCTGGACCGCGCGTGGGCGGCGGCCGGGCCGGACTGGGGCCGCGCGGACACCGGCAGCTGACCCGTACCCCCTCCCCCGGTCCCCGTAGGGGGAAGCCCTCACGACCCGTCAACCCCGAGCCGCCGCGCGCGCTACGGTGGGGCATCGGTTCAGCGGCAAGGCATCAGGCGGGGGCAGGGCACACCCATGGCACAGGGCACGGTCCAGGTGACGCACACCGGCACATCGCGGTGGCGGCGCCGCACGGGTGAGTACGCCTCCCTCGCCGCCGCCCTGGAGGCCGCGAGCGACGGGGACGTCCTGACCGTCGCCCCCGGCACCTACCGGGAGAACCTCGTCGTACGACGGGCCGTCACCCTGCGCGGCCCGGAGGGCTCGGTCGGCTCGGTGCGGATCGCACCGCCGGACGGGGTGGCGCTGACCGTCCGCGCCTCCGTCACCGTCCAGGACCTGCACATCGAGGGGCAGGACGTCGCCGCGCCCGCGCTCCTCGTCGAGGACGGCACGCCCGAACTGCTCGACCTGCGGATCATGACGCGCTCGGCCGCCGGGATCGAGGTGCGGGGCGCCGCCCGCCCGACGGTCCGCCGCTGCACGATCGACAACCCCGCCGGGGTCGGCATCGCCGTCGTCGACGGCGCGGGCGGGGTCTTCGAGGAGTGCGAGGTGGTCTCGGCCGGTCAGGCCGGCGTCTCGGTGCGCGGCGGGGCGCATCCGCGCCTGGAGCGCTGCCGCGTGCACCACGCGTCCGGGGCGGGGATCGCGGTCACCGGCGAGGGCAGCGGCCTGGAGGGCCTCGGCTGCGAGGTGTACGAGATCAAGGGTGCCGGACTGCAGATCGCGGCCCGCGCCACCGCGCACCTCACCGACTCCTCGGTGCACCGGACGTCGGCGGACGGCATCACGCTCGACACGGACGCCGTCCTCACGCTCTCGGACTGCGACATCCACGACGTCCCGGAGAACGCGGTCGACCTGCGCTCCCGCTCGGTGCTGACGCTGACCCGCTCGACCGTCCGCCGCTTCGGGCGCAACGGCCTGTCGGTGTGGGACCCGGGCACGCGGGTGGACGCCAACCAGTGCGAGATCCACGACAGCACGGGCGACTACCCGGCGGTGTGGGTGAGTGACGGCGCCACCGTGGTCCTGGACGCGTGCCGGGTGCACGACGTGCCGGACGCGCTCTTCGTCCTCGACCGGGGCTCGCGCGTGGACGTGGTCGACAGCGATCTGTCGCAGGTGCGGAACACGGCGGTGTCGGTGAGCGACGGGGCGACGGCGCAGCTCGACGACTGCAGGATCCGGGAGGCGTCCACGGGCGCCTGGTTCCGGGACCACGGCAGCGGCGGCACCCTCGCGGGGTGCACGATCGACGCCGTGCAGACCGGGGTCATCGTCACCAAGGGCGCCGACCCGACGATCGACCGGTGCACGGTCACCTCGCCCGCCGAGGCGGGTTTCTACGTGTCGGCCGAGGGCCGCGGCTCCTTCCACGGCTGCCGGGTCACGGGCAGCGGCGGATACGGCTTCCACGTCACGGACGGCTGCCGGACGAGCCTGCGCAAGTGCCGCACGGAGCGGTGCGCGCGCGGCGGGTACGAGTTCCCGGAGGAGGGCGCGGTCGCGGAGGACTGCACCAGCGACGAGAGCTCGGTCCGCTCCTCCGTGCCCGACGGCGGCACCGTGCTGACGGCCACGCAGCCGGCGGGGCTCCTCGGGTCGGTTCCCGTGCCCCGTACCCAGCCCTCCGCCGTCCCTCCGGTGGCCCCGGCGCCCGTCCCGGAGGCCCGGTCCTCGCAGGACGTGCTGGGTGAACTGGACGCCCTGGTGGGCCTGGAGAGCGTCAAGCACGAGGTGCGGACGCTGACCAACATGATCGAGGTGGGGCGTCGGCGTCAGGAGGCGGGCCTGAAGGCGGCCTCGGTCCGCCGTCATCTGGTCTTCACCGGCAACCCCGGCACCGGCAAGACGACCGTGGCCCGGCTCTACGGAGAGATCCTCGCGTCCCTCGGCGTCCTGGAGCGGGGCCATCTGGTGGAGGTCTCCCGGGTGGACCTGGTGGGCGAGCACATCGGCTCGACCGCGATCCGCACGCAGGAGGCCTTCGACCGGGCGCGCGGCGGCGTGCTGTTCGTCGACGAGGCGTACGCCCTGTCGCCGGAGGACTCCGGCCGGGACTTCGGCCGGGAGGCGATCGACACGCTCGTGAAGCTGATGGAGGACCACCGGGACGCGGTGGTCGTCATCGTCGCCGGGTACACGGCCGAGATGGAGCGCTTCCTCACGGTCAACCCCGGTGTGGCGTCCCGCTTCTCACGGACCATCAGCTTCGGCGACTACGAACCGGAGGAGCTCCTGCGGATCGTGGGCCAGCAGGCCGACGAGCACGAGTACCGGCTCGTGCCGGGCACGGACGAGGCGCTCCTCACGTACTTCACGAAGCTGCCGAAGGGCCCGGCCTTCGGCAACGGCCGGACGGCGCGGCAGACCTTCGAGTCGATGGTGGAGCGGCACGCGGGCCGGGTCGCCGCGCTCGCCGAGCCGAGCACGGACGACCTGACCCTGCTCTACCCGGAGGACCTGCCCGAACTCCCCTGAAGGCCCGGCCCGTCCGGGTCGCGCCGGCGGGGGACGGCGGACGGCAGCCGGTCGAGGAGGGCGGAGCGCCGCCGGGCGAACTCCGGGTCGGCCTGGTAGTCGGAGTGGCCCAGGATCGGTTCCGGCAGCGGGTGTTCGCGCGTGCGGCCGTACGCGACGGGGTCGAGGAGCACCTCCGCGTCCACGGCCGGCCGGTCCGCCTCGGCGGGTACGCGGACGGGGCCGCCGATCGGGTCGGTGGCGCGGTGGAGGTTGCTCCAGCAGTGGACCGTGCGGTGGAGGGCCCGGAGCGCCTCGGGGCCGAAGTAGGCGGGGAACCAGCGTCCGTAGAGCCGCTCCAGGGGTGAGCCGTAGGTGAGCAGCGCGACCCGGCCGCGGGTGGCGGGCGGCAGCTGCCAGACGGCGGCCGCGGCGAGGACGCTGCCCTGGGAGTGTCCGGAGATGACGAGCCGGCCGCCGGTGCGGCGGGTCCAGGAGCTCATGCGCCAGGTGAGGTCGGGGACGGCCCGTTCGGCGTAGCAGGGCGGGGCGAAGGGGTGGGCGGCGCGCGGCCAGAAGGTGCCGACGTCCCAGAGGATGCCGATGGTGCGGCGGGCCGAGGCGTCCTTGTAGGCGCGGCGGCCCCAGGTGACGAAGAGCAGGAAGCCGAAGCCGATCATCCAGGAGCCGAGGGCCTGGGCGGCGGAGGCGGCGGAGGCGATGGCGGGGTGGGCGCCGTCGAAGGCCCGGCCGGGGACGTTTCCGCTGGCCCAGGCGCCGGCGACGGAGGCGGCCCCGAGGAGCAGGGTCGCTCCGGAGACGACGCCGACGAGGACGGGCGCGGAGTCGGTGAGGCCGGCGCGGGCCCGGCCGGCGGCGATCTGTCCGGTGCGGACCGGGTCCGGTTCGTCCTCGGCGTCGTAGTCGGCCTCGACGGCGGGCCGCAGCCGCCGGGCGTCGAGCACGGTCCGTACGGCGAGGAGGGCGGCGGGCGCGAGCAGCATCAGGAGCAGGACGGGGATCACGGAAGCCTGCCAGCTGAGCAGGACGGGCGGGCCGATCCGGGGCCCGTGGCCCGCCCCCGGGCCGTCGAGCCAGTCGGCGACGCGCTGGGCGACGCCTCCGGACATGACGCCGGCGAGGGCGCAGGCGAGCATGGCGACGGCGGGGCCGCCGAGGCCGCGCAGCGCGGTGCGCGGGTCCCGGCGGGGCCGCTGGAGGAGCAGGGCGACGACCCCGAGGGCGACGACGAGGGCGCCCTGGGCGAGGGTGAGGGCGCCGAAGGCGGCGTCTCCGGGGAGGGTGCCGGTGGAGACCCAGCCGGGGCGGGACCAGCCGGCGTGCAGGGCGGTGAGGACGAGCACGCCGAGCGCGGCGGCGGGCAGCCCTGAGACGAGGGCGCGCTCGACGCGCAGGTCGACGCGGCGCTCGCTGCGGCCCCGTCGGCAGACGACCCAGAGGACGACGGCGCCGAGGCCGGCCAGGACGGCCTGGAGGGCGAGGCCGAGGGCCGCGCGGGCCCCCGTGTCGTGGCGGGAGGTCGCGGTGGTGAGGGCCGCGGCGACGGTGAGGAACCCGGCGGCGGTGTGCGCGCCCCGGAGCCGGGCGACGAGTCGCCGCCCGTACCAGAAGCCGGGGCGCCCGAGCGCGGGGCGGAGCACGACGGGGTGGGGCGCGGGAGCCGCCGGCGTGGCCCCCGCCGCGTCCGGGGCGGACCCGGGCCCTCCCTGGGTGGGGATGAGCCCGTGCGGGGTGGGCGCGGTCCGGTCGTCCGCGAGCCCTGCCGGGGCGGGTCCGGCCAGGGCGGGTCCGGCCGGGGCGGGTCCTGCCGGGGCCGTCTCGGGCGCGGGGGCGTCGTGGCCGGTGGGCGGGCGCTGGGCCTCGTACGCGCTCCAGGTCCGGTTGGAGAGGTACCAGAGGAGCCCGACGAGCGCCGTCGGCACCAGCGCGGCGAGGGCGAGCCGGCGCCCGGGCGTCGACCACCACCCGCCCCGGTCGGCGGCGAGGAAGCCGAGCCAGGAGTACGCGTCGGAACAGGCCGCGGCGCCCGCGCACTGCCATGCCGTCAGATCGAGCGCGACCTCGCAGGCCGCGGCGGTGAGGAGCACGGTGAGGGTGAGGGCGACGAGCCGGACGAGGACCCCGTACAGCCGGACGAGCCCCGGCATGCCCTGGGCGGGCGGACGCATCCAGTGGGCCAGGTTGGCCACCATGAACGGCAGGAGCAGCAGCCATAAGGCGCGGGTTCCGTCGCCCGAGGTGAGGTTGGACCAGCAGTACGCCTCCGGCACCGGCCCCGCGGCATACCTCTCCGGGTGCTTCTCGGCGTCGAGGTCCTCGGTCCGCCGGTACACGGCGGCGGTCGCGTCACCGGTGACACGTACCGTCCTGGGGTCGTCGAGCATGGACTGCGGGGTGGCTCCGCCGACTCCGTGGACGAGGAGTTCGAGCGCCGCTCCCCCGGTCTCCGGGGCGGGTGTGGCAGGGGACACTTAGGGGACTTCCTCTCTGAGTGGGAGGATGCGACGTCGGAAACAGGATCGCTGACGTCCGTGCGCCCGCGCACGGTCTCTCACCGAATCCGACACTGATCCCCTCGTCCCCTGCGGAAGGACCGGCCCCGGCGGTGACTGACAACCAGAACCTCCTCGCGGAGCAGCGGCGCGCCCTGATCCTCGACGAGGTGCGGCGGCGCGGTGGTGTACGGGTCAACGAACTGACCCGCCGGCTGAACGTCTCGGACATGACGATCCGCCGCGACCTGGACGCGCTCGCCCGGCAGGGCATGCTGGCGAAGGTGCACGGCGGGGCCGTTCCGGTGGTCGAGGCGAGCACCCACGAGCCGGGCTTCGAGGCCAAGTCGGTGCTCGAACCCAGCGCCAAGGACGAGATCGCGCGGACCGCGGCGGCGCTGGTCGCGCCGGGCACGGCGATCGCCCTGTCCGGCGGGACGACGACGTACGCGCTGGCCCGGCAGCTGCTCGACGTACCGGACCTGACGGTGGTGACGAACTCGGTGCGGGTCGCGGACGTGTTCCACGAGGCGCAACTGACCGGCGGCACGGGCGAGGTGCGGCGCGGGGCGCCGACCGTCGTCCTGACGGGCGGGGTGCGCACCCCGTCCGACGCGCTGGTCGGTGCGGTGGCGGACCGCGCGATCCGCTCGCTCCACTTCGACCTGCTCTTCCTCGGTGTGCACGGCATCTCGGTCGAGGCCGGCCTGTCGACCCCGAACCTCGCGGAGGCGGAGACCAACCGGTGCCTGATGCGGTCGGCGCGCCGGGTGGTGGTCGTCGCCGACCACACCAAGTGGGGGACGGTGGGCCTGAGTTCCTTCGCCGACCTGGGCGAGGTGGACACCTGGGTGACGGACCGCGGTCTGGGCGAGAGCGTGCGGGGCGAGGTCACCGAGCACCTGCCCGGTCTCGTGGTGGCGGGCGAGGAGCCCGCGTGACCCTCTTCCGGGTCGAGCGGACCGTCCCGCTGCCGCCGCCCGAGGTGTGGCAGCGGCTGACGGACTGGCCGGCACACGGCCGCCAGGTGCCGCTGACCCGGACGAAGGTCCTGACGCCCGGCCCGAACGGGCCGGGGACGCGGTTCACGGCGCGGACCGGGCTGGGCCGGCTGTCCTTCGACGACCCGATGGAGGTCGTGCGCTGGGAGCCCCCGTCGGACGGCCGACCGGGCGTGTGCCGGCTCCACAAGTCCGGCCGGGTCGTGCTGGGTTGGGCGGAGGTAGCGGTGACGGCTGCCCCGGGCGGCGGCTGCCGGGTGGAGTGGACGGAGGAGCTCGCGGTACGCGGCCTCCCGCGCGCCTTCGACCCCCTCCTGGCCCGCGCGGGACGGTTCCTGTTCGGCCGGGCACTGGACGGCCTGCTCCGCCTCTAGGTCCTGTCGTCGTCCTACGGGCGGAGTTCCGCCGCCACCAGGGCCGCCGCCCCGGCCACGAGCGGGTTGTCCGCCTCCGCGTCCTCCTCGGGCTTGGCCGTCAGGACGGCCAGCAGGACCGGACCGCCGGCCGGCGGCCAGGCGACCCCCACGTCGTTGTTGCCGCCGTACCGCCCGCCGCCGGTCTTGTCGGCGAGGATCCAGTCGGCGGGCAGCCCCTTGCGGAATCGTTCGCCGCTGGTGGTGTTGGCGAGCATCCAGCCGGTCAGCCGGTCGCGGTCCCGGAGCGTCAGCGCGGCGCCGAGGACGAGGCGCCCGTAGGTCCGGCCGATGGCACGGGGGGTGGTGACGTCGGTGTCGCGCCAGGGCTCACCGGAGTTCAGCTCGGGCTCCCAGCGGTCCAGCCGGGTGACGCCGTCCCCGATCGACCGGGCGAACCGGGTGACGGCGGTGGGCCCGCCCAGCTCCCGCAGCAGCAGGTTCGCAGCGGTGTTGTCGCTGTGGCGGAGGGTCGCGTCGCAGAGTCCGGCGACGGTCATCCCGGCGGCGAGGTTCTCGGGGAGCCCGGTCCTCGGCGAGAAGCCCGACCGTTCGACGTCCGCCGCCGTGTACCGGATGCGCTTCGCCAGGAAGGAGCCGTCGTGGTCGAGGTCGCGGAGGACGGCCGCGGCGGCCAGGGTCTTGAAGACCGAGCACATCGGAAAGCGTTCGTCGGCGCGGTACGCCACCGACCGGCCGGTGCGGACGTCGTGTGCGAACACGCCCAATCGCGCGGAGTGTTCCTGCTCCAGTTCTCGGAGTCGGCCGGTGATACGGCTTGTCGAGGCGTGTGCCGTCCCCGCGAGCGGAAGGAGGGAGGCGAGCGCGGTGCCGGCGCCGAGCGTGAGCACGGTGCGGCGGGACCGGTGTGGCGCAGTGGTGGGCGTGCGGGACGCGGTGGGCTTGATGGACAAGGGAGTTCCCCTTCCGACGTGGCAAGATCCTTGCGGAGTCCATCATGGACGGGGGTCGTCGGGCCCCTGTGCCATTGACATCCTGTCAGCTAGGGTTCATTTCCGCGTCCGTCCTGGGAGGTCCGGTCCATGGCACGCCGACTGAGGCCGGTGGAGCTCGACTTCACCGCAACCGCGCCCGTCCGTCTCGTCCACTCGGCGAACCTGGCCGCACCGCCGGCGGCCGTCTACCGGTCGCTGGCCGTCGAAGTGGGCAGCATGCCCGCCTGGTTCACCGCCGTCTCCTCCGCCGTCCCGACGGGGGACGGGGCCGGGCGGACCGTCCGGCTGCGCGGGGGGATCGTCTTCGAGGAGACGATCCTCGCCACCGAGCCCGACACCCGGTACGGCTACCGGGTGGACCTCACGAACGCGCCCGGCATCACGGCGATGGCGGAGGAATGGACACTCTTCCCCGCCGGGCGGGGCACCCGGCTGCGGTGGACCATGGCCGTCGACGGCCCGGCGGCGATACGGCTGGGGTTCCGTCTCGCCCGCCCCGGCCTCGGACTGTCGTTCCAGGGCGCGGCGCGCCGCCTGGACCAGCGGCTCACTCCGGCCAGACCCCCGTCTCCAGGAACCGCTCGATAGCGGCGCTGTACGGGGCGATGTCCAGACCCTGGGCGGCCAGCCAGGCATCGGAGTAGTACTTGTCGAGGTAGCGGTCGCCGGGGTCGCAGATCAGGGTGACGACGCTGCCGGTGCGCTCCTGCCGGACCATCTCGGCCACGATCTTGAAGGCGCTCCACAGGCCGGTGCCGGTGGAGCCGCCGGCCTTGCGCCCGATGGCGGTCTCCAGGGCGCGGACGGCGGCGATGCTCGCGGCGTCGGGGACCTTCATCATGCGGTCGATCGCGCCGGGCACGAAGCTCGGCTCCATGCGGGGGCGGCCGATGCCCTCGATGCGCGAGCCGCAGTCGGCCGTCGCGCCCGGGTCGTTGTGGGTCCAGCCGTCGAAGAAACAGGAGTTCTCCGGGTCGGCGACGCAGATCCTGGTGTCGTGCTGCATGTAGTGGACGTAGCGCGCGATGGTCGCCGAGGTGCCGCCGGTGCCGGCGGTGGCCACGATCCAGGCGGGCTCCGGGTAGCGCTCCAGCCTCAGCTGCTGGTAGATCGACTCGGCGATGTTGTTGTTGCCGCGCCAGTCGGTGGCCCGCTCGGCGTAGGTGAACTGGTCCATGTAGTGGCCGCCGGTGCGCGCGGCGAGGGCGGCGGACTCCTCGTACATGGTCCGCGAGTCGTCGACGAAGTGGCACTCGCCGCCGTGGAACTCGATGAGCCGGCACTTCTCGGGGCTGGTCGTGCGGGGCATGACGGCGATGAAGGGGACGCCGACGAGCTTCGCGAAGTACGCCTCGGAGACGGCGGTCGAACCGCTGGAGGCCTCGATGACGGGCTTGCCCGGCCGGATCCAGCCGTTGCAGAGCCCGTAGAGGAACAGGGAGCGGGCGAGCCGGTGCTTCAGGCTGCCGGTGGGGTGGGTCGACTCGTCCTTGAGGTAGAGGTCGATGCCCCACTTCTCGGGGAGCGGGAAGCGCAGCAGATGGGTGTCGGCGGAGCGGTTGGCGTCGGCCTGGACCTTGCGGACGGCTTCCTTCAGCCAGGCCCGGTAGGCCGCGTCACTGCGGTCGACGTCCACGGTCGCCGGCGCGGCGTTCACACTGTTCTCGGTGGTGCTCATCCGTACCGCTCCTCGTTCACTGCCACTGCTTCGCGAGTTCGACAATACCCCTCCCACCTGGGCAAACGTTCCCTTTGACGTTCCATAGGCATCCCTTGTGGGGAGGCTACTGGTGCGTTCGCGGACAGCCCGGCACACTGGTGACGGCAACCGGGTGAAAGGGGCGGACGGCATGTCGGAACCCGAGTTCAGCGCGAGGGGTGTACGGATCGCACGCTGGCCGCGCTCCCTGACCCGCGCCGGAGAGGTACGGATCGAGGACGGCCGGCTCGCGCTGCTCACGAGCTACGGCAGCGAGATCGACAGCGCGCCGGTGACCGCCGTGCGGGCCGGGCGGCCGTGGTTCGCCAAGGCCGACGAGACGGTGGCGACGGTGAACGGGACCCGGTACCGGCTGACCCTGCACCACGGGGACGAGGACGGGCGCGGCGGGGACGGGACCGCGGAGTCGGGGCGCTTCCTCGCGGCGCTGAAGCGGGCCGCGGGGCGCTGACCTGCCACGGCTCGCCGCGAGTTGCGGGGCGGTCACCGCTGGCTCACGCTGGAACCACCTCACCGAGGGTCCACCGGTGGTGACGTCACGCGACGGTCCTCGTCCGGTGGGTCGGTGCACCTCTGTACCGCAGTGCCGCAGTACCGCATGTGAGATCCGAATCTTCGTCTTCTTCCGGACTACTTCGGGGAGTCGCAGCCGTGATCAGCGAGCCGAGCAGGTATTACGCGGTGGAGCTCCATGCCCTGCCGTCGCGGATCGGTCAGGTCCGCAAGATTGTCTCCGCACATCTGCGCCAGTGGCATCTCGACACCCTGGTCGACCATGCCGTGCTCGGGGTGACCGAGCTGTTGACCAACGTCCACCGGCACGCGCAGCCGGACAAGCGGTGCACGGTCGAGATCGAGCTGCTGCTCGACCGGCTGACCGTGTCGGTCAGGGACCACGATCCCCGAATACCGCAGGCCGGCCCCCTCGACGAGGTGGACGAGGCCGCGTACGGCGACGGGGCCGACGAGTTCGAAGGGCTCGCCACCTCCGGCCGGGGCCTCGCCATCGTCGGCGCCGTCAGCGAGAGTTGGGGCGTCCGTCCGTGCGGCGCCGACGGCAAGGTCGTCTGGTTCACCCTCTCGGCGCCGCCGTCCGCCCCGCCGGTCGAGGAGTGCGTCCGCCTCGTGCACGTCCCGCCGACCGAGCGCGCGTACTCGGAGTACGACCCGTTCCCGGTCCTCGCCGGCCACCCGGGCTGACTCCGCCGGGGCGTGCCCCGGTCACTCCTGGGCGATGGCCCGGAGGATCTCCAGGCAGGCCGCGCGGCGCGGCGCGCCGGACGCCGGGCCGCCACGGCGGCGACGAGGCCGCCGTACCGAGTGCGGCGAGCGAGCCCCGTACCTCCCCGAGGCCGGGGGTGCGGGCGAGCGCGGCCGGGTCGGTCACGGTCAGGGCACGGCCCCGGCCGGCACCGCTCCAAGTCGAGATCCCTGACCTCGGTGTCGCCGCGCCCGTGGACCTTGACGGCGTCGAGGACCAGGGCGCTTCGGCGTACCCCGCGGGGGCGTGGGTGGCGGTGGTCATGCCCGGCGCTCCTTGCCGGTCGCGCTGCGGCCGAACTGCTCCTCCAGGACGGTGAGCCGGCGCCAGTACTCGTCCTCGTCGATCTCCCCTGCGGCGAACCGGTGGCCGAGCAGGGCGATCGGCGAGTGCTCGTCGGGGCGGCCGTCCCGGTACGGGCGCCCGCCGCGTCCCGGGAGCCGTCCGGCGCGGCGGGCGAGGGTGACGATCCCGACGACGACGGCGGCCCAGAAGAGGGGGAAGAGAAGGATCCACGGGCCGGGGCCCGCGTGGGCGAGGGTGTTCATGAGGGTTCAGCTCCTCGGTGCGCGGTGGTGGTGTGTCCGTGGTTCGAGACTCGCCCCGGGAGGGGGTCCGGGGCGTCGTACGGGCAGCGGCTTCGCGTGTACGACAGCGGGAGTACGGCGGGCGGGTGCGGGGATCTTCCACTCTGTACCTACTGGTATGTACAGTGCGGTCATGAGCACTCCGAAGACCACGTCCGAGCGGCTCGTCGAGGCCACCCGCGAGCTGCTGTGGGAGCGCGGTTACGTGGGCACCAGCCCCAAGGCCGTGCAGCAGGCGGCGGGCGCGGGCCAGGGCAGCATGTACCACCACTTCGCCGGGAAGCAGGACCTGGCGCTCGCGGCGATCCGGCGCACGGCCGAGGAGACGGGCGCGGCGGCCGAGGCCGTGCTGGGCGGCGAGGGCTCGGCGTACGCCCGGATCGAGGCGTACCTGCTGCGCGAGCGCGAGGTCCTGCGCGGCTGCCCGGTGGGGCGGCTGACCATGGACCCGGAGGTGATCGCGGACCCCGTACTGCGCGCGCCCGTCGAGGAGGCGCTCGGCCGGCTGCGCGGCCGGATCGCCGAGGTGATCCAGGAGGGCCTGGACAGCGGCGAGTTGAGGAGCGGCCTCGATCCCGAGGAGATCGCGGCGAGCGTCGTCGCGACCCTCCAGGGCGGCTACGTCCTGGCCCGCGCCACGGGCTCGCGCGCGCCGTTCGACAGCGCCGTACGCGGCCTGCTCTCGCTGCTGTCCGCTCCCTGACCCCCGCTCCGAAAGGCCGTTCCGTGCACGCGATGCAGTACGAGATCACCCTGCCCGCCGACTACGACATGGGAATCGTCCGCGAGCGGGTCGCGACGCGGGGCCATCTCCTCGACGCCTTCCCCGGGCTCGGGCTGAAGGCCTATCTGATCCGGGAGCGGGAGGCCGGATCGCCGGTCAACCAGTACGCGCCGTTCTATCTCTGGGCCACCCCCGAGGGCATGAACAGCTTCCTCTGGGGACCCGGGTTCCAGGGCATCGTGCAGGACTTCGGTCGGCCGGTGGTGCAGCACTGGACGGGCCTCGCGTACGAGGAGGGGCCGGCGGCCGCGTCGGCTCCGCTCGCAGCGACGCGCCGCAGGACGCCGCTCGGCGAGACGGTGCCGCCGGGCGAGGCCGTGGCGGAGGCGGTGGCCCGGCACGCGCGGGAGGCGCGCCGGGACGGGGTGGTCGCCTCGGCCCTGGCCGTGGATCCGCGCCACTGGGAGCTGCTCGCCTTCACCCTGTGGGCCGGCGCGGAAGCGCCCGCCGACGAGGGCGAGCGCTTCCGGGTCCTGCACCTCTCGGCCCCGGGCCGTGGAGTGCTGGGGGCCGGACGGCGCCTGTGGTGACGCGGCCTCAGGCCACGGCGACGAGCGTGAGGTACGCGATGCCGAGGACCCCGCGGTAGCCGTTCAGCCAGGTCGAGCGCTGGCGGTCGGCGCGCTCGCGGGTCTCCGCGGCGAGCGGGTGGCCGGGGTTGGCCGCGAGCCAGACCTCGGTGTCGTACCGGTAGCCGGACTCGAAGTCCTCCCACTCGTCGGCGCTCGCGGTCTCGATCCACGCGGGCCGGAAGCCCGCATCGATCGCGAGGTCCACCAGGGCGCCGAGGGAGAAGTGGTCGCCGGCGCTCGCGCCGGGCCACATCGCGGCCAGCTCCTCGTCCGTCGGCGTGCGCTCCCAGAAGCCCTCGCCCAGCACGACCCGGCCGCCGGGCCGGACCAGCCGGCGCAGTTCGCGGAGGGCGGCGGCGGGGTCGTGCGGCAGCTCGGGGTCGCAGAGCGCCTGGCTCGAACCGAGGCAGAGGATCGCGTCGACGGGTCCACGGTCGGTGCCGCGGGCCGACTCCTCGACGAAGAGCGCGCGGTCGGCGAGACCGCGCTCCTCGGCGAGCGCCCGGCCGCGGGCCAGGTCCTCGGCGTTGATGTCGACGCCGATCCCCTTGGCACCCGGGGCGCTCTCCAGCACGCGCAGGAGCAGCTCGCCCCAGCCGCAGCCGATGTCGAGGACGTCCGCGGGAGCCTCGGCGGCGAGCCGCTCGATCATGCGGGTGGCACGGGCCTCGGAGAGGGGCCCGTGGAAGGTGAGGCTGCCGAGGCGCGGGGGGAGACCGGAGTCGGAAGTGATCATGATGCCGAACGCTACGCGGTACGAGGTCGGCCGCCCACCGGTTTTCCGCCGCGCGACCGGTTTTCGGCCGCCGGACCGGGACGCGCCGGGAGGGCGCCGCCCGGAGGCCGGTTCGCTCAGACGGACTCCCGGCCGAGCGCCGCCAGCGGGTCGTCGAGCACCGGCTGCCAGGCCAGCTCGGCGGCGCCCACCAGGCTGTTGTGGTCCAGGGTGCACGGCAGGATCGGGACGCCGCCGCTGCGGCCCCACAGGCTGCGGTCGGCGACGACCGCGCGGAGGCGCTCGGGATCGGCGTCGAGGAGCTCGCGGTGGAGGCCGCCGAGGATGATCCGGTCCGGGTTGAGGATGTTCACCAGCCCGGCGAGGCCGAGGCCGAGACGGTCGATCAGCTCCCCGACGGCCACGCGGACGCCCGGGTCGTCCCGGCTGGTCCTCAGCAGGTCGCGGGCCTGCTGGAGCAGGGAGACCTCGGGCCCGGGGTCCCGGCCCGCGACCGTGAGGAAGGCGAGCGGGTCGGTCTCGACGTCGAGGCAGCCGCGGCTGCCGCAGTGACAGGGGCGCCCCTCCGGATTGACCGTCAGGTGGCCGACCTCCAGGGCGAGGCCCGCACTGCCGGTGTGCAGGCGCCCGTCGAGGACGAGCGCACCGCCGACACCGCGGTGGCCGGTGGCCACGCAGAGGAGGTCGCGGGCGCCGCGCCCGGCGCCGTGCCGGTGCTCGGCGAGGGCGGCGAGGTTGACGTCGTTGCCGGTGAAGGCGGGGCCCTCGATGCCGGCGGCCCGTACGCGCTCGGCGAAGATCTCCCGGACCGGGGCGCCGGCGGGCCAGGCGAGGTGGAGCGGGTTCAGCGCGGTGCCCTCGGGCTCGGCCACGGCGGAGGGCGCGGCCAGTCCGGCGCCGACGCAGCGGCGGCCGCTCTCCCGGAGCAGCGCGGCTCCCGCGTCGACGACGGCGCCGAGGACCTGGGCCGGGTCGGCGGAGACGGTGACGCAGCCGGGGGCGGTGGCGACGATGGTGCCGCCGAGGCCGACGAGCGCGGCCCGGAAGCCGTCCGCGTGCACCTGGGCGGCGAGGGCGACGGGGCCCTTCTCGTCGACGGCGAGCCGGTGGGAGGGGCGCCCCTGGGAACCGGCGGCGGCACCGGGGTTGGAGTCGACGCGGATGAGGCCGAGGGCCTCCAGCTCGGCGGCGACCGCGCCGGCGGTGGCCCGGGTGACACCGAGCTCGGCGGTGAGGACGGCCCGGGTCGGTGCCCTTCCGGTGTGCACGAGCTCCAGTGCGGGGCCGAGCGCGCTGCGCCCCCTGTCGAGCCGTGTCCGGGTCGTCGTCGCCTTGCCGTTCATGGGGGCGAGTCTCCCATGATCGGAGGGTGGGCTGTCCCCCTGGGCGTCCCGCCCGGGGCGTGGGGGTGGATCCGGAGGGGGTGGGGGGCGGTACCTGTGGCCGGCGGGTGAGGCGGCCGTCCGGCGGGCGGGCCGGGCATGTGGCCGGCGGGCGGGGCGGCGTACAGCAGGCAGGCGGGGCATGTGGCCGGCGGGCGGGGCGACGTACAGCAGGCAGGCGGGGCATGTGGCCGGCGGGCGGGGCGGCTTCCGGCGGCTGGAACGGGCGGGGTGCCCCGGGTACCCCGCCCGTCCGGCCGCCGGGGGACGCTCCGGGGATCGGGGATCGTGTGCGATCCGTGTCCGGAGCGGGGCGGGGCGGGGGGGGGGGGGGGCCCCCCCCCCCCCCGGGGGGGGGGGGGGGGGGGGGGCCCCCCGGGCCGCGGCCCCCCGGGCCAAATACCCCCCCCTGTGCCCACAACAGCCGGGGGAGCTAG
>NZ_JBIBVC010000015.1:185788-219211 GCF_043080005.1 Streptomyces sp. NPDC015130 | reverse complement strand
AAGCCCGCCCAGGACCTCCTCCACAACGGAGTGCCGGTCGGCGAGAGCTACGTCCAGGACCCGGTCATCTCCCAGGTCGCCGCCGCCGTCTTCGGCGACGGAACGTTCTTCTTCGTGGTCCTGGCCGCCGCCACCGCGCTCGTCCTCTTCCTGGCCGCCAACACCGCGTACAACGGCTTCCCGCTCCTCGGCTCGATCCTCGCCCAGGACCGGTACCTGCCGCGCCAGCTGCACACCCGCGGCGACCGCCTCGCCTTCTCCAACGGCATCGTGCTCCTCGCCGGCGCCGCCGCCCTCCTGGTCTGGATGTACGGGGCCGACTCGACCAAGCTGATCCAGCTGTACATCGTCGGCGTCTTCGTCTCCTTCACCCTCAGCCAGATCGGCATGGTCCGGCACTGGAACCGGCACCTGAAGACCGAGAGGGACCCCGCCAAGCGCCGCCACATGATCCGCTCCCGCGCGATCAACGCCTTCGGCGCCTTCTTCACCGGCCTCGTCCTCGTCGTCGTCCTCGCCACCAAGTTCACCCACGGCGCCTGGGTCGCCCTGCTCGGCATGGTGATCTTCTACGGGACGATGACCGCGATCAGGCGGCACTACGACTCGGTCGGCGCCGAGATCGCCGCCGCGGAGGAACGGCCCGACGAGTACGTGCGCCCCTCCCGCGTCCGCTCCATCGTCCTCGTCTCCAAGCTCCACAAGCCCACCCTGCGCGCCCTGGCCTACGCCAAGCTCATGCACGCGAACGAGCTGGAGGCGCTGACCGTCAACGTCGACCCGGCCGAGGTGAAGGCCCTCAAGGAGGAGTGGGAGCGGCGCGGCATCAACGTCCCGCTCAAGATCCTCGACTCCCCGTACCGCGAGATCACCCGGCCGGTGATCGAGTACGTGAAGAGCCTCCGCCGCGAGAGCCCGCGCGACGTCGTCTCCGTCTACATCCCCGAGTACGTCGTCGGCCACTGGTACGAGCACCTGCTCCACAACCAGTCCGCGCTCCGCCTCAAGGGCAGGCTGCTCTTCACCCCCGGTGTCATGGTCACCTCGGTGCCGTACCAGCTCCAGTCCTCCGAGGCCGCGAAGAAGCGGGCCCGGAAGCGCCAGGAGTGGAACGCGCCGGGCTCGGTCCGCCGCGGCCCGGTGGAGAAGGGCCAGAAGGAACCGGCCGCGAAGAACAACCGGTAAAGAACAACTAGACTGGTGGGCTGCCGTCCGAACTGTCACGAACGGCGGCCCACCGTCACTTCCTCTTGGAGTCCCCCCGCCATGCAGAACACCCCTGTTTCGTCGTTGGTCGGGGAAGAGTACGAGGTAGAGGTCGGTCCGGTCGCCCACGGAGGCCACTGCATCGCCCGTACGGACGCCGGCCGCGTCCTCTTCGTGCGCCACGCGCTGCCCGGCGAGAAGGTCGTCGCCCGCGTCACCGAGGGCGAGGAGACCTCCCGCTTCCTGCGCGCCGACGCGGTCACGATCCTCGAAGCCTCCAAGGACCGCGTCGAGGCCCCGTGCCCCTTCGCGGGCCCCGGCAGGTGCGGCGGCTGCGACTGGCAGCACGCCAAGCCCGGTGCCCAGCGCCGCCTCAAGGGCGAGGTCATCGCCGAGCAGCTCCTCCGCCTCGCGGGCCTCACCCCCGAGGAGGCCGGCTGGGACGGCACCGTCATGCCCGCCGAGGGCGACAAGGTTCCCGCCGGCGAGGTCCCGCAGTGGCGCACCCGCGTCCAGTACGCGGTCGACGCCGAGGGCCACGCGGGCCTGCGTCGCCACCGCTCGCACGAGGTCGAGATCATCGACCACTGCATGATCGCCGCCCCGGGCGTCTCGGAGCTCGGCATCGAGAAGCGCACCTGGGAGGGCATGGCCTCGGTCGAGGCGATCGCCGCCTCCGGCTCGAACGACCGCCAGGTCATCCTCACCCCCCGCCCCGGCGCCCGCCTCCCGCTCGTCGAGCTCGACAAGCCCGTCTCCGTCATGCGCGTCGACGAGAAGGACGGCGGCGTCCACCGCGTCCACGGCCGCGCCTTCGTCCGCGAGCGCGCCGACGAGCGCACCCACCGCGTCGGCAGCGGCGGCTTCTGGCAGGTCCACCCGAAGGCCGCCGACACCCTGATGAAGGCCGTCATGCAGGGCCTCCTCCCGCGCAAGGGCGACACCGCCCTGGACCTCTACTGCGGCGTCGGCCTCTTCGCCGGCGCCCTCGCGGACCGCGTCGGCGAGCAGGGCGCGGTCCTCGGCATCGAGTCCGGCAAGCGCGCCGTCGAGGACGCCCGCCACAACCTGGCCGGCTTCCCCCGCGTCCGCATCGAACAGGGCAAGGTCGAGTCCGTCCTCCCGCGCACGGGCATCACGGACGTCGACCTCATCGTCCTGGACCCGCCCCGCGCCGGCGCCGGCAAGCAGACCGTCACCCACCTCGCAAGCCTCGGCGCCCGCCGCATCGCCTACGTCGCCTGCGACCCGGCAGCCCTGGCCCGCGACATCTCCTACTTCGCCGCCCACGGCTACAAGGTCCGCACCCTGCGAGCCTTCGACCTCTTCCCGATGACGCACCACGTCGAGTGCGTGGCGATTCTGGAGCCGGTGAAGAAGGACGCCTGACCTGGGGTTTCCGGGTGACGCGGGGCGTGCCTCGTCGCCGTCGGCGGCTGGGACGGCCCGTTCCGTCGATGGCGGGCTAGGGCGTGTTGCGAAAGTCCCGCCTGCCCGACGGCGCCTGGCACGCACGCTCGCCGCGTTGTCGGGATCACCCCGATACATCCCGTATCGGGGCGACCCTCCGCCTTGCGATCGCACGCACCAGACGCCGTCGGGCCCGCCCTTCGGGCGGCCGGCGCTACTTTCGCAACACGCCCTAGGACTCCAGGTAGCGGAGTACTGCCAGGATGCGGCGGCTGTAGCCGGTGGTGCGGGACAGGTCCAGTTTGTCGAAGACCGTGTTGAGGTTCTTCTCCACCGCGCTCAGCGAGATGTGCAGCTTCTGGGCGATGGCCGTGTTCGTGAGGCCCTGGGCCAGGGCCTCCAGGACCGTGCGCTCGCGGGGGGTCAGGCGGGTCAGGGGGTCGCCGTGGGTGGTGCGGACGACCAGTTGGCGTACGACCTCCGGGTCGATCGCCGCCCCGCCGGCGTGGATCCGTTCGAGGGCGTCCAGGAACTCCTCGACCTGCGCCACCCGGTCCTTGAGGAGGTAGCCGACCCGGTCCGCGTTGGAGGCGAGCAGTTGGGCGGCGTAGTTGCGTTCGACGTGCTGCGAGAGGACGAGCACGCCGACCTCGGGGAAGTGGTCCCGGATCTCGACGGCCGCCCGCAGTCCCTCGTCCGTGTGGGTCGGGGGCATCCGGATGTCGACGACGACGATGTCGGGCCGCTGCTCCTCCACCTCCTTGAGCAGGGTCACCGCGTCCCCCAGTGCCGCCAGGACCTCGTGGCCCTCCTCGACGAGCAGCCTGACCAGGCCTTCGCGCAGCAGGGTCGAGTCCTCGGCCAGGATTACGCGCATGGAAGCTCCGCGGTGATGGTGGTCGGTCCCCCGAGGGGGCTGTGGACGCGCAGGACGCCGTCGAGTGCGGCCACCCGGCTGCGCAGCCCCGTGAGACCGCTGCCGGTCTCGTCCGCGCCGCCCGTGCCGTCGTCCTCGACCCGTACGGTGAGCCGCGCCCCGTCGAGCGTCACCGTCACGGAGATCGCCGAGGCGGAGGAGTGTTTAGCCGCGTTCGTCACGGCCTCCGACACCACGAAGTAGGCGGCGGTCTCGGTCGGCCGGGGGAGCGGGCCGTCGACGTCGTAGCGGATCCGCAGCGGAACGCCGCACCGCTCGGCGACCCCGCCGAGCGCCTCTTCGAGCCCGAGGCTGTCGAGCGCCGACGGGTACACCCGCCAGGCCACCTCGCGCAGTTCGGTCAGCACGCCCCGGGACTCCTCGTGCGCCTGGAGCAGCAGCGCGTCGGCCTGCTCGGGGTCGCGGCCCCGGCGTGCCCGGCCGATCAGCATCGCGAGCGCCACCAGACGCTGCTGGACCCCGTCGTGCAGATCGCGCTCGATGCGCCGCCGCTCGACGTCCACGGCCTCGACGACCGCGGCCCGGCTGGTGGCGAGTTCGTCGATGCGCCGCTGGAGCAGTTCACGCTCGGAGGGGCCGAAACACTCACGGGCGGTACGGGTGTCGAGGGCGGCCAGCGAGTACAGGCCCTGGACGTCGAGGAAGAGCAGTACGCCGCCGAGGAGGATCTGCGTGAGCAGCTCGTACCGGTCGAGGGTTCCCCGGACCGCGCCGCTCACCAGGAGACCGGCCAGGACGGCGCCGAAGACCAGGAGCCCGATGACGACTCCGCAGAGCAGGCCCGTGTAGCTGCGGATCGCGAGGTAGCGCAGGATCTTCTGGTCGGAGGCCTTGTAGTGCTCCGGGAACAGGTCCCCGAAGAAGGCGGAACGTCGGACCCGTTCGAGGGCGACCAGGCGCCGGGTACCCGCCATCAGGATCCTCAGGGCGTCGGCCCGGGTGCGCGGCCAGAGCAGGAACGGCCCGAGGGACACGCCGACGACGAGGAAGTAGAGGGCGCCTGCCAGAGCGGTCGCGCAGCCGACGAGGGTCCCCAGGGCGCGTCGTGGCCAGGAGGGGATGGTTGGGGTGGTGATGGTGGTCGTACGGGTGGTGGTCTCGTTCTCGACCGGGCCGTTTCCGCCGGAATGCTTCCGCGGCCGGTCCGGCGCCCTGCCTGCCAAGTCCCCCTGCACGGGGCCCGAGACTAGTTCGCCCGTACCGCCCGGGCAAGATCGCCCGGGCGGTACGGGGAGCGGGGCCGCGCCGTCCGGGCGGGTGCCGAGGGTCACGAGGTGCGCCGGTGCTGGGCCTGGCCGCGGCTGCGCAGCCGGACCGCCACGTAGGCCACGAAGGCGACGACCACGAGGACCAGGACGGCCTTCGACAGGACGCCGACGTAGGTCTCCACGACGTCCCACCGGTCGCCCAGCCAGTAGCCGGCCATCACGAGGACGCTGTTCCAGATGAGGCTGCCGAGGGTGGTGAGCATGATGAACAAGGGCATCGGCATCCGCTCCACCCCGGCGGGTACCGAGATCAGGCTCCGGAAGATCGGCACCATCCTGCCGAGGAAGACGGCCTTGGTGCCGTGCTTCGCGAACCACTCCTCGGTCCTGACCAGGTCCGAGGCCTTCACCAGGGGCAGCTTCCCCCAGATCGCGTGCATCCGCTCGCGGCCGAAGAGCACTCCGATCCAGTAGAGCGCCACCGCGCCGGCCACCGAGCCGAGAGTCGTCCAGAACAGCGCCGAGGTCAGGCTCAGTACGCCCTGGCCGGCGGCGAAGCCGGTCAGCGGAAGGATGACCTCGCTCGGCAGCGGCGGGAAGAGGTTCTCCAGGGCGATGGCCAGCCCGGCTCCCGGGCCGCCCAGCGTGTCGACGAGGCCGGCGGCCCAGCCGGCGACGCCGTCCGCGGGCTGCTGAGCGAGCGCCATGGTCGTGAGGTTCATGAGGGACTCCAAGGGGGCGGTGTGGGTGGGGCGGGCGCCCCGTTCTCCTTCCTCGAACTTAGAAATCCCAGTTCAGCGCCGGTATGAGGGTTGCCGTTCAGTGCGGTGGTGTTCTCCGTACCCCTCACCCTGCGGTTTTCCGCAGGGTGAGGGGGAGGGGGCTTCGGGGTGTGGGTGGGCGAGCACGGGGGTCTTCCGCAGGACAAATCGGTGTTGAGCTAATAAATTCGGGCATCGTGAGGCGGGCCGAGGTCGGTGCCGCGGGGTTCGAGTGCTTCGACGAGGAACCACATGGCCCAGGCCGACACCCACGACGCCGGAGCGGGACCGACGGCGCCGACCGCGAAGCTCACCCTGCTGACGCTCACCGCGATGGTCGTCGGCTCCATGGTGGGGGCCGGCGTGTTCTCCCTGCCGCGGCGGTTCGCGCAGGAGACCGGTGTCGCGGGAGCGTTGATCGCCTGGTCGGTGGCGGGCCTGGGCATGCTGATGCTCGCCTTCGTCTTCCAGGCCCTCGCCGTGCGCCGGCCGGACCTGGACGCAGGCGTCTACGCGTACGCCAAGGCCGGCTTCGGGGAGTACCTGGGCTTCTTCTCCGCCTTCGGGTACTGGGCGAGCGCGTGCGTCGGCAACGTGACCTACTGGGTCCTCATCATGTCGACGATCGGCGCGATCGCGCCCGCCCTCGGCGACGGGGACACGGCGCTCGCCATCATCCTTTCGTCCGTCGGACTGTGGGGCTTCTTCCTCCTCATCCGCCGGGGCGTGAAGGAGGCGACGGCGATCAACAGGATCGTGACCGTCGCCAAACTCGTCCCCATCATCGTCTTCGTCATCCTGGCCCTGTTCTGCTTCGAGCCGTCCGTTTTCGCCGACAACTTCGCCGGCGAGGACTACGCCGGCTCCCTCTTCAACCAGGTCCGGGGCACGATGCTGGCCACCGTGTTCGTGTTCCTCGGGGTGGAGGGAGCCAGCGTCTACTCCCGGCACGCCAAGCGCCGGGAAGACGTGGGGCGGGCGACCCTGCTCGGGTTCCTCAGCGTCTTCGCGATCTTCGCCTCCGTCACCATCGTGTCGTACGGCATCCTGCCCATGAGCGAGATCGCCGAGCTCCGCCAGCCCTCCATGGCCGGCGTCCTGGAGGCGGCGGTCGGCACCTGGGGCAGTGTCTTCGTGAGCGTCGGCCTCATCGTCTCCGTCCTGGGCGCCTATCTGGCCTGGTCCCTCATGGCGGCGGAGGTCCTCTTCGTCGCCGCCAAGGACGAGGACATGCCCCGCTTCCTCGGCCGGTCCAGCGGGGACGACGTACCCGTCCCGGCCCTCCTCATGACGACGGCTCTCAGCCAGGTCGTCCTGATCGTCACGGCCTTCTCCGACGACGCGTTCACCTTCGCCCTCGACCTGACCAGCTCCCTGAGCCTGATCCCGTTCCTGCTGGCCGCGGCCTTCGCCGTGAAGATCGCCCTGCGGCCCCGGCAGGAGAAGGTCGTCGGCCGGAGCACCCGGGCGGAACTCGTCTTCGCCGTCCTCGCGACCGTCTACACCGCGTTCCTCCTCTTCGCGGCCGGGCTCAAGTTCGTCCTCGTCTCCTTCATCATCTACGCCCCGGCCACCTTCCTGTTCGTCAAGGCCCGCCGGGAACAGAACCGGCGCCTGTTCTCCGGGAGAGAGGCCGTCATCTGCGCCGTCTCCGTCGTCGGGGCCGTCGTCGGCATCGTCGCCCTGGCCGTCGGGTGGATCGAACTGTGACCCGCCGGGCCCCCGTCCGTCCCGTACGTCGAGCCCCTCGTCCGTCCCCGTCGCTTCACCGGAAAGGCTGCTCATGAACCTCCCCGAGACCGGTACCGGTGGCGGTACCCCCGACCTCGGCGTCCACTCCGAGGTCGGACGCCTGCGCAAGGTGCTCGTCTGCTCCCCGGGACTCGCCCACCGCCGGCTCACCCCCGGCAACTCCGACGACCTGCTCTTCGACGACGTCATGTGGGTGGAGAACGCCCAGCGCGACCACGCCGACTTCGTCAACAAGCTGACCCAGCGGGGTGTCGAGGTCGTCGAACTGCACCAGCTCCTGGCGGAGACCATGGCCGTCCCCGGGGCGAGGGACTGGCTCCTCGACCGGAAGATCGTCCCCAACGAGGTCGGTCTCGGCCTGGTCGACGACACCCGCGCCTACCTCGAATCCCTCACCCCGCGCGAGCTCACCGAGTTCCTCGTCGGCGGCCTGTCCACCGCCGATCTGCCGGAGGACTTCCGCTCCGGATACGTGGCGCTCGCCAGGGAGGGTGTCGGCGCACGCGAGTACCTGATGCCCCCGCTGCCCAACACCCTCTACACCCGCGACACGACCTGCTGGCTGTACGGGGGAGTCACCCTCAACCCGCTGTACTGGCCCGCCCGGCACGGCGAGACCCTCCTGATGAAGGCGGTCTACGCCTTCCACCCGGCCTTCAAGGGCGCCACCGTGTGGTGGGGCGACCCCGAACAGGAGTGGGGCCAGGCCACGTTCGAGGGAGGCGACATCATGCCGGTCGGCAACGGCGTCGTCCTCATGGGCATGAGCGAGCGCACCTCCCGTCAGGCCATCACCCAGGTCGCCCGGGCCCTCTTCGACAACGGCGCGGCCGAGCACGTCGTCGTCGCCGGCATGCCCAAGCTGCGCTCCGCCATGCACCTCGACACCGTCTTCACCTTCGCGGACCGCGACGTGGTCACCCTGTACCCGAAGATCATGGACGCGGTGCGCACCTTCTCCCTGCGCCCTTCCGACAAGGCGCCGGGCGTCGAGATCACCGACGAGGGCGGTGCCGCGTTCGTGGACGTGGTGGCCAAGGCCCTCGGTCTGCCCCAGCTCCGGGTGATCGGGACGGGCGGTGACGTCTATGCCTCGGAACGGCAGCAGTGGGACAGCGGCAACAACGCCGTCGCCCTGGAGCCGGGTGTCGTCTTCACGTACGACCGCAACACCCAGACGAACACGCTGCTGCGCAAGGCGGGCATCGAGGTCATCACGATCGTCGGTGCCGAGCTGGGGCGCGGCCGCGGCGGCGGCCACTGCATGACCTGCCCCCTGGTCCGCGACCCGGTCGCGTTCTGACGCAAAGCACCGAAGTGGCCGGGCCCCGAGGCGGGAGCCGGCCACTTCGTGCGTCAGGCGGCGGTGCGTCAGGCGGCCTCGGGGCCGGCCAGCTGTTCCGCGAGCTCCCGCTCGGCCTCTTCGGAGAGCGAGGTCTTGAGCACCTCTCCGCCGAGGGGGCCCATCGCGGCGGCGAAGCGGTCCTCCGTGACCTTCGAGGCCATGACGACGACGGCGATCGAGCCGGGCCGGAGCAGGTCCTGGACGTTCTTGCGGAACTTGTTGTCGACGCCCATCTGCTGGAGCTTGCCGATCAGGCCTCCGGCGGCCGCGCCCACGACGCCGATCCCGGGGGTGAGGATCAGGATGCCGAAGACCATGCCCCACAGGGCGCCGGCGGTCGCCGACAGGGCGATCTCCTCGGTCCTGGCCGGTGTGTCCACATGGGTCTCGCCCTTCTCGTCGACCGACACGACGGCAAGCCCGGACAGTTCGATCACGTGATCCTTGGTCAGCCGCTGCACCTCGGCCACCGCTTTGTCGGCGAGGGCTCGGTCCTCGTAGCCGAGCACGATGAGTTCGGACATGCGCATTCTCCTTGTGAGGGGGCTGTCAGTACCGTTGGGCCTTGGTCAGCCTCGCTGTGAGGACGGGTTCGGGCGGCTGCCGGCTGATGACCAGGGGCTGTCTGCGCTCGCCGGGAGCGAGATCCTCCTCGCCGACGAACTGGGTTTCGACGACCTTGCCCGCCGAGTCGATGAAGTCGACCTGGACGGCGTACGAGGCGGTGTCCTGGGTCTTGTTGGTGATGCTGACGAGGGCGGTCGTGACACCGTCGTTCGTCCGCGGTTTGCCGGTCAGCGCCACCTCGTCCAGGGCGTTCCCCCGGCCCTGCACGTCCTGTAGCTCCTCTTCGGCCACGCGGCGCGAGCGTTCGATCTCGGTGCCGATCGACGCCTTGCGCGAGGCCTCTCTGGCGGACGCGGACGCTGCGGCCGACGAGGCGGACGCGCGGGCGGACTCGCCCGCCTCGGAGGCCGCGGAGGCGAGCGCGGAGGGTGCCGCCCCGCTGAAGGACTCGATGATCGGTGCGGACGGGCGTTCGCTGAAGGTCGGTCCGCTCGTGTCGTCGCCGCCGGAGTCGCAGGCGACGACGCCCGCCGCGCCGCAGGCGACGAGGACGACGGCGGCGGCCGCGGTCACGGCGCGGGAACGGACCGGGCGACGGCTGGGACGCTCGGGTGAGGGATTCACGGTCGTGTTCTTTCGTCGGGGACGTTGATGTTCGGCAGGGGAGTGATGGGGAGTCGTGGGGCGGCGTGGGACGGCACGGGATTTGTCCGTCCCGTCGGGTCCGGTCCGTCCCGTCGGGTCCGGTCCGGTCCGCTCGGGACCGGACCGGGCGCCCTTCGGAGGCCGGTCAGTACCGCAGCACTCCGGCGATGTGCCCCTGGCCGGCCAGTGCGTCGTCGGGTACGAAGCGGATCTCGGCGCCCCTCTCCAGGGCCTGCTCGACGATCTCGTCGACCATGTCGTCCCGCGCGCCGGGCTGGTCGGTGCTCGCGGGCTCCAGGTGCCCTTCCCGTTCCCGTACGACCGTCCGGTAGTGCTCCTCGACGGCCAGCAGCCGCACCCGGCCCTCCTGGACGGCCTGCCACACCTCGTCGAGTCCGCCCGCGAACTCCCGTCGGCCGCGGGCCGCCTCCAGCTCGGCGGCGATCGTGGCCGTCGACGCCGCCTCACGTGCGGTGCGGACCGGCTCCACGGCCTCGGAGACGGCGCCGGCCGGCCCGTCGGCGAGCCCGCCGTGCTGGATCGTGACCGCACCCGGGCCCAGCGGGCCGAGCTCCTCAAGGAGTGCGAGCGCGGCGGCCGAACCGAGGACGTACAGCGGGCGGGGCGCGTCGGCGAGGACCGCGCGCAGCTTGTCGTGCCCCTCGCGCAGGAACCGGCGGGTCGCCTCGTCCTGGAAGGTGCTCGGCATGTCCCCGATGCGCTGCTTGCGCTCCGCGTCCGGGTCCTCCAGGCTCCGCGTCAGCGGGAACCCGTCCCCGGAGTGCTCCACGGCATGCTCGGGGCTGCCGTCCCACAGGGAGACCCGGTCGGCGGCCACAGCGAGGGCCCAGTACGGCTGTTCGGCGGCCTGCGCCGCCACGAGGTTGCGGGTGAGGAAGGTGTCCGCGAGCACCACGCGTTCGGGTACCTCGCGAGCCACCGACCACACGTGCTCCTCGCCCTCGGCGACGAAGATCACCAGGCCGTCCTGTGCGTGGGACAGGTCGATGTCGGCGACGGCTCGCCTCAGCCGGCCGACGAGTTCCCCTCGCCGCTCGCGCGGCACGTCCGGGTCGTTCTCCAGCGCCTTCTCCGCCTGGGCCACGAGGTTGCGCAGTCGCACCGGATCCTGCGCGTTCCCCGGTTCGCGCCGGTGGGTCGGCATCAGCAGGGAGAGGGCGGGGTAGGGCCGGGGCCGGCGCAGCTCGGCGAGCTGCTCCGAGGTGAGCAGGGGATCCATCGGAGGCCTTCCTGGGTGAGCGCGGGCCGGGCGGGTGGGGCGGGCAGGGTGAGTGGCCGAGTGGGCTGGTGCCCCGCCGACCGGCTGCCGAGTCCTCTCCGCCCGAAAGGGCATGCTTGATGAGCTTCACCCGATATGTGAGAGCGCGCGACTCGGTTCGGTGAGGGCTCCTCGGGCGCGCCGGGTGCGGTAGGTGCGCCTCAAGGGGCCCGAAGATGGGTGTCCGCCCCGATGCGCCGGGCCCGGGTGGCAGGCGATGGTGGGGTTCGGAGCACCTTCTGTTCGGGGTGGGCCATGTGGGGCGCAGGTGCTCGCGGCATTCGCTGCGAAGGGAGCCGCGCCGATGACGACCCCGACTCCGACCCCGACCCCCAATCCGACCCCGAATCTGACCTCGACTCCGACCCCCAACCCGACCCCCAACCCGACCCCGAATCCGACCCTGACGCCGAATCCGAATCCGAATCCGACCCCTGCCCCGCCCCCGAACCCGGCACAGCATTCGTCGCCATCTCTGTCGCCGTCTCCGTCTTCGCGTCAGCGCGGCGCACGTCGGATCGGCCCGCCATGAGTGGCACCTCCTGGTTGGCCCTGCTCGTCTTCGCGACCGTGTACGTGCTGATCGCCACCGAGAAGGTCCACCGGGTCGCCGCTGCCCTGGGCGGGGCGGTCGTCATGCTGCTGATCGGGGCGACCGGTACGGAGCACGCCTTCTTCTCCGGTCACACCGGGATCGACTGGAACGTCATCTTCCTGCTGCTCGGCATGATGCTGATCGTCTCCGTCCTCAAGCGCACCGGCCTCTTCGAGTTCGTCGCGATCTGGGCCGCCAAGCGCTCGCACGGCCGCCCCTACCGGCTGATGGTGCTCCTGATCCTCGCCACCGCGTTCCTCTCGGCGTGGCTGGACAACGTCACCACCGTCCTGCTGATCGCCCCCGTGACCATCGCGGTCTGCACGAAGCTCGGCGTCCCGGTCGTTCCCTATCTCATCGCCGAGGTGATGGCCTGCAACATCGGCGGCGCCGCCACGCTCATCGGCGATCCGCCCAACATCATGATCGGGTCCCGCGCCGGACTCTCCTTCAACGACTTCCTGCTCCACATGGCACCCGTCACCACCGTGCTGATCGTGGTGTTCGCGGTGCTGGCCCGGTGGATGTTCCGCGGCGCGTTCACGTACGACCCCGACCGGGCCGCGCACGTCATGGCGATGCGCGAGCGCGACGCCGTCACCGACGTCCGCCTGCTGGCCGTCAGCGGTGTCGTCGTCGCGGTCGTGATGGCCGGCTTCGTCCTGCACACCACCCTGCACCTGGAACCCTCGGTGGTGGCCCTCTCCGGCGGCCTGGTCCTGCTCGCCGTCTCCCGGCTCGACGCGCGCCGGGTCGCGGCGGACGTCGAGTGGGAGACCCTCGTGTTCTTCGCCGGCCTGTTCGTGATGGTCGGCGCCATGGTGCGTACGGGAATCCTCACCGACCTGGGCCAGGCCGCGGCCCGCGCGCTCGACGGGAACCTGTTCGGCGCGTCCATGGCCCTGCTGTTCGGGTCGATCGTGCCGTCGGCGGTGATCGACAACATTCCGTTCGTGGCGTCGACGAGCCCGGTCGTCTCGGAGATCGTCGCCGCCTCGGGAGGGACCGGCGAGGCCCAGGTCCTGTGGTGGTCCTTCGCCCTGGGAGCGGACCTCGCCGGCAACGCCACCGTCATCGCGTCCTCCGCCAACGTCGTGACGGTGGGCATCGCCGACCGGGCCGGACACCACATCTCCTTCTGGGAGTTCAGCCGCTACGGCCTGGTCGTCACCGCCGTCACCACGGTGCTGGCCGGGGTGTACGTGTGGCTGCGGTACTTCGTACTCGCCTGACCGGGGGAGAGGAGGAAGCCGTCATGACGGACCCCGACACCTGGCCGGTGCGGGCGCTGGCCTCGCTGGCCGCCGTGGTCGCTCCGGCCGCCGTGGTCGCCGGCGTCCTCCTCCCCAACGCGCTGGCGCTGGCCGCCGGTCTGATGACCGCCGCCCTCGCCGTCCGTCTCTTCGACGCCGCCCGCCGGCGCCGCGGCCGCGGCCGCCCGAAGCCCGGACGGGAGACGTCCTGAACTACGCGCGGCCCACCGGGTCCTGGTCCTGCTCCTGCTCCTGGGCCTGTTCCTGGCCATGGGCCTGGCCTTGGAGCTGGCCATGGGCCTGGCCATGGGTCTGGCCCTGGACCTGGGCCCGGCTCCCGGCCCGGTCCTCCGCGAGGGCCTCCGGGGACGCCGACGGCGAGGGGACCGCGGGCAGCGGCGGGTCCGACGGGGTCCGGCGGGCGGTGATCCACGTGGCCAGGGGCTCGGTGTAGCGGGCGGTGAGCGGTCCGACCACCACGAGGATCAGGACGTACGCGGTGGCGAGCGGGCCCAGTGCGGGTTCGATGCCGGCGCTGACGGCGAGGCCGGCGATGACGATGGAGAACTCGCCGCGGGCGACGAGCGTGCCGCCGGCCCGCCAGCGTCCCTTGACCCCGACCCCGGCGCGCTTCGCCGCCCAGTAGCCCGTCGCGATCTTCGTACCCGCCGTGACCAGCGCCAGAGCCAGGGCCGGCAGCAGGACCGGGGGGATGCTGGCGGGGTCGGTGTGGAGGCCGAAGAAGACGAAGAACACGGCGGCGAACAGGTCGCGCAGCGGGCTGAGCAGGGTGTGCGTGCCCTCCGCCACCTCACCGGACAGGGCGATGCCGACGAGGAACGCGCCGACGGCCGCCGAGACCTGGAGCTGCTGGGCGATGCCCGCGACGAGCAGCGTCAGGCCCAGGACCACGAGGAGGAGCTTCTCCGGGTCGTCGCTGGAGACGAAGCGGGAGATGTGACGGCCGAAGCGCACGGCGACGAAGAGGACCGCTCCGGCGACGCCGAGGGCGATGCCCAGGGTCGCGCTGCCGGCGGCGAAGCCGACGCCCGCGAGGAGGGCGGTGACGATCGGCAGGTAGACGGCCATCGCGAGGTCTTCGAGGACCAGGATGCTCAGGATGACCGGCGTCTCACGGTTGCCGACCCGCCCCAGGTCGCCCATCACCTTGGCGATCACCCCGGAGGAGGAGATCCAGGTGACCCCGGCCAGCACGACGGCGGCGACGGGGCCCCAGCCCATGAGCAGGGCGGCGATCGCCCCCGGTACGGCGTTCAGGCCGAAGTCGACCAGACCGGCCGGGTACTGCGTCTTGAGGTTGGAGACCAGATCGGTGGCGGTGTACTCCAGGCCCAGCATCAGCAGCAGGAGGATGACGCCGATCTCGGCGCCGATCGCCACGAACTCCTCGCTCGCGCCCATCGGCAGCAGCCCGCCCGTACCGAACGCGAGCCCGGCCAGCAGGTACAGGGGGATCGGGGAGAACTTGAAGCGGCCGGCGAGCCTGCCCAGGAGACCCAGGCCGAGGATGATCGCGCCGAACTCGATCAGGAAGACAGCGGAGTGCACAGGCGATCACTCCCGTCCGAGTATCGCCGCGGCGGCGTCGACACCCTCGCGGGTGCCGATGACGATCAGGGTGTCCCCGCCCGCGAGGCGGAAGCCGGGCGCGGGGGAGGGCCGGGCCTCGGCCCGGCGCAGGACCGCCACGATCGAGACGCCGGTCTCCGTGCGCATCCGGGTCTCGCCCAGCACCCGTCCGTTCCAGTACGAGTGCGCCGACAGCTCGATCCGCTCGGCCACCAGTCCGAGATCGGTGGTGTGCAGCAGGCTCGGGCTGTGGTGCGCCGGCATCAGCGCGTCGATCAGGGAGGCCGTCTCCGACCCCGTCAGGTGCAGCGACTGGGCGCAGGCGTCCGGGTCGTCGGCCCGGTAGACGTTCACCGTCCGTGTCCCGTCGCGGTGCGCGACCACGGACAGGTGGCGGCGCTCGCGGGTGGTGAGGTCGTACTGGACCCCGATGCCCGGCAGTGGTGTGGTGCTCATCCGTGAAGCCGGCACAGCCGTCCCCCTTTGGATTGGTCTGGGTTACTTTGGGTCTCGTCCGGGTCCCGGTACGAGGCCGCACGGCGGGGTCATCGTGCCACTTTCCGTGTGTCCGAAATATGGGTGTCAGCACGGATGGACGGCCGCCTTCCGCCGACGTGAGGATGGGGACGGGACGGCTGTGAGGTCGTGCGGGACGGCTGTGAGGTCGTGCGAGACGGCCGTGTGGTCATGAGGGACGGCCGTGAGGTCATGACGGAGGCCGGGCGGGACCGGCCGGAAAGGTGTACGGGGCCGTGTCGTTGTACTGGCGGATCTTCCTCCTGAACACCGGCGTCCTGGCCATCGCGGTGGCCCTGCTCCTCGGCCCGGTCACGGTCTCCACCCCGGTCCTCTTCGGCGAGGCCCTCGTCCTGCTCGGCGGCCTGGTCGCGATGCTCGTCGTCAACGCGGTGCTCCTCCGGGTCGGCCTGGCCCCGCTCGCCCGGCTGAACCGGGCCATGGCCACCGCCGACCTCCTCAAGCCCGGGGCCCGCCCGGCCGTCACCGGAGACGGCGAGGTCGCCGCGCTCACCCAGACCTTCAACGCCATGCTCGACCGCCTCGAAGCCGAGCGGGCCACCAGCAGCGGCCGGGTGCTCACCGCCCTGGAGGCCGAGCGCCGGCGCATCGCCCAGGAGCTGCACGACGAGATCGGCCAGACCCTCACCGCCGTACTCCTCCAGCTCAAGCACGCCGCCGACCGCGCCCCCGAACCGCTCCGCACCGATCTGCGCCAGGCCCAGGAGACCACCCGCGCCAGCCTCGACGAGATCCGTCGCATCGCCCGCCGCCTGCGCCCGGGCGTCCTGGAGGAGCTCGGCCTGCACAGCGCCCTGCGCTCCCTGGCGGCCGAGTTCACCACGCCGCGCCTGGGCGTCACCGCCCACATCACCCCCGGCCTGCCCCACCTCGACCCGGCCACCGAACTGGTCCTCTACCGCGTCGCCCAGGAAGGCCTGACGAACGCCGCCCGCCACTCCGGCGCCACCCGCGTCGAGGTGCACCTGCGGCCCCTGCCCGGCGGCGGCACCGGACTGCTCGTCCGCGACGACGGACACGGCCTCGGGGAGGCGGCCGAGGGCGCCGGGATCCGCGGGATGCGCGAGCGCGCCCTGCTGATCGGCGCCGAACTCCTCGTCGGCCCCGGCCCGCACGGCGGCACCGAGGTCCGGCTCGACATCGCCGGCGCGACGAAGGCCACACGATGACCCGGCCCGCCGCGGGGCCCGCCCGCATCCTGCTCGCCGACGACCACACGCTCGTACGCCGCGGTGTACGGCTCATCCTCGACTCCGAACCGGACCTGACCGTCGTCGCCGAGGCCGCCGACGGGGCGGAGGCCGTCGCCCTGGCCCGCAGCCTCGACATCGACCTCGCCGTCCTCGACATCGCCATGCCCCGCCGGACCGGTCTCCAGGCCGCCCGCGAACTCGCCCGCATCCGGCCGGGCCTGCGGATCCTGATGCTGACCATGTACGACAACGAGCAGTACTTCTTCGAGGCCCTGCGCGCCGGAGCCTCGGGTTACGTGCTCAAGTCCGTCGCCGACCGCGACCTCGTCGAGGCCTGTCGTGCCGCGCTGCGCGACGAACCCTTCATCTATCCCGGTGCGGAGACCGCCCTCGTCCGCACCTACCTCGACAGCGCCCGCTCCGGCGGCCCGATCCCGGACCGGCCCATCACCGAGCGCGAGGAGGAGATCCTCAAGCTCGTCGCCGAAGGGCACAGCTCCAAGGAGATCGGCGACCTGCTCGTCATCAGCCCCAAGACGGTGGAGCGCCACCGGGCCAACCTGCTGCAGAAGCTCGGCCTGCGCGACCGCCTCGAACTCACCCGGTACGCCATCCGCGTCGGTCTCATCGAGCCCTGACCGAGAGCGGCCCCGGGCGTAACTGGTGCGAGCCGGGGGTGAGATGGGTTCGTCGGATAATGTGGACGTCCGTCGTGATCTCCGCTGATGTCTCCGTCGCCCCCGCAGCCGCCCGAAAGGCCTCCATGCCGATCCCCTCCCTCGACCACTCCACGTCCGCCGTCGTCGCCCGGCTCAGGACCGCGGGGTGCGTCTTCGCCGAGGACGAGGCGCGGATGATCATGGATGCGGCCCGTGACGCCGCGGAGCTGGAGGAGATGGTCGAGCGGCGCGTCGTCGGACTGCCGCTGGAACACGTCGTCGGGTACGCGGAGTTCCGCGGCCTGCGGATCGAGGTCGACGCCGAGGTCTTCGTACCCCGGCGGCGTACGGAGGCGCTCGTCCAGCAGGCGGCGGAGCTCGCGCCGGCGCGCGCGGTCGTCGTCGACCTGTGCTGCGGCTCCGGTGCGCTGGGCGTCGCGCTCGCCGCGGCCCTGGACCAGGTCGAGCTGCACGCCGCGGACGTCGACCCGGCCGCCGTCCGCTGCGCCCGGCGCAATGTGGTGCCGGCCGGCGGCGAGGTCCACGAGGGCGACCTCTTCGAGCCGCTGCCCGCCGGGCTGAAGGGCCGCGTGGACGTACTGCTGTCCAACGTCCCGTACGTGCCCACCGTGGAGATCGAGCTGCTGCCCGCCGAGGCCCGCGACCACGAGGCGCGCGTGGCGCTCGACGGGGGAGCGGACGGTCTGGAGATCCTGCGGCGCGTCGTCGCCGGGGCGGGCGAGTGGCTGGCCCCGGGCGGCGTCCTGCTGTTCGAGACGAGCGAGCGGCAGGCCGGCGCGGCCGTGGCCGCGGTCTCCGCCGCCGGGCTCGTCGCGCGGGTGGCCACCGACGACGAGCTGGACGCCACCGTGATCATCGCGAGCCGCCCCGAGACCGTCGAGGGCCGCCCCGACACCGCCTGAGCGGACACCGCCGGAGCGGCGCTGTCCGAGAGAACGAGGTCATCC
This sequence comes from Streptomyces sp. NPDC015130, assembly GCF_043080005.1. NCBI lineage: Bacteria > Bacillati > Actinomycetota > Actinomycetes > Kitasatosporales > Streptomycetaceae > Streptomyces > Streptomyces sp. NPDC015130. The sequence continues at coordinate 201,306 of NZ_JBIBVC010000015.1, read as the reverse complement.
GTGAAGTTGTCCGTGGAGAGCCATTCCCCCGAACGCCGGCCGCAGCTCCTCGCCATCAGCGACCTGCACGTCTCCCACGAGGAGAACCGGCGGATCGTCGAGGAGCTCCGCCCCGGGTCGGACGGCGACTGGCTGATCGTGGCCGGCGACGTGGGGGAGCTGTCCGAGCAGATCACCTGGGCGCTGCGGACGCTCAGCGAGCGGTTCGCCCGTGTGATCTGGAGCCCGGGCAACCACGAGCTGTGGACGCCGAACGAGGACCCCGTCCAGCTGCGGGGCGTCGAGCGGTACGAGTACCTGGTCGACGTCTGCCGCGACCTGGGCGTGCTCACCCCCGAGGACCCGTACGCCCTGTGGCAGGGCGACGGCGGCCCGGTCCGCGTCGCGCCCCTCTTCCTCCTGTACGACTACACCTTCCGCACCCCGACGGCCGCGAACAAGGAGCAGTCGCTGGAGCAGGCCTACGAGGCCGGGGTGGTGTGCACCGACGAGTTCTTCCTGCACCCCGACCCGTACGCCGGCCGCGAGGACTGGTGCGCGGCCCGGGTGGCCCTCACCGAGCGGCGCCTCGCGGAGTGCGACCCCGACGTCCCGCTCGTCCTGGTGAACCACTGGCCCCTGCTCCGCGAGCCGACCAGGATCCTGCGTTACCCGGAGTTCGCCCAGTGGTGCGGGACGGAGCGCACGGCGGACTGGCACCGCCGGTTCAACACCGCCGTGGCCGTCTACGGCCACCTCCACATCCCCCGCACCACCTGGCACGACGGCGTGCGCTTCGAGGAGGTGTCGGTGGGCTACCCCAGGGAGTGGAAGCGCCCGGGGCACCCCAGGAACGTGCCGCGCCCGGTCCTCGTCCCGTGAGCGGGTGCGCCGCCCCGTAGGCCCTGTCCCTCGGGTCAGGGCCGGGCTCGCGGGGCTCGGCGCCCGCGTCCGGCCACGGAAGTCACCCCCTTGTGGCGCTACCGCAGATAGGTAAAATGTCACACACCATATAAGGGAGTTCCTTCATGGCCCACGAGCATGCCCCGGCGCACCGTGCCCACCCCTGGCACGGCATCATGGTCGCCACCGCCCTCCCCCTGCGCGACGACCGGTCCGTCGACCTCGACGCGTACGCGGAGCATGTGGCCTGGCTGATCGCCAACGGGTGTGACGGCGTCGTCCCGAACGGCTCCCTCGGCGAGTACCAGACCCTGACCGACGCGGAGCGCGCCCAGGTCGTCCGCACCGCCGTCGAAGCCGCCGGCGACGGGGCGCGGGTCATGCCGGGCGTCTCCGCGTACGGGAGTGCCGAGGCGCGTCGCTGGGCCGAGCAGGCCGCCGAGGCCGGCGCCGGATCGGTGCTGCTCCTGCCGCCGAACGCCTACCGCGCCGACGAGCGGGCCGTACGCGCCCACTACGCCGAGGTCGCCGCCGCGGGCCTGCCCGTCGTCGCGTACAACAACCCCCTCGACACCAAGGTCGACCTGACCCCCGAGCTGCTGGCGGAGCTGCACCGCGACGGCAGCATCGTCGCGGTCAAGGAGTTCAGCGGCGACGTCCGCAGGGCGTACGAGATCGCCGAACTCGCCCCGGAACTCGACCTCCTGATCGGCGCCGACGACGTCCTCCTGGAGCTGGCGCTCGCCGGCGCGGTCGGCTGGATCGCCGGGTACCCCAACGCCCTGCCCCGCAGCTGCGCCACGCTCTACCGGGCCGCCGTCGCCGGCGACCTCGGCACCGCGCTCCCGCTCTACAGGTCCCTCCACCCGCTCCTGCGCTGGGACTCCAAGGTCGAGTTCGTCCAGGCGATCAAGCTCTCCATGGACCTCGCCGGCCGCCACGGGGGCGCCACCCGGCCGCCCCGCCCGCCGCTGACGCCCACGCAGGACGCCGTCGTGCGCGCCGTCACCGAGAAGGTCCTCGCCGAGGGCCACGCGTGAGTTCACGCGCGCGTGGACCCGCACGCGCCGATGGAATCGCACACACCTGAGCGGCTCGCGCCTCACCGCAGTCGGTCCGGACCCCCGTCCTCCCGTTCGAAAGGGACTCCATGCGTACGCGTCATGTCTTCCATGCCGTCGACTCGCACACCGAGGGCATGCCCACGCGCGTGATCACCGGTGGTGTCGGGGTCGTCCCCGGCGCCACGATGGCCGAGCGCCGGCTGCACTTCATCGAGCACCTCGACCATCTCCGTACGCTGCTGATGTTCGAGCCGCGCGGTCACGCCGCGATGAGCGGTGCGATCCTCCAGCCGCCCACGCGGCCGGACGCGGACTTCGGCGTGCTGTACATCGAGGTGTCCGGACTGCTGCCGATGTGCGGTCACGGCACGATCGGGGTGGCGACCGTGCTGGTGGAGACGGGCATGGTGCCGGTCGTCGAGCCCGTCACCACCGTCCGCCTCGACACCCCGGCCGGCCTCGTCAGCGTCGACGTCCGGGTCGAGGACGGCGCCGCGAAGGCGGTCACGCTCACCAACGTCCCCGCGTTCTCCGTCGGGCTCGACCTCAAGACGGAGGTGCCGGGGCTCGGCACCGTCACCTACGACCTCGCCTACGGCGGCAACTTCTACGCCTTCGTCGAACTCGACTCGTTGGGGCTGCCGTTCGACCGCGCACGCAAGGACGACCTCCTCGCCGCCGGGCTCGCCGTCATGGACGCGATCAACGCCGGCCCCGACCGGCCCGTCCACCCCCTGGACCCCGCCTTCGCCGGTGTGAAGCACGTCTATCTGGCCGCGCCCGGCTCGGACGCGCGCCGCTCACGCCACGCCATGGCCATCCACCCCGGCTGGTTCGACCGCTCGCCCTGCGGCACCGGGACCAGCGCCCGGATGGCCCAGCTGCACGCCCGCGGCGAACTCCCGCTCGACACCGACTTCGTCAACGAGTCCTTCATCGGCACGGAGTTCACCGGGCGCCTCGTCGGCGAGACGGAGGTCGGCGGTCTGCCCGCCGTCGTCCCCACGGTGACCGGCCGCGCCTGGATCACCGGCACGGCGCAGTACTTCCTCGACCCGGACGACCCCTTCCCCGCCGGCTTCCTCCTCTGACCTGCGGCATCGCGGGCCTGCTCCGCACGGGGCAGGCCAGGCAGACGGGGAAACGTGACATTGTACGATGCTCCTCCGTGACTTCTCGGAGGGCGCACGATGGGTGACCTGAAACAGTACGGCCTCGTGAGAGCGCAGGAGCGGCTCCGCGACCAGGTCGGGCACGCGCTGCGGGCCGCCCTGATAGCGGGCGAACTCCGCCCCGGCCAGGTGTACTCCGCCCCCGGCCTCGCCGCCGACCTGGGCGTCTCCGCGACCCCGGTCCGCGAGGCGATGCTCGACCTGGCCCGCGAGGGTCTGGTCGAACCCGTCCGCAACAAGGGCTTCCGCATCACCGAGGTCAGCGAACGCGACCTCGACCAGTTCACCGAACTGCGGACCCTCATCGAGGTCCCCACCATCGGCCGCGTCACCCGGAAGGCCACCAGGGAACAGCTGGAGGAACTCCGTCCGGTCGCCGAGGAGATCGTCTCCCGCGCCAGGGAGCACGACCTCATCGGCTACCTGGAGGCCGACCGCCGCTTCCACCTCGCACTGCTCGCCCTGTCCGGAAACGAGCGCCTCGTCGAGACGGTGGGGGACCTGCGCAAGCGCTCCCGCCTCTACGGCCTCACCGGCCTGGACGAGGCGGGCAAGCTCGTCTCCTCCGCCGAGGAACACCTCGAACTCCTCGACCTCATGCTGGCCGGCGACGCCCCGGGCGCCGAGGACTGCATGCGCCGCCACCTCGGCCACGTCCGCTCCCTCTGGGCCGACTCCCGCGACGAACCGGACTCCGCCTGAGACGCCGGATCGCCGCTCGGCCATGAGCTCGTGTCGTTGTTGGGCCGAACGGGTGAGGAGCGGGAGGATGTGTGCATGAGTAGGTACGAGAGCTACGACGTCACCGACGAGCAGTGGGAGGGCCTCGCCCAGGTCCTGCCCCTGCGCGGCCGTGACGAATGGCCGTCCAGAGTCGACCACCGCACGATCCCCGAGCAGTACGAGTCCGCCGAGCAGCGCCGCATGATCGTGCTGCGGGTCCAGGTGTTCGCCGACGCCCGTGAGGTCGCCGAGTACCTCATCGCCCAGATCCCGGTGCTCCTCGACCTGACGAGCGCCGACACCGATGTCGCCAAGCGCATCCTCGACTTCAGCAGCGGGGTCGTCTTCGGCCTCGGCAGCGGGATGCACCGCGTCGACCGGAACGTCTTCCTTCTCGCACCCGCCGGTACGGAGGTCGAGGGCGCGGAGGGCGCGGACGGGGAGGAGGTCGTGGGCGGCCGTACCGCGGGCGTCCCCCGTTCGTAGGAAGGTCATCTGGACGGAACGGTTCGTCACGGAGCGGGCTGCGTACGGTCCGGACATGGACCTCAACGGCGGCAGCACGCTCGCCCGCACGCCACACGCGTCCCCCTCCGACGCCATCCCCTCCCAGGACCGCTCTTCCCGCTCCTCCCGGGACAGCTTCTCCCGAGACCGCTCCTCCGCAGCCCGCCCCTCCGGCGGTCGCGGAGGCGGTCGGGGGTGCGCCCGGCCGGTCGTCACCGAGCTGCGGCTGTCCGCCTTCGCCGGCCGGCGCGGGGCCGTCCACGCGCTCGGGCCGGTCACGCTCTTCGCCGGGCCCAGCGGAAGCGGCAAGTCCACCGTGCTCCGGGCGTACGAGGCACTGGCCCGGCTCGGTGCGGGCGACCCCCTCGACGAGGTCTTCCCCGACGCCGCCGACTGCGTCCCCGAACGGGCCCGACCCGACGCCCAGGGCCGCCGCGGCTTCCGGATCGGATGCACGGTCGACGGGCCGGCCGGCCTGGTCCACCTCGACCTCGCCGTCCAGGCCGAGCCCCGGCTCCGCATCGTCGGCGAACGGCTCACCGGCCGGGGCCGCACCCTGCTCGCCACGGCCCTGCGCGACCCGAGCCGCAGCACCGTCCAGGCCGAGTGGCACACGGCCGGCGCCACCCCCGTCACCCGGGCACCGCTCCCCGACGACCTGCTCGGTACGGCCCTGCTGCCGCTGCGCGTCGCGGGCAAGACCCCCGGACAGCTGGAGGTCCTCGCGGCCGCCGAGCAACTGGTCATCGGACTGCGCTCCGCCTTCCCCTGCGACCCCCGGCCCTCCGGGATGCGGGCCGCCGTCCTCCCCGGCGAGGGGCGGCTCCGGCGCGACTGCGCCAACCTCGCGGAGGTCCTGCACCGCACCCACACGGGCTGCCCGCGCCGCCACCACCGGCTCGCGGTCATGGCGGGCGCCGGCTGCGCGGGCCCCGTCACCGGGCTCGGTGTGCGGGAACTCCCCGACGGGACCGTCCGCGCCGTCCTGGAGCGGGGCGGCCGGTCCGCGACCCCGCTCGGCCGCCTCGCCGACGGGGAACTCCGCTACCTGGCCCTGGCGCTCACGCTGCTCACGGGCCCCGGGGTGCTCGCGATGGACCGGATCGCCGAGGTGCCGGACGCCATGCAGAGCCTGACGCTGCTCGCCGACGGCCTGGACCGGGGGCTCGACGGGCGCCAGCTGCGCGAACTCCTCGGCCTGGCCGTGGGCATCGCGGCCGACGGACACATCCGGGTCGTTGGGACGGTGGGCGAGCGAGGGGTGGCGGAGGCGCGGCGGACGTCCGGGGTGACGGTGGTAGACCTGAGCGTGTGACGCAGACGGAGACGGCGACGAAGACGGAGCACGAGACGGTGGACGGCGTGGGTGCGGGCGCGGGTGACGGTGTGGGTGCGGGGGACGTCGTGGGTGGGGCGGAAGGCGGTGGCCGGGCGGGCCACGACGCTGCGGGCCAGGACATGGCGGCGCTCCAGCGCCGGCTCGTCGACTTCGCGGCGGCCCGGGACTGGCAGCCGTACCACACGCCCAAGAACCTCGCGGCGGCGCTCAGCGTGGAGGCGTCCGAACTCCTGGAGATCTTCCAGTGGTTGACCCCTGAGCAGGCGGAACGGGTGATGGACGACCCCGGCTCGGCGCACCGCGTGCGGGACGAGGTGGCCGACGTGCTCGCCTACCTGCTGCAGTTCTGCGCGGCGCTCGGGGTCGATCCGCTGACGGCGCTCGCGGCGAAGATCGACAGGAACGAGCTGCGATTCCCCGCCCTGCGACGGGACGGAGGGGTCGCCGGCGGGGCCGAGACCGGAGATCGTCACTCTTCGGAGTGATCGACTTTTCCCCATCGAGCCTACTGTCCACAGATTTCCGAATTCCCCTGGTGTCGGGGCTCAGGCGGCCTCACTCTGGGTAGTGGAATGAGTGGGCGGTAAGTCGTAGGAACGGGGGCGGCGTTGATGGAAGCAGAGAGGCTCGTCGCGGCCGGACGGCAGGCGTTGGCGGGGAGCGGAACAGCACAGGACATCGTGGCGGAGGCCTGGCAGGCCCAGGCGCTTGCCCAGGCGATAGGGAGTCATCTCGCGCTCTGCGGGCCGCTGGAACTGCGGGGCGAGGCGCGGGGGCTGAGCGAGATCGGGGAGTACCCGACGTGGGGGGCCGGTGGGCCGCGTGCGGCGCAGCTGACGGAGGTCGGCGATCCGGTCGCGGCGCTGAAGGCGCTCGGGGCGCTGCTCGGCGAGGTGGGGATCGCGCTCGTCGGGGTGGCCTGCGCCACCGACGAGGAGGCGCTCTACTGGCAGTGCATCGAGGCCATCGACGCGGTGGACGAGTCGAACGACCGGGTGGGCGGGATGCTCCGGCGGCTCGCGGTGCGCGACGGCCGGGAGCGGGCCCGCCCGCCCGACTCGGCCCGGGGGCGGGCGGGCCCCGCGCCGGGTGCGGCGTGAAGGGTGGAGGATCGGCGTGACCGGCGAGCGGCTGTCGGCCGGGGCGGTGCGGAGGGCGCGTCGGTCTCGATGGTTCCGTTCGGTGGCTCCGCGCCTGTGGTTCTTGCTCGGCGGTTCCGCTCGGTGGCTCTGCTCGCTGGTGCTAGGGCGTGTTGCGAAAGTAGCGCCGGCCGCCCGAGGGGCGGGCCCGACGGGGTCTGGTGCGTGCGATCGCAAGGCGGAGGGTCGCCCCGATACTGGATGTATCGGGGTGATCCCGACAACGCGGCGAGCGTGCGTGCCAGGCGCCGTCGGGCAGGCGGGACTTTCGCAACACGCCCTAGAAGCGGGGGCGCGGGTCGCCGGGGGTGGTGTCCTCGCGGCGGACGGCGTCCGGGTGCGTGGGATCCGCGTCCAGGCGGTCGGCCGTGGACTGGATGTCGGCGTCGAGCTGGGAGAGGTCGGCGGAGAGTGCCGCCATCAGCTCCTCCATCTGCTGGAGCAGGCCCTTGGGGGCGCCGCCGGCGTCCTTCTGCTCGGGCACGGACGGCGGCGCGGACTGCTCGGGCACGGCCCGCTCCGGCGCGGCTTCCTGGGACATGGCGGCCTCCTGGCCCGGACCCCGCCGCCGTCGGCGGGGACGCGAGAGAGAGCGACGCACCGGCAGCGGCCGCCGGCACGCGGGCCGGGCGGTCCGGCTCCGCCCGAGCCAACGACGGCTCCCCGGCCACGGTCACTGGCCAGGCAGGACGCGGCCCGCCACGGGGCCGGATATTCACCCGACCGTGCAGGGGGCGCCCGCGAGGTGACGGAGAGGTTGACACGCACCCGACGGTGCAGGATGGAGGTATGGATCTTCGCATCTTCACGGAACCCCAGCAGGGGGCCGACTACGACACCCTCCTCGCGGTGGCCAGGGCCACCGAGGAGCTCGGTTTTGACGCCTTCTTCCGCTCGGACCACTACCTCAGCATGGGCTCCTCCGACGGGCTTCCCGGGCCGACGGACGCCTGGATCACCCTGGCGGGACTGGCCCGGGAGACGAAGCGGATCCGTCTCGGCACGCTGATGACCGCCGGTACGTTCCGGCTCCCGGGAGTCCTGGCCATCCAGGTCGCGCAGGTCGACCGGATGTCCGGCGGACGGGTCGAACTGGGCCTGGGCGCCGGTTGGTTCGAGGAGGAGCACAAGGCCTACGGCATTCCGTTCCCGAAGGAGAAGTTCGGCCGGCTGGAGGAGCAGCTGGCGATCGTCACCGGCCTGTGGGAGACCGAGCTCGGCAAGACCTTCTCGTACGAGGGGGAGTACTACCGGCTCACCGACTCGCCCGCGCTGCCGAAGCCCGCCCAGGACAGGATCCCGGTGCTGATCGGCGGGCACGGCGCGAGCCGTACGCCGCGGCTGGCCGCGCGGTACGCGGACGAGTTCAACATCCCCTTCGCCTCGCTGGAGGACAGCGAGCGGCAGTTCGGCCGGGTCCGGGCGGCCGCGGAGGCCGTGGGGCGGCCGGCCGGTGACCTCGTGTACTCCAACGCGCTGGTCGTCTGTGTCGGCAAGGACGACGCCGAGGTGGCCCGCCGGGCCGCCGCCATCGGGCGGGACGTGGACGAGCTCAAGGCGAACGGTCTCGCGGGCTCGCCCGCCGAGGTCGTCGACAAGATCGGGCGGTACGAGGCCATCGGCTCCTCCCGGGTCTACCTCCAGGTGCTCGACCTCGACGACCTGGACCACCTGGAGCTGATCTCCGCGCGGGTCCAGTCGCAGCTGGCATGAGCGGGGTGAGCAGATGAAGCCGGTCCGTACGCTCGCCGAGGCCCTGCGCGCGGGGACGCTCGTCCTCGACGGAGGGCTGTCCAACCAGCTGGAGGCACAGGGCTGCGACCTCTCGGACGCGCTCTGGTCCGCACGGCTCCTCGCCGACGGGCCCGAGCAGATCGAGGCGGCGCACGCGGCGTACGTGCGGGCCGGCGCCCGGGTGGTCACCACCGCCTCCTACCAGGCCACCTTCGAGGGCTTCGCCCGGCGGGGGGTGAGCCCGGCAGGGACGGAGCGGCTCCTCGGCCGGAGCGTGGAGCTCGCCAGGGAGGCGGCGGAGCGGGTCGGGGCGGAGGTCTGGGTCGCCGCGTCCGTCGGGCCGTACGGCGCGATGCTCGCGGACGGCAGCGAGTACCGGGGGCGGTACGGGCTGTCCGTGCGGGAGCTCGCGCGGTTCCACCGGCCCCGCGCAGAGGCGCTCGCCGCGGCGGGGCCCGACGTGCTGGCCCTGGAAACGGTGCCGGACGTGGACGAGGCGGAGGCGCTGCTGCGGGCGGTCGACGGATGCGGGGTGCCCGTGTGGCTCTCGTACACGGTCGAGGGCGGGCGGACCAGGGCGGGGCAGGAGCTGGCGGAGGCCTTCGCGGTCGCCGCCGGGAACGACCAGGTCGTGGCGGTGGGGGTCAACTGCTGTGACCCGGAGGGGGTGGGGCCCGCCGTGGAGCTCGCCGCCGCCGTGACCGGGAAACCGGTCGTGGTGTACCCGAACAGCGGGGAGCGTTGGGACGCCGGGGCCCGGGGCTGGCGTGGCGACGGCACCTTCGACCCGTCCCGGGCCGCATTCTGGGCGGAGGGCGGGGCCCGGCTCGTCGGTGGCTGCTGCCGCGTCGGTCCGCCGCTCGTCGCCGCGCTCGCCGAGGCCCTCGCCACCGGGGCGGGCGGGCCGCGGGAGTAGGCGAGCGGCGGTCCCGGCGCGCGGAAAATGCCTGGTGGGGCGGGAGAGACGCGCTCATACTCGGGCATGTGTTCCTGACAATCAGTACGACTGGCACCCCGGAGCGACCCGCGACCGATCTCGGATTTCTGCTGCACAAGCATCCCGAGCGGGCGCAGGCGTTCTCGACCTCGCACGGCACCGCGCACGTCCTCTACCCCGAGGCGAGCGCCGAGCGGTGCACCGCGGCACTCCTCCTGGAGGTGGATCCCGTGGCGCTGGTGCGCCGCGGCAAGGGCAAGGGCCGGGGCGGCGCCCCCGACGCCGCCCTCGCGCAGTACGTGAACGACCGGCCCTACGCGGCGTCCTCGCTGCTCGCCGTGGCGCTCGCCAAGGTCTTCAAGACCGCGCTGCACGGCGTGTGCCAGGCGATGCCCGAGCGGGCCGCCGCGCCGCTGCCGCTGCGGATCGAGGTCCCCGCGCTCCCCGCCCGGGGCGGCGCCGGTCTCGTGCGCTCCCTCTTCGAGCCGCTCGGCTGGGGCACGGTGGCGGCCGAACCGGTCGCGCTGGACGGGGAGTTCCCCGAGTGGGGCGACTCCCGGTACGTGCGGCTCGTGCTGGAGGGCGAGCTGCGGCTGGCCGACGCGCTCAACCAGCTGTACGTCCTGCTGCCCGTCCTCGACGACGCCAAGCACTACTGGGTCGCGCCCGACGAGGTCGACAAGCTGCTGCGTGCGGGTGACGGCTGGCTGGCCGGGCACCCCGAGCGGAAGCTGATCACCGCGCGCTACCTCTCGCGCCGTTGGGGCCTGACCCGCGAGGCGACGGAACGCCTCGAACTGGTGCGGCTCGCCGAGGCCGAGGGGCTCGACGTCGAGGACGTGGACAACGCCGTCGACGAGTCCACCGACACGGAGGAGCGGCCCGTGCCGCTCGCCGAGCAGCGACGGGACGCCATCCTGGCCGCGCTCGACACCGCCGGAGCGTCCCGTGTGCTCGATCTCGGCTGCGGACAGGGCCAGTTGGTCCAGGCCCTGCTCAAGGACGTCCGGTTCACCGAGATCGTCGGTGTCGACGTCTCCGTCCGGGCGCTGACCGTCGCCGCCCGCCGGCTCCGGCTCGACCGGATGGGGGAGCGGCAGGCCGCCCGGGTCACGCTGCTCCAGGGCTCGCTCGCGTACACCGACAAGCGGCTCGCCGGCTACGACGCGGCCGTGCTCAGCGAGGTCATCGAGCACCTGGACCTGCCGAGGCTGCCGGCGCTCGAGTACGCGGTGTTCGGCGCGGCCCGGCCCCGTACGGTCCTCGTGACCACGCCGAACGTCGAGTACAACGTGCGCTGGGAGTCGCTGCCCGCCGGACACGTCCGGCACGGCGACCACCGCTTCGAATGGACCCGGGAGGAGTTCCGGGCCTGGGCGGCCGGAGTCGCCGGACCGTACGGCTACGGCGTGGAGTTCGTGCCCGTCGGGCCGGACGACCCCGAGGTCGGACCGCCCACGCAGATGGCCGTCTTCACCCGTACCGACCAGACCGACGACACCTCGAAGGAGGCCACGGCATGACCACCCGCACCCTGCCCGTCACCGACCTGTCCCTCGTGGTCCTCGTCGGTGCCACCGGCTCCGGCAAGTCGACCTTCGCCCGGCGCCACTTCAAGCCGACCGAGATCGTCTCCTCCGACTTCTGCCGGGGGCTCGTCGCCGACGACGAGAACGACCAGTCCGCGAGCAAGGACGCCTTCGACGTCCTCCACTACATCGCCGGCAAGCGGCTCGCCGCCGGACGGCTGACCGTCGTCGACGCCACCAACGTCCAGCAGGAGGCCCGGCGTCAGCTCGTCCGGCTGGCCCGGGAGCACGACGTGCTGCCCATCGCGATCGTGCTCGACGTGCCCGAGGAGGTGTGCCGCAGCCGGAACGCCGGCCGTCCCGACCGCGCCGACATGCCCGCGCACGTGATCCAGCGCCACCGCCGCGAGCTGCGCCGCTCGCTGCGCGGACTGGAGCGCGAGGGCTTCCGCAAGGTCCACGTCCTGCGCTCGGTGGAGGAGGTCGAGGCCGCCGAGGTCGTCCTGGAGCGCCGCTACAACGACCTGCGTCACCTCACCGGCCCCTTCGACATCATCGGTGACATCCACGGCTGCCGGTCCGAACTCGACACCCTGCTCGCCCGGCTCGGATACGTCGACGGCCACCACCCGGAGGGCCGCACGGCCGTCTTCGTCGGCGACCTCGTCGACCGCGGCCCCGACTCGCCGGGCGTCCTGCGGCGCGTCATGGGCATGGTCGCCGCCGGCGACGCCCTGTGCGTCCCCGGCAACCACGAGAACAAGCTCGGCCGCTGGCTCAAGGGCAGGAAGGTCCAGCAGACCCACGGACTCGCCGAGACGATCGAGCAGCTGGAGGGCGAGAGCGAGGAGTTCCGCGCCGAGGTCGCCGAGTTCATCGACGGACTGGTCAGCCACTACGTCCTCGACGGCGGCGACCTCGTCGTCTGCCACGCCGGGCTGCCGGAGAAGTACCACGGTCGCACCTCCGGCCGGGTGCGCTCGCACGCGCTGTACGGCGACACCACCGGGGAGACCGACGAGTTCGGGCTGCCGGTGCGCTACCCGTGGGCGGAGGACTACCGGGGCCGGGCCGCCGTCGTGTACGGCCACACGCCCGTACCGAACACCTCCTGGATCAACAACACGATCTGCCTCGACACCGGGGCCGTCTTCGGCGGGAAGATGACCGCGCTGCGCTGGCCCGAGCGCGAACTCGTCGACGTGCCGGCCGAGCGCGTCTGGTACGAGCCGGCCCGGCCGCTCACCACCGAGGCGCCCGGCGGGCACGAGGGACGTCCCCTGGACCTCGCCGACGTGCACGGCCGGCGGATCGTGGAGACCCGGCACCTCGGCAACGTCGCCGTGCGGGAGGAGAACGCGGCGGCGGCCCTGGAGGTCATGAGCCGGTTCGCCGTCGACCCCAGGCTGCTCGGCTACCTGCCGCCGACCATGGCCCCGACCGCCACCTCGCGCACCGAGGGGTACCTGGAGCACCCGGCCGAGGCCTTCGCCCAGTACCGGGCGGACGGTGTCGAGCGGGTCGTGTGCGAGGAGAAGCACATGGGCTCCCGGGCCGTGGCCCTGGTCTGCCGGGACGAGAAGGCCGCCCACGAGCGCTTCGGCGTCACCGGGGTGACCGGCGCCCTGCACACCCGTACCGGACGTCCCTTCTTCGACGACGCCGACGTCACCGAGCAGGTCCTCGACCGGCTGCGGACCGCGATCGGCGCCGCCGGGCTGTGGGACGAGCTCGACACGGACTGGCTCCTCCTCGACGGCGAGCTGATGCCGTGGTCGCTCAAGTCGGCCGGGCTGCTCCGCTCGCAGTACGCGGCGGTCGGCGCCGCCTCGGGCGCCGTCCTCCCCGGGGCGGTCGAAGCCCTGGAGAGCGCGGTGGCGCGCGGTGTCGAGGGGCTCGGCGCACTCCTCGCCAAGCAGCGGGAGAGGGCGGTGGACGCGGCCGCGTTCACCGAGGCGTACCGCAGGTACTGCTGGCCGACCCAGGGCCTGGAGGGCGTGCGGTTCGCTCCCTTCCAGCTGCTCGCGGCGCGCGGACGCTCGCTCGCGGCCGTCCCGCACGACGAGCAGCTGGCCTGGCTCGACCGGCTGGTGGAGCACGACCCGACCGGACTGCTCCAGGTCACCCGCAGGCTCGTCGTCGACACCGGCGACGAGGCCTCCGTCCGCGCGGGCACCGACTGGTGGCTGGAGATGACCGGCGCCGGCGGCGAGGGCATGGTCGTCAAGCCGCTGGCCGCGCTCGTCCGCGACGCCAAGGGACGCCTCGGGCAGCCGGGCGTGAAGGTGCGCGGCCGGGAGTACCTGCGGATCATCTACGGCCCCGAGTACACCCGCCCGGAGAACCTGGAGCGACTGCGGCAGCGCTTCCTCGGCCACAAGCGGTCGCTGGCCCTGCGCGAGTACGCGCTCGGTCTGGAGGCGCTCGACCGGCTCGCCGAAGGGGAGCCGCTCTGGCGGGTCCACGAGGCCGTGTTCGCGGTCCTCGCACTGGAGTCCGAGCCCGTCGACCCGAGGCTCTGAGGACCGCTGTCCCCCGGCGCCGCCGTGGAGTCCGTGCCGTTCCGGCGCAGGACTCCACGGCGGCTCCGTCGTTCCTCCGCGCAGCTCCGACGGGGGGCGCAGGGGTGCCGGGAGCGGCGCTCCCCTGCGCCCCCCGTGCTCGTTGACGTTGTCGTTCCGCACCTCTAGCGTTCTTCACCCCACGAGGTGACACAGTGTCAACTGTGTGACGGGGCACGCCACATGAGGTGTGAACACACGCGCGAGCGGCACCGGTCGGTGACCGGTGCGCGGGACTCTCCGGGGGCCCGCGGACGGTACGGGGGTGAGCGGGTGATGAGTCTCTTCGGGCAGGACCGCTCCTTCCTGCACGCCCTCCCGGCCGCCGACCGCCGCTCCCTCATCGCCGAGGGCGCCCGCCGCTCCTACGAGCCCGGCGAGGTGATGATCCGCGAGCACGACACCACCGCCTACGTCCTCGCGCTGCTCTCCGGCTGGTCCGTCGTCTCCGTCGGCACCGAGCGCGGCTCCCGGCTCATCCTCGCCCTGCGTGGGGCCGGCGAGGTCGTCGGCGACCTCGCCGCCGTCGACCTGCGCCCGCGCAGCGCCACCGTCACCGCGCTCGGCGCCGTCGAGGCCGTGGCCGTCTCCGGCGACCGCTTCCGGCGCTTCCTCGCCGCCCGGCCGCACGCCACCTCGCTGATCATGCGCCAGCTCGCCACCCGGCTGCGCAGCGCCGACGTCGAGCGCCGCGCGCTCGCCTCCGAGACCGTCCTCCAGCGCCTCGCGGCCCGCCTCGTCGAACTGGCCGAGCGCGCGGGCCGCCCGGCCGACACCGGGACCGTACTCCAGCTCCCGCTGCCCCAGCACGACCTGGCGGCCGCCATCGGAGCCACCAGGGAAGCGGTGGCCAAGGCCCTGCGCCTGCTGCGGGAACAGGACGTCGTCCGCACCGCGAACCGCACCGTCATCGTCATCGACATGCGGGTACTCGTGCTGCTCGCCGAGGGGCGCGCACGCCCCGGCGCGGAACAGGCGGACGAATCTCCGCCGGATGTGTAAACGGCTACATCGCAGGTCGCGGAGCGCGGCCAGGCTGGACGTCACACCACCACGGCAGCAACGGCACCACGGCATCCAACAGGGAGTCCGAGTGAGCAGTGCGGGAGTGAACGGGGCGTACGAGGGGGCGGTCTCGCGCCGCGAGGCCTCCTCCGGCGGGATCCACCGGTTCGTCGTCTTCGGCGACATCTGCGGATCCGGCACCCTGAACATGGCCGAGAAGGAACTGCACCGCACGGCGATGTACGCGGCGTTCGACGAGGCGTACGCCTCCGTCGGCGTCGAGCCCGGCACCTACCACCAGGAGGACCGGGGGGACGGCATCCTCGCCGCCCTGCGCCCCGACATGCCGCCGAGGCTCATGGTCGGACGCTGGATCGACACCCTGTACGAGAGCCTCCGCGCCCACAACACCGGCCGCAGCCCGCGGCTGCGCCTGCGGATCGGCATGAACGCCGGACCCGTGGTCCAGGACCGGCACGGGCTCGTCGGCCGGGCCGTGGACCTCGCCGCACGGCTCTGCGACAGCCCCACGGCCAAGCAGATCATGGCGGAGGCCCAGGACGTCGACCTGCTCGTCGTGGTCTCGGACTGGCTGTACGGGAACGTGGTCGCCGAGGGCGGGCGGTACGTGGAGCCGGACCACTACCGGCGCGCCCGGATCCGGTCCAAGGAGACCGACGAGGCCGCCTGGTTCCATGTGCCGCGGCGTGCCGCCCCGCCGCTGCCCGGGCCCGAGGGGGAGGCCGCGCCGGGGGACGCGGACGCGGGGCGGCGGAGGCCGGGGGTGGTTCCAGGAGCCGGCGGTGGGGGGGGGCCGGGGGGGCGGCCCCCCCCCCCCCCCCCGGGGGGGGCCCCCCCCCCCCGCCCCCCGGGGGGCCCACACCCCCACACCACCCACAACCCACCCCCGGGGGGGGACCGCCCCC
>NZ_JBIBVC010000015.1:2054-185778 GCF_043080005.1 Streptomyces sp. NPDC015130 | reverse complement strand
CGGCGGGGGCCGGGGGGGGGGGCGGGGGGGGGGGCGGGGGCGGGGGGGGGGGGGGGGGGGGGGGGGGTCCCGGGGGGGGGGGTGGGGCGGGGGGGGGGGCCCGCCCCAACGCCCCGGACAGGTGGGGGGAACCGCACGTACAACGTCGGGGGAGACCTGCTCGACATCCACGGCAACACGATCCACGGGGGGTTCACCGGCATCCGCAAGGAGCAGGACAAGGGCAGCGGTCACGGCGGGAGCGCGGGGGCGGGTGAGGCGGAGTGAGCGACGACCACGACGAAGGCGCCTCCTCGCACGACACCCACGACGCGCACGACGCGCGCGAACCGCAGGACGGGGGCCGCGGCCAGGAGGACCGGGGAGCCGGCAGGGGATCCGGGCGGGGCGGCGAGCGGAGCTCCGGTCGAGGGGGCGAGCGGGGTTCCGGACGCGGCGGCGAGCGGGAGGGCGAGCGCTCCGGTGAACGCTCCGGAGAGCGGGCGGGAGGCGGCGAGCGGGGCGACGGCGCGGGGGAGCCGCCGCGCGAGGTGAGCGTCTTCGCGTCCGCCGACCGGAGCCCCATCGGCGGCGACGGGGACACCGGAGGCGCCGCCACCGCGCGCCGGGCACTGCGGACCTGGGCCGGCGCCGAGGGCGACCGGCACACCACCTTCCTCGGCGACGGCACCCTCTTCGAGGGCAACCAGTTCTTCTCCGTGTTCGGCTCCGACCACTCCTCGCGCTTCGTCCGGGGCCCCGTACCGCCCGAGACGCTCGACGACCTCGGACAGGTCTACTGCGAGATCACCGGCTACCAGGAGATGAAGCAGCGGCTCCGCGACCACCGGGTCCTCGTCCTCTGCGGCGAGCCCGGCAGCGGCCGCAAGGCCACCGCCCTCGCCCTCCTCGACGAGCTCACCGGCGGCCACGTCTTCCGCCTCGACCCGCGCCACGGCGTCGACGAGATCACCGAGGAGGCGCTCCAGGAGGGCAGCGGCCACCTCATGGAGCTGCTCACCGAGGACGACCGGACCGAGAGCGAGCCCGCCCGCTCCCGCACCGGCCGCGGCGAGGCCACCGGCGCCGCACGCCGCCCCGCCACCCGCCTCTCCGAACTGCACCTGGACCGCTTCGGCGACCTCCTTCGCGGCCGGAACGCGTACGGCATCGTCCTCGTCGAGAGCGGCGAGCTCGCCGACCGGCTGCTGCGCGGACGGTACGGCACGGCCTGCGCGCCCCCGCCCGCCGACGAGGTCCTCCGGCGCCACCTGCGGGTCCGGCTGCGCGACGAGCCGCCCGAGGCCCTTGCCGCCGCGTGGGAACTCGCCGAGCGCCCCGACGTCGTCCGGGCCGTCGGCCTGGAGGAGCTGCGCCCGCGCGAGGCCGCCCGCTTCGCCGACCACCTCGCCCGCCACTGGCGCGGCGAGGCGACGGACGAGCAACTCCTCGGCGAGTGCGCCACCTTCGTGGCCTCCCAGGCCCGCGAGTGGTTCTCCGGCGCCGACCGCCCCGGCACGCTCCCCGAGGCGCTCCCCGCCCTGAACACCGGGGCGTTCCGCATCGCCGTCGCCGTCTTCGACGGCTCCGCCTACAGCCTCGCCGCCGAGGCCGCCGAACTCCTCGCCTGGGAGCTCGCCGTCGCCCTCGACCCCGAACACGCCCCGGGCAGGCGTCTGTTCGGCACCCGAGCCGAGCACCGCCCGCTGCGGGCGCGCGCCGTCCTGGAGGACGGCGAGCTGGACCTCGGCACGGCGAAGGTGCCGGTGCGGGCCGTCCGCTTCCAGGGCGAGGCCCTCGCCGGCGCCGTCCTCGGAGAGGTCTGGCACGGCTACCACAACGCCCGCGGCCCGGTGGCCCGTTGGCTGCGCGCCCTGTGCGACGACCCGCGCGCGGAGGTGTGGGTGCGGGCCTCCGTCGCCGCCGGCGTGCTCTGCTCCTGGGACTGGATACACGGCTTCCGCGAGCTGATCGTCCCCCTCGCCGTGACGGACGTGCCCGTCGCCCGCCTGGCCGCCGCGACCGCGCTCGCCGAGTCCGCCCGCGACCCCCGGGTCAGACCGGCCGTCGCCTCCGTGCTCAAGGACTGGGCGGTGTCCGAGGAGTCCGCACTCGTCGGGACCGCCCTGCTGGCCCACGGCTACGTCCTCGCCGCCGGAGGCGTCCCCGGCTCGCTCGAAGCCCTCGCGCGGATCGTCAGGGCCCACGAGGCCTCCGACGGCGACGTGCTGGTGCTCGCCGCGTTCAGCGTGGCCCGGCTGCTCGCCTCCGGCGAGCCCGAGACCGTGCTGCGGCGGCTCCACCTGTGGCTCGACGACGGGCGGCTCACCCTCGCCAACGTGGTCCACCTCGCCGTCATCCGCGCGCTGAGCACCCGGACCACCTACCTGTGGGGACTGCGGGACGTGCCCGAGCTCGACCCGCACGCGTCCCGCCCGCTGCTCGTCGCGCTGCTCGCCACCCGGCCGGACCTCGCTCCCGGACTCGCCCGGCTGCTGCGGACCACGCTCGGCACGGCACGCGCGGGAGCGGCGGCCCTGGAGGCCCTCGGCGGGCTGCTCCGCCGCGCCGCCAAGGACCAGGAGGCACTGGGCCACGTCTGCCGCTTCCTGCCGCTCCTCGCCGTGGACCGCCGCGACCGCGACCGCCTCAGGGGCCTGCTGAACGAACTGGTCCGGGACCGCGACCGGCCCCTGGACAGAGGCGCGGCGCGCCGCATGTGGGACGCCGTGACGGAAGGAGCGAGTCGATGAGCGGGCCCGAGCGGGACAGGCGCGCGCGACCGGACGAGCGGGCGCGGGGGGACGAGCGGGCCCCCGACGGCCGCGCCCGGCAGCGGTACGAGGAGTCACCAGGGCGCGCGCGGGACGACAGGGAACGGCAGCGGCGGTACGAGGGGGAGGCGGAACGGCCGCGGTACGACGACCGGGGCGAGGCGCGGGCCGGGGACCGGGACCGGGAGAGGTACGGGGGCGGGGGCCGGGAGCGGGAGAGGCACGGGGGCGGGGGCCGGGAGCGGTACGGCGAACAGGAGCGGTACGGCGACGGCGACCGGGACCGCCGGCCGGAGCCGGGACGTGAACAGGGGCGGGGAGGCGCGCGGGTGCCGGAGGACAGGGAACGGGACGTGCGGCGGGACGGCGGCCCGGACGAAGGGCGGGGCCGGCCCTGGGACGACGTGCGGGACGAGGTGCGCGGCGGCGGCCGGGCGCGGGAGGCCTGGGGCCCGGAGGCCTCCGGGCGGCCCCGCGGACCGCTCCTCCGTGAGTACGCGCCCCCGTACCGCCGCCGGAGCGGCCGGGTCGCCGCCGTGCTCCTCTACCGCAACGGCGGGCACCGCGTGGCCTGGCCGGACCGCAACGAGGACGTGAACAAGCCGCTGCTGGGCTCCCCGTACACCGTCTTCGAGGTGCAACTCGGGCGGAACGTGACGGAGTTCCGGCTCCAGCTGCCCGCCGCCGGGGACGGCGTCTTCTTCGAGGCCGTCGCCCGCGTCCAATGGGTGGTCACCGATCCGCACCTCGTCGTCCAGGAACAGGTCGAGGACGTCGCCGAGCTGCTGCACGACGAACTGCTCGACCGGCTCCGCCGGCTGTCCCGGCGGTTCCGGATCACCGAGGCGCAGCGCGCCGACGAGGCGGTGCGGGACGAGCTGAACGCCGGACGGTTCGTCCTCGGCCGGGACATCGGCCTGAAGACCCGCGTCCATGTCTTCATCGACCTCGACGACCAGGTGAAGGCCGAGGTCTACCGACGGGACCGGATCGGCGTGACGATGGAGGCCGACGCGCGCGAGGCCGAGGCGGAGCGCCGCAAGGACGCGGCCGAACGGGCCAGGATCGCCGACCGGGCCCGCGAGATGGAGGCCCTCTTCCGGCGCGGGGACCTCGCCCAGATCGCCCACCACATGGCGATGCACCCCGACAAGCAGTGGGAGATCCGTACCCAGCTCCAGCGGGAGCGGCGCGAGGGCCAGGAGGACTACCTCGCGGTCTTCAACCGCCTCCTCGACACGGGTGTCCTGGAACGGCACGACATCGGCGAGCAGATGTACCAGGTCCTGATGTACCTGCGGACCCAGACCGGCAACGTCGTCGGCCGCATCACGGGCAACGTCCTCAACCCCTCGGGCGGCCCCGGGGGCGAGCGGGCGCGCCGCGCCCTGGAGGAGGGCGGTCCGGAGCCGGTCCGACCGGACTGGGGCGACGAGCACGGGGAGCGGACGGGGCGCACGGAGCGGACGGAACGCGACGAGCGCACGGAGCGCACCGAGCGCGACGGACGGACCGAGCGCGACGGACGGACCGAGCGCGACGGGCGGACCGAGCGCGACGGGCGGACCGAGCGCGACGGGCGGACCGAGCGGGACGACCGTGACGAGGCTCCGCAGGACCGGCGGGTCTACGAGCCCACCCGCGTCGAGTCCGGCTCCGACCGGGAACGGGAGGAGTTCCGCGAGAGGGAACGGGAGAGGGACCGGGACGGCGACGGGTACCGGTACGGGGACCGCGAGCGGGACCGGTACGAGCGGGACGACCCGTACGACCGGTTCGACCGTGACGACCCGTACGACCGCGAGGGCCCCGGCCGGACCCGGCGGTCCTCCGGATCCGCCCGCCCCGGCCGCCACAGCGAGGAGTTCGACGACTGGGAGGACGAGTGACGAACCCGGACCCCACACCGCCGACGGCCACCCAGGCGCCCCCGGACGCCGTACGGACCCCGGCCACCCAGGCGCCCCCGGAACCCGCGCCCGCCGCGGTGGCGCCCGAGGAGCTGCGGTTCATGGCCGAGCGGCTGCTCGCCACCGTCCGCGAGGACATCGGGCGGGCCGACACCAAGGCGGCGATCCTGCTCTCCGGCGCCCTCGCCTTCCTCGCCGTCGTGTTCTCCGGCGACCGCGCCCCGATGCCCACGGCCGGCGCCGGACTGGCCCTGCTGCTCGTGGCGGGCGCGCTGTGGACCGCGGGCGTCCTGATGCTCGTGTCGGTGGTCCTGCCCCGCACCCGGATCGGCGCGGAACGCACCCTCCTGCGCGACCTGACGGCCGGGCCGTCCGAGGGCGAACTGCGCGAGCGGCTCGCCCCGCCCGGTGCCGACGCCACCGGCTGGCTCCTCGAACAGGCCAGCGTGCACGGGCTCGTGCTCGCGGCGAAGTACCGGTGGCTGCGCCTGGGCGTCTCGGCGCTGGCGCTCGGCGCCCTCCTGGCCCTCCTGAGCGAACTGTGGTGAGAGTGACGATGCGTTGGACGAACAAGGGGAGCGCCCTGCTCCTCGCCGGTGCGCTGCTCGCGCTCACCGGCCCCCTCGCGACCGCCGGAACCCCCGGTGCGCCGCGCGGACCCCTGGCGGTCGCCGAGGGCGACGGACCCGACCCGATCGACTTCGCCGTCGTCGTCGACCAGTCGAAGAGCCTGGCCGACAAGGACCTCGCGCGCGAGACGGAGGCGGCGGGGCTGCTCAGCCAGGGCGAGATATCCGAGCGCTCCCGCGCGACCGTCATCGGCTTCGGCAGCTCCGAGAAGCCCGGCCAGTCGCCCGTACGCGAGGTCTGCGCGCTCACCGTCGCCGACGCGGCCGGCCGCGAGCGGCTCAGCGACTGCGTCCAGCTCCTCAACAAGCGCGACGCGGCCCGGATGGGACCGGGCACCGACTTCCCGGCGGCCATCCGCCAGGCCGTCACCCGCCTCACCCAGAAGAGCGACACCGGCGGCGCGGCCGCGAAGACCCCCGCCAAGTACAAGGTCGTCTTCCTCCTGACCGACGGCAAGCTCGACGTTTCCGACAGCCCCGAGTACGGCACGGACCCCGTCAGCCGCCGCTCCAACGGCGAGCGGCGGCTCACCGAGGAACTCGCCCGCGCCCGCGCGGCCGGCGTCCAGATCTGGCCCCTCGGCTTCGGCACCGAGATCGACCGCGCCGCCCTCACGGCCATGGCCGCCGGCGGCTACCGGGGCACGTGCTCCGCGGTGCCGGGCTCCGCCCCCCACATGCGGGTCGTCGCGAGCTCCGCCGACCTCGACAAGGCCCTCCAGGAGACCTTCGCCGCCGCGCGCTGCGCGCGGATCTCGCACGGCACCGCGGGCAAGCCGCCCGCCGACCTGTCGGTCGTCATCCCGCCCATCGCCACCGACGGCTCCCTCACGGTCTCCAAACACGACCCGAAGGTCCGGGTCACCTACTTCGACCCGCTGAACCGCCGGGTCCCCACCCGGGGCGAGTTCGAGGGATCCACCTTCGAGGTCGGCGGCCAGGACGGTCCCGTCGAGGCGCTCCGCGTGAAGAACCCGCTGCCGGGACGCTGGCGCGTGCACATCGAGGCGCCCGAGGGCCACCGCGACCGCGAGGTCGTCGTCCGCGCCATCTGGCAGGGCATGCTCCGCTCCGACGTCACCCTCGACCCGGCCTCCCCGCGCCCCGGCGAGCAGGTCACCGTGGCCGTACGGATGCAGACCCGGCGCGGGGTGACCGTCACCGACCCCCGCCAGCTCGCGGGACTCGCGGTCACGGCCGAACTGCGCGGCGCCGGCTTCGCCCCCGTGACGTTCCGGCTCGCCGACGACGGGAAGGCCCCCGACCGCAAGGCGGGCGACGTCCGGTTCACCGGCACGCTCACCGTGCCCGCCGGAGCCACCGGCGACCTCCGGCTCACCACCCGCATGTCGGCGCCCGGCGTCACCTCCGACCGGCGGCCGCTGCACGCCCGCATCACCCAGGGCACACCGCTCCTCACCGCCGGGCTCGCCTTCGACCGGGCGACCGTGCACCCCGGGGGCACCGTCCGCGGCACCCTCGACGTCACCAACAACGACTCCGGGCCGCGCGTCCTGCGGCTCGCCGTCCAGGACGCGACCCCGGGCTCCGAACTCTCGGTCTCCCCGGCGACGGTCACCGCACCGCCGGGCGGCAGCAAGCGCGTCCCCTTCACGGTGACCCTCGGCGGCGCCACACCTCTCGGTGAACTGGGCGGCGTGATCGCGGTCGTGGACACCGGCGACGGCGACCGCGTCCTCGACGACGACTTCCTCGACGTCCTCGTCGTGGCCCCGCCGTCCTGGTGGGACCGCTGGTGGAAGGCCGTCGTGGGCGTGGCCGCGGTCCTCGTCGTCGTCGCCGCGCTCCTCGTCGTGCAGACGGCGGCCCGGCGCCGCCGCCGCGACCTCACCGGGGTCACGCTCGAACTCCACGGGGACGGACGCGTCCTGGACACCCTCACCGTCCGCCGCGGCCAGAGCGTCCGCGGCTCCTTCCCCTTCACCATCGACGACTCGGGCGGTGCGCCGCCCACCCTCCGCCGGGCCCGCGAGGGCTCCTCGTCCGGCGCGCACGTCCTGCGCCGCACGGGCACCGGCCAGCTGCTGCTGCGCCCCCGGGGAGGCACGCAGGTGTCGCTGCGGCCGGGCCAGCCGGCCGGCCTCGACGCGTACGCACTCGTCGTACGGGGCGGCGGGGGGACGGGCCGCGGCGGCCGGACGGACCGCACCCGTGCCGGAGCCGACTCCGGACACGGCGCCGGATCCGAGTCCGACTTCGGATACGGCTCCGACTCCGGCTACGGCGGCGGGTACGGCTCCACCTCCACGTACGGCGGCGGGTACGGCTCCGACTCCGGTCAGCGCTCCGGCCGCGGCTCCGGCGCGGGCAGCGGCTACCGCACGGACGAGGACCACGGCCCCGGCCACGGTACCGACGAGGGCGCCGGCTTCGGCACGGGCGACGGTGACGGCTCCCGTACGGGCGACGGCTCCCGTACGGGCGACGGCTCCCGTACGGGCGACGGCTCCCGGTCCCGTACGCGTGACGGACAGGAGGGCCGCGTCCCGTGGCCCCGCCGGTTCGGACGCTCCGGCCGCTCCGGCGCCGGAGCCGGCGACCGCAGGACGACCCGTCCCGGCGCCCGCGACGGAACGGGCGGCGGAACCGGCGGCAGCACCACAGGACGCAGTACGGGAACGGGCGGCACGACCGCCGGGGACCCGGACCCCAACTTCTGAACGGGCCCCCAAGGGAGACGACATGAAGATCTACCAGCCCATGCTCTTCGTCGGGCTCGGCGGCACCGGCGGCCGCATCGGCACCGAACTCGAGCGCAGCCTCCGCCGGGAGCTGTGCGGCCCCGACGGCACCGACCTCGTCGACGGCGGCCGCCGGATGCCCTTCCAGCTGCCGGACTGCCTCCAGTTCGTCTACGCCGACTTCAGCGAGGCGGAGCTCACGAAGCAGCCGCAGTTCAAGGCCAAGGGCGCCGAGGGCGCCGCCTTCGCCCGGACCTCCCGGATGATCCGGGACCTGCTGCCCACCGACTTCGACTCCTCGCCCGAGGTCACCGAGATGCTCCGCGTCTCCGTCCCCGAGGAGACCCGGCTCTGGCTGCCGCCCCGGCTCCGGCAGCCGCGCGTCGCCCCCCTCAACAGCGGCGCGGGCCAGCTGCCCACCGTCGGGCGCTCCGCGCTCTTCGCCACCCTGCGCTCCGGCCTGGAGCCCGTCCTGCGGCAGCTCCGCGAGGCGATCGGCGCCCTCGGCCAGTCGGCCGGCGACCTCCAGCGGGTCGGCGGCGGCAAGATCCGGGGCTGCGACGTCTTCGTCGCCTTCTCCGTCGCCGGCGGCACCGGCGCAGGCATCTTCTACGACTTCATCCACCTCATCGGGCACGAGTTCCGCAACGCCAAGGTGCCCGGGGTGAAGATCTACCCGCTCGTCGTCATGCCCTCGGCCTTCCCGCCGGAGGCGGGCGGCGGACGTGAGGCCGAACTCAACGCGGCCCGCGCCCTCGTGGACCTCTCACGGCTCGTCGACGACCAGAACATGCCCGACTCCACCGACTCCGTCGGCGACGTCGAGCAGCGCGGCCGGCTCAGCGTCACGTACCCCAGGGACGGGGTCGTCGCCCTGCGCCCCGCGACGATGCAGACCGCCTTCCTCTTCTCGAAGCCGTCCGTCATCGGGGCCGAGGACCTGCGCCGCTCCATCACCGCCATGGTGATGTCGCTCATCGGCACCGAACTCAGCGAGTCCAACGGCGGGGTGGCCCACGCCGACGACGACTACCAGTCCTTCGCGGAACGGTTCGTCAACAAGGCCGTCGAGCGCTCGACGCCCGCCCGCTCCGGCATCGGCTACCGGGGCATGTCCACCAGCCTCGCCGCCTCCCTCACCGTCCCCGTCGACGACCTCGCCGAGATCGTCGCCGCCCGGCTCCTCGCCCAGGCCGTGCGGGGCATGGACGAACGGGCCCGGCGGCCCGCCCGGGACGGATCGGAGGCGGTCCGCGACCTCTTCGTCCGCTCCGGCATCGGCCGGCTCTGGAACCGCGAGGCACCGGACGTCCCCGGACCCGAGGACCTCCCCAGGGGCCGCAAGGACATCGCCCAGGAACTGCAGCACCGGCTCGGGGACATGGAGGACGCCCTCCGCCGCCTCGACACCAACCTCGCCCGCGAGATCCCGCGCCTCACCGAGGACTTCAGGCCGGGCTACGGTGCCCGCGAACTCCTCGGCCTCATCGGCCCGTTCCAGCTCGAAGCCGTCCTGCACGGTCTGCCCGGCCACCCCGAGAGGGTCGCCAGGGTGGGCTTCACCGGCATGCTCGACAACCGGCGCAACGAACCCGAACGACCCTCCAACGTCCAGGCCGCCGCCCCGCCGATTCCCCCCATCAAGGGCAGCTTCGGCGGCGTCGTACCGGCCCGGTGGAACGACCCCGACGTGCAGGACACGCTCGCCGCGCAGCAGGCCTGGTACCAGTGGCGCGCCCGGAGCCTGTGGCACCGCGGCTGGCAGGCCGGCGAGAACCAGTGGCGGCTCGCCCTGACCCGGACCGTCAACGAGCTCGGCGAGCTCACCAAGGCGCTCCGCGCCCATGAGCAGGACGAGGCACGGAACTTCGCCGACCGCCGCCGCGAGCTCTACCGCGACGACCGCGCCGGCATCGCCTACCTCCTGCCCCCGCAGAACACCCTGCGCGCCTTCTACGACGACGTCGTCGACCGGCTCGCCCAGAGCGAGGGCCTCCCCGAGGCCACCGACGCCGCGACCCTCCTCGACAAGCTGGTCCGGCCCGACGACTGGCGCAACGCCTTCGACGCGGTCCGCCGCTCCCCGGGAGCGCCGGTCAAGGAGATCAAGCAGGTCCTCGAACGCCGGGTCAAGAAGCTCTTCGGCGAGGCCAACGAGGCCAAGTTCACCCGCCCCCTCCTGCCCTCCATGGAGCTGCTGCTGAGGGCGGCCGCGGGCGACGAGGGCGCGGAGTCGAAGGTCGACCCGCGCTGGCTCGACCAGTTCCGCGCCCGGCTCGCCGGCCTGCTGCCCGTCGGCTTCGTACCGGACGGCAGCGGCCCGATGAAGATCCTCATCGTCCACCCGGCCAGCGAGTCCGACGGGCGGGCCGCCGGCTTCCTCCGGCAGGCGCTCAACCTGCCCGCCAAGGCCGACCAGGAGTACCGGGCCGTCGACACCCACTCCCTCACCGTCGTCCTCTTCCGCAGCGGCATGAACCTCACCGACATCTCCGAGGTCCGCAACGTCCTCAGCCTCTGGTCCGACGCCCGCGACTCGGCCGGGGAGGACGACTTCCTGCACTGGCGGCAGCGGCTCGGCTACCAGGACGACTGGCTCGTCGCCACCGAGCAGGACCGCCAGCGGATCATGCACCGGCTGCTCTGCGCGATGTGGAACGGCGACATCGCCACCGACGGCCCCGCCGACTCGCCGCACCGCGTCCGGATCCGCCTCCAGGAGGGCGAGTCCGCGACCATGTCGCTGCGCCTGGAGGCCTTCGACGGATCCCTCTCCAGCTGGGCGGGGATGCTGCGCGCGTACGAGCGCTGGGCGCTGCTCGACGAGGGCCAGATCATCGAGGTGTTCTGCGAACGCCTCATGCGCACCCTGCCCAAGGGCCTCACGCAGGTGCCGCAGCCGCCGTCCCGGCTGTTCACCCAGTTCGTGGAGGAGATCGCGCCGCGCCAGCTCGTCCTGCTCGACCGGCTGGAGGCCGAGTACCGCGAGTACGGCGACACGGACGTCGAATGGCTCGCCCCGCTGCGGCAGTTCTGGGAGGTCACCTACCAGGGCGCCCTCGACATGCGCTTCCCGCCCGGGACCCGCGCGACCCGCTCCACCCTCCGCGCCCTCTTCGACCGGCACGGACCGGCGGGCGCGGCGCGGGGGAGAGGCACGGAGCAGGCGCCCCCGCCCCCGCAGGAGGCCGGGCGGTACGGACAGCCCCGCTCCTCCGGCCGGTTCGGCGGGCCGGGCCGGTTCGGCGGACCCGAGGAACCCCGCGAGGCGCGCGACCCCCGCGTGCCGGGTGAACCGGGCCGTCCGGGGCACTCGGGCGGGTCGGAGCGCTCGGGCCGTCCGGGGCGCTCGGACCGGTCGGAGCGCTCGGACTGGTCGGGCGAGGCGGGGTGGAACGGTGACCCCGGCCGGAACGGCGACTCCGGGCCGAACGGCGATCCGGGTTGGTCCGGTGACTCCGGGCGGAACGGCGACCCCCGGCGGGGCGGTGACTCCGGGCTGAACGGCGACCCCCGGCGGAACGGTGACTCCCGGCGGAGCAGCGACCCCGGGCGGTCGCTCTACGACGAGGACTGGGAGAGGGAGCCCGCGCCCGAGTCCGAGGACGACGGGTACCCCTGGGACCTGGAAGAGGAGGAGCAGTGAACCATCGGGTCCTCCCCGAACGACCCCTGCCGGGCCACGCCGTCTGCCTCGACCTTCGGGCGGGCGGCCCGGACGACCCCGACGCCGCGGTCCGCGCGGCGCTGGACGTCCCGCAGCCCGGCGGCGAGCGACGCTTCCTCGTCGTGGACGAGGCCGCCGGGCTCGTCGGCCACCAGCTCCTCTACGAGCGCCTGTCCTCCTACGGCCCCGCACAGATCGTGTGCCTGGCCGTCGGTGCCCGCGGCGACCGGACGCTGCGCCGCACCCTGACCCTGCGCCCGCCCGCCGCCGGAGTCCTCTGGCTCCTCGACACCGGGGACGAGAAGACCGGCGACGACGGGACCGACGCCGCCCTGCGCCCGCTCGTCGAGGTGCTGGCCGCCCCGGAGGTCTTCGACGCCGTCCTCGGCTCGCTCGCGGACGTGGTGCACGGCGTCGCCGTACCCGCCGTGCGGGTCCTGGAGCACGACCTCACCGACGAGGCCCGCGCGCGGGCCTGGCGCCAGGCCGTCGAAGGGCTGACCGGCCCCGAGGTGCCCACCGGGTCCGCCTCCCCGGACGGGGTCCCGGGCACGCTCGCGCTGCTCCTCGGCGAGGGCGTGCCGCGCTCCCTGGCCGGTCACGACTGGCTCCCCGCGAGCGGCCGGGCGGGGGCCCGGCTCGCCGCCTGCCAGGAGGCCCTCGACGACGCCGTCGACGGGCACGACCGGGTGCGGGGCGCGGCGGGGCTCCTGACGGGGGCGGGCCGTGACGTCGACCTGCCGGGGGACGTCGAGCGGCTCACGGAGGAGCTGGCCCGGCTCCGTACTGCCGTCGCGGACGCCTTCGGAGCCGCGGGCGGCACCCGGCTCACCGCCGAGCACCGCGGGCTGCTCCGGGACCGGGGTGTCGAACTCCCCGAACTGCCACGGGAGATCACCCGGGCCGGGATCGTCCCGGCGCTGCGGGACCACACGTACGAGCTGATCGGCCGGGGGCTGCCGTTGCGCTCCGTGGCGGCCCGGCTCTCCGGGCTCTCCGCGCGGACCGCCCCGGCGGGCAGCGCGTCCCGGCTCGCGCGGCTCGACGCGATCTGCGGTCCCGAGCGGCTGCGGCGGCTCGGGGGCCGGTACCCCTTCACGGCCGGCGGCTCGCGGCCGGCGGCCTTCGCCCTGACCGGACTCCTCGCGCTGCTCGCCGGGGTGTGGCCGGTGCTCGGCTGGGTCCTCGGCCCGGCCGTGGGCGTCCTCGCCGCCGTGCTCGCGCGACTCATGCTGTGGCGCAGGCCGAACCGTTCGCCGGACGGGCGGATCGACGGCGGCGCCGGTTCCACGGGCGTGTCGCCCCGGCTCGCCGGCGGTCTCGTCGGCGGCCTCGCCGGGGCGGGGCTCGGCCTGTACCTGGGCCCGCCGGTCTGGGCCGGGGCGGCGGGCCTGGCCGTGTCCGTCACGGCCGTCGTCCTGCTGGCCCTGCGCGACTGGACCCGGGCCGTGGACGACTGGTGGGCGCGGGCGGACCCCGAGGAGGCGGGCCGCATCGTGCGGGAGATCCACGCCCTGGTGGTGACGACCGCCGTGCACGACTGGCTCTTCGCCGACGTACGGCACCACTGCTCGGCCGGATCCGGTGCCGTGGCCCGGCTTCTCCGCGGCCTCGCGGAGACCGCGGACGCGTACGGCGGCGGGTGGGCGGCGGACCAGGGCCCCGGCCGGACGCCCGACCCGGCGGCGGACCGGACGGCGGACCGGGGCACGCGGGACTGGGCGTCCTGGGACGACGAGCCCTGGGAACCCGCGCCGGGACCGGTCCCGGGTGCGGCTCCCCGTCCGGGTCCGGCGGCCGGCGGCGCCGACACCGCGACGGCCGCCTGGAGCTGGGACGACTGGAGCGACGCCGGCGAGGACGACGGCTGGGCGGACATGGCCGAGGAGCCGCCCGTACGGGACGCGGCCGCGTCCTCGTACGGACCGCCGCCGTCGCCGCCCCCGCAGTCCCCGTACCCGGACCCGCCGTCCTCCCCGTACGCCCCGTCGTCCCCGCAGTCCGGGCCCGCTCCGGCGTGGCTGGAGCGGCGGCACGGGGACGGGGGCCCCGCGCTCGTCGACACGCTCGTCGGCGATCTGGTCGCCGGTACGGTCCTCCTCCTCGACGGGTGCTGGGCGGGCATCGAACGCGACCCCGGCGGCACGGAGCACACGGCGCAGGCGCGGCGGCTGACGGAGCTCCTGGACGAGACCCGGATCCGCCTGGAGCGCGACGCGGCGGCCTCGCCCCCGCCGCCGTACGAAGGCCTCCGGGACCTCCGCGACCTCGGTGCGCTCGCCTCGCTCGCCGCGTTCACCGACCGCTCCGAACGCCCCGACGCGGCCCGCCTCACCGGCGTCGCCCCGGATGCGGTGGCCCGGCTGCTGCTCGCCGAGGACGACCCCGGCAGCACGGTCGCGCTCTGCGGTCCCGAGCACCTGCGGCTGCTCTCCCACGACCCGATCGCCGCCCGGCAGGTCCGCTTCGTGCCCGAGGCGATGCGGCGCGGGGCGGCGGGGGACGACGTCTGGCGGGGCACCGCCGAGGGCGTCGTGTGGACCGGGGCGGGACGACACGCCGGCATCCTCCGCCTCGTACCGCTGCGCGCGGACGTCGTGCACACCGTCCGCGCCGAGGAGGCGGGAGAACCGTGACAGACCCGAACCACCCGAACGGCCCGATCCACCCGATCCA
The DNA here is from genome assembly GCF_043080005.1 of Streptomyces sp. NPDC015130. NCBI lineage: Bacteria > Bacillati > Actinomycetota > Actinomycetes > Kitasatosporales > Streptomycetaceae > Streptomyces > Streptomyces sp. NPDC015130. Next base: position 171,441 of record NZ_JBIBVC010000015.1, on the reverse strand, counting down.
CCCGATCCACCCGAACCATCCGAACGACCTGAACCGTCCGGTCCACCTGAACGACCCGAACGAACCCGGCTCGGAAACCGCGCAGAGCCCCCAGGCACACCCGCTCGATCCCCACCACCCCGACCACCTGAGCGAGCCCATGACCCCTCCGCACCCGTACTACGAGGAGCTGGAGTTCTCCACCCACCGCGAGGAGCCGGTCCGCTTCACCGTCCGGTACGGCGACGACCGCAGACCGCCCGGCCGGCCCGGGATCCTCGCACGCCGGGCCACACTCGGCGCGGGATGGCCGGTCCTGCAGTTCCGGCTGGCGGCCTCCGCGCAGACCGACCCCCACGCCTACGCCCTCCTGGAGCGCGAGGTGGCGGCCGCCGTCTCGCTCGAACGCCGTTACGGGGAGGAGAAGTTCGGGGCCGTCTTCGCCAGGGTCGTCGGCTTCGACCTCACCGCGCCCGAACCCTTCGTGCTGTACCGGATGCCCGGCGGCCGGCCGCTCGCCGACTGGGCGGGCCGCCTCGGCCCCGAGGAGCAGGAGCGGATCATCGGGCAACTCGCCCTCGCCGTACGCCTCCTGGAACACGCCGAGCTCGTCCACCGGGCCGTCGCGCCCGACACCGTGCGGTGGGACGGCGCCCACGTACGCCTCTGCGAGCCGTTCGCCGCGCTGCGCGCCGGCGAGGCGCGCGAGCCGTTCGGCGGCACGCCCTGGGCTTCGCCCGAGCAGCGCGAGGGGCTCGGCGCGGCCGACCCGCGCGACGACCTGTGGTCCGTCGCCCGGCTCGGCTACTACCTCCTGTCCGGTCGCCCCGGGCGGGGCGAGGGCCCGCCCGGGGACCTCGCCGACTACCGTCGGCTCGCCGCGCTGGCCCAGAGCGGCCTCTTCTCCCCGAGGACGGCCGACCGGCCGCGCCCCGCCGAGCTCATGCGGCTCCTGAACGTCCCCGATCCGCTCGCCACCGTCGCCGGAGCGGCCGACCGGTTCGCCCGGGGGCGCGCCGAGTACGAGCGCAGACTCGCCCGGAAGAAAGCCGCGTTCGAAGGGGGCGCGCCGCCGGGATCGGAGCCGTACGCGCACTCCGACACCCCCACCGACGTGGACGCCGAGTTCGACGACGCGGCGGACCCCACACGGGATCCCCGCTCGTCGCGCACCACCCTGATCGACCGGATCTTCGGCGGCGGGGAGGGCCCCGGCCGCCCCCTCGCCCCGCCGTCGCCGCTCGATCCGCAGACGGCCCCGCTCCCGCGGAGCAGGATGTGCCCGCACTGCCTGCTGCCCGTCGAGTACGACGAACGCCGGCTCGTCACCATCGACACCAAGGGCAACCGGATCCCGCTCGACCTCAGCGGCGAACGGCGGCCCGCCCACATCACCGACGCCCTGCGCAAGGCCTACCACCTGTGCCCGCACACCAGGGAGGGCGACGAGGAGCACGAACTCCCCGTCCCCTACCTCACCAACGGCGAGCCGCTCTCCGTCGCCCTCGTCGGCAGCTCGTCCGTCGGCAAGACCCACCTCCTCGCCGCGATGCTCGGCGAGATCGAACTCGGCGGCCTCGCCCCGTACGGGCTGCGGAGCCGCCCGCTCAACCCCGAGACGCACCGCACCTATCTGCGCGAGCGCGTCCAGAACCTCCAGCAGGGGCGGCAGCTGGGCCGCACGGGCCAGCAGACCTTCGCCCGCTTCGCCGACGGTCTGCTCGTCTCCGCGGGCGGCGGGACGCCGCGGCCCGTCGTCTTCTTCGACCTCGCGGGCGAGGACCTCGCGCAGGACGGCGAGGTGGCCCGCTTCCTCATGGGGGTCGACGCCTTCGTCTTCGTCCTCGACCCGCTGCGCGCGCTCCGCCTCGGCTCCCTCGACCCCGTGCGGGAGCAGAGCGGGCTGCGCCGCCGCGACCTCGGCGACGAGGCGTTCACCACGGTGCTCGACCGCATCCCGAGGCAGCGCGGCGGGCTCGTCGGGGCGCCGGCGGCGCTCGCCGTCAACAAGAGCGACCTCGTGCGCTTCGAGCCGTCCGTCGACCGGTGGCTCGGCCGGTCCCTGCCCGGCCGCTACGACCCCGCCGAGGCGCGGGACGAGAGCCGGGACGCGTACGCCTTCCTCACCCAGCACGCCAGCGCCGCCTGGCTCAAGCCCTTCGACGACTGCGCGAACTGCTCCCTGCACTTCGTCGCCGCCACCGGCGGGCAGGCGCGCGGCGACCGCTTTCCGCACGGGGTCCGGCCGCGCCGGGTCCTGGCACCCCTGCTGTCCCTGTTCGCCATGTGCGGGCTGCTGCCCGGGGTGGAGCCCACGGAGGGAGTCGTCCGATGACACGGTCGGAGAACGAGGTCGACCAGATCGTCTTCCGCTGGGACAGCGAGAACGCCTCGGGCAGCACAGGCTTCGGCCCGGTGGCCTGGTCCGGGCCCCGGGACGAGACGGAGGCCCTCTTCCGGATCTCCGGTCCCGTGCTGCGCGCGAGCGGCGACGAGACCCGGCCCGCCCTGATCCGGCTCCACGGACGCCCCGGTGTGATGCTGGTCAGGCGCACCCCGTTCACGGACGCCGACGGCTCGTCGTCCGTGCTCTGCCACGCGCTCGTCGGCTCGCCCGCCCTCCTCGAGCCCGCCGTCTGCCTCGGCCTCCACGCCTGGAACTGGGACGGTGCCGACACCCCGTACCTCGCGAGGGTGCGCGGCCGGCTGCCGGTGGTCCCCGAGGAGGTCCTCATACCGTCGACCGGCCGCGGGCAGGGGGAGCTCGACGGGACCCTCCCGTACGTCGCGGAGGAACTCGGCGGGACGGTCGCGGAGTTGCTGCGCCACCCCGACGACCGCTTCACGGTCCTGGACGAACGGGGCGACACCGCCTTCTCCGTGCTGTGGGGGCTGAACAGCATGTTCGGCGGGCTCGTCGACCGCCGCTGGACCTTCGCCAGTCACGACACGGCCGAACTGCCCGCCCTGCGCTTCGTGTTCGTCGGCCGCTGGTCGGGCGCGGCGAGCCCCAACACGGGCCGCCGCCGCGTCGACCCGCGCGAGCGGTCCGGCGACCGGGCTGAGGAGATCGCGGACCGGCTCGTCCGGCACCACCTGCGGGGGGTCGAGGAGGGAGAGGGCCGCTTGTACGCGGTCGGCAGCGCCCTCCACGCGGCGGCCTCCCCCCGCCGGTCCCTCCTCGACACGGCGGTCCGAGCCCTGGACACCCTCGACACCCGGTCCCGCCGAGGCGCCCGCCCGTCCCGCGAACCGCGCTTCCCACCCGGAGGAAGAACGGGACACGGACCCGAGCCGTCCCCGAGGTACGGGGAAGGGCCGACGCCGGGATACGGACCCGAGTCGACCCCGAGGCACGGACCCGAGTCGACCCCGAGGCACGAGGAAGGGCCGATGCCGGGGTACGGGGAAGAGCCGACCCCGGGCTACGGGGACAAACCTTCGCCGAGGTACGGGGGCGAGCCGGAGCCCCGGCGTGGGGCCGAGCCCGAGCGGCGGTACGGGTCCGCTCCGGAGCCGGGGTACGGGGCGGATCCCGACCCGTGGGCGGAAGCGGCACCGGAGCCCCGGCGCGGACGTGAGCCGGAGCGGCGGAACCGGTGCGAGCAGGACCCCTGGTCGGAATCGGGGCCGGATCCGCGCCGCGGATCCGGGCCGCAGCGGCGTCACGAACCCGAGCCGGACCCGTGGTTCGAGGAGGCGCCGGAGCCCCGGCGCGGGCCGGGTCAGGACGAGCGGTACGGGCCGACGCCCGAGGTGCGGTCGGGACCGGCGCCGGACCCCCGGTACGAGCCGGGACCGGAGCCCGGGCGGGCGCCGACGCCGGATCCGCGGCGCGGGCCGGAGCCGGGCGAGTGGTCGGGGCCGGACCCCCGATCCGGGCCTGACCCCCGGTCCGGGGCGGCGGCCACGGACCCGCGGTCCCGGGCCGTACCGGAACAGGGGCCCCGCGCCGCACCCGAAGCGGGCCGCCCGGCCGCACCCGGGCCACGACGATCCGCCGAGCCGGAGGACGGCCACCCGGCCGTGCCGGACCCGCGGCGTTCCCCGGTCGCCGGCCGGGACTCCGGTGGCCGCGCGCAGGGTTCCGCCGAACGTGCCCGGCCCTCCGACGGCCCCGACACGGGGCACCCTCCGGCCCCTCCGGAGTCCTGGAGCGGCGGCGAGGTCCCGTCCCGCCAGGCCCGTCCCCGTCAGGACCCGCCCCGGCATCCGAAGGAGCCGTACACCGACACGTCCCCCGGGGAGACCCCCGGAGGGTCCGACCCCTGGGCCACGGACACGCCGAAGCGTCAGGGCGGGCCGGCCCCGGATCGCGTACGCGACCCCTATCCCGACGCCGGCCGGGGACCCGACTCCGGCCCCCGGCCGGAACCCGCACCGGAGACCGCACCCGCACCGGAGCCCGCCCCTGCTCCCGCACCCGCCCGGGCCCGTCCCGCCCCGGACCGGGCGGACGACCCGTACCCCCGCCCCGTCCTCCCGTTCGTCGGCGCCCAGTGGACGGGGCCGGGCAGCGGCGGCGGGCGGTGGGCGTGGGCCAGGAAACCGTGGGGGAGGGGGCGGGAGAAGGAGGCCGAGACCGGCCTCGTCCACCGGCTGCCGACCGCCCGTGACGTGGAGGAGGCCCGCGGCTTCGTCGAGCGGGCGGGCAGCCGTGAGCTGCTCGACGCCCTGCGGCGTCCGCAGTTGTACGTGGTCGTCACCCTGCTCCTCCGGGAGATCGCCCGGCGCCTGCCGTCCTGGGAGCATCCGGCGCGCCGCGAGCTCTGCGAGGTGGTTCTCGGCCGCGAGCTCTGGGCGGCCGCGCCGCCCGGCGCCGAGCAGGACCGCTCCGAGCCGCCCGAGGAGCAGCGCGCGGCCAACGCCGCCGAGCTGCACCGCTGGGCCGTCCGGCCCCTCCTCGGCGGCGGTGACGCCCCGGTCGGCACGGTCGCGGCCCTGCTCGTCCGGCTCCGGACGAGTCCCGTGCCGTCGGCCCGCGAGGCCTTCTGGCAGATCGTCGACGGGGACCGTCCCGGCCTGCCCGACGCGGTCTGGCTCACGCTCCTCAAGGACGCGTACGGCGGCAGGCGCGCCCCGCAGCCCGGGCATGCCCCGCAACCCGGCCACCCCCCGCCACCCGGCCCCCCGGCGCGGCCGGCGCCGGCCGCGCCGGGCGTGCCGGCCCACCCGAGCCCACCCCGGGCCACCCCGTACACGGCGCAGGACGACGAGTCGGTCAACGGCTACACCCGGCGGTTCCTGAGCCGTTCCGCCGTCGTGCTCGCGCTCCTCCTCGCCGCGATCCTCGTCGCCACCGTGATGAAGTAGGGCCCCCGACCGCCCCGAGGCCCGCGCCCCCCGACCCCCCGGCCCCCGCGCTGGGACACGTCCCCGCAACCCCAGGCCCGAAGGCCCGAAAGACGGGCCCGGGCCGCTCGGCTCCGTCAGGATGGGCCCATGGGATTCCACGTCGATTCCGAGACCGGGCGGCTGCGCCGCGTCATCCTCCACCGCCCCGACCTGGAGCTGAAGCGGCTCACGCCGTCGAACAAGGACGCCCTCCTCTTCGACGACGTGCTCTGGGTGCGCCGGGCCCGCCAGGAGCACGACGGCTTCGCCGACGTGCTGCGCGACCGCGGGGTCGAGGTGCATCTCTTCGGCGACCTGCTGCGGGAGTCCCTGGAGGTGCCGGCCGCCCGCGCGCTGGTCCTGGACCGGGTCTTCGACGAGAAGGAGTACGGTCCGCTGGCCGCCGACCACCTGCGCGCCGCGTTCGACTCGCTGGACGCGGGGGCGCTCGGCGAGGCGCTCGTCGGCGGCATGACGAAGCGTGAGTTCCTGGCGGCGCACCGGGAGCCGACGTCGGTGCGGTTCCACGCCCTGGACCTCGACGACTTCGTGCTCGGGCCGCTGCCGAACCACCTCTTCACCCGGGACACCTCGGCGTGGATCTACGACGGCGTCTCGATCAACGCGATGCGCTGGCCGGCCCGGCAGCGCGAGACCGTGCACTTCGAGGCGATCTACAAGCACCACCCGCTCTTCACGGGCCCCGAGGCGGGCGGCTTCCACCACTGGTCGGAGGGGCAGGCCGACTACCCGTCGACGATCGAGGGCGGGGACGTCCTGGTCATCGGGAACGGCGCGGTGCTCATCGGGATGAGCGAGCGCACCACCCCGCAGGCGGTGGAGATGCTGGCGCGCGGTCTCTTCGCGACCGGTTCCGCTCGGACGATCGTCGCGCTCGACATGCCGAAGCGGCGGGCGTTCATGCACCTGGACACGGTGATGACGATGGTCGACCAGGACACGTTCACGCAGTACGCGGGGCTCGGCATGCTCCGCTCGTACACGATCGAACCCGGTGACGCGGGACAGTCCCTGCGGGTGACCGACCGTGCGCCGGACCAGATGCACAGCGCCATCGCCGCGGCCCTGGGGCTCCAGGACATCCGGGTCCTGACGGCGACGCAGGACGTGCACGCGGCAGAGCGCGAGCAGTGGGACGACGGGTGCAACGTCCTCGCCGTGGAGCCGGGGGTGGTCGTGGCGTACGAGCGGAACGTCACGACCAACACCCATCTGCGGAAGCAGGGCATCGAGGTGATCGAGATCCCGGGGAGCGAGCTGGGCCGGGGGCGGGGCGGTCCGCGCTGCATGAGCTGTCCGGTGGAGCGGGACGCGACCTGAGTCGTTCCCCACAGGCGGGGAGGGCGCCGGGGCTGTATATAAATGCTGATGTACGTATAGACTTCCACGGTCCCCTCGTCCCGACCCGTACCCCAGGAGCGCGTCCCATGGCCACTGACCTCATCGGCCGCCACTTCCTCAAGGAGCTGGACTTCACCGCCGAGGAGTTCCGCGGCCTGATCGCGCTCTCCGCCGAGCTCAAGGCCGCCAAGAAGGCGGGCGCCGAGGTCCAGCGGCTGCGCGGCAGGAACATCGCGCTCATCTTCGAGAAGACCTCGACCCGCACCCGCTGCGCCTTCGAGGTCGCCGCCGCCGACCAGGGCGCCTCCACCACCTACCTGGACCCCTCGGGCTCCCAGATGGGCCACAAGGAGTCGGTCAAGGACACCGCCCGTGTCCTCGGCCGGATGTTCGACGGCATCGAGTACCGGGGTGACAGCCAGGCCGCCGTCGAGGAGCTCGCCGAGTTCTCCGGGGTCCCCGTCTTCAACGGTCTCACGGACGACTGGCACCCCACCCAGATGCTCGCCGACGTGCTCACCATGACCGAGCACACCGACAAGCCGCTCGACACGATCGCCTTCGCCTACCTCGGCGACGCCCGGTTCAACATGGGCAACTCCTACCTCGTCACCGGAGCCCTGCTCGGCATGGACGTGCGGATCGTCGCCCCGCGGGCGTACTGGCCGGCCGAGGAGATCGTCGCCTCCGCCCGCAAGCTCGCCGAGGCGAGCGGCGCCACGATCACGCTCACGGAGTCGGTGACGGAGGGCGTCCGGGGTGCCGACTTCGTCGCCACCGACGTCTGGGTGTCGATGGGCGAGCCCAAGGAGGTCTGGGACGAGCGGATCGCCGCCCTCGCCCCGTACTCCGTGACCATGGACGTGCTGCGGGCCACCGGGAACCCGGACGTCAAGTTCCTGCACTGCCTGCCGGCCTTCCATGACCTGGGCACGGCCGTCGGCCGCGACATCCACGCCCGGCACGGTCTCACCGAGCTGGAGGTCTCCGACGAGGTCTTCGAGTCGGCGCACTCCGTCGTCTTCGACGAGGCCGAGAACCGTATGCACACCATCAAGGCGGTCCTGGTGGCCACCCTGGCGAACCCCGCCTGAGCCGCGCTCAGGGCTCCCGGCGGCGGCGCTGGGCCGGAATCCCGGGGAGCGTGAACCACACCGCCTTGCCGTGCGCGGTGGGGCGATGGCCGCAGTCGCTGCTGAGCGCGCGGATCAGCAGGAGGCCCCGCCCGTGCTCCTGCCAGGGATCGACCACGGTGTCGGGGGCGGGGCAGGTGAGCGCGCCGGGGCCGGCCGGCTCGGAGTCGTGGACCTCTATCTGACAGCCGCCCGGCGCGGCGAGCAGCTCGACGACCAGCTCGATCGGGCCCCGGCCCGCGGTGTGCTCGACCGCGTTGGCGACGAGCTCGGCCGTGAGCAGCTCCGCGGTGTCCCCGTCCGGGAGGGCGGCCGGGCCGGGGTCGATGTCGTCGAGGGCGGCACGGATCAGGGCGCGGGCGATCGGCACGGCGGCGGTCGTGTGCGGCAGACGGACGCGCCAGGAGGCGGGGGCTCCGGCCTCCGCGGGTCCGGCGTCGTGGTCGGCGGCTCCGGCGGGGTGGTCGGCGGGTGCGGTGGCTTCGGGCATGGCCGGCAGGGCTCCCTTCTGCGAGGGGCGGCGGGTGGGCGAGTGGGGTGGGGGCATCCCGAGACGTCCTGGTTTCAACCTTACGAGGCACAAGATCCCGTCCCCAGGGCCCCCTTCCCTCGGCGCCGGGGACTTCGGTCATCTCCCTCCCGGGACCTTGTGGGGCCTGGGCACACGCCCCCTTTATCGCGTACTCGTGACGGTGGTCACAGTTCAGTGATACCCTCCGGGTGGAGGAAGGAGGCCGTTCCGGATGAGCCCCTTTACCGGATCCGCGACCCGCACCGAACGCTGGCGGCATCTGCGTCTGGACCTCGACGAGGGCGTCGCCACGGTGACCCTCGCACGCCCCGCGAAGCTCAACGCCCTCACCTTCGGCGCCTACGCCGACCTGCGCGACCTGCTCGCCGAACTGTCCCGTGAGAGGGCCGTGCGCGCCCTCGTGCTGGGCGGCGAGGGGCGGGGCTTCTGCTCGGGCGGCGACGTCGACGAGATCATCGGCGCCACGCTCTCCCTCGACACCGCCCGGCTCCTCGACTTCAACCGGATGACCGGACAGGTCGTCCGGGCGCTCCGCGAGTGCCCCTTCCCGGTCGTCGCCGCGCTGCACGGCGTCGCGGCGGGCGCGGGGGCGGTCCTCGCCCTCGCCGCCGACTTCCGGGTCGCCGACCCCACCACCCGCTTCGCCTTCCTCTTCACCCGGGTCGGCCTCTCCGGCGGGGACATGGGCGCGGCCTACCTGCTGCCCCGGGTCGTCGGGCTCGGCCACGCGACCCGGCTCCTCATGCTCGGCGAACCGGTCCTGGCGGCCGAGGCCGAGCGCATCGGGCTGCTGAGCGAGCTGACGGAGGAGGGCGCCGCCGGCGCCCGGGCCGCCGCGCTCGCCCGCCGGCTCGCGGACGGCCCGGCACTGGCGCTCGCCCAGACGAAGGCCCTGCTCTCGGCGGAGCTGGACATGCCGCTCGCCGCCTCGATCGAGATGGACGCGGCGACGCAGGCCCTCCTGATGCACGGCGAGGACTACGCGGAGTTCCACGCGGCCTTCACGGAGAAGCGCCCCCCGAAATGGCAGGGGCGCTGACCATGACGCCCACCCCCGAAGCGACCCCCGCGACGGCCCGCCCGCCGACGCCGGCCTCCACCCCCCGTCCCGACCCCGGGCCTGCCGGGTCGCCCGGCCCGTCGCTGCGGATCGCCGTCATCGGAGGCGGTCCCGGCGGGCTCTACGCCGCCGCACTCCTCAAACGGCTCGACCCCGCCCGCGAGGTGACCGTCTGGGAGCGGAACGCACCCTCCGACACCTTCGGCTTCGGCGTCGTCCTCTCCGACGAGACCCTCGGCGGCATCCGGGACGCCGACCCCGCCGTGTACGAGGCCCTCGGCCGCGAGATGGTCCGCTGGGACGACATCGACGTCGTCCACCGGGGCCACCGCACGACCTCCACCGGCCACGGCTTCGCCGCCCTCGGCCGCCGCCGGCTCCTGGAGCTCCTCCACGCCCGCTGCGCCGAGCTCGGCGTACGGCTCCGCTTCCGCGCCGAGGCCCCGCCCGCCGCCGAACTCGCCGCCGCCCACGACCTCGTCATCGCCGCCGACGGCGTGCACAGCCGCACCCGAGAGGCCCATGACGAGCACTTCCGCCCCACCGTCACCACCCACCGCTGCCGCTACATCTGGCTCGCCGCGGACTTCCCCTTCGAGGCCTTCCGCTTCGAGATCGCCGAGACCGAGCACGGCGTGATGCAGCTCCACGCCTACCCCTTCTCCGCCGACTCCTCCACGGTCATCGTGGAGATGCGCGAGGAGGTCTGGCGGGCCGCCGGCTTCGACGAACTCGACGAGGCCGAGTCCACCGCCCGCTGCGCCAAGATCTTCGCCGAGGCGCTCGGCGGCCGGGAGCTCCGCGCGAACAACTCCGCCTGGACCGCGTTCCGTACGGTCGTCAACGCACGCTGGTCGCACGGCAACACCGTCCTCATCGGCGACGCCGCCCACACCGCGCACTTCTCCATCGGATCCGGCACCAAGCTCGCCGTCGAGGACGCCCTCGCGCTCGCCCGGAGCATCGGCGAACACCCCACCCTCGCCGAGGCGTTGGCCGCCTACGAGACCGAGCGCCGTCCTGTCGTCGAGTCCACCCAGCGCGCCGCCGCGGCCAGCCTCCGCTGGTTCGAGGAGATCGCCGGCCGCGTCGACCGGCCGCCCCGCCGCTTCGCCTTCGACCTCCTCACCCGCAGCCGCCGCGTCACCCACGCGAACCTGCGGCTGCGCGACCCGGCCTTCACCGGCACCGTCGAGAAGGACTTCGGCTGCCCGCCCGGGACCCCGCCCATGTTCACCCCCTTCCGCCTGCGCGGCCTCACCCTCCGCAACCGGATCGTGGTCTCGCCCATGGACGTGTACGTCGCCGAGGACGGCGTCCCGGGCGACTTCCACCTCGTCCATCTGGGAGCCAGGGCCCTCGGCGGCCCCGGACTCGTCATGACCGAGATGGTGTGCGTCAGCCCCGAGGGCCGCATCACCCCCGGCTGCTCCGGCCTGTGGACCGACGAACAGGCCGACGCCTGGGCCCGGATCACCGCCTTCGTCCACACCCGGGCGCCCGGCACGGCACTCGGCGTCCAGCTCGGCCACTCCGGCCGCAAGGGCTCCACCAGGCGCATGTGGGAGGGCATCGACCAGCCGCTACCGGAGGGCAACTGGCCCCTCGTCGCCGCCTCCCCCCTCCCGTACAGGGCGGGCGTCAACCAGACCCCGCGCGCCCTCGACCGCGCCGGACTCGCCGCCGTACGCGAGGAGTTCACCGCCGCCGCCCGGCGGGCCGCCCGCTGCGACTTCGACCTCCTCGAACTCCACTGCGCCCACGGCTACCTGCTCTCCGGCTTCCTCTCCCCGCTCACCAACCACCGCACCGACGCCTACGGCGGCACCCTCGAAGGCCGGCTGCGCTTCCCGCTCGAAGTCTTCGACGCCGTCAGGGAGGTGTGGCCCGAGGACCGCCCAATGACGGTGCGCGTGTCGGCGACCGACTGGGCCGAGGGCGGCACGGACGCCGAGGACGCCGTCGCGATCGCCCGCGCCTTCGCCGCGCACGGAGCCGACGCCATCGACGTCTCCACCGGCCAGGTCGTCCCCGAGGAACGCCCCGAGTACGGCCGCTCGTACCAGACCCCGTACGCCGACCGGATCCGCGGCGCGGTCGGCGTCCCCGTCGTCGCCGTCGGGGCGATCTCCTCCTGGGACGACGTCAACTCCCTGCTCCTGGCCGGCCGCGCCGACCTCTGCGCCCTCGCCCGGCCCCACCTCTACGACCCGCACTGGACCCTCCACGCGGCGGCCGAACAGGGCTACGAGGGCCCGGCCGCGCCCTGGCCGGCCCCGTACCGCGCGGGCAGCCGCCCGCCTCCGACGGGCCGCCGCGAGTAGCAGGGGGCCGTCCGGCCGGCCGTGGACGCGCGCGCATGCGCGTGCGACGCGCGACCATGGTCCGCACGCCCCCGCTGTCCTTGAATGGGGACATGACACAAAACAGGGGTGGGAAGGGTGCCGGGGCGGTCCTCGGCGCGGCGACGGTGGCGACCGGACTGGTCGCGGGGCTCTTGTTCGCGTACGCGTGCTCGGTGATGCCGGCGCTCGCGCGCAGCGACGACCGGGTCTTCGTGGAGGTCATGCGGAACATCAACGAGGTGATCCAGAACCCGGTCTTCCTCACCGCGTTCCTCGGGGCGCCGGTCCTCACGGGAGCGGCCGCCTGGCTGCACCGCGCCACCCGGGCCCGGGCCTGGACGCTCGCCGGCTTCGTCCTGTGCGTGGCGGTCCTGCTGGTCACCACGGCGGGGAACGTCCCCCTCAACGAGGCCCTGGCGACCACGAGCGACCCGGCGGCGGCCCGGTCCGCCTTCGAGGACACCTGGGTGGCCTGGAACACGGTCCGCACGGTCCTGTCGGCGGCGGCACTCGTCTGCCTGCTCCGGGCGACGGCCGTCCGGAAGACGGGCCCTACGCCGGTTCCCCGCTGACCGAAGGCCGGACGAACGGGCGGACGAACTCCGCGCCCCGGTCCCACAGCAGTTCGTGCAGGGCCGCGAAGACCTCCGCCGAGCGGCGGCCCGGCCAGTCGTCGGGGAGCAGCTCCGCCGGCAGGACCGGGTCGGCGTACGGCAGGCGGCGCCAGGAGTCCAGGACGAGGAGGTACGCCCGGAAGGCTTCCTCCGGGCCGCCCGGCGCCGAGCGCCAGGACCGCAGGACCGGCTCGTGGACCGCGAGGAACTCCTCGTGCAGCCCCGCGATCGCCGGGAGGTCCCACCAGCGGGCCACGGACTCGGCCGTCGCGGCGTATCCCAGGTGCTCGGCCCGGAAGAGGTCCACGTACGTCGAGAGCTCCAGCCTCTCCAGGGCGTTCCGCGTCTCCTCGTACAGCCGGGCGGGCGCGACCCAGACGCCCGGCGCGGCCGTGCCGAAGCCCAGCCGGGCGAGCCGGGAGCGCAGCAGGTGCCGCTTGTGCCGCTCCGCCTCGGGCACCGAGAAGACCGCCAGGACCCAGCCGTCGGACAGCTTCGGCTCCGTACGGGCGTAGATCCGGCGGTCGCCGTCGTCGAGGAGCCGCCGGGCGTCCTCCGACAGGGCGTACCCGGCGGCGCCGTCCGCCGTGCGGCGCGGCAGCAGCAGTCCGCGCCGCTTCAGCCGGGAGACCGAGGAGCGCACCGAGGGCGCGTCCACGCCGAGCCCGCCGAGCAGCCGGATCAGCGCGGCCACCGGCATGGGGGACTCGTCGGTCCCACGGCCGTAGGCGCCGTAGAGGGAGACGATCAGGGATCGGGGAGTGTGCTGCTCGGCCACGTGATCACTTTAGGGGGTCGGTCGGAGGTGCCCGGCGCGGGATCAGACCGGATCGCGCAGCCGGAACCGCTGCAGTTTGCCGGTCGCGGTGCGGGGCAGCGCGTCGAGGAAGACGATCCGGCGGGGCGACTTGTACGGGGCGAGGCGGGCGCGGACGAAGGCCCGCAGCGCGGCGGCCGTGCCGGAGTCGCGCGGCACCCCGTCCCGTACCACCGTGTACGCGACGACGATCTGGCCGCGCAGCTCGTCGGGGCGGCCCACGACCGCCGTCTCGACCACGTCGGGATGGTCGAGGAGCACCTCCTCGACCTGCGGCCCGGCGATGTTGTACCCCGCCGATATGATCATGTCGTCGGCCCGTGACACGTACCGGAACCAGCCGTCGGGCCGGCGGACGTACGTGTCGCCCGTGACGTTCCAGCCGTCCCTCACGTACTCCGCCTGACGCGGGTCGGCCAGATAGCGGCAGCCCACCGGGCCGCGCACGGCGAGCAGTCCCTCCTCCCCGTCCGGGAGCTCCCTGCCCTCCCGGTCCACGATCCTGGCCTGCCAGCCGGGCACCGGGCGGCCCGTGGTGCCGGGGCGGATGTCGCCGTCGGCGGCCGAGATGAAGATGTGCAGGAGCTCGGTCGCGCCGATGCCGTTGATCAGCCGCAGGCCCGTACGGCCGTACCAGGCGCTCCAGGTCGCCTCGGGGAGGTTCTCGCCGGCGGAGACGCAGCGGCGCAGCGAGCCGATGTCGGGGGCGCCGTCGCCGGCCAGCTCGCCGAGCATGACGCGGTAGGCGGTCGGGGCGGTGAAGAGCACCGAGACCCGGTGCCGCTCGATCGCCCCGAGCAGTTGCCGGGGGCCCGCCTGTTCGAGCAGGACCGCGCTCGCCCCGGCCCGCAGGGGGAAGACGACGAGACCGCCGAGGCCGAAGGTGAAGGCGAGCGGCGGCGAACCGGCGAAGACGTCGTCGGGCCGCGGGCGCAGGACGTGCGCGGAGAACGTGTCGGCGACGGCGAGGACGTCCCGGTGGAAGTGGACGCAGCCCTTCGGCTGCCCGGTGGTGCCGGAGGTGAAGGCGATCAGCGCCACGTCGTCGGCCGCGGTCGCCACCGCCTCGTACGGGCCGTCGCGGCGGGCGGCGAGGGCCAGCAGGTCGTCCGGGCCGTCCCCGCCGAAGGGGGTGACGCGCAGGTCCGGGATCCGGGCCGCGAGGAGCTCGTCGAGGGAGTGGACGTCGCAGAGCGCGTGGGTGCAGCGGGCCGCCTCGGCCATCACGGCCAGCTCGGGTGCGCGCTGCTGGGCCAGGACGGTGACGGCGACGCCGCCGGCCTTCATCACGGCGAGCCAGCAGGCGGCGAGCCAGGGGGTGGTGGGGCCGCGCAGGAGCACGCGGTTGCCCGGGCGGACCTTCAGGTCGGAGGTGAGGACGTGCGCGAGGCGGTCGACCCGGTCGAGGAGGTCCCCGTAGCTCCATGTCCGGCCCTCGGCGTCGTGGAACGCGGGCCGGTCCGCGCCGAATCGTTCCACCGTGCGGTCGAGGAGCTCTGCCCCGCAGTTGAGCCGGTCGGGGTACGCGAGCTCCGGCAGCTCGAAGAGAAGGTGCGGCCAGCGCTCGGGCGGAGGCAGTCCGTCGCGGGCGAAGGTGTCGAGATGGGCCGAGGGTGTCAGCTCCATGAGTCCGTCCCCTTGTCGTGGTGGGGTCGCTCAACGCCACACGAGCGTATCGTGTTGGTGACGGCAGTCAACGGTTCGCGACAAGAGCGTCGGGCGGCACGGGTACGAACGCGCCGAGCGGCGGTGCACGGACAGGGGCGCCCCAGGGCGCAGCGACAAGGGCGCCGCAGGGCGTCGGAGAGGGCCCACATGCCCGCATTCTCGCTCGATCCGGGACAGATCACCTGGTGTGCGGAGCTCCGCACCCTCGCCGCCGAGCACCTCGCGCCGCTCGCCGCGAAGGGCGAGCCCGGCCGCGTCAACCGCCCGCTCGTCGCCGCCCTCGGCGAACTCGGCCTGATCGCCCGCCTCTTCGACGCCGGCGCCCTCGACCTGTGCCTCCTGCGCGAATCCCTCGCCCAGGCCTGCACGGAGGCCGAGACCGCCCTCGCCCTCCAGGGCCTCGGCACTCACCCGGTCGCCGCCTTCGGCACCACAGCGCAGCGGGCCCGCTGGCTGCCCGAGGCCGCCGCGGGGCGGGCCGTCGCGGCCTTCGCGCTCTCCGAGCCCGGCGCCGGCTCGGACGCCGCCGCCCTCGCCCTCGACGCCGTCCCCGACGGCCGCGGCGGCTGGCGCCTGCACGGCGAGAAACGCTGGATCTCGAACGCCCCCGAGGCCGACTTCGCCACCGTCTTCGCCCGCACCACCCGGGGCGCCGGCGCCCGCGGCGTCACCGCGTTCCTCGTCCCCGCCGACCGCCCGGGGCTCGGCGGCGAGCACCTCGACATGCTCTCCCCGCACGCCCTCGGCACCCTCACCTTCGACGCCGTGCCCGTCGGCCCCGAGGACCTCCTCGGCGAACCGGACCGGGGCTTCCGGGTCGCGATGCACACCCTCAACCTCTTCCGGCCCAGCGTCGGGGCCTTCGCCGTCGGCATGGCCCAGGCGGCCCTCGACGCCGCCGTCGCGCACACCGCCGCCCGCCCCGCCTTCGGCGGCGTCCTCGCGGACCTCCAGGCGGTCTCGCACCGCATCGCCGAGATGGCCACCCGCACGGAGGCCGCCCGCCTCCTCGTGTACGCGGCGGCCACGGCGTACGACAGCGGCGACCCGGACGTGCCGAGGCGCTCCGCCATGGCGAAGCTGCTCGCCACCGAGACCGCGCAGTTCGTCGTCGACGCCGCCGTCCAGGTGCACGGAGCCGCCGCCCTGCAACGCGGCCACCTGCTGGAGCACCTCTACCGCGAGGTGCGGGCACCCAGGATCTACGAGGGGGCCACGGAGGTCCAACGTGCGATCATCGCCAAGGAGCTGTACGCGGCCCACGCGAGCCGCGCGCCCCGGGCAGCCGATGCGGTCGATGCGAGCCGTCCGGCCGATGCGAGCCAAGCGACCGATGCGGGCCGTCCGGCCGATGCGAGCCACGCGGCCGATGCGGACCAAGCGACCGATGTGACCCGTGCGAGCCGCCGCGCCGACGGCACGGACCCCCGTCCCGAGAGCAAGGTGTCCGCATGAGCCTCCACCGCCACAACCCGGCCGAACTCTCCCCGCCCACCGGCTTCTCCCACGCCGTCACCGCCACCGGAACCCGCTTCGTCTTCCTCGCCGGACAGACCGCGCTCGACAGCGAGGGCAAGGTCGTGGGGGAGACCCTCCGCGAGCAGTTCACCACCGCGCTCGCCAACCTCCTCACCGCACTCCGCCACGCCGGCGGCACCCCGGCCGACCTCGCGCGCGTCACCGTCTACACCACGGACGTCGAGGAGTACCGCGCCCACGCCGCCGAACTCGGCGGCGTCTGGCGCAGATTGGCGGGCCGTGACTATCCGGCGATGGCCGTCATCGGAGTCGTACGGCTCTGGGACGAACAGGCGCGGGTGGAACTGGACGGCTTCGCCGTCCTGGAGGAACCCGGTCCCGCTTGATCAACTGGTCACCCGAACAGCCCTGGCTTAGTGTCGAAAGGTGGACTGACCGGCCCACGGCTCCCCACGGTGAGGGCGCGATGCGCCATGAGAAGCCATGACGAGTGACCCGAAGCCGACGACCCCGACGGCGACCACCCCGCACAAGAGCGACGGCGACGGCAAGGGCATCGCCCTCTTCGTGATCGCCTCCTGTCAGCTGATGGTGGTCCTCGACATCACCATCGTGAACATCGCCCTGCCGGACATCCAGCAGGCCCTGGACTTCTCGACCACCAGCCTCTCCTGGGTCGTGAACGCCTACACGCTGACCTTCGGCGGACTGCTGCTCCTCGGCGGACGCGCGGGCGACATCCTCGGGCGCCGCAGGGTTTTCATCTTCGGCGTCCTGCTCTTCGGACTCGCCTCCCTGCTCGCCGGCTTCGCCCAGACCGAATGGCAACTCCTCGCGGCCCGGGCCCTCCAGGGCGTCGGCGGCGCGATCGCCTCGCCGACCTCCCTCTCCCTGATCACCACGACCTTCGACGAAGGCCCCGAACGCAACCGTGCCTTCGGCGTGTTCGCGGGCGTCTCGGCGGGCGGCGGCGCCATCGGCCTCCTCGCCGGCGGCATCCTCGTCGAGTGGCTCGACTGGCGCTGGATCTTCTTCGTGAACGTGCCGATCGCCCTGATGATCGCCTTCCTGACCCCCCGTCACGTCAAGGAGTCCGCGCGCCAGCCAGGACACTTCGACGTGACCGGGGCACTGACCTCGACGCTCGGCATGGTCGCGCTGGTCTACGGATTCATCCGCGCCGCCCAGGAAGGCTGGCGGGACCCGCTGACGCTCGGCTCCTTCGCCGCCGCGGTCGTCCTGCTCGTCACCTTCATCCTGGTGGAACGGCGCTCGCGGCAGCCGATCACCCCGCTGCACATGTTCGCCGACCGCAACCGCGCGGGCACCTACGGCATCATGCTCTGCCTCGCCGCGGCGATCTTCGGCATGTTCTTCTTCCTCACGCTCTTCGTGCAGCAGGTCCTGGACTTCAGCCCGCTCGAAGCCGGCCTCGCCTTCCTCCCGGTGAGCGCGGTCATCGCGGTCGCCGCCGGCATCACCTCCCAACTCCTGCCCAAGTTCGGCCCGAAGCCCTTCATGGTGGTGGGCTCGCTCTGCCTCGCGGTCGGCCTCTCCTGGCTCACCCTGACCGACGTCGACTCGACCTACCTGGGTTCGATCCTCGGTCCGATGCTGGTCTTCAGCTTCGGCATGGGGTTCATGTTCGTCTCGCTGACCCTGATGGCCCTCTCCAACGTCGCCCTCAAGGACACCGGCGCCGCCTCCGGCCTGCTCAACGCGACCCAGCAGGTGGGCGGTTCGCTCGGCCTCTCGATCCTGGTCACGGTCTTCGGCACGGTCAGCCGCAACGAGGCCGACACCCAGGTCCCGGCCTTCCTCGCCCAGGCGACCCCGCTGGAGAAGGCCCGCTTCGCCGAGACCGGCCAACTCCCGCCGCCCTGGGGCGACGAGGTCCTCACCGCCGGTGTCTCGGCCGGCTTCATCGTGGCGGCGGCCTTCGCGATCCTCTCCCTGGTGATCGCCATCTTCGCCATCCAGGTCCGCCCCTCGGACCTCGAACGCCTCAAGGGCGGCATGGTCCCGGGCGCCTAGGACCTGTCCGGTCGATCATGGCCGGGGCCGCGGCGGTCGGCACGGCACCTCGCCGCGTTGCCGAAACGGCCCGATAGCTCCGCTATCGCGCCGCTCCGGCGCCTTGCGATGCACCGCGCCGACCGCCGCGGCCTTGCCGACCCTGATCGACCCAACACGCCCTAGGGGGTGTTGTCCTGGATCCTGCTCACCTCTGCGCCTCACGCCGCTCGGGGCCCGGACCCGACTCGAATCCTGCGCGCTTGTAGGTGCGCATCAGCACGGCGACCTCCGTCGACGCGACACCGTCCAGCGCGCCGAAGACCCGCGCGGTGAAGTCGCGCAGATCCCGCGTGGAGCGGTGGCTGGAGTAGCCGAGAAGGGCCGTCGTGCCGGTCGTGACCACCAGGTGTCGGACGGCCGGCTCCTCGGCCAGGCGACGGATCGCGGCGTCGAGACGGGCATGGGCGACGGCCAGCCGGAACCGCGCCTCGACGGGGTAGCCGAGGACCTCGGGCTCCGCGTGCAGCCGCAGGTGGAGGACGTGGGAGTCCATCAGGCGGCTCAGCCGGCGGCGCGCGGTGGTCTCGCCGACCCGGAGCTCGCGGGCCAGCCGGGTGGTGGACATCCGGGCGTCACGGCGGAGGAGGGCGACCAGGCGCCGGTCGAGCTCGTCCACCACCGGCGGCTCGGGCAGCGGCCGGCCCTCGACGGCGTGCCGCCGTACGTCCGTCGGCTCGTCGTCGTACGGGGCCCAGTCGCTGGCGGTGAGGAGCAGCCGCAGGACCACCGAGGTGTGGATGTCGACGACGCCGTCGAGCCTGCCGATCCCCGCGTCGACGAGGGTGAGCAGCGCGTCGTGGTCGGCCACGTTCAGCTCGGCGAACACGTCGAGCGCGCCGGTGGCGACCTCCACGGACCGGGCCTCGGGCCGCCGGGCGAGGGCCAGCGCGGTGTCGTGCACGCGGCCGGGGGCGCAGCGCACGGCCACCTCGGCGGTGACCCCCTCGCCGAGGTACTCGGGGACGAGGGCCGCGGTGAAGCCCACCGCCCCGGTCGCGGTCATGCGGTCGAGGCGCCGCGCGGCGGTCCGCTCGTGCACCCCGGCCGTGGCGGCCACCTCGGAGAACGGCGCGCGGGGATCGCGGTGCAGCGCCCGCAGCACCGCGTGGTCCAGGGCGTCGAGCGCACCGTGCGGTGAGGGCTCGGTCGTCATCGAGGGACCTCCTGGGGGAGTGGCGGGGTGCGGGCAGGAGAGGACCGTACGGTGCGGCCCCGGCGTCCCGCGGGGGCGTGTCGGAGGAGCGCCATCGGAGGGCGGGCCGTGCCCGAATCCGCCGATCGGACCCGGGCGCATGACGCCTTCACCCGATTGTGAGGCGCACTATTGCCCGAATGCCCGTCGGCTGGCGACATTGTGGTGCGGATTCCGCCACGCAGGTCGGCGGACGACGGCGGCCGGTGACCGGTCGGCGGCGGGTACGACCGCCCGGTGCCCCTCCAGGGCTCCCGGCACCGCCGCGTACCCGTGCCTCCCTCGCGCCTGCGCACGCCCCGCACCCCCCAGCACCGCCCTGGCCCGGCCTCCCGGCCGGCCGCGGCCCTTCCCTCCGAACAGGTGGTACGTATGACGGCTACGGACACGGATACGGACACCCTGCGGGCGCCCTCGGCTGCGCGGGCTGTCCGCGCGACCCCCGGCGTCGCGGTGATCGCCTCCGTCGCGCTCGTCGAGCTGTCCAGCGGCATCACGCAGGGCTTCCTCTCCCCGCTGCTGAAGGGCCTCACGGAGACCCTCCGGGTCACCGCCGCGGAGCTGAACTGGATCAGCATCGCCAACCTGCTCGCGTCCGTGGCGTTCACCCCGGTCCTCTCCCGCATGGGCGACCTCTACGGTCACCGGCGCGTCCTGCGCTGGAACCTCGCGATCGTCCTGCTCGGCTCCGTCCTGGTGGGCTTCAGCCGCTCCTTCGGCGTGCTGCTCGCCGGGCAGATCCTCCAGGGCGCGTTCGCGGGCTTCTTCCCGCTGCTCGTCGGCATCCTCCGCAACCGCGGCGGCAAGGACGGTGGCGACGGGGAGTCCCGCCGCGGCATCAGCTACATGGTCGCCGCGCTCGTCGCCGGCATCGCGGTCGGTCTGGTCGCCAGCGGCTTCGTGGCCCGTACCGTCGACAGCCCCACCGCCGCCCTCTGGGTCCCCACGGCGGCGGTCGGCCTGGCTCTCGCCGTGACGTGGCCGCTGCTCCCGGAGTCCCCGGCGCGCCCGGGCGGCCGGATCGACTGGGCGGGTGGAATCCTCCTGTCCGTCGGCCTCGTCGCGATCATGCTGGGCCTGGGCATGGGCGGAATGCCCGACTGGGAGTGGACCTCGGCGCGTACCCTCGGCTGCCTCGTCGGCGGCGCGCTCGTCACCGCTTTGTGGGTCCTCGTGGAGCTGCGTACCGCCGAACCGATGATCGACGTCCGGATGTTCCGGCACCGGAACGTCGTCGCCGTCTCCCTCGTGACCGTGACCTTCACGATCCCGATGATCGGCCTCCAGGTCGCCAACCCGGTCTTCATGGGCACCGGCCCGGCCGAGCACGGCTACGGCCTGGGGCTCGACCCCTTCGCCATCGGTCTCGCCATGCTGCCGAACCTCCTCGCCATGGCGGCGGGAGCCCTGGCCGCGCCGGCCGTCGCCGCCGCGATCTCCGACCGGCTGACGCTCTGCGTCGGGTCCCTGCTCATGGCCGCCGGCTACTTCGCCTCGCTGACCTGGCACGACTCGATGCCGCTGTTCCTCGCGGCCACCGCCTTGGCAGGCCTGGGCATCGGCTTCCTCCAGCACTCCACCCGCACTCTCGCCGTCGAATCCGTCCCCCACGACCGGACCTCGGTCGGCTCGGGGATCAACGAACTCCTCATCAACGTCGGCGGCTCCGTCGGCGCCGCGATCGTCCTCACCGTCTTCGCCGCCCGCACCCCGGCCGGCGAGACCCTGCCCGAGATCGGCGCGTACACCACCTCCTGGACGATCTGCGCGGTCGTCTCCCTGGCCGGCGCCGCGATCGCCCTGCTATACCGCACGTCGAAGGACCGCGAGGCCCACTGATGACCACGACCGCACCCCTCGAACTCCTCCGCACCCGCACCCGCGACCTCGTGGCCCGGCGCCAGGACGACGTCCTCGCCCTCAGCCACCAGCTGCACGCCGACCCCGAACTCGCCTACGAGGAACACCGGGCCGCCCGCCGCATCACCGACCTGGTCGAATCGGCCGGTTTCGACGTCACCCGCGGGGTCTGCGACCTGCCGACGGCGTTCACCGCCACCGCCGGAAGCGGCGACCTCGTCATCGGGATCTGCGCCGAGTACGACGCCCTGCCGGGCATCGGCCACGCCTGCGGCCACAACGTGAACGGCGCCGCCTCCGTCACCGCGGCCCTCGCGCTCGCGCCGCTGGCCGACGAACTCGGCATCACCGTCAAACTCCTGGGCACCCCGGCCGAGGAGTCCGGCGGCGGCAAGGTCGACATGCTGCGCGCGGGCGCCTTCGACGACCTCGCCGCCGCCATGATGGTGCACGCCGCGCCCTCCGACTCCGTCGGCATGAGCTCGCTCGCCATCAGCAGCTGGAAGGTCGGCTACACGGGCCGCTCCGCGCACGCCGCGGCGATGCCCGAGCGCGGCGTCAACGCCGCCGACGCGATGATGATCGCGCAGGTCGCCATCGCCGCGTACCGCCAGCAGATGCGGCCAGGAGCGGTCGTCTCCGGCTTTGTCACCCAGGGCGGCGAAGCGGCCAACGTCATCCCGGCCCGCACCACCGCCGACTACGACTGCCGCGCCGGCACCAGCGAGGAGCTCCGCGAGCTCCAGGCCCGCGTCCGCGCCTGCTTCGAGGCCGGCGCGCTCGCCACCGGAGCCGAACTGGCTCTGGAGGCCGTCGGCAACGACTACGCCGACCTCCGCCAGGACCTCGCGATGAGCCGGAGCTACCTCGCCGCGGCCCGCGCACTCGGCCGCGACGCCAAGGCCGAGGACCCCTCGATCCGCGGCGGCTCCACCGACATGGGCAACGTCTCGCACCACGTCCCGACCATCCACCCCATGATCGGCTACGACTGCGGCGACACGATCATGCACAACCCCGATTTCACCCGCTACGGCACGACCCCGCAGGCCGACCGCGCGGTCCTCGACGGCGGCCTCGCGATGGCCTGGACGGCCCTCGACCTCGCCACGGACCCCACCCACCGCCAGACCCTCCTCACCCACCTCGCGACCCGATCCCCCTACCGGGACCCGACGACCACACCATCGGCCCGCTGACACCTGACACCCGGCACGCGAAGAAGGCCCCCTCACCCGCGCAGGGTGAGGGGGCCTCAGCAATTCGGAGAAGGACGCCCGAGAAGGACGCCCGAGAAGGACGACCCGAGAAGGGCTGTCCGAGAAGAGCTAGATGTCCCGGAAGATCTCGATCTGTGCGCCGACCGAGTTGAGGCGTTCCGCGAGTTCCTCGTAGCCGCGGTTGATGACGTACACGTTCCGGAGGACCGACGTGCCCTCGGCGGCCATCATCGCCAGGAGGACGACCACCGCGGGTCGCAGGGCCGGCGGGCACATCATCTCGGCGGCGCGCCAGCGGGTGGGGCCCTCGACCAGGACGCGGTGGGGGTCGAGGAGCTGGAGGCGGCCGCCGAGGCGGTTGAGGTCGGTGAGGTAGATGGCGCGGTTGTCGTAGACCCAGTCGTGGATGAGGGTCTTGCCCTGGGCCGTCGCCGCGATCGCCGCGAAGAACGGGACGTTGTCGATGTTGAGGCCCGGGAAGGGCATCGGGTGGATCTTGTCGATCGGCGCCTCCAGCTTGGAGGGGCGGACCGTCAGGTCGACCAGGCGCGTGCGGCCGTTGTCGGCGGCGTACTCGGCCGAGCGGTCGTGGTCGAGGCCCATCTCCTCCAGGACCGCGAGCTCGATCTCCATGAACTCGATGGGGACCCGGCGGATGGTCAGCTCGGACTCCGTCACGACCGCCGCGGCGAGCAGGCTCATCGCCTCGACCGGGTCCTCGGAGGGGGAGTAGTCGACGTCGACGTCGATCTGGGCGATGCCGTGCACCGTGAGGGTGGTGGTGCCGATGCCGTCGACCCGGACGCCCAGCGCCTCCAGGAAGAAGCAGAGGTCCTGGACCATGTAGTTGGAGGAGGCGTTGCGGATGACCGTCACGCCGTCGTGGCGGGCCGCGGCCAACAGCGCGTTCTCGGTGACCGTGTCGCCGCGCTCGGTCAGGACGATCGGGCGGTCGGGGGAGACCGAGCGCTCGACCTGGGCGTGGTAGATCCCCTCGGTGGCCGTGATGTCCAGGCCGAAGCGGCGCAGCGCGATCATGTGCGGCTCGATCGTGCGCGTACCGAGGTCGCAGCCGCCGGCGTACGGCAGCTTGAAGCGGTCCATACGGTGCAGCAGCGGGCCGAGGAACATGATGATCGAGCGGGTGCGGATCGCGGCCTCGGCGTCGATGGACTCCATGTCCAGTTCGGCGGGCGGCACGATCTCCAGGTCGACCCCGTCGTTGATCCAGCGGGTGCGCACGCCGATGGAGTTGAGGACCTCCAGGAGCCGGAAGACCTCCTCGATGCGGGCGACGCGGCGCAGGACCGTGCGGCCCTTGTTGAGGAGCGAGGCGCAGAGCAGCGCGACACAGGCGTTCTTGCTGGTCTTGACGTCGATGGCGCCGGAGAGCCGGCGGCGTCCGACGACGCGGAGGTGCATCGGTCCCGCGTAACCCAGGGACACGATCTCGCTGTCGAGAGCCTCGCCGATCCTGGCGATCATCTCAAGGCTGATGTTCTGGTTGCCGCGCTCGATCCGGTTGACGGCGCTCTGGCTTGTGGCCAGCGCCTCGGCGAGCTGCGTCTGTGTCCAGCCACGGTGCTGACGGGCGTCACGGATGAGCTTGCCGATGCGTACGAGGTAGTCGTCTGCCATGGCGTCACGTTATCTCAGATATGAGATGGAGATCGCCATTGGGGTAGGCCGTCAGGATGACAGGGTGTGCGCGGTCGGGTGACGCGGTTCGTAGAGGGGGAGTTCGGCGCCGCTCGGCAGCCGGACGGCCGCGAGCAGGCCCCAGCCCTGGTCGGTGATGGGGCGTGAGATCTCGGCGCCCCGGTCCTCCAGGGTCGTCAGGGTCTCCGTGATGTCCTCGCACATCAGGTAGACCTCGTGCCTCGGCTCGCCCTCGGTGGGGTGCACGGCGATCTCTGCGGGCGGCAGCCCGAAGATGAGCCAGCCCCGGCCGGCGTCCACGTGGTCGAAGCCGACGACGTCCTTGAGGAAGTCACGGTCGGCCTCCGCGTCCCGGGTGTAGAGAATCACGTGCGCGCCGCTGAACATGACTCGATCCTCGGCCCGCCGACCGCCCCCGGCCATCCCTGCGCCGCCATCCGGGTGCGGGCCGGGTGTGGGGTGGAAGCGGGCCGGATCCGGGCAGGGTGCCGCTTGTCCCGGCTCGCCGCGCGGCGCGGCGACCCCGCCCCCGGCCGCCGGGCGGGCGGAGGGGGCGCCGCCACGGAACTGGCGGGGCGGCCGGGCATGACCGAGCGGCGGGGATGCACTAGAGTTATCTCGACATCGAGATAACTGCTTACGGCGCACCGCAGCCGCCCACCTGGTAAGGGTTGCCTAACTAAGTCTTACCTTAGCGGATCGGCGTGGAGCCGTGGCGGCAGCATGGCGGTAGTACGCGCACATTGATGAAGGAGACTGTCGTGTCGGCGAACAGCTTCGACGCCCGCAGCACGCTGCGCGTGGGCGACGAGTCGTACGAGATCTTCAAGCTGGACAAGGTCGAGGGCTCCGCGCGCCTCCCTTACAGCCTGAAGGTGCTCCTGGAGAACCTGCTCCGCACCGAGGACGGCGCGAACATCACCGCCGACCACATCCGGGCGCTCGGCAACTGGGACTCGCAGGCCCAGCCGAGCCAGGAGATCCAGTTCACGCCGGCGCGCGTGATCATGCAGGACTTCACCGGTGTCCCCTGCGTCGTCGACCTCGCCACCATGCGTGAGGCCGTCGCCGCGCTCGGCGGCGACCCGGCGAAGATCAACCCGCTCTCCCCGGCCGAGATGGTCATCGACCACTCCGTCATCGCCGACAAGTTCGGCACCAACGACGCGTTCGCGCAGAACGTCGAGCTGGAGTACGGCCGCAACAAGGAGCGCTACCAGTTCCTGCGCTGGGGCCAGACCGCCTTCGACGACTTCAAGGTCGTCCCGCCGGGCACCGGCATCGTCCACCAGGTGAACATCGAGCACCTGGCGCGCACGGTCATGGTCCGCAACGGCCAGGCGTACCCCGACACCCTCGTCGGCACCGACTCGCACACCACCATGGTCAACGGCCTGGGCGTGCTGGGCTGGGGCGTCGGCGGCATCGAGGCCGAGGCCGCGATGCTCGGCCAGCCGGTCTCCATGCTCATCCCGCGCGTCGTCGGCTTCAAGCTGACCGGCGAGCTCCCGGCCGGCACCACCGCCACCGACCTGGTCCTCACGATCACCGAGATGCTGCGCAAGCACGGCGTCGTCGGCAAGTTCGTCGAGTTCTACGGTGAGGGCGTCGCCGCCACCTCCCTCGCTAACCGCGCCACCATCGGCAACATGTCGCCGGAGTTCGGCTCCACCGCCGCGGTCTTCCCGATCGACGGCGAGACCCTGAACTACCTCAAGCTCACCGGCCGCTCCGCGCAGCAGGTCGCGCTCGTCGAGGCGTACGCCAAGGAGCAGGGCCTCTGGCTGGACCCGGCCGCCGAGCCCGACTTCTCCGAGAAGCTGGAGCTCGACCTCTCCACGGTCGTCCCCTCCATCGCCGGCCCGAAGCGCCCGCAGGACCGCATCGTCCTGGCGAACGCCGCCGAGCAGTTCGCCCTGGACGTCCGCAACTACGTCGACAGCGTCGACGAGGCGGGCCAGGAGTCCTTCCCGGCCTCCGACGCCCCGGCCGTCAGCAGCACGGTCCCGTCGAACCCGGTCCAGGTGACCGCCCCCGACGGCTCCACCTACACGATCGACCACGGCGCCGTCACCGTCGCCGCGATCACCTCCTGCACCAACACGTCGAACCCGTACGTGATGGTCGCGGCCGCGCTCGTCGCGAAGAAGGCCACCGAGAAGGGCCTGACCCGCAAGCCGTGGGTCAAGACCACCCTCGCCCCGGGCTCGAAGGTCGTCACCGACTACTTCGACAAGGCGGGCCTCACCCCGTACCTCGACAAGGTCGGCTTCAACCTCGTCGGCTACGGCTGCACCACCTGCATCGGCAACTCCGGCCCGCTGCCGGAGGAGGTCTCCAAGGCCGTCAACGAGCACGACCTGGCCGTTACCTCGGTGCTCTCGGGCAACCGCAACTTCGAGGGTCGCATCAACCCCGACGTCAAGATGAACTACCTGGCCTCCCCGCCGCTGGTCGTCGCGTACGCCATCGCGGGCTCCATGAAGGTGGACATCACCAAGGACGCCCTCGGCGTCGACCAGGACGGCAAGCCCGTCTACCTGGCCGACATCTGGCCGACGGAGGCCGAGGTCAACGACGTCGTCGCCAACGCCATCGGCGAGGACATGTTCAACAAGTCCTACCAGGACGTTTTCGCGGGCGACGCCCAGTGGCAGGCCCTGTCGATCCCGACCGGCAACACCTTCGAGTGGGACAACGAGTCCACCTACGTGCGGAAGCCCCCGTACTTCGAGGGCATGACGATGGAGACCACCCCGGTCACCGACATCGTCGGCGCCCGCGTCCTGGCGAAGCTGGGCGACTCGGTCACCACCGACCACATCTCCCCGGCCGGCGCCATCAAGGCCGACACCCCGGCCGGCAAGTACCTCACCGAGCACGGTGTGGAGCGTCGTGACTTCAACTCCTACGGCTCGCGCCGTGGCAACCACGAGGTCATGATCCGCGGTACCTTCGCCAACATCCGCCTGCGCAACCAGATCGCGCCGGGCACCGAGGGCGGCTTCACCCGCGACTTCACGCAGGCGGACGCGCCGGTGTCGTTCATCTACGACGCCTCGCAGAACTACCAGGCCGCCGGCGTCCCGCTGGTCATCCTGGGCGGCAAGGAGTACGGCTCCGGCTCGTCCCGCGACTGGGCCGCCAAGGGCACCGCGCTCCTCGGCGTCAAGGCCGTCATCACCGAGTCGTACGAGCGCATCCACCGCTCGAACCTCATCGGCATGGGCGTCCTGCCGCTCCAGTTCCCGGCCGGCCAGTCGGCCGACTCGCTCGGCCTGACCGGCGAGGAGACCTTCTCCATCGCGGGCGTCACCGAGCTGAACGAGGGCACCACGCCGAGCACGGTCAAGGTCACGACCGACACCGGTGTCGAGTTCGACGCGGTCGTCCGCATCGACACCCCCGGCGAGGCGGACTACTACCGCAACGGCGGCATCATGCAGTACGTGCTCCGTAACCTGATCCGCGGCTGACACCAGCACCGGCTCCGGTAACGGAAAGGGCCCCGCTCCTCGGAAGAGGAGCGGGGCCCTTTCGCTCGTTCACCCGGAGGCGGACGAAGGATCAGAACATGAGGCGGAAGCCGTTCCAGCCGGCCGTGCCGATCTTCACCTTGGTGTGGAACGGGGAGGACGCGTTGCCCGTGCCCTTGTACAGCCACAGCGCACCGGCGCTGTCGCGGGCGGTGAGGTCCGCGATGCCGTCGTAGTTGATGTCACCGACGGAGAGCAGGTTGTTGAAGCCGCCCCAGCCGCCGCCGATGCGGCTGCGGGTGGTGAAGGGCGCCTTGTAGTTGCCGGTGCCCTTGTACAGCCACAGCACGCCCGAACCGTCACGCGCGACGATGTCGGCCTTGCCGTCGTTGGTCAGGTCGCCCTTGCCGGTGATCTGGTTGTAGGCGTTCCAGCCGGTGCCGACCTTGTAGCGCGGGGTCAGCTTGCCGGTGCCGTAGCCCAGGTAGTGCCAGAGCACGCCCGAGGTGTCCCGCGCGAACAGGTCGTCGGCGGTGCCGCCGCCGGTGTTGCTCGCCGAGAACACCTTGGTGTAGCTGCCCCAGCCGCCACCGATGTCGGTGGGGGCGGAGTCGAAGCGCATGTGGGCGAGACGGCCGTTCTCGACGAACCACAGGGCGTCCGAGCGACCGTCGGAGTTGTGGTCCGTCTGCGTGATGAACTTGCTGTACTGCCAGCCGCTGCCGCTGCTCACGGAGGCCTTCAGGCCACCGGTGCCGTTGAGGTCGTAGCGGTAGAGCGCGCCGCTGCTGACGGCGCCGTAGAGGGAGTTCCTCGGCGTCACCGTGGCCGCGGCGGCGAACGCGCCGGCACGCTGCGACGACTCCGCGACGTTGGTCACGGAACGGTCGGACTGCGGCGCGTCCGCAGCGACCGCGGCGGTCGTCGTACCCACGAGGGCCGCCGTTATCGCCGCGACCGTGACACGGGACAGGACGCCCGTGCGGTTCAGGCCAGAAGAGTTGGCCACGTAATACTCCAAATGCGTAGGGAATCAGACAGTCTCGCCGTGCCTCCGCCACGAGGACGGGCGTCGGCGAGACCTCTATGATCCCGGATCCTCCTTATGGAATCTTCACCTGGTGGGGGGTCTGTGACAGAACTGTTTCGGTCACGGCCGTATGCCCCCTTTGCCCTGACATCACCCTGGTCGACACGGTTCGGTCCCACCAAAGGCACAGACCGGCCTCCAATATGTGGAGGTCTGATGTGCTGTCAAGGGTGTTACAGGGCCAACGGTTGGACGAAACGCCGCAGATTCGGCGCGCTTATCGCGCAGGTCTCAACTCGGGAAAGATGGTTGCTGAAACCTGCTTTCGATCTTGCTCAGGTGAAGGGAAGTGGACTATACCTGTCGGCGTCCAGCCAGTCGGAGCACTCCTCGGAACGCTCCGGCGACGGCCCGACGCGTGCACGACCCGGCTGCAATTGACCGCGGTGGCGGGGCCCTTCGCCTGTGGCGAGTGAGTTACGGGCGACCGGTACACCGCCTGAGTCCTGAATGAAGGCGAGGACTTGAGCATGGGATCCACCTCCGCACACACCGATGAGGGCCTCGGCCGTCGCGACCTGATCAAGCGTTCCGCTGCGATCGGCCTGATCTCGGTGCCCACGATGGGCTTCCTCTCCGCCTGCGCGAGCAGCGGCGGCGAAGGGAACGGAAAGGTCGAGAAGGGCACGAAGTCCGAAAAGAACCCCCTCGCGGTGAACGAGTCGGCACCGCTCGACTTCGTCCTCTTCGACGGTGGATTCGGCCAGCAGTACGCCAAGGACGCGGTCAAGATCTACGAGACCAATTATCCCAAGGCGAAGGTCAAGTTCACCCCCACCCAGAAGATCACCACCACGCTGCAGCCGCGCTTCAACGGCGGCAACCCGCCGGACCTCATCGACAACTCGGGCGCCGAGCAGATGGACATGGGTGTCCTCGTCGGCCAGAAGCAGCTCGCGGACCTCACCCCGCTCCTCGACGCGCCGTCCATCGACGACCCGAGCAAGAAGGTCCGGGACACCCTGCGTCCCGGCATCATCGAGATGGGCCAGTTCGACGGCGAGCCCTGCTGGATCCTGAACTACGCCTACACGGTCTACGGCGTCTGGTACTCGCAGAAGCTCCTCGACTCGCTCGACGCGAAGTACCCCGAGACCTGGGACGAGATGATCGCCGTCTGCGAGAAGGCGAAGAAGAAGGGCATCGCCGCCTGGACGTACGCGGGCAAGCACCCGTACTACGTCCCCTTCTCGCTCTACCCGATGATCGCCAAGGTCGGCGGCCGCGAGGTCCTGGACGCCATCGACAACCTGGAGCCGAAGGCCTGGGAGCACCCCGCGGTCAAGGCCTGTTTCGAGGCGTACTACGAGCTCGTCAAGAAGGGCTACATCCTCAAGGGCACCCCCGGCCTCGACCACATCCAGTCGCAGACCGCCTGGACCGAGGGCAAGGCGCTGTTCATCCCGAACGGCTCCTGGGTCGAGAACGAGGCCGCGAAGACCATGCCGGCCGACTTCGGCCTCGCCGTCTCCGGTCCGACCGGCCTGGACGCCTCGGACAAGATGCCGTCCGGCACCATCTGGGCCGCGGGCGGCGAGCCCTTCATCGTCCCGGCGAAGGCAGCCAACCCCGCGGGCGGCATGGAGCAGCTGCGCATCATGCTCAGCGAGGCCTCCTCCAAGAACTTCACCCAGTCGGTGAAGTCCCTGACCGCCCTGAACGGCGGCACCGACGGCATCGAGCTCTCCCCGGGCCTGAAGTCCGGCGTCGCGGCCCTGGAGAAGGCCGGCCAGAACGTCGTCAACCCTCGCCTCCAGGACTGGTACGTCGCCCTCCAGAAGGAGAAGATCGGTGTCGCCGGCATCGGCGAGCTGATGGCGGGCCGCGCGACCCCGGCCGAGACGATCAAGAAGATCCAGAAGTACGCCGACGAGGCGGCCCAGGACTCGTCGATCAAGCACTACAAGCACCAGTGAGCAGCGCCGGGGCCCCTTCCCGCCGACCGGGAGCGGGCCCCGGGCCCTTCGCGCGTCACAGCAGGGGCGCGCCTCCGCGGGAAGATCGGGGTCGGTAGGAATGCAACACGGAAAGTACCGTTTCATCGTGGGGTTCCTGGCGGCCCCCCTCGCGCTCTACGCGCTCTTCGTCATCTGGCCGTTCATCCAGTCCATCTACTACTCGTTCACGGACTGGACCGGACTGAGTCCCGAATTCGGGATGGTCGGATTCGACAACTACAGCAGAATGCTGGACGACGAGGTCTTCTGGAAGTCGGTCCAGCACAGCCTCACGTTCGCGGTGGTGCTGCCGCTGGTGACCGTCGGACTCGCCCTGTTCTTCGCGTTCATGCTCAATGTCGGCGGTCGGCGCCGTAAAGGCGCGGCCATCGCGGGTGTGCGCGGATCGTCCTTCTACAAGATCGTCTATTTCTTCCCGCAGGTGCTCTCGATCGCGATCGTGGCGCTCCTCTTCCAGTTCGCGTACAACCCGAACAGCGGAGCGATCAATTCCGTACTGAAGGGGGTCGGTCTCGGCAGTTTCCAGCCCGACTGGCTCGGAGACCCGGATCTCGCCCTCATCTGCGTGATGGTCGTACTCGTCTGGTCCACCGTCGGATTCTTCGTCGTCCTCTTCTCGGCCGGCATGGCGTCCATTCCGAGGGACTTCTACGAGGCGGCACTGCTCGACGGCGCGAACCGCTTCACCACGTTCTTCAAGATCACCCTGCCGCTGCTCTGGGACACCGTGCAGTCGGGCTGGATCTACATGGGCATCCTCGCGCTCGGCGCGGAGTCCTTCGCCGTCGTCCAGATCATGACCGTCGGCCCCAACGGCGGCGGGCCCGACTACTCGACGATCGTCCTTCCGCTGTACGTGTACCAGAAGGCGTTCCGGGACGGTCAGGCCGCCTACGCCACGACCATCGGCGTCGCCCTCCTCCTCGTCACGCTGGCCTTCGCGGCCCTCGTGATGAAGGTGGGCCGGCGCGAGCGGCTGGAGTTCTGATGAAGACGACCGACACTGCGACCACCGGCGTCGAGACCCCCGGCTCCCCGGGCGGCTCCGGGCCCGTGATCACCAAGGCGGTGGCCCCCGCGCCCGGCAGGCCGGCCAAGAAGGAGGGCGCGACCCTCAACGTCTTCTCGCACGGCGTCCTGATCATCTGGGCGATCATGGTGGTCATGCCGCTGCTCTGGGCGGTCATGACCTCCTTCAAGACCGACAAGGCGATCTTCACCTCGCCGTGGTCGCTGCCGGACACGCTGCACTTCGAGAACTGGTCGCGCGCCTGGACCGAGGCGCACATGAGCGACTACTTCCTGAACACGATCCTGGTGGTCGGCGGCTCGCTCGTCGGCACCCTGCTGTTCGGTTCGATGGCGGCCTACGTCCTGGCCCGCTTCGACTTCCCGGGCAACCGGTTCATCTACTTCCTCTTCATCGGAGGGATGAGCTTCCCGATCATCCTGGCGCTCGTGCCGCTGTTCTACGTGATGCAGAACATGGCCCTGCTGAACACGCTGCACGGCCTGATCCTCGTGTACATCGCGTACTCCCTGCCGTTCACCGTCTTCTTCCTCACCGCCTTCTTCCGCACCCTGCCGACCTCGGTGGCGGAGGCGGCCTTCGTCGACGGCGCCTCGCACACCCGGACCTTCTTCCAGGTGATGCTGCCGATGGCGAAGCCGGGCCTGATCAGCGTCGGCATCTTCAACTTCCTCGGCCAGTGGAACCAGTACCTGCTGCCGACCGTGCTCAACACCGAGCCGGAGAAGAAGGTGCTCTCCCAGGGCCTCGTCCAGCTCGCCGTCAGCCAGGGCTACAAGGGCGACTGGTCCGGCCTCTTCGCCGGCCTCGTGATGGCGATGCTGCCGGTCCTGGCCGCGTACATCATCTTCCAGCGGCAGGTGGTGGCCGGTCTGACCGCCGGCGCCGTGAAGTAGCCGCCCTCCCGTCCCCGAAGGGTTCCGAACCCCCCGTTCCACCACTCAGAAGGGCCCCCGGCGCCGCCGCGCCGGGGGCCCTTCGTGTGCCGTGACACCCGTCGCCCACCGCTCAAGGTCTTGACGGGGAGCAAGCCGAAAGCGTCCCCTTAGAGTTCACATGTTGGAGAAAACGGTGGGAGTGAGTGAGTCGATGGAGACTCCGGGGTCGCAGACGTCGCTGCACAGGGCCAATCTCGAACGGGTCGTCCGGGCGGTACGCATGGCCGGTTCGCTCACCCAGGCGGAGATCGCCCGGACGACGGGCCTGTCCGCCGCCACGGTCTCCAACATCGTGCGGGAGCTGAAGGACGGCGGGACGGTCGAGGTCACCCCGACCTCCTCGGGGGGCCGCAGGGCCCGCAGCGTCTCGCTCTCCGGAGACGCGGGCATCGTCATCGGCGTCGACTTCGGCCACACCCACCTGCGGGTCGCCGTCGGCAACCTCGCCCACCAGGTGCTCGCCGAGGAGGCCGAGCCGCTCGACGTGGACGCCTCCGCCGCCGAGGGCTTCGACCGGGCGGAACAGCTGGTCACCCGCCTGATCGCGGCCACCGGGATCGGCCGCGACAAGGTCATCGGCGTCGGTCTCGGCGTACCCGGCCCCATCGACGTCTCCTCCGGCCTGCTCGGCTCGACCTCGATCCTCCCGGGCTGGAGCGGCATCAACCCCGCCGAGGAGCTCTCCCGCCGCCTCGGCGTCCCCGTGCACGTCGACAACGACGCCAACCTCGGAGCGCTCGGCGAGCTGGTCTGGGGGAGCGGGCGGGGCGTCAAGGACCTCGCGTACATCAAGGTGGCCAGCGGTGTCGGCGCCGGCCTCGTCATCGACGGACGGGTCTACCGGGGTCCCGGCGGCACCGCGGGCGAGATCGGGCACATCACCCTCGACGAGTCGGGCCCGGTCTGCCGCTGCGGCAACCGCGGCTGCCTGGAGACCTTCACCGCCGCCCGCTACGTCCTGCCGCTGCTCCAGCCCAGCCACGGCCCGGACCTGACCATGGAGCGGGTCGTCCAGCTGGCCAGGGCGGGCGACCCCGGCTGCCGCCGGGTCGTCGCCGACGTCGGACGGCACATCGGCAGCGGCATCGCCAACCTCT
This sequence comes from Streptomyces sp. NPDC015130, assembly GCF_043080005.1. Classification (NCBI taxonomy): domain Bacteria; kingdom Bacillati; phylum Actinomycetota; class Actinomycetes; order Kitasatosporales; family Streptomycetaceae; genus Streptomyces; species Streptomyces sp. NPDC015130. Next base: position 137,522 of record NZ_JBIBVC010000015.1, on the reverse strand, counting down.
GCAACCTCCTCAACCCCAGCCGGGTCGTGCTCGGCGGCGACCTCGCCGAGGCCGGCGAGCTGGTCCTCGCGCCCATCAGGGACTCCGTCTCGCGGTACGCGATCCCCAGCGCCGCCCGCCAGCTCTCGCTGGCCCAGGGGGCGCTCGGCGGCCGCGCCGAGGTGCTCGGCGCCCTCGCTCTCGTCCTGAGCGAAATGGGCGATTCGACCCTGTTGGAGAGTCCCCTGCCGACAGCGGCCCCGGCCTCCACTCCTGCCTTCACTTAGATAACGAAAGCCACCGTTGTCATCTCGTTAAGAATTTACTTCTTGACGACGGTGTTGCGGCCGAGTTGACTTCGGGCATCCTCGGCCGCAACGTCGCGGCCTCGTCAGGGAGGCAACCCCAAATGAACGCAGTGACGCGTCGCGCCGTCATAGCCACGGCCGCGGTCTCGATGGCCCTCTCCCTCGCCGCCTGTGGTCAGGCCGGCGGCGGAGACGGTGAAGACAAGGGCAGCTCGACCAAGATCGGTCTGCTCCTTCCCGAGAACAAGACCGCGCGGTACGAGGCCCTGGACAAGCCGCAGTTCGAGAAGGCCGTCAAGGCGGCCTGCTCCGACTGCGAGGTCGTCTACAACAACGCCGTCTCCGACGTCGTCAAGCAGAAGCAGCAGTTCGACCAGCTGATCGCCGACGGCGTGAAGGTCATCGCGCTCGGCTCGGTCGACGCCGCGAAGGCCGCCGGCTGGGTCAAGGACGCGAAGGCGAAGGGCGTCAAGGTCGTCGCGTACGACCGCGCCGTCCCGGGTGCCGACGCCTACGTCAGCCACGACAACAACAAGGTCGGCGAGCTCCAGGGCCAGGCGCTCCTCGCCGCCCTCGGCTCCAAGGCGGCCACCGCCAACGTCGTGATGATCAACGGCGACGAGAAGGACCCGAACGCCGCCCTGTTCAAGAAGGGCGCCCACACCGCGCTCGACGGCAAGGTCGGCAAGATCGCCTACGAGGCCTCCGGCGAGTGGGACCCGAAGGTCGCCGGCGAGAAGATGTCCGCCGCGATCTCCTCGGTCGGCAAGGACAAGATCGGCGCCGTCTACTCGGCCAACGACGGCATGGCCGGTGGCATCGTCACCTCCCTGGAGAACGCCGGCGTGAAGAACGTCCCGGTCGGCGGCCAGGACGCCGAGGTCGCGGGCGTCCAGCGCATCGTCGCCGGCTCGCAGACCTTCACGATCTACAAGTCCCCGCTCCAGCTGGCCCCCGAGGCCGCCAAGTTCGCGGTGAACCTGCTCCAGGGCAAGGAGCTCGGCGCGCAGGGCGCGACCGACGGCGTGCCCTCCACGCTCTTCCCGCCGGTCGTGGTCGACAAGACCAACATCCAGACCACGGTGATCGCGGACGGCATCTACAAGGCCGCGGACATCTGCACCGCGGACCTCGCCGCCAAGTGCACCGAGCTGGGCATCAAGTAACCCCCCCCGGGCCCTCGCGGGCCCGGCCGGGCCCGCGAGGGCCCGGCACCCCGGCGACGGACCCCGTGACCCCCGTGGTTCCGTGACCCCCGTGGTCCCGTGATCCGCGTCCGACCGCCCCGTCCCGCCTCCCGCACGTACGACCGGCCCCCGCCGGGCGCCATGTGCAAGAGGTGAAGGATCGCGCGGCGGCGACGCACCACGAACGGGCTCCGTCCCCACCCACCCGTCCGGTTCCCGGCCGACCCAGACCCCGCTGTCGGTCCGGGAGCCGGACGCGCAAGCCCCCCTCAGATCACGGCGCCGCCCGGGCGGCGCGCCTTGCCCGCCGCCGCACCGGTGGCGAAGGAGTTGGTTCACGTGTCCCAGACGCCCGTGCTGGCGTTGCGAGGGATCTTCAAGCGGTTCGGAGCGGTTCAGGTCCTCTCCGGTGTCGATCTCGAAGTCCACGCAGGAGAGGTCGTCGCGCTCGTCGGCGACAACGGAGCGGGCAAGTCCACGCTCGTCAAGACGATCGCCGGTGTCCACCCCATCGACGAGGGCGTCATCGAGTGGGAGGGCGAGGCGGTCGAGATCAACCGCCCGCACGACTCCCAGAACCTCGGCGTCGCGACCGTCTACCAGGACCTCGCCCTCTGCGACAACCTCGACGTCGTCGCCAACCTGTTCCTCGGCCGGGAGATCAAGAAGGGTGGCGTCCTCGACGAGGTCGCCATGGAGAAGCGGGCGAAGGACCTCCTCTCGACCCTCTCCATCCGCATCCCCAGCGTCCGCATCCCCGTCGCCGCCCTCTCCGGCGGCCAGCGCCAGGTCGTCGCCATCGCGCGCGCCCTCGTCGGCAACCCCAAGATCGTGATCCTGGACGAGCCGACCGCCGCCCTCGGCGTCGAGCAGACCGCCCAGGTCCTCGACCTCGTCGAGCGCCTGCGCGAGCAGGGCCTCGGCGTCATCCTCATCAGCCACAACATGGCCGACGTCAAGGCCGTGGCCGACACCGTCGCCGTGCTGCGCCTGGGCCGCAACAACGGCACCTTCCCGGTCGCCTCCACCACGCACGAAGAGATCATCGCCGCGATCACGGGAGCCACGGACAACGCCGTGACCCGCCGTCAGGCCCGCAACGCGGAGGTAGCGAAGTGAGCAAGACCCCTCCCACCGCGAGCGACGAGACCGCCGTGCCCGAGCCCCGTACGGGCGAGGACGCCCCCGCCGCCGCGGCGATCCCCGCCGTCGACCCCCGCCTCCTCGTCCGCCAGCAGGGCCTCAAAGGCTACGTCGACGAGTTCAAGCGCAAGATCCGCTCCGGCGAGATCGGCTCGCTGCCCGTCGTCGTCGGTCTGATCGTCATCGGCATCGTCTTTCAGGCGCTCACCGGCAACTTCATCACCTCGTACAACCTCGACCAGATCACGCTGTACGCGGTCGGCCCCGGCATCATGGCCGTCGGCATCGTCTTCGTCCTGCTGCTCGGCGAGATCGACCTCGCCGTCGGCTCCGTGGCCGGTCTCGCCGGCGCGGTCTGGGGCGTCCTCGGCACCGACATGCCCGACGGTCTCGCGATCCTCCTCGGCATCCTCTCCGGCACCCTGATCGGCGCCTTCCACGGTCTGGTCTTCGCCAAGATCGGCGTGCCCGCGTTCGTCGTCACCCTCGCCGGCTTCCTCGGCTGGGCCGGCCTGCAGACCTGGGTGATGGGCGACCGGTCCACCATCCCCACCCCGATCGGCAGCTTCGTCGGCGACCTCACGAAGTACTACTTCTCCGACGTCGCCGCCGCCTACGGCCTCGCCGTGGTCGTCGTCGCCGCCTTCTACCTCGCCCAGCTGCGCGACTCCCGCCGCCGCAAGGCCGCAGAGCTGCCGCACCGCCCGCAGAGCGAGATCATCCTGCGCACCGCCGTCCTGGCGGTCCTGGTCCTCGTCGCCGCGTACGGCTTCAACCAGGAGCAGGGCCTCCCGCTCTCCCTGGTGATCTTCCTGCTGATCCTGCTCGTCACCGACTTCGTGCTGCGCCGCACCACCTACGGCCGCCAGGTCTTCGCGGTCGGCGGCGGCATCGAGGCGGCCCGCCGGGCCGGCATCAACGTCTCGTGGATCCGGATCTCGGTCTTCATGATCTCCGGCACCATGGGCGCGATCGGCGGCCTTTTCCTGGCCTCCGCGACCGGCGGAGCCGACCGCTCCCTCGGCGGCGGCAACCAGCTGATGATGTGCATCGCCGCCGCGGTCATCGGCGGTACGTCCCTCTTCGGCGGACGCGGCAAGGTCTGGTCGGCGCTCCTGGGCATCCTGGTCATCCAGTCGATCGTCCAGGGCCTCAACCAGATGAACCTGTCCTCGAACGCGATCCAGTACATGATCACCGGAGCGGTCCTGCTCATCGCCGTGATCATCGACTCGGTCTCCCGCAAGACGCAGAAGTCGGCAGGACGCGCCTAGGGCGTATAGGGACCCGTCCCGCGCGCGTAACGCTCGCCACACCGCCCGGCGCCGCGAAACCGGCGCCGGGCACTGCTGCGTCCGGAGCAGTGCACGAGGGCGTGGGCGCGCGGCGCACGAAGGCGTACGCGAGCAGCGCACAAAGGCGTACGGGAGCGGTGTGCGCGCGGCGCACAGAGCCGTACAGATCAGCGGCATGTCGGCCATGAGGGTGACGCCTCACCCCCCGGCCCGATGCCCACGATCCAAGACGGAACATTAGACTCGACAAATCGGCAAGCTCGACCAGCTCAAACGCAAGGAGGCACGGGTGGCTCTGCTGACCCGTATCAGGGGACCGCGAGATCTGGACCGGCTTTCCCCGGAACAGCTGGATCAGCTGGCCGACGAGATCAGGACGTTCCTCGTGGACGCCGTCTCCAAGACCGGCGGGCACCTCGGCCCCAACCTCGGCGTGGTCGAGCTGACCATCGCCCTGCACCGCGTGTTCGACTCCCCGAAGGACAAGGTCCTCTGGGACACCGGACACCAGAGCTACGTCCACAAGCTGCTCACGGGCCGCCAGGACTTCTCCAAGCTCAAGATGAAGGGCGGCCTCTCCGGCTACCCCTCGCAGGCGGAGTCCGAGCACGACGTGATCGAGAACTCGCACGCCTCGACGGTCCTCGGCTGGGCCGACGGCCTCGCCAAGGCCAACGAGGTCCTGCGCAAGGACGACCACGTCGTCGCCGTCATCGGCGACGGAGCCCTCACGGGCGGCATGGCCTGGGAGGCGCTGAACAACATCGCCGCCGCCAAGGACCGCCCGCTCGTCATCGTCGTCAACGACAACGAGCGCTCCTACGCGCCCACCATCGGCGGCCTCGCCAACCACCTGGCGACCCTGCGCACCACCGACGGCTACGAGCGCTTCCTCGCGCGCGGCAAGGACATCCTGGAGCGCACCCCCGTCGTCGGGAAGCCGCTCTACGAGACCCTGCACGGCGCCAAGAAGGGCCTCAAGGACTTCATCGCGCCCCAGGGCATGTTCGAGGACCTCGGCCTCAAGTACGTCGGCCCCATCGACGGCCACGACATCGAGGCCCTGGAGTCCGCGCTGACCCGCGCCAAGCGCTTCGGCGGCCCGGTCATCGTCCACTGCCTCACCGAGAAGGGCCGCGGCTACCAGCCGGCCCTCCAGGACGAGGCCGACCGCTTCCACGCCGTCGGCAAGATCCACCCCGACACCGGGCTGCCGATCTCCTCGTCCGGCGCGGACTGGACCGGCGTCTTCGCCGACGAGATGGTCGCGCTCGGCAAGGAGCGCGCGGACATCGTCGCCATCACGGCGGCCATGCTCCAGCCCGTCGGCCTCGACAAGTTCGCCAAGGCGTTCCCCGAGCGCGTCTTCGACGTCGGCATCGCCGAGCAGCACGCCGCCGTCTCCGCGGCCGGCCTCGCCACCGGCGGCCTCCACCCGGTCTTCGCGGTCTACGCGACCTTCCTCAACCGCGCCTTCGACCAGGTCCTGATGGACGTGGCCCTGCACAAGTGCGGCGTCACCTTCGTCCTCGACCGGGCCGGCGTCACCGGCACGGACGGCGCCTCCCACAACGGCATGTGGGACATGTCGATCCTCCAGGTCGTCCCCGGCCTCCGGCTCGCCGCCCCGCGCGACGCCGACCAGGTCCGCGCGCAGCTCCGCGAGGCCGTCGAGGTCACCGACGCCCCGACCGTGGTCCGCTTCTCCAAGGGCGCCGTCGGCCCCGCCGTCCCGGCCCTGCGCCGCGTCGGCGGCATGGACGTGCTGCGCGAGCCCGGCAGCGACCGGCCCGACGTCCTCCTGGTCTCCGTGGGCGCCCTCGCGCCCATGTGCCTGGAGATCGCCGACCTCCTCGACCGCCAGGGCATCTCCACGACCGTCGTCGACCCCCGCTGGGTCAAGCCCGTCGACGAGGCCCTCGCCCCGCTCGCCGAGCAGCACCGGGTCGTCGTCACGGTCGAGGACAACAGCCGCGTCGGCGGCGTCGGCTCGGCCGTCGCCCAGGCGCTGCGCGACGCCGGTGTGGACGTGCCGCTGCGTGACTTCGGCATTCCGCCGCGCTTCCTCGACCACGCCTCGCGCGGTGAGGTCCTGGCCGAGATCGGTCTGACCGCCCCGGACATCGCCCGCCAGGTCACCGGTCTGGTCTCACGCCTCGACGGCAGGTTCGAGTCCAGCACGCAGGCCGTGGAGCCCGCGCGCGACTGACGAAATCGCTCACCCCGCGTCACCATTGGGCCGGTCGGATCACTCTTCGGAGTGCCGACCGGCCCATTCGCGTGCATTCTGTCCTGAGGGCGGGCAGCCCCATGGCAGGGAGGTACGACCGTGAGTACGGACCAACAGCCACGCGCGAACTCCGGAGTGTTCCGGACCAAGTCGGTCGAGCAGTCGATCCGCGACACCGAGGAACCCGAGCACGCGCTCAAAAAGTCCCTGTCCGCCTGGGACCTGACCGTCTTCGGTGTCGGCGTCATCATCGGCACGGGCATCTTCGTCCTCACGGGCAAGGTCGCCAAGGAGAACGCGGGGCCGGCCACGGCCCTCGCCTTCGTCGCGGCCGGCATCGTCTGCGCCCTCGCGGCCCTGTGCTACGCGGAGTTCGCCTCGACGGTGCCGGTGGCGGGATCGGCGTACACCTTCGCGTACGCCTCGATCGGCGAGCTGCCCGCGTGGATCATCGGCTGGGACCTCGTCCTGGAGTTCGCCCTCGGTACGGCGGTGGTGGCCGTCGGCTGGTCCGGCTACGTCCGCTCGCTGATGGACAACGTCGACTGGCATCTACCGAGAGCCCTGGAAGGCCCGGACGCGGCGGGCGGCACCTTCGACATCCTGGCCTTCCTGCTGGTCCTGGTGCTGACCGTCGTCCTCGTCCTGGGCATGAAGCTCTCCGCCCGGATCACCGCGGTCGTCGTGGCCATCAAGGTGACCGTGGTGATGATCGTGATCATCGCCGGCCTTTTCTTCATCGTCGGTGACAACTACGACCCGTTCATCCCGCCGGCGGTCACCCCGGAGGGCGGCGGCTCCAACTGGGACTCCCCGCTCGTCCAGACGATCTTCGGCTACGAGCCCACCAACTTCGGCGTGATGGGCATCTTCACCGCCGCCTCGGTCGTCTTCTTCGCCTTCATCGGCTTCGACGTGGTCGCCACCGCGGCCGAGGAGACCAAGCTGCCGCAGCGGGACATGCCCCGGGGCATCCTCGGCTCGCTCTTCATCTGCACCGTGCTGTACGTGGCGGTGGCCCTGGTCGTCACCGGTATGCAGCACTACACGGAGCTGTCCGTGAGCGCGCCGCTCGCCGACGCCTTCAAGGCCGCCGGGCATCCGTTCTACGCGGGTGTGATCAGCTTCGGCGCCGCCGTCGGCCTCACCACGGTCTGCCTGATCCTGCTCCTCGGCCAGACCCGCGTGTTCTTCGCGATGAGCCGCGACGGCCTGCTGCCGCGCTTCTTCTCCGTCACGCACCCGAAGTTCAAGACCCCGTACCGCCCGACGATCCTGCTCGGCGTGGTCATCGCCATCGTCGCCGGCTTCACCAGCATCAACGAACTCGCGACCCTGGTGAACATCGGCACCCTCTTCGCCTTCGTCATGGTGGCCGTCGGTGTCATGGTGCTCCGCAGGACCCGCCCCGACCTGCACCGCGCCTTCCGCACCCCGTGGGTGCCCGTGCTGCCGTGCCTCTCCATCGCGGCCTCGCTGTGGCTGATGCTCAACCTGCCGGGAGAGACCTGGTTCCGCTTCGCCGTGTGGATGGTGCTCGGCATCCTCGTGTACTTCCTGTACGGGCGCGCACACAGCCGGTTGGGCCGGGAGGGCCGGGACGCGAAGTACTGAGTACCGGGCCGACGGAGGGGTTCGGGCGGGCGACTACAGTCGGTTCGTACCCGAACTCCTCCCGACGACCGGAGCGCTGGATCCCCCCATGGCGAATCGATCCGAGGCCCCCACAGCCTCTGCCCACGGCTCCCCTTCCGCCCCTCTCCTCCAGGGCAGCTGGCTGACCAGAGGGGAGGAGGGACGGTTCAGCGTCTATCTGCCCCGGGACGGCGAGGTGGTGCGCTGGACCGAGGAGCCCGGCGGCGGCTGGAGCGGCCCGGTCTCGCTCGGCGGCGACGGTCTGACGCCGTTCCTGGCGGTCGGCCAGGGCGCCGACCGCTACGTCCACCTGGTCGGCCTGCGGCCCACCGCCGGGGACGAGGGACACGTCGAGCTGGTGCACAGCGTCCAGTTCCAGACGGGCCGTCCGGCCGTGGCGTGGCGCTCCGTGGGGCACTCGAACGGCAAGGGGCCGTGGACCGGCAACCCGGCCGTCGCGGTGGACGCCCAGGGCCGTGCGTACGCCTTCGTGCGGAACGGCGGCGGCGGGCTGAGCGTCCGGGCGCAGAAGGACGCGGGCGGCTGGCACCCCTGGTGGGACCTGCACGGCTCGGGCACCGATCCGTCCCCGGTCGCGGCGGTCAACGGCGAGGGGCGCGTCGAGCTCCTCACGGCGACCGCGAAGGGCCTCCTCCGCTACGTCCAGGAGGAGTCGGGCGCCAAGCCCGTGCGCCAGGACGTCGTGCCCGCCGAGGTCACCTTCGGCACGCTCGCCGCGGTGACCGGCCCGTCCGGGCACGTGACGCTCTACTACTGCGACAAGGACGGCGGGGTCCGCGCCTGGTCCCCGGGCCGCGGTCTGGCGCCGACGCGCCTCGCCGACGCGGTCGGTTCGGGACGGCTCTCGGCGACCCGCTGCCTGATCGACGGCTTCGACTGCACGGTCCTCGCCCAGCAGACGGCGGACGGCCGGCTCGCCCTCGCCGCCTACCCGAGCGAGCAGGAGGAGGTGGGCGCCCGCTGGTCGGAGACCGGCGAGCCGCGCGGGCAGCTGACCACGGTCCTCACCCGGGGCCTCGACGGCCGTCTGGTCGCGATGGCCCTGGCCGGCGGGGGGACGCTGGTGACGACGCGCCAGAAGGCGGCGGCCGACGGCCTCCTGCTGGAGGGCTGGCGCCCCGTGCGCTGAGCCGGCGCCGAGCCCACCGGCGCCCCTCGCGGTACCTTTCGAGGCACACGGAACGGCCCCGGCACCTTCTTCAGGTGCCGGGGCCGTTCACCTACGCCCTGCGGGGGTGGCTCCGGTGTTACGCCGGGATGCTCGCCACGCCCTGCGCCAGGAAACGCTTGCCGTTGACGCGCTCGGAGACGCCCTCACGGTCCAGGTACGGCGTGATGCCGCCCAGGTGGAAGGGCCAGCCCGCGCCCGTGATGAGGCAGAGGTCGATGTCCTGCGCCTCGGCGACGACACCCTCCTCCAGCATCAGGCCGATCTCCTGCGCCACCGCGTCGAGGACGCGGTCGCGGACCTGCTGCTCGGTCAGGACGGAGTCGCCCTGGACGAGGAGCGCGGCGACCTCGGGGTCGAGCTCCGGCTTGAAGCCGTTCTCCGGCTTGTAGACGTAGAAGCCGCGCTTGCCGGCCTCGACGACCGCCTTCAGGTTGGGGGAGACGACGAAGCGCTCCGGGAAGGCGCGGTTCAGGGTCTCGGAGACGTGCAGACCGATCGCCGGGCCGACGAGCTCCAGGAGGACCAGCGGGGACATCGGCAGGCCGAGCGGCTCGATCGCCTTCTCGGCGGTCTCGACCGACGTGCCCTCGTCGATGACGTTCTGGATCTCGCCCATGAAGCGGGTCAGGATGCGGTTCACGACGAACGCCGGGGCGTCCTTCGTCAGGACCGCGGTCTTCTTCAGCTTCTTGGCGACACCGAACGCGGTGGCCAGCGAGGCGTCGTCCGTCTGCTCGCCGCGGACGATCTCCAGGAGCGGGAGGATCGCGACCGGGTTGAAGAAGTGGAAGCCGACCACGCGCTCCGGGTGCTGGAGCTTCGACGCCATCTCGGAGACCGACAGCGAGGAGGTGTTGGTGGCGAGGATCGCGTGCGCCGGGGCGACCGCCTCGACCTCCGCGAACACCTTCTGCTTGACGGACATCTCCTCGAACACGGCCTCGATGATGAAGTCCGCGTCGGCGAAGCCCTCGGCCTTGTCCAGGACACCGGAGACCAGGCCCTTGAGACGGTTGGCCTTGTCCTGGTTGATGCGGCCCTTGCCGAGCAGCTTCTCGATCTCGGCGTGGACGTAGCCCACACCCTTGTCGACGCGCTCCTGGTCGATGTCGGTCAGGACGACCGGCACCTCGAGGCGGCGCAGGAAGAGCAGGGCGAGCTGGGAGGCCATCAGACCGGCGCCGACGACACCGACCTTGGTGACCGGGCGGGCCAGCGACTTGTCCGGGGCACCGGCGGGGCGCTTGCCGCGCTTCTGCACCAGGTTGAAGGCGTAGATGCCGGAGCGGAGCTCGCCGCCCATGATCAGGTCCGCGAGGGCCTGGTCCTCGGCGTCGAAGCCCTTCTGCAGGTCCCCGTCCTTGGCGGCCTCGATGATGTCGAGGGCGCGGTAGGCGGCCGGGGCGGCGCCGTGCACCTTGGAGTCGGCGATGGCGCGGCCCTTGGCGACGGCCTGGTCCCAGCCCTCGCCGCGGTCGATCTCGGGGCGCTCTACGGTGACGGAGCCGTTCAGGACGGAGGCCGTCCAGATGAGCGACTGCTCCAGGAAGTCGGCACCCTCGAACAGCGCGTCGGCGATGCCGAGCTCGAAGACCTGCTTGCCCTTGAGCTGGCGGTTCTGGTTCAGCGAGTTCTCGATGATGACCGAGACGGCCTTCTCGGCGCCGATGAGGTTCGGCAGGATCGCGCAGCCGCCCCAGCCGGGCACCAGGCCGAGGAAGACCTCGGGCAGCGAGAAGGCCGGCAGGGCCTTCGACACGGTGCGGTAGGTGCAGTGCAGACCGACCTCGACGCCACCGCCCATGGCGGCGCCGTTGTAGTACGCGAAGGTCGGCACGGCGAGCGCGGACAGACGCTTGAAGACGTCGTGGCCGCCCTTGCCGATGGCCAGGGCCTCGTCGTGCTGCTTCAGCAGCTCGACGCCCTTGAGGTCGGCGCCGACGGCGAAGATGAACGGCTTGCCGGTGATGCCGGCGCCGACGATCTCACCGTTCGCGGCCTCGGCCTCGACCTGGTCGATCGCCGTGTTCAGGTTGGCGAGCGACTGCGGGCCGAAGGTGGTCGGCTTGGTGTGGTCGAAGCCGTTGTCCAGCGTGATCAGGGCGAACCGACCCGCACCGGCGGGCAGTTCGAAGTGCCGTACGTGGGCGCTCGTGACGACCTCGTCGGGGAAGAGCGCGGCGGCGCCCTTCAGAAGCTCGGCGGTGGTGCTCACTTGCCCTCCCAGTGGGGGTTTTCCCAGATGACCGTCGCGCCCATGCCGAAGCCGACGCACATGGTGTTGAGGCCGTAGCGGACCTGCGGGTTCTCCTCGAACTGGCGGGCCAGCTGCGTCATCAGACGGACGCCGGAGGAGGCGAGCGGGTGGCCGTACGCGATGGCGCCGCCGTACTGGTTGACGCGGGCGTCGTCGTCGGCGATGCCGTAGTGCTCGAGGAAGGCCAGCACCTGGACGGCGAAGGCCTCGTTGATCTCGAAGAGGCCGATGTCCTCGATGGACAGACCCGCCTGGGCGAGCGCCTTCTCGGTGGCCGGGATCGGGCCGTAGCCCATGACCTCGGGCTCGACGCCGGCGAAGGCGTACGAGACGAGGCGCATCTTCACCGGGAGGTCGTGCTCGCGGGCGAAGTCCTCGGAGGCGATGATCGAGGCGGTGGCGCCGTCGTTGAGACCGGCCGCGTTGCCCGCGGTGACGTTGCCGTGGACGCGGAACGGCGTCTTCAGGTTGGCCAGCGACTCCAGGGTGGTGCCCGGACGCATCGGCTCGTCGGCGGTGACCAGGCCCCAGCCGGTCTCGCCGGCCTCGGCGTTGGTGCGGCGGACGGAGATCGGCACCAGGTCGGGCTGGATCTTGTTGTCCGCGTAGGCCTTGGCGGCCTTCTCCTGCGAGCGCACGGCGTACTCGTCGGCGCGCTGCTTGGTGATGCTGGGGTAGCGGTCGTGCAGGTTCTCGGCGGTCATGCCCATGAACAGGGCGGACTCGTCGACCAGCTTCTCGCTGACGAAGCGCGGGTTGGGGTCGACGCCCTCGCCCATGGGGTGACGGCCCATGTGCTCGACACCACCGGCGATGACGGCGTCGTACGCGCCGAAGGCGATGGAACCGGCGACGCTCGTCACGGCGGTGAGGGCACCGGCGCACATGCGGTCGATCGAGTAGCCGGGCACGGACTGCGGCAGCCCGGCGAGGATGCCCGCCGTACGGCCGAGGGTCAGGCCCTGGTCGCCGATCTGCGTGGTCGCGGCGATGGCGACCTCGTCGATCTTCGCGGGGTCGAGGCCGGGGTTGCGGCGCAGCAGCTCCCGGATGGCCTTGACGACGAGGTCGTCGGCGCGGGTCTCGTGGTAGATGCCCTTCGGGCCCGCCTTGCCGAACGGGGTGCGGACGCCGTCGACGAAGACGACGTCCCTGACGCTACGAGGCACGATGGCTCTCCTCCAGGGTGCGGGATGGCACTGCTGCTGCGACGCACACCTAAGCGTGCGCTTGCTTCCCCCATGCTACTTGTGGGTAACCAAGCTGCCCAGTCCTTGGGGCCCAAGCGGCGAAGGTCACATCCCGCGCCCGCCGCCGAAATCCCCGCGCGCCCCCCGCGTACGCCCGACCGATCGGCGCGCTCGCGGTACCCGATCGGGTCGGCTGCCCGAGGGGCCCGGTCATGTCGGCCCGGTCCGGCGGCCGCCCGGGCGGAACCTGGCCGCGCCCGGGGCGCCCGCCCCGGGCCGGATCCGAGTGAAACGGAGCACCCATGGCGGCCACGGTCACCCAGGCGGTATCCACCGTCACCGATCTCTACGTGGATCACATCTCGACGATTCCGGCGAACGAAGGCGACAAGGTCAAGCTCTTCGTCCGGGAGCACAAGGCCACCTCCCACGGTGGCGGTCCGCGTCGGCCCGTCCTGATGCTGCACGGCCGCAGTGTCGCGGGCGTGGCGGTCTTCGACCTCCCGTACAAGGAGTACAGCTGGGCCGCGGCGCTGGCGAAGGCCGGCCACGACGTGTACGTGATGGAGCTGCAGGGCTCCGGCCTGTCCACGCGGCCGACGATGCACGACCACCGCAACGTCAGCCCGGCCCCGTCCCAGCGCGGACTCCTCGTCCCGAACCCGAACGCCTCGGTCTACACCGGCCCGGTGGATTACGCGAAGCAGCTGAACAACTCGCAGAGCGACTGGGACGAGGTCGGAGCCGTCGTCGACTTCGTCCTCGACCGCGCCGGCGTCACGAAGCTGGACCTCATCGGCTACTCCGCGGGGGCCCAGCAGCTCGGGCCCTACGCCATCAAGAACCCCGGCAAGGTGAAGAGCCTCTTCCTGGCGGCGCCGATCTTCCCGCCGAACGGCAGGGAGAGCAAGGACGGGACCGACTTCGACGCCCCGCAGCCCATGCCGGTGTCCCTTCCCGAGGGCGCCTTCGACTTTCCGATGACGGTGGGCACCAAGGGCGGCCTCGAAAACTCCTGGCAGAGGGACCTGAAGTGTCCCGACCAGCGCGAGCCCGCCATGCTCGGCGAGGCGTGGAAGGCGATGATGGCGGCCGACCCCATCGGCGCCACCTGGGGCGGCAAGGTGCCCGGCTCCCCGGAGGGGCTGAACCGGATCCGGAACTCCTTCTGGTGGGGCTGGAACTCCACCACCGTGAAGCTGCACAAGGTCCTCGGCGACAAAGTGCCCGTGTGCATCGTGTACGGGGAGCACGACTCGATCGTCAACACCTCGCCGGACCTGGGACTGACCTACTTCTCGACGCCCGAGCTCTACCGGAGGATTCCCGGGAAAAAGAAGCTGATGTTCCGGATCTCTTGCGCGGGCCACCAACTGCTCTGGGAGCACCAGGCCAAGCTGGTGCACGCCATGTCCGAGGCGTGGCTGAAGAACAGCAAGGTCGAGGGCGCGCACAGGGGAAGCTACGACCGGGACGCGGACGGGGCCCTCACCCTGCTGGAGGAGTGAGGACCCCGTCGTGAGGACCCGCTGGTGAGGCTCCGTCGTACGGACCTCCGGGCCGTCGGCTCAGGACTCCGCGGCCAGCGCCTCGACGAGCAGCGGCGTCACGAGCCCGACCTGCCAGGGTCGGGCTCCGTGGCCCGCCAGGGCGGCGGCGACGGAGTCCGCGTCGGCCGGGGCCGGGGGCTCCCAGCAGACGCGGCGGACCGTGTCCGGGGTGATCAGGTTCTCCTGGGGGAGGTTCAGCTCCTCCGCGAGCGCCGAGACCGCCGTGCGGGCCGCCGCGAGACGGGCCGCCGCGACCGGGTCCTTGTCCGCCCAGGCACGGGGCGGAGGCGGGCCGGCGACCTGCGCGCCCGGCTGGGGGAGCTCGCTCTCGGGCAGGGCCCTGGCCCGGTCCACGGCGGCCTGCCACTGCTCCAGCTGGCGACGGCCCATGCGGTTGCCGAAGCCGGGCAGCGTGGTGAGCGCGGCCACGTTCACCGGCACCGCGAGCGCCGCCTCGACGATGGCCGCGTCGCTCAGCACCTTGCCCGGGGAGACGTCCCGGCGCTGGGCGACCTTGTCACGGGCCGTCCACAGCTCCCGTACGACCGCCATCTGCCGGCGGCGGCGCACCTTGTGCATGCCGGAGGTGCGGCGCCACGGGTCCTTGCGCGGCGGGGCGGGCGGGGCGGAGGCGATCGCGTCGAACTCCTGGTGCGCCCACTCCAGCTTCCCCTGCCGGTCGAGCTCCTTCTCCAGCGCGTCGCGCAGGTCGACGAGCAGCTCGACGTCCAGGGCCGCGTACCGCAGCCAGGGCTCCGGCAGCGGGCGGGTGGACCAGTCGACGGCGGAGTGCCCCTTCTCCAGGGCGTAGCCGAGGACGGACTCGACCATCGCGCCGAGGCCGACGCGCGGGAAGCCCGCGAGCCGTCCGGCCAGCTCGGTGTCGAAGAGCGAGGTGGGGAGCATGCCTATGTCGCGCAGGCACGGAAGGTCCTGGGTCGCGGCGTGCAGGATCCACTCGGTCCCGGCGAGCGCCTCGCCGAGCCCCGACAGGTCGGGGCAGCCCACGGGGTCGATGAGCGCGGTGCCCGCGCCCTCGCGGCGGAGCTGGACGAGATAGGCGCGCTGCCCGTAGCGGTAGCCGGAGGCGCGCTCGGCGTCCACCGCCACGGGGCCGGTTCCGGCCGCGAAGGCGGCGATCACCTCGGCGAGGGCGTCCTCGGTCTCGACGACGGGCGGAATCCCCTCGCGGGGCTCCAGCAACGGGATCGGAAGCCCATTCGCAGGGACGTCGTCGTCCGGGGGGCCGCCCCCGGTGGTGCGCAGTGCTGTGTCTGCTGCGGTCTCTTGGGCGTCGGTCACCTGTCAAGGGTATCGGTGAACGGCAGGCGCCTGTCGACGGAACGTTCCGTCGACAGGCGCCTGCCGTCCCTCGGCCTCGTGTCAGTGGATGATGCCCGTCCGCAGGGCCACCGCGACCATGCCGGCGCGGTCGCCGGTGCCCAGCTTGCGGGCGATGCGGGCGAGGTGGCTCTTGACGGTGAGGGCGGACAGGCCCATGGAGACGCCGATCGCCTTGTTCGACTGGCCCTCCGCGACGAGCCGGAGCACCTCGACCTCGCGGCCGGAGAGCTCGCGGTAGCCGCCCGGGTGGCTCGGGGCACCCGGGGGGCGGCGGTGGCCGAGGCGCGCGGCGGCGGAACCGATGGGTGCGGCTCCGGGCCGGGTCGGGTGGCCGATGTTGGTGCGGGTACCGGTGACGACATAGCCCTTCACGCCGCCCGCCAGGGCGTTGCGCACGGCGCCGATGTCATCGGCGGCCGAGAGGGCGAGGCCGTTGGGCCAGCCCGCGGCGCGGGTCTCGGACAGCAGGGTCAGGCCGCTGCCGTCGGGCAGGTGGACGTCGGCAACGCAGATGTCGCGCGGGTTGCCGACGCGGGGACGTGCCTCCGCGATGGACGAAGCCTCGATCACGTCGCGTACTCCGAGGGCCCACAGGTGGCGGGTGACGGTGGAGCGGACGCGCGGGTCGGCCACGACGACCATGGCCGTCGGCTTGTTCGGGCGGTAGGCGACCAGGCTTGCGGGCTGCTCGAGGAGAACGGACACCAGGCCTCCTGGGGGGAAGGGTGCGGGACGGAGCCGGCTCGGGGATGAAGCCGGGGGCGAACCCGTGCTGCTGAAGGGGTCACTGGTTCCTTCGGCAGCTGGACCTCCCTCCTTTAGGGAAAGATCACGATTTGGTGAGTAACAATTAGGGCAATTCGGACGCGTGATCGATCATCCTACGAGCGGACCCCCTCCCGAAGGCCCTGGAAAAGGGGTCCCGCACCCGCTCCTACGGCTGCTGGGGCCCCCGCCGCTGGGGCAGCGAGACGACCCCCGCGCCCGTCACCGTCCCCGTCGCGCCCGCTCCTGCCTCGGTCGGCGCGGGAGGCAGCCCCGCGATCTGGCACAGCAGATCGCACCAGGCCGCCAGGTGCGCCCCGGTGTCCGGCACCCCGCCCAGGCCCTCGCGCGGCGTCCAGGAGGCCCGGATCTCGATCTGCGTCGCCGGCCTCCGGTCCGCAAGCCCGCCGAAGTAGTGCGAGCCGGCCATCGTGACGGTCCCGCTCGCCTCCCCGTACGCGAGCCCGCGCGCCTCCAGCGCCCCGGTCAGCCAGGACCAGCACACCTCGGGGAGCAGCGGGTCCGCCGCCATCTCGGGCTCCAGCTCCGCCCGGACGAGCGTCACCAGCCGGAACGTGCCCTTCCAGGCCTCGTGGCCGTCCGGATCGTGCAGCAGGACGAGCCGGCCGTCCGCGAGGTCCTCCTCACCGTCGACGACGGCCGCCTCGACCGCGTACGCGTACGGAGCCAGGCGCTGCGGGGGCCTGGTCGGGTCGATCTCGATCTCGGAACGCAGTCGCGCCGATCGCAGCGCCTCCACCGCACGCCTGAAGGCGGGGGGTACCGGGTCCGTCTCCGTACTGTCCGCTGTCTCGTCCGTCCCTCTTTTGCCGTCGGAATGATCGGAAAAATGTCCCTGAGCCGCAGCCATGCGGGGAAGAGTAGGCGGAACGGGGGCTCTGTGCGGGGAGGGACACCCGCCCCGCACGAGCGGCTTCCCGCCACATGCGAAGATTCTGGGCGTGAGTGCCAATGACCGCCCGCAGGGCCAGCAGACGAAGCAGCAGTCGCGGACGTACGACTCCGCGTTCCTCCGGGCATGCCGGCGCGAGCCCGTGCCGCACACCCCCGTCTGGTTCATGCGGCAGGCCGGGCGCTCCCTCCCCGAGTACCTGAAGGTCCGCGAGGGCATCCCGATGCTCGAGTCGTGCATGCGGCCCGAGCTGGTCACCGAGATCACGCTGCAGCCGGTGCGCCGCCACAAGGTCGACGCGGCGATCTACTTCAGCGACATCGTCGTCCCGCTCAAGGCCATCGGCCTCGACCTCGACATCAAGCCCGGCGTCGGCCCGGTCGTCGCCGAGCCGATCCGCACCCGCGCCGACCTGGACCGGCTCCGCGACCTGACCCCCGAGGACGTCCACTACGTCACCGAGGCCATCGGGATGCTCACCGCCGAGCTGGGCGAGACTCCGCTCATCGGCTTCGCGGGCGCGCCTTTCACCCTCGCGAGCTACCTCGTCGAGGGCGGTCCGTCGCGCAGCCACGAGCGCACCAAGGCGATGATGTACGGCGACCCGCAGCTCTGGGCCGACCTGCTCGACCGCCTCGCCGAGATCACCTCGGCCTTCCTCAAGGTGCAGATCGAGGCCGGCGCCTCCGCCGTACAGCTCTTCGACTCCTGGGTGGGCGCCCTCGCCCCGGCCGACTACCGACGCTCGGTGATGCCGGCCTCCGTGAAGGTCTTCGACGCGGTCGCCGGCTACGGCGTCCCGCGCATCCACTTCGGCGTGGGTACGGGCGAGCTGCTCGGCCTCATGGGCGAGGCGGGCGCGGACGTCGTCGGCGTCGACTGGCGCGTCCCGCTCGACGAGGCCGCCCGCCGCGTCGGCCCCGGCAAGGCGCTCCAGGGCAACCTGGACCCGGCCGTGCTCTTCGCCTCCACCGAGGTCGTCGAGGCCAAGACGGACGAGGTCCTCGCCGCCGCGAAGGGTCTTGAGGGTCACGTCTTCAACCTGGGCCACGGCGTCATGCCGTCGATGGACCCGGACGCGCTGACGCGCCTCGTCGACTACGTGCACACGCGCACGGCCGTCTGACACCGAGTACGCATGCGCGGACGGCCGCCCGAGGCCGACCACGCACACACGGACGCCGTCCGACCGGGAGTACACCCGTGCGGACGGCGTCCCACGTCGAGCACACCCGCGCGGACGGCGTCCCACATCGAGCACACCCGCGCGGACGGCGTCTCATGTCGAGCGCGTATACGCGGACGCCGTCCGACGGGAGTGGACCCGTGTGGACGGCGTCCCACGTCCAGCACGCCCGCGCGGGCGCGTCCGGAGGGCCGTCCGCGCGGTTGACGCGGCCGGGCCGGTCGCGGGTCAGCCCGCCGCGTGGACGGCCGCCGTCGCCTTGCGGGCCGCGATCAGCACCGGGTCCCACACCGGGGAGAACGGTGGCGCGTACCCCAGGTCCAGGGCCGTCATCGCCTCCACGGTCATCCCCGCGGTCAGCGCGACCGCCGCGATGTCCACCCGCTTCGCCGCCCCCTCCCGCCCCACGATCTGCACGCCGAGCAGCCGTCCCGTACGCCGCTCCGCCAGCATCTTCACGGTCATCGGCGCGGCCCCCGGGTAGTAGCCCGCCCGGCTCGTCGACTCCACCGACACCGTCACGAACCGCAGCCCCACCTCCCGGGCGTCCTTCTCCCGCAGGCCCGTCCGCGCGATCTCCAGGTCGCACACCTTCGACACCGCCGTGCCCACGACACCGGGGAAGGTGGCGTAGCCGCCGCCCACGTTCGCGCCGATGACCTGGCCGTGCTTGTTCGCGTGCGTCCCCAGCGGCACGTGCCGCTCCCGGCCCGAGACCAGGTCCAGGACCTCCACGCAGTCACCGCCCGCCCAGATGTCCTCGTGGCCGCGCACCCGCATCCCGAGATCGGTCAGCAGCCCGCCGTACTCGCCCAGCGGCAGCCCGGCCGCCCGCGCGAGCGAGGTCTCCGGCACCACACCCGTCCCCAGGACCACCACGTCCGCCGGGTACTCGGCGGCGGCCGTCGCCACCGCCCGCACCCGCCCGTCCGCGCCGGTGAGGATCTTCGTCACCTCCGCCGAGACGACCGTCGTGATCCCCAGGCCGTCCATCGCCCGGTGCACCAGCCGGCCCATGTCCGGATCGAGCGTCGCCATCGGCTGCTCGCCCCGGGTCAGGACCGTCACGTCGTACCCGCGGGCCAGGAGCGCCTCCGCCATCTCCACGCCGATGTAGCCGGCGCCGACCACGACGGCCCGCCGGCCCGGTGTCCGCTCCAGCGAGTCGAGCAGCGCCTGCCCGTCGTCGAGGGTCTGCACGCCGTGCACCCCGGGCGCGTCGATCCCCGGCAGCGGCGGACGCAGCGGCCGGGCCCCGGTCGCGATCACCAGCTTGTCGAAGTCCGTCCACTCCTCCGTACCCGCGTCGAGGTCCCGGGAGAGGACCCGCCGCCCGGACACGTCGATCGCGGTCACCTCGGTCCGCATCCGCAGATCGATGTCCCGCTCCCGGTGCTCCTCCGGGGAACGGGCGATCAGCTCGCCCCGCGCGGCGACGTCCCCGCCGACCCAGTACGGGATGCCGCAGGCCGAGTACGAGGAGAAGTGACCGCGCTCGAAGGCGACGATCTCCAGCTCCCCGGCGGACCTGAGCCTGCGCGCCTGCGACGCGGCGGACATGCCCGCCGCGTCGCCCCCGATGACCACCAGTCTTTCGCTCATGGGAAGAAACTACTTCTCGGAGGAGTCCGAGGTCCCGGGAAGAGCGCCGGGAGCCACGGGAGTCCCCGGGCTCTCGGGGATCTCGCGGGCCTGGGGCACGCCCGCGGCGTTCGTCCCCGGCAGGGGCCGGGGCTCCGGAGCCGCCGCCGGGCGCGCCGCGAGGCGCGGGCGGACCAGCCGGCGCCACACCGCGAAGGCGACCAGCGCCACCGCGAGCCAGGGAGCCAGCGCGGCCAGCACGACCACGACCCAGGCGGCCGCGCCCACCAGCGCGTTCCAACCGCCGCTCAGCGCGTCACCGAAGCCGGGACGGCCCTCGTCCTCCTGCCCGCCGGCGCCGGGCTTCTGCTTCTCGGTGAGTTCGAGGGTGATCGTCGCCAGCGACGTCCGGTCCTTCAGGGAGGACTGCTGGGCGAGCAGCGACTCCAGGTCCGCCTGGCGGCGGCTCAGCTCGCCCTCCAGGGTGACCACGTCGGCCAGCTTCTCCGCCCGCTGCATCAGCGCCCGTACGCGCGCCACGCTCGCCCGCTGGGTGGCGATCCGGCTCTCCACGTCGACGACCTGCTCGGTGACGTCCTTGGCGTCGGCCTTGCGGGCCAGGAGCTTGCCGGTGCCCGCCAGCTCGGTGAGCACCGCGTCGTACTGCTCCTGCGGCACCCGCAGCACCACGTGCGAGGTGACGTACGCGTCGTCGAGCCGCTCCGTCGACTCGTTCTCCACCCGTCCGCCCGCGCCCGCCGCCACCCTGCGGGCCGTGACCAGGGCCTTCGTCGCGTCCTCGACCTCCACGGAGAGCGAGGCGGTACGGATGACGTGCTGCTGCCGGACCGCCGGCGCGCCGGGCTTCGCGGAAGCCTGCGCCTCGCCCGGGGCCGCCGCGTCGACCGCGCCCCCGGCACCCGTTCCCTTCCCGGCCTGGACACCCCTGTCCGCCGCGCTCACGTCGCTCTTGGTGTCGCCGGCCCCGTCCATCGAGCCGGCGCCGCAGCCGGTCAGGACCAGCGAGGCCGTCAGCAGCGCGGCGGCCGCCGTCGTCCGCCCCCGTGCCGCCGTGCGTGTTCTGTTCATGAGATCCCCCCAGGGATGGATGGCGCGTCGAATGCCCCTTGGACGTGGGGGCCCTCCGTGTCGGTTTCCCTCCGGCGGTAGCGATGCGGTCACGGTCCGGCCTCGGAACGGGAGCGCGTGGGTGATTTGAGAGAGTGGTCCCATGAACGCGGACACCACGGGACCCCACGTCGTCGTCGCCGGAGGCGGAATCGCCGGACTCGCGGCCGCCCACCGGCTCGCCACCGCCGGCCACCGGGTGACCCTCCTGGAGGCGGGCGACCGCCTCGGCGGCAAACTCCTCGCCGGGGAGATCGCCGGCGCGCCCGTGGACCTCGGCGCCGAGTCGCTGCTCGCCCGCCGCCCCGAGGCCGTCGCCCTCGCCCGGGCCGTCGGCCTCGGCGACCGGCTCCAGGCACCGGCCACGACCACCGCCTCCGTCTGGTCCCGCGGCGAGCTCACCCCCATGCCCAAGGGCCATGTGATGGGCGTCCCCGGCGACGGCCACGCGGTCGAGGGGCTCCTCTCCGAGGAGGGCGTCCGCCGCATCGGCCTCGACCGCGAGCTGCCCCCCACCGAGATCGGCGAGGACGTCGCCATCGGCGCGTACGTCTCCGAACGCATGGGCCACGAGGTCGTCGACCGGCTCGTCGAACCCCTCCTCGGCGGCGTCTACGCCGGCGACGCCTACCGCATCTCCATGAAGGCCGCCGTCCCCGCCCTCTTCGAGGCCGCCCGCCGCCACCCCACGCTCACCGCCGCCGTCCGGGCCGTCCAGCAGGCCGGAGCGGCCGTCCCGGCCGACGCGGCGGGCGCCGCCACCGGCCTCGGCGGCTCCGTCTTCCTCGGCGTGGAGGGCGGGGTCGGCACCCTGCCCGGCGCCGTCGCCGAGGCGATCCTCGCCGCCGGCGGCGAGATCCTCACCCGCACCCCCGTCACCGCCCTGCGCCGCACCGGACCGGCCGGCTGGCAGGTCGTCGCGGGGGACCGGGTCCTGACCGCCGACGCCGTCGTCCTCGCCACCCCCGCCGGGCCCGCCGCCGCGCTCCTCGCCGACCACGCACCCGCCGCCGCGGGCGAGCTCGCCGGCATCGAGTACGCCTCCATGGCCCTCGTCACGCTCGCCTTCCGCCGCACCGACCTCCCCGCCCTGCCGGGCTCGGGCTTCCTCGTTCCCCCCGTCGACGGCCACACCGTCAAGGCCTCCACCTTCTCCAGCCAGAAGTGGAGCTGGGTCTCCGACGGCGCCCCCGGCCTCTTCGTGCTGCGCACCTCCGTCGGCCGCCACGGCGAGGAGGAGCAGCTCCACCGTGAGGACACCGACCTCGTCGCCGCCTCCCTCAAGGACCTCGCCGCCGCCACCGGGCTCGCCGCGCGCCCCGTCGCCACCACGGTCACCCGCTGGACCGGCGGCCTGCCCCAGTACCCCGTGGGCCATCTCACCCGGGTCGCCCGCCTCCGCGAGGCCGTAGCGGAGCTGCCCGGACTGCGGGTCGCGGGCGCCGCGTACGACGGCGTCGGCATCCCCGCGTGCATCGCCTCGGCCCACCGCGCGGCCGACGAGATCTCCGAGGAGATCATCGCCACGTCGAAAAGGACCCACCCCGGTGCGGGGCACTCCTCGTGACGGGCGAGAATAGGCGTATGAGTGCGCCCGAAAAGATGCCGAACGCCGGTAAGAAGGCGAAGGACCTCAACGAGGTCATCCGCTACACCCTGTGGTCTGTGTTCAAGCTGCGCGATGTTCTGCCCGAGGACCGCGCCGGCTACGCCGACGAGGTCCAGGAGCTGTTCGACCAGCTCGCCGCCAAGGACATCACCGTCCGCGGCACGTACGACCTGTCCGGTCTGCGCGCCGACGCCGACGTCATGATCTGGTGGCACGCCGAGACGAGCGACGAGCTCCAGGAGGCGTACAGCCTCTTCCGCCGCACCCGGCTGGGCCGCGCCCTGGAGCCGGTCTGGTCCAACATGGCGCTGCACCGCCCCGCCGAGTTCAACAAGTCGCACATCCCGGCCTTCCTGGCCGACGAGAACCCGCGCGACTACATCTCGGTCTACCCCTTCGTGCGCTCCTACGACTGGTACCTGCTGCCGGACGAGGACCGTCGCCGCATGCTCGCCGACCACGGCAAGATGGCCCGCGGCTACCCCGACGTCCGCGCCAACACGGTCGCCTCCTTCTCGCTCGGCGACTACGAGTGGATCCTCGCCTTCGAGGCCGACGAGCTGCACCGCATCGTCGACCTCATGCGCCACCTGCGCGCCTCCGAGGCCCGGATGCACGTCCGCGAGGAGGTCCCGTTCTACACCGGTCGTCGCAAGAGCGTCGCCGACCTGGTGGCGGGCCTGGCCTGACACGGCCGTACGAACCTGGTGGCGGCCCGGCTCCCGGCCGGGCGCGCCACCCCTTGACCCGGAAGATCAGACGGCGGGCGTCTTCGTTGCCCGCCGCTCCAGCGACACCGGGTCCGGCTCCGGGTGCGGCGCGCACGACGCGCGCCGCACCGGCGTCATTTCCGGGGCCTTCTCCTGGACGTTCTCGGGTCCCGTGACGTCCCCGGGCACCGCCCCCGTGAGCAGATAGCGCTCCAGATAACCGTTCACGCACGCGTTCGGCCCGCCCGCGACACCGTGCGTGCCCGCGTCCCGCTCGGTCACCAGGGCCGCGCCCGGCAGCCGGCGCTGGAACTCCAGGGCCCCCGCGTACGGGGCCGCCGCGTCCCGCTCCGCCGCCAGGATCAGCACCGGCGGCAGCACCCCGGGAGCCGTCCGCACGTCCAGCGGCCGCTGCCGCGGGGCCTTCCAGTACGCGCAGGGGAGGTTCAGCCACGCGTTGTCCCAGGTCTCGAACGGGGCCCGTTCCGCGAGGAGCGTGTTGTCCCGGTCCCAGACGGCGAAGTCCTCCGGCCAGGGCGCGTCGTTGCACTCCACCGCCGTGTACACCGCACGCCCGTTGCCCGCGTCCGGCCCCGGCTTCTCCTCGGGCGCCGCCTGGGCGATCAGCGGTGCCGGGTCGCCCTTCAGATACGTGGCGAGCGCGCCCGCCCGCAGCGGCCACAACCGGTCGTCGTAGCCCGCCCCCAGCATCGCCCCGTGCAGCTGGCCCGGACCGACCCGGCCGCCCGCCGGCCGCGCCGCCAGCTCGGCGCGCACCCGCTCGTAGTTCGCGGCCACCTCCCGCGCGGTGCCCCCGAGCCCGTAGACCGCGTCGTGCTTCGCCACCCAGGTGCGGAAGTCCGCCCAGCGGCGCTCGAAGGCCTCGGACTGGGCGAGGTTGTTGGCGTACCAGACCCGACCGGGCGACGGGTCCACCGGCGCGTCGAGGACCATCCGCCGCACCCGGTGCGGGAAGAGCGTGGCGTACACGCCGCCGATGTAGGTGCCGTACGAGGCCCCCAGGTACGTGAGCCGGCGCTCGCCGAGCGCCGCCCGGAGGACCTCCAGGTCCCGGGCGTTGTTGAGCGAGTGGTAGTGGCGCAGGGCCGGGCCCGTCCGCCGCGCGCAGCCCTCCGCGTACGCCTTCGCCCGCGCGACCCGCTCCCGCTTGTACACCTCGGACGGCCGGCTCGGCGCAGGGGTCGGGCCCGTGACCCGGTCCGCCGGGTCCTGGCAGGAGACCGGCGCCGAGCGGCCCACCCCGCGGGGGGTGTAGCCCACGAGGTCGTACGCGGCGGAGATCCGCCGCCACTCGGGGAGTCCGGCGGCCAGCGGGAAGTACGTCGAGGAGGCGCCGGGACCCCCGGGGTTGAGGACGAGCGCGCCCTGCCGGCCGGCGGCGGGCCCCGAGGCCCGGACGCGGCTGACGGTCAGCGGGACGCTGGGCCCGTCGGGGTCCGCGTAGTCGAGCGGGACGCGGACCGTGCCGCACACGACGGACGACGGCAGCTTCTCGGCCGCCGGGCAGGTGCCGAAGACGATCCCCTCGGCGGCGGCCCGGCCGGCGGCGAGCAGGGTGCCGTGCGCCTCGGAGGCCGGGGTGCCGTACGCGGGGGCGAGGGGGGAGGCCAGGGGGAGGGAGGTGAACAGGAGGGCGCTGAGGGCTCCGTACAGCGCGGGAGAGGGCATCGGTGCTTCCCTTCGTGACCGCGTGCGCGTGGGGCGCGCGCGGGGACGAGGAGATCGTCGGCACGAGGGCGGAGCGAAGTAAAGGATCTACGGCAGGCGCACGGGAGCGTGTCCGCGGAGGGCCGCGCGGAGCTCGGGCTCCAGGACGGCCGGGCCGCGCGTCGCCAGCGCGGTGAGCGGATCGGCGGGGGAGAGGCCGGAGAGCAGCCGCTGCCCGGCGGGGGACGCCCAGCGGGAGTACGGGTGCACCTCGACCAGGCCGATCAGCAGGCAGAGCCCCGAGCCGAGCAGCGGCAGCGAGAACGCGGCGAGCACCGGGGTCCGTTCGGCGGGCGGCACGAGGAGCGCCGCCGCCGTCCCGAGCGCCAGCGCGAGCAGGAAGGCGGCCCGCACCGCCCGGACCCCGGCCGCGTACTCCCGGCGGCCCGCGTCGGAGACGGCGAGCCCCCGCTCGACGAGCCCCTGGGCGAGCGACCGCACCGCGCCGGCGGCGGCCACCGCCGGACGGACCGCGGGGATCGGGGACTGCCCGCCGGGCCCGATGGCACCGAGCACGGCGCTCTCCCACTCGTCCCGGGAGTCGGCGGAGGAGTCCACGACCGTCGCCCAGCCGGTGCGGGCGAGGAACAGCCGCCGCTCCCGGTGCATCGTGACGAGCGTGAGGTCGGTGACGCGGAACGGACCCCCGGCGAGGTAGGCGGCTTCGACGACGGTGAGTTCCGTGTCCTTCCCGGCGGTGGACGGGGCCGGGGGCCGGGCCGCCGCGAGGGAGGCCCGGCACAGCCGCGCGCAGCCGATGCCGGCCACGACGCACGCCACGAGGAGAAGCGGAACCCAGACCATGTCCGAGTTCTACGACAGGAACGACGGGCCCGCCACTCGAATGGGTGATCAGCCGCTGGAACTGGAACTGGAGCACGAACTCCCGCTGGAACTGGAGCTGGAACACGAGCTGCCGCCGGAGCTCGAACAGGAGCTGCCGGACCCGCCGCCCGAGCACGAACCGGAGGAACAGGACCCGGACGAGCACGAACCGGAGTTCCCGCCGGAGGAGCCGCTGCCGCAGAAGCTGTTCTCCGCGCACCACTCGGCGGGCACCCCGGCGAAGGCGTCGTCGGTGAGGTGGCGGCGCCCGGCCGCGGGACGCCGCCCGCGCCCCCGGGGCGCGTACACCCGGGCGGCGGCCAGGAGTTGCTCCTGCAGCACCGGGTCGGGCAGCCCCCGCAGCCCGTAGAGCGCCACGAGATGGCCGGCGTCCGCGAGGTGACCGTGGGCCCGCCCGTACGCGGAGACGGCCCGCTGCCCGGCCGGGGTGATCCGCCGCCCGGCGACCGCCCCGCACGCGATGGCGGCGACCCCGGCGCCGAACAGGGCGGGCAGCACCTTCACGACGAACGGCACCGACATCTCCGGCGCGGTGGAGAGTTCGACCATCGTGAGGGCGACCGAGACGGGGAAGAGGAAGAAGGCCGTGAGACCGATCCCGGTGCACCAGCCGACGGTGGTGCGTCGCCTCGACGGCTCCACGATCAGTCCGCGCCCCGCGAGCCCGTCCCCGATCTCCTGCACCGCCGGGTGCCGCATCACGGCGAGCCGCAGGTGGTGCAGGGCCCCGTGCGGGGCCGCCGCGTGCTCCTCGAGCACGGCGCGCTCCACCGGGTCGTGTGCGACGGGCCGGACGACCGCGACGATCCCGGGGCCGCCGATCGCGATCCGGCCGTCGTACTGGAGGGCCGCGAGGGCGGTGTCGGCGACCCGGGCCGGGCCGCCGTTCAGGAAGGCGGCCTCGTACCGGTCGTGGACCGGCCCGCCGGAGCCGCCGCGCGAGCGGACGACCCGGGTGACGAGCAGGACGACGGCCACGGCGGCGGCCACGTAGTAGACGACGACCAGGGTGTTCACGGTCACCTCCTGACGAGGGCGTGGCGGGCGGCCCGGACGAGGCGGACGGCACGGCCGGGCGGACGGCTGCCGGAACGGTCCTGCCACCACTCCGTGAGCCGGCGGCGGGCCGACGGGTCCTCGGGGCGCTCGGCGAGCAGCAGGTGTTCGGCGAAGTCGAGGGCGTCCCGGCGATAGCCGCCGGTCATCGGACGGGTCCTGGCGTACGCGAGGAACGCGGGCCGGAAGTCCTTGCCGAGGATCTCCGGCAGCTCGGGGGCGACCTTCGCGACGACCCCGGCCCGCTTGGCCGCGAGGGCCCGGCTCTGCACGCCGAGGCGCCGGCTGTCGAACCCCTCGGGCGCGGGCGTCCCGGCGACGAGCGCCGACAGCAGCGCGGCCTGCGCGAGCCCGACGCGCTGCCGGGCGCCGTCGCCCGGGGCGGACGCGGGCGCGGATGGGGACGCGGACGTGGACCGGGGCTCGACGTGGGAACCGGACCCGGACGCGGGCACCGACTCGACGCCGGACCCGTGTGCAGGAACGGGTACGGCCACGGAGCCGGACTCCTGCGCGAGGTCCTCGACGGCGGCGGCGCCCGGCATCGGCCCGCCCGACACGCGCGCACCGGCGCCGATCAGCAGCGGCGTAGGACGGGCGGCGAGCACGGACGAACGGGCACCGCGCGACCGGACCGCCCCTCCGGCGGACCGCGTCGCACCGACGCCCACCGTTCCTCCGACGTCCACCGTTCCCCCGGCGGTCACCGGCCCACCGGCGGATCCCGGCCTCCCGGCGGTCACGGTCACCGTCTCCCGGATCACCGTCAGCTCGGCCGCCAGCTCCTCCGCCGGCGGGAAGTCGTCGTCCCGCTCCAGCAGGACCCCGGGCGGCGAGACCCGCGAGGCGAGGTCCGCGAGGACGTCGAGCACGGCCCCCGGCACCGGGTGGGCGTGCGTGTCGTGCCAGACCCCGTCCCGCTCGACACCGCCCGCCACGTGCACGTACGCGATGGCCTCCACCGGCAGCTCGGACAGCGCCCGCGCGGGGTCCTCGCCGCGGTTGACGTGGTTGGTGTGCAGGTTGGCGACGTCGACGAGGAGCCGCACCCCCGTACGCTCCACGAGCTCCGCCAGGAACTGCCCCTCCGTCAGCTCCTCCCCGGGCCAGGCGATCAGGGCCGCGATGTTCTCCAGGGCGAGCGGCACGGGCAGCGCGTCCTGGGCGATCCTGACGTTCTCACAGAGCACGTCGAGCGCGTCCCGGGTCCGCGGCACGGGCAGCAGATGGCCCGCCTCGAGGAGCGGCGAGGCGGTGAGCGGTCCGCCGGCCCGTACGAACGCGATGTGCTCCGTGACGAGCGGCGCCCCCAGCGCCACCGCCTTCTCCCCGAGCGCCGCGAGTCGCGCCGGGTCCGGCCGGTCCGCGCCGCCGAGCCCCAGCGACACCCCGTGCGGGACGACCGTCACGCCGCGCTCGCGCAGCCGGGTCAGCGAGTCGGGCAGGTGGTCGGCACAGATGTTCTCCGCGACCACCTCGACCCAGTCGAGACCGGGCAGCGCCTCCACCGCCTCCGCGATCTCGGGACGCCAGCCGATGCCGATGCCGAGTTCCGTCATGTCCCCCTCCTTCGGTCCTCAGTCACCCACGTGATGACCCGGAGGGAAACGTTCGAACCCGAAGAGGGCGACGTTCAGAGCTACATTTGAGGTTCCGGCCGCGGACGGGCCTCCCGGACGGGCCCTACGCCTGCCGCAGCCGCAGCCGGGAGGCGAAGAGGTGGCTGCCCTCGGACACGACCGTCTTCCCGGGCGCGATCTCCGTGAAGCCGGCGTCCCGTACGACGGGCAGCCCGGTGCCGTCCGCCGTGAGCGCGGCCCAGCGCTCGGGTGTCGCGGTGCGTACGGCGAGCGGGAAGCCCGCCTCCCGCCAGGCCTTCCGGTCCGCGTCCGCCATCGCCCACCACAGCAGCTGCGCGCCGTGTCCGACCTGCGCCATGGTCTTGCCGGCCGACATGTCGAGACCGGGGTTGATCCAGAGCACCACGGCCCCGTCCGGCACGGGACCGGGCTCGGCCGGGTCGTCGAGGTCGGTGCCCGACACCTGGAGCTTGGCCAGTTCCTTGGGCCAGCCGTCGAGCGGCACCGGCGGGAAGACCCGTACCTCCGCCTCGGCACCGGTCACGGCGATCCCCGGGAGCGTCCCGGCCCGCCGCCACTCGGCACCGCGCGCCCGGCGCACGACCTTGCGGATCCGGGCGTCCTGCCAGTCCGTCATGGCCTGCGCCCACTCGCCCTCGCCGAGGGAACGGTCGTCGGTGAGGATCTCCAGGACGGCCCGCGCGGCGGTCTCCAGGGCGTCGGTACGGCTCGGGGGCGCGTCGCGCTCGATCCGCACCACCAAGGGGAGGACGAACTGGGGCTTCTCATCGCGGAGGTCGGTCTCTTCGCTGCTCACCCGGCAAGTCTGCCACCGCGGCGTGAGGCGGATCTTGTGGGAGTCCTCGCTTCCGGGTCAGGATGCCCCGTATGACGATCGATCTTCGCGGATGAGGCTGGAGCGGGTCGGGCGCCGGTACGGTCCGCGCGGGCCGTGGGTGCTGCGCGGAGCCGAGCTCGACGTGCCCGGCGCCACCCTCGTCCGGGTCGTCGGCACCAACGGCACCGGCAAGTCGACGCTGCTCCGGCTGGTCGCCGGGATCGACGCCCCGAGCGAGGGCCGGATCACCGGCCGCCCGCCCCGCACGGCCTACGTCCCCGAGCGCTTCCCGGCCGCCCTGCCCTTCACGGCCACCGACTACCTGGTCCACCTGGGCCGCGTCCAGGGCCTCGGCCGGGCGACGGCCC
Source organism: Streptomyces sp. NPDC015130 (assembly GCF_043080005.1). Taxonomy (NCBI): domain Bacteria; kingdom Bacillati; phylum Actinomycetota; class Actinomycetes; order Kitasatosporales; family Streptomycetaceae; genus Streptomyces; species Streptomyces sp. NPDC015130. The sequence goes on along the minus strand of NZ_JBIBVC010000015.1, from coordinate 107,904 downwards.
GGGCCCGGGCGGGGGAGTGGCTGGAGCGCTTCGGGGCCGGCGGGCACGGGCGTACGGAACTGGCCGAGCTCTCCAAGGGCACCAGCCAGAAGGTCGCCGTCGCCCAGGCCCTCCTCGCCGATCCCGATCTCCTCGTCCTCGACGAGGCCTGGACCGGCCTCGACACCGGGGCCCGCGCGGAACTCGACCGCGCCGTCCGGGAGCGGGTCGCGGCGGGCGCCACGGCCGTCTTCGTCGACCACGACCCGCGCCGCCTCGCGGGGGAGGCGGACGCGGTGTACGCCGTGGAGTCCGGAGCGGTACGGGCCGTGGCGGCCGCGGCGGGGGACGTACCGGCCGGCCCCCGGGTGCGGATCACCGCCTCCGGCGGCACACCGCTCCCGACGGGCCTGCCGGGCGCCCCCGCCACCGAGCCGCCGGACCCGGACGACCCCGCCCGCCCCCTCGTCCTGACCGTGGCCGCGGCGCACTCCGACGCCCTGCTCGGGGCGCTCCTCGCGGCCTCCTGGCACATCCACCACCTCGGCACGGAGGAGGACGTACGGGTATGAGGGCGCTCCTTCTCTACCAGTCGGGTCTGCTGCTCCGCTCGCAGCGCTGGCTCGCACCCCTCCTGCTGTACGCGGCCGTCCTCGCCGTCGGCGTCCGCGCGGGCGAACCCGTGCTCGGCGCGCTCGGTTTCTCGGCGGCGGCCCTGGTGCCGGTGACGGCCTGGTGCCTGCGGATCTGCCTCACCCAGGAGCCTCCCGCCGCCCGCGATGTCGTCGCCGCGGCCGCCGGCCGGGGCCGGGCCCACCTCGCCACGCTCCTCACCGGGGCCGCGCTGCCGGGGCTCCTCGGCACGGTCGCCGTGCTCGGGCTCACCGCCGTCGGCGACCGGCGCGGGGTCGGCGCGCCCGCCGCAGCGGGTGCCGGGCTGCTCGCCACGGGGGCCTGCGTCCTGACGGGCGCGGCGGTCGGCGCGCTGGCCTCCCGGCCGTTCCTTCGGACCACCGGCCGGTCGGTCGCGGCCCTCGTCACCGGCTCGCTCCTCGCCCTCGTCACCACGGGCTCTCCGGCGAAGCACGCCCTCACCGCGTTGGTCACCGGCTCCCGCACGACGACCGCGCAGCTGCCGTGGCTCGCCTGCGCGGGCGCCGTGCTCCTCGCGGCGGCGACGGCGGCCCTCGCCTGCCGGGCCACGGCACGTCTGGAGTGAGCGGACCCCGGAGGCGTACGCTCGAAGACATGACCGAGTCGACGTCGTACTGCGGCATCCCCGAGCCCGCCGGCCCGAAGCCCGAACCGGCGGCCGAGGGCCCCTTCGCCGCCTGCGTGCTGTGCCAGGAGCCGACCGAGTACCCGGAGTCGACCAAGGGGATCACGCTCTGCCCGGTCTGCGAGTGGCAGGAGGCCGAGCGTACGGCCTGCTCGGGCTAGGGCGTGTTGCGAAAGTCCCGCCTGCCCGACGGCGCCTGGCACGCACGCTCGCCGCGTTGTCGGGATCACCCCGATACATCCAGTATCGGGGCGACCCTCCGCCTTGCGATCGCACGCACCAGACCCCGTCGGGCCCGCCCTTCGGGCGGCCGGCGCTACTTTCGCAACACGCCCTAGAGGGTCCTCCTCGGATCACGCTGCGAGCCCGGCAAGATCCGGAAGTCAGGCCTCAGCGGGTCCCGTTCCCCATCAGCTCCGAGACCTTCACGAAGCGGTAGCCGCGCGCCCGCAGTTCCGGGACGATCCGGCGGATCGCCCGCTCGGTGACGGGCGCGGCGCTGCGCGTGCAGTGCATGACGACGAGCGAACCGGGCTTCACCCCGTCGAGCACCTGCTCGGCGACGGCGTCCGCGTCCTTGGCGAAGGCGTCGCCGCTGACCACGTCCCACTGGACCGCCGTCACCCCGGCGGGGCCGAGCGAGCGGAGGGCGGCGTCGTCGTAGCAGCCGCCGGGGAAGCGGAAGTACGGGACGACGTTGACGGCCCCGGCGTCCCGGAAGGCGTCGAAGGCCCGCTGTACGTCGGCCGTCATGTCGGGTCCCGCCACGGCCGGGAGGCCGTAGCAGGGGGACGCGAAGGCGTAGTGGCTGTAGGAGTGGTTGGCGATCTCGAAGAGCGGGTCGCCGCCGATGGATCTGGTCTGGTCCGGGTACTCCTCCGCCCAGCGGCCCGTCATGAAGACGGTGGCGTCCACCTTGAGCCGGCGCAGGGTCGCGATGAGCTGCGGGTTGTCGAACCGCTCGCCGCCCGCCGCCCTCGGCCCCTGATCGGCCGTCATGTCGGCGTCGAAGGTGAGCGCGACGACCTTCTCGGCACTGTTCGGCGCCCCCGCGACCCGGCGCGAGTACACCGGGGTGAGCCCACCGGGCCCCGGCGCCATGGTGGGCACCGCCCCCCGCCCCGCCCCGCGCGCGGGTGCGGGCTCGGCCCCCGCCGCCGCGTCGGCCCGTGGCGACGGGCTGCCGGATGCGGCCGGGGTCTTCGCCGTCGGCACGGGAGCCTCGGCGCCGCCTCCGCCGCAGCCGACCAGAGCGGCGCCCAGAAGAACGAACGCCGCCATGTTTCGTGCAGGAATGTTCACGATCGGAAGTTATCCGATCAAAGTGTCTAACGCTCGCGACTCGACAGCAGCAGAACCCGAGTCCCCGCACTGAGCTGACGCACCATCGCCTGGAAACGGGAACCGTCGCTCACGTCGCCAGGAGCCGCCTCCGGCACTCCGCCACGTCGAAGTCCCCCGGCGGATACCGCGGATCCAGCGCCTCCAGGTGTTCGAGCAGGAGCTTGCTGATCGCCCAGTTCCGGTACCACTTGCGGTCGGCCGGGACCAGGTACCAGGGCGCCCCGTCCGTCGTGCAGCGCTCCAGGGCGATCTCGTACGCCTCCTGGTAGGCCGGCCACACCGACCGCTCCTCGATGTCGCCCGGGTTGAACTTCCAGTGCTTCTCCGGGTTGTCCAGGCGCTCCAGGAGACGGTTGCGCTGCTCCTCGTACGAGATGTGCAGGAAGACCTTGACGACCGTCACCCCGTCGTCGGCGAGGGACCTCTCGAAGTGGTTGATCTGGGCGTAGCGGCGGTCGAGCTGCTCGCGGGGGGCCAGGTCGCGGACGCGGGCGATGAGGACGTCCTCGTAGTGCGAGCGGTCGAAGATGCCGATCTCCCCGGGCCGGGGGAGCTCCTTCGTGATCCGCCACAGGAACGGGTGGTCCCGCTCCTCCGGGGTCGGGGCCTTGAAGGCGCGGATGCGGCAGCCCGAGGGGTTGAAGAGGCCGATGACGTGCTTGACCGTGCCGCCCTTGCCACTGGTGTCCATGCCCTGGAGGACCAGGAGGAGCCGGCGCCGGTCGCCCGCCGTGCTCGCCGCGTACAGGCGTTCCTGGAGGTCCGCGAGGCGCGGCGCGAGGGCGGCGGTGGCGGCCAGGCCGGCCGCCTTGCCGGCGGGGCCGGCCGGGGTCGCCGAGGCGTCGTACGAGGACAGGTCGGGCCGCTCGCCCCCGGGCACGCGCAGCACGTCCCGCAGGGGTGTGTCCGGCAGGCTGCTCAGCCGTTCCTTCGCCTTCACCTTCGCCACTGCCCGACCCTTCCGCCGCGACCCGTGCCGTCCCCCCGATCCTGCGACGGAACCAGGCCGTCCGCGACCCCGGCCCTCCCGTCAGCTCAGCACCACGGGCCCGTCACCGCGAACGTCGTCCCCGGCGTGTAGCAGTTCACGTACATCGTGGAGCCGTCCGGGGAGAAGGTGACGCCGGCGAACTCGCCCCACTCCGGCGCCTCCGGCGTGCCGATGTTCTGCGCCCCCCGGGCGACCGCGTACACCTCGCCCTTCCGGCTCACCCCGTAGACGTGCTGCGCCCCGTCGCCGTCCTCGCTCACCATCAGGCCGCCGGCCGGCGTCAGACAGATGTTGTCCGGGGACTCGCCCGGGAGCTGGATGTCGGTGCTCGGGCCGAAGACGACGACGAGCGTGAGTCGGCGCCGGTGCGGCTCGTACTTCCAGACCTGCCCGAAGTGGGTGGCGCCGGAGCCCTCCTTCTGCCGGGCGAAGGAGGACACGAAGTACACGGCCCGCCCGCCCCAATAGCAGCCCTCCAGCTTCTGGGCGTGCGTGATGCCCCTCGGGCCGAAGTCCTGGAGCCGGATGGGGGTCTCGGCCGCCTGCGGATCCGGTACGGGGACCCACTCGACGCCCTCGAAGCGCGCGCCGGTCTCCTGGACCACGGAGAGGTCGGGGACGCCCGGCACCCGCATGGCCTCCAGGGCGCCGCCCGCGCGCAGCGAACCGGTGCCGCCGAGCGGCTTGCGCGGGAGGAAGCGGTAGAAGAGGCCGAAGGGCTGCTGGAAGGCGTCCTCCGTCTCGTAGACGATGCCGCTCGCCGGGTCGACGGCGATCGCCTCGTGCTGGAAGCGGCCCATCGCGGTGAGGGGGACGGCGCCGGTGCGGTGCGGGTCGGCCCCGTCGACCTCGAAGATGAAGCCGTGGTCCTTGGTGTAGCCGTTGGTCCCGGCCTTGTCCTCGGTCTCCTCGCAGGTCAGCCAGGTGTTCCAGGGGGTGGGCCCGCCGGCGCAGTTGACGGCCGTCCCGGCGATGGCGACCCGCTCGCCCAGGACGTTGTTCCGGCCGTCGAGTTCGAGGGCCGTGCACCCGCCCTTCGCGGCCGGGTCGTACGTCAGGCCGGGGACGGTCGGGACGCCGATCTTCCCGGTGACCCGGTTCTCGTGGTTGCGGACGAGGTGCACGCGTCCGCGCCGGCCGGCGAAGGCGCCCATGCCGTCGTGGTTGCTGGGGACGAGGCCTTCGCCGGAGCGGAGCGGATCGCCCTGCCGGGAGAGGACCTTGTAGCGGAAGCCGGCCGGGAGGTCGAGGAGGCCGGCGGGGTCGGGGAGGAGGGGGCCGTAGCCGCCCCGCGCCCCGAGCCTGCCGAGGTCCCCGGCGGCGGCCGCGCTGCCGGCGAAGAGTTCGGAGAAGGCGCCGGTGAAGGCGATGCCGGCGACGGACGCGCCGGTGCGGGAGAGGATCTGACGTCGTGTTGCGGACATGAGGCAACCCACTTTTCCTGTTGGCGGACAGGTGTGTGATGTGACGTGTGACCCGCATGTGTGTATCACGCACTGTGGTGACACGTGAACCATGCGGGCCACAACTGCCTCGTGTGGCGCCCGGTCTGACTCCGGGTCAGACCAGCTTGGCGGTGAGGGTGATCGTCGTGCCCGTGAGCGCCTGGCTCACCGGGCAGTTCTTCTTCGCGTCCTCCGCGAGCTCCTGGAAGCGGTCGGCCTCCAGGCCGGGGACCTCGCCGGTCACGGTGAGGTGGATGCCGGTGATGCCCTCGCCCGGCTGGAAGGTCACGTCCGCCTTGGTCTCCAGGCGCGCCGGAGCGTGGCCCGCCTTGGCCAGGCCGTTGGAGAAGGCCATCGAGAAGCAGGACGAGTGCGCGGCGGCGATGAGCTCCTCGGGGCTCGTCTTGCCGTTCGGCTCCTCGGACCGGGCCGGCCAGGAGACGTCGTACGAGCCGAGGCCGGAGGAGTCGAGGGTGACGACGCCGGAACCCTTGAGGAGGTCGCCCTGCCAGACGGTGTGGGCGTGACGCACGGTGGCCATGGTGGATCCCTTTCGATCGGGTATGGCCCCAACCTACTGCGCGACAAGCCCCTTTGCGTCGCGTGCGAGCGCGGTGAGCCGGGAGATCGCCCGGAAGTACTTCTTGCGGTATCCGCCGTTCAGCATCTCGTCGCTGAACAGCCGGTCGAAGGGCAGTCCGGAGGCGAGCACGGGTATCTCGCGGTCGTAGAGGCGGTCGGCGAGGACGACGAGCCGGAGGGCCGTCGACTGGTCGGGGACCGGCCGGACGTCGGTGAGGCAGACCGCCGCGAGGTCGTCGGTGAGCGCGCCGTACCGGCTCGGGTGCACCTTGGCCAGGTGGTCGAGCAGGTGCGGGAAGTCGTCGAGGGAGGCGCCCGGCGTCCTGTACGCGGTCTCGGTGACGACCTGGTCGGTGTACGGGGCGGGGGCCTCGGGCAGGCCGCGGTGGCGGTAGTCCTCGCCGTCGATCCGCAGCGGCATGAAGTGCGCGGAGAGGCCCTGGATCTCGCGGAGGAAGTCGGCGGCGGCGAAGCGGCCCTCGCCGAGCTTGCCCGGGAGCGTGTTGGAGGTGGCGGCGAGCGCCACGCCCGCCTCGACGAGCTTGCCGAGGAGGCTGGAGACGAGGACGGTGTCGCCCGGGTCGTCCAGCTCGAATTCGTCGATGCAGAGGAGACGGTGCCCGCTGAGGGTCTTCACCGTCTGCTGGAAGCCGAGGGCGCCGACCAGGTTGGTCAGCTCGACGAAGGTGCCGAAAGCTTTCAGCGAGGGGTCGGCGGGGGTCGCGTGCCAGAGGGAGGCCAGCAGATGGGTCTTGCCGACGCCGTACCCGCCGTCCAGGTAGACCCCGCGCGGCCCGCTCGGGGCGGCCGGCTTCCTGGCGAACCAGCGGCGCTTCCCGGCACCGGAGGCGTGCGCCCCGCCGAGGCCCTCGGCGAAGCCGCTCAGCGCCTTGACGGCGTCCGTCTGGCTGGGCTGGTTGGGGTCGGGCAGGTACGTGTCGAAGCGCACGGAGTCGAAGCGCGGCGGCGGCACCATCTCCGCGACGAGACGGTCGGCGGGGACGTGGGGCTCTCGGGAGCAGAGCGAGAGCGGGGCCGCTTCGGTGGAAGCCGCTTCGGTGAGGGCGTGGGTCGACACAGTTCCCCACTGTAAGCGCCATGTCAGACTGCGAGGATGCGACGCCTGCTCCCTGTGACGGACATGACAGCCCACGAGACCGCGGCGGGGGAGGTCCACGAGACCGCCGCGGGGAAGCTCGGCCAGGCCGCCCCGGGCAAGGCCACAGCGGCCGCGGAGGCCACGACGGGCACCTCCGCGGGGGCCCGGGGGGACGCCGCGGGAGAGGCCCGGGGGGCCGGTTCCGGGGGCGCCGCGGCCGACGGCCGGGAGTGGTCCCTCGACGAGCTGGCCGACGCCTACGCGTATCCGGAGGGTGACGCCGTGTGGCTGCGCGCCAACATGGTCTCGTCCCTCGACGGGGCCGGGCAGCACGACGGCCGCTCCCAGCCGCTCTCCTCCGAGACGGACATGCGGATCTTCGGCACCCTGCGCGGCCTCGCCGACGTGGTCGTCGTGGGCGCGGAAACGGTACGCCTGGAGGGGTACCGCCCCGCCCGGGCGCGCGAGGCCTTCGCCGCCCGCCGGGCCGCCGCCGGGCAGGGCCCCGCACCCGCGATCGCCGTGGTGACCGCCTCCCTCGATCTCGACTTCTCGCTGCCGCTCTTCACGGAGCCGCTCGTCCCGACCCTGATCCTCACGGGGGCCGCCGCGCCCGCCGAGCGCGTACGGGCCGCCCGGGAGGCGGGCGCCGAGGTGCTGGTCGCGGGCGACGGGGCCGGGGTGGACCCCGCCCGCGCGGTGGCGGTCCTCGCGGAGCGCGGGCTGCGGCGCCAGCTGACCGAGGGCGGACCCCGGCTCCTCGGCCAGTTCGTGGCGGCGGAGGTGCTCGACGAGCTGTGCCTGACGATCTCGCCGACGATGACCGCGGGTGCCGCCCAGCGGATCGCCGGAGGGCCTTCGGTGGCCGTCCCGACACGCTTCTCGGTGGCTTCCGTGCTGGAGCAGGACGGCTTCCTCTTCACCCGCTACCGTCGGATCTGACAATCGGCGGAATTTGTCGTTCCGCTTTCCGTCCGCTGGGCACACTTATGTCGCAGACCCCGTGCGGGCACGGGGAAGGATGGTTTCCGCAGAAGGGCTCCTGAGGTGTTCACAAGCGTTCTGATGATCGAGAAGCCCCTGACGTCCGTCGACGTGGAGTTCGTCACCACGCTGCACGGCGACGAGGGCGTGTCCTTCATCGTCCTTATGCAGCCGCGTGGTGACCAGGCCGATGTGCTGTTGCGGGCCATCGACGACGTCGCCATGGGCGAACTGAAGGAAGCCGCCCACGAGGGCGGGGAACCCGAGGGCAAGGCCGCCCGGGGCCCCGCCGAGCAGGCCCTGGAGCACTCGCTCCAGGCCCTGAGAGACGCAGGCTGCGAAGCGGTCGGCCAGGTCGTCGAGGACCACCCGCTCACCAGGATGAAGGCGGTGGTCGAGGAATCGGAGGCGGACGAGGTGATCGTGCTCACCGCCCCGCACTACGTGGAGGAGTTCTTCCACCGGGACTGGGCCTCCCGGGCCCGGCACAAGGTCGGCGTCCCGGTGCTCAAGCTCTTCGCCCACAGCGAGCAGGACGGCGCGTAGGGCCTGTCCGGCGGATCAGGGCCCGACGGGCCCTGACGACCGGCCCCGGGCCGCGCCCCGTGCAGGGGGCGCGGCCCGGGGCCGCACACCGTCCGACGTGGCTGGCCCCGGTCACGGAGACCGGAGCCACTAGGCTGGGGACTTCCACCGCTACCTGTTGCGTACGCAACAGGTAGGAGATACGAGACGCACCCCGGGGAGAGATCCGCATGGCACCCGCCATCCCTGCCGCCATGGAACGACCGCACTTCATCGGCATCGGCGGTGCCGGAATGTCGGGCATCGCGAAGATCCTCGCCCAGCGGGGCGCCAAGGTCGCCGGCAGCGACGCCAAGGAGTCCCCGACCGCCGAGGCCCTGCGCGCGCTCGGCGCCACCGTGCACATCGGCCACGCCGCCGAGCACCTCGCCGACGACGCCTCCGCCGTCGTCGTCTCCAGCGCCATCCGCGCCGACAACCCCGAGCTGGCCCGCGCCGCCGAGCTCGGCATCCCGGTCGTGCACCGCTCCGACGCGCTCGCCTCCCTCATGGACGACCTGCGCGCCGTCGCGGTCGCCGGTACGCACGGCAAGACGACGACCACCTCGATGCTGGCCGTCGCCCTGACCGAGCTGGGCCTCGACCCCTCGTACGCCATCGGCGGCGACCTCGCGGGCCCCGGCACCAACGCCCGCCACGGCTCCGGGGACGTCTTCGTCGCCGAGGCCGACGAGAGCGACCGCAGCTTCCAGAAGTACGACCCCGAGGTCGCGATCGTCCTCAACGTCGAGCTGGACCACCACGCGAACTACGCCTCCATGGACGAGATCTACGAGTCCTTCGAGGCCTTCACCGCCAAGATCCGCCCGGGCGGCACCCTGGTCGTCGGCGAGCACGCCGGTGCCCGTGAGCTGGCCCGCCGGGTCGCGGACCGCGAGGGCCTGCACATCGTCACGGTCGGCGAGTCCGAGGACTCCGACGCCCGGATCCTGAAGATCGCCCCGAACGGCATGAAGAGCGAGGTCGTCGTCCTCCTCGACGGCGTCGAGCACACCTTCACCGTCTCCGTGCCCGGCCGCCACTACGCGCACAACGCCGCCGCGGCCCTCGCCGCCGGCTCCCGCGTCGGCATCGACCCGGCCGAGCTCGCCCAGGCCCTCACCGCCTACACCGGAGTCGGCCGCCGCCTCCAGCTGAAGGGCGAGGCCGCCGGCGTCCAGGTCATCGACTCGTACGCGCACCACCCCACCGAGATGACCGCCGACCTGGAGGCCATGCGCGGCGCCGCCGGAGCCGCCCGCCTGCTCGTCGTCTTCCAGCCCCACCTCTTCTCCCGCACGCAGGAGCTCGGCAAGGAGATGGGCGACGCGTTGGCCCTCGCCGACGCCTCGGTCGTCCTCGACATCTACCCGGCCCGCGAGGACCCGATCCCCGGCATCACCAGCGAGCTGATCATCGCCGCCGCGCAGCGGGCCGGCGCCGACGTCACCGCCGTCCACGACAAGACCACCGTCCCGGAGGTCGTCGCGGGAATGGCCAAGCCCGGCGATCTCGTTCTGACCATGGGCGCGGGCGACGTCACGGACCTCGGACCGCGGATCCTGGACCACCTGGCGAACTGAGGAGCATCTGATGGCGGCGTACGAGGTCGAGAAGCCGGACGAGCAGTGGCGGGCGGAGCTCAGCCCGGCGGAGTACCAGGTACTGCGCCAGGCGGGCACCGAGCCGGCCTTCCGCGGCGAGTACACGGACACGAAGACGAAGGGCGTGTACGCCTGCCGGGCCTGCGGCGCGGAGCTGTTCACGTCGAACGAGAAGTTCGAGTCGCACTGCGGCTGGCCCTCGTTCTTCGACCCCAAGGACTCCAAGGCGGTCGAGCTGATCGAGGACCGCTCGCACGGCATGCTCCGCACCGAGGTCCGCTGCTCGCGCTGCGGCTCGCACCTGGGCCATGTCTTCGAGGGCGAGGGCTACCCCACCCCGACGGACCAGCGGTACTGCATCAACTCGATCTCGCTCCGCCTGGAGCCGGACGAGGGCTGACGCCCGGACGCCTCGTCACCCACCCCCTGTGGTAGGACTATTGCGGATTGCAAACAGTCTTCAACGGGGGGCGGGGGAACGTGGCAGTCACGGTTCCGGACTGGGCGGACACACTTCTCGACCTGATCGGCGTGGCCTGGCCGAACGTCGACGAGGACGCGTACCGCGAGATGGCGGACGCGCTCAGGGAGTTCGCGGAGGACCTGGAGGACGACGGGCAGCTCGCGAACAACCACTTCGAGCGGCTGCTGTCGTCCGGTGAGGGCGAGGCGCTGGACGCGCTCAACGAGCACTGGGCGAAGATCAAGACCAAGCACCTGAAGGACATCTCGGGTGCGGCGCGGACCGTCGCGGGCGGCCTGGACACGGCGGCCGGTGCGATCGAGGGCATGAAGCTCGCCGCACTCGTCCAGCTGGGCTATCTCGCGGCCGAGGCGGGTATCGCGATCTCCCTGATCCCGGTCACGGGCGGTCTCTCGGCGCTCATCGGCGCGGCGTCGATGCGGGCCACGCAAGAGGTCATCAAGCGGCTGATCAAGGAGTGCGTGGAGGAGGCCGTCGGCTACGTCGTGGCCGCGATGACCGAGCCGGCGGTGGCCGCCCTCGAAGGCATGGCCGCCGATCTCGTCGTCCAGCTCGGCGCGGTGGCGATCGGCCTGCAGGACGGGGTCGACCTCGACCAGACGAAGGACGCCGGGCACGAGGGCTTCAAGGAAGGGGTCCAGTCCGGCAAGGAGGCCATGAACCTGGCCTCGGCCGGCAGCGGGGGCGGTGGCGGTTCGAAGGGCGGCGGGCTGAAGAACCTGCACATCGAGCACGCCGAGCACACCCACGCCTCCACCCAGCTCAACTCCGTCTCCGCGGGCATCCACGGCAAGACTGCGGGCAAGCTCACGAAAGCGAAGACCGCGCACGGCCGGACCCGGGGCCGCGACTCGATCGCGGACGCGATCGACCCGATCGCCGACAAGGCGCTCGAAGCCCTCACCAAGGCCGCGAAGAACATGGGCGATCACGTCGGCCAGACGCTGCCCAAGGCCGTCAAGCAGATCTCCGTCGACCACAAGAACACCGACGACAACCTCCGCGACCGCTTCGCCCGCCAGCGCAAGGGCGACCACGACAACGGCGGGAAGGGCGGGGGCGGAGGCGCCGGTGGGGGTGGCGGTGGCGGGAACGGCAACCCTCCCGGCGGAAGCCACTACGGCGGCTCCGGGAACAACCCCGGCGGCAACCGCATCACCCCGGCCCCGCCCTGGCACGGCAGCTCGGCGGGCGGCATGAAGCACCACCGGACGGACCCGCTCGACGTCAGCCACCTGACGCCCGAACAGCAGCGGGCGGCGCTCGTCCAGGAGGCCCGCGACCTCGCCGACCAGGCGCGGAAGGCCGATCCGAACAACCCGAACGACCCCAAGCACCAGATCGACCTGGCCAAGACCCACTTCCCGCCGGGCACGAACCTCCTCGACGGTTCGTGCTCCGGCAGTCTTCTGCACGACGGAACCGTGACGAGCCACTCCAGCTCCACCAAGGGCGCCGGTCAGAAGCTCCCCGACCTGCACCCCGCGATGCAGTCGATCTACGACGACGTCAAGGCGCAGATCGAGGGCGAGGGCAGGAATCCGGGCGCGGGACACGGCAAGTGCGCGGAGGCCAATCTGGTCTCGGACCGGCTGCGGAGCCTCGACCCCGACGGCACCTCGATCAGGTCGGCCGACGACGTCCGCGAGGCCATGCGGGGATCGCAGGTCTACAGCGTGCAGATCGGCGAGCAGATCAAACCGCACCCCCTCGGTCACGGCGAGTACAAACCGCCGTGCCGATCGTGCGAGATTGCAATGGACATGGCGGGTGTCTCCGCCTACACCGGATGAAGGAGTTCCCGTGGCGCGCATGGAAACCAGGGAGGACGTCGATGCCTGGTTCGGAGAACACGGATGGCTCCCCGGCCGCGACGTGACCGAGCAGGCGACGGCGATGATCGAGGAAGTCGCCGGGCAGTACCGGGAGGCAGGGTTCCCGGTGGAACCCTTCGAGGCCGCGACCGCCTTCCTCGCCGAACACGGCGGGCTCCGCCTGACGATCGACGAACCCCGCGAGGAGTACCTCTACTTCACCCCGTATCTGGGCTACCGGTCGGCTCCGGCCGACGTCGCCGAGCTGAGCCGCGACCTCGGCGTGCGGCTCTTCCCGGTCGGCCTCGACAGCTCGGACTCGTCCCCGGTGCTGGTCGACGAGGGGGGCAGGTTCTTCTACCTGCACCACACCGGCGCCTACTACATGGGCGCCGACAAGTACGAGGCGATGATCAGCCTCGCCCACGCCCCCATGCAGGACGCGGAGGACTACTTTGTCTGACCCGGTCCTCGCCTCGAAGGCCAGTGAGGAGCCCCTTGTGCCCCGTCTCAAGGTTGCCGTGGACGTCGATGCCTGGTTCGCGGAGAACGGCTGGTCACCCGGCCGGAGCGCCGTCGAGCAGGCGTCGGCGTTCGTGGCGGAGGCCGTCGAGGAGAGCCGGAGGTGCGGGTTCCCGGTCGTACCGTTCCCGGAGGTGTTCGTCATCGACGAGCGGGGCCGGTTCTTCTGCATGCACCACACCGGTGACTACTCCATGGGCACCGGCAAGCACGAGGCGATGATCGGCCTCTACGACAGTCCCATGCAGGACGCGGAGGACTTCTATGTCTGACCTGATTCCCGGTACGGCGGCCTCGCTGCTCATCCACGGCACGATCACCAGCCACACCAACCTGACCGGTGACGGCGAGCCCCGGCTGCACCCCGCCGTCCAGGAGTTCTTCGACGGGCTGCCGGCCGCCCTGCGCGAGCCGTTCATCGGGTACTGCGCCGAGTCCGCGCTCGTCTCCGACGAACTCCTCGGATGGGACCGGAAGCGCGGCGACGGCCGTGCCGTCACCCTCGACGAGGCCGTCCCGCACTTCGCGGGCGCCGCGATCGTCGCGCGCAAGATCCGCCCGCACGGCGACCCCGAACACGGCACCGAGGCCGAGGTGTGCCGCTCGTGCTCGGCGCTCCTCGACCGGCTGGGGATCACGATCATCCACGACGAAGCATGACCGGCGTACTGACACGGGCCGGGTGGCAGCCGGACCGCGACGCCGGGGAGGCCGCCATGCTCGCGATCCTCACCTCCGTGGCGGTCGGCGCGAGGCTCTTCCCCGCCGCCGAGCGGGCCGTGCGCGAGTTCCACGGCCTCACCGTCCTCCCCGCCGACACCGGTGGCCGTGACGTCGCGGCCATCGGCAGCGTCGTCGACCCCCGCGAAGCCCGCTTCGACGTCCCGTCCCTGCACCGGGTCGCCGACTCCCTCGGCGTACGCCTCTTCCCCCTCGGCCGTACGGACACGGACGCGCCGCTCGCGGTCGACGAGCACGGCCGACTGCTGATGCTCGGAACCGGTGGGCCCTGGCTCCTCGGTGAGACCGTCCGCGACGGCCTCACCGCGCTCGCGGAGGGCATCGCGCCGAGGCGACTCCGCGCACCCCGCTGGAGCTTCCCGCTGCCCGACGGGCCCGCCGATCTCGGCGCCGCCGTACGGGCCGCGCTCGTCGCCGTCTACGTCCTGCACAGCGCGGGCGTGTACAGCGGTCGCGCGCTGCACCTGCGGGCCACCACTCTGCGGGGGATCGGCGTCGTGGCCGTCGACGAGGACTTCCCGCTCGGCCCGGGCTCCCTGGACGCCGGCGCCGAGCTGCTGATCGCGGCGATGACCGGGCGTCTCGACGCCGCGGGCGCCCGCGCGGCCGGCTGCGAACTGACCCTGACGGTCTCCGTCCCGCCCGGCACGGAGGGGCCGTCCGCCACGGTGGAGTGCACCGTGACGGTGGGCAACCCGGCCGAGGCCCCCGCCCTGGACCTCGCGGCCGGCCTGTCCGCCTCCGCGGGCCCCACGGCGACGTCCCTGGAGAGCTGCGCCCGGTCCTTCGCCGCCTGGTCGGGGGCTCCGGTCAGCGCCTGAAGGCCTGCCGCCCCTCGCGTCCGAAAGGAGCCCCCTGTGCCCCGTCTTCGCGTCCCCGCGGACGTCGACGCCTGGTTCGCCGCGTACGGCTGGTCTCCCGGCCGCGACGTGGCGGACCAGGTCCCCGCGATCGTGGCGGAGATCGTCGGGCAGACCCGGAGCGACGGGTTTCCGCTGGAGCCCTTCGCCGCCGCCACGGACTTCCTCGCCGAGCACCTGGGGCTTCGCGTGACCATCGACGCGCGCCGCGAGGACCACCTGCACCTCACGCCGGCCATCGTCTGGCACTGCACCTCCGAGGACATCGCGGAGCTGAGCCGCGACCTGGGCGTGCGGCTCTTCCCGGTGGGCTGGGACTCCTCGGAGGGCGAGGTGATCGTCATGGACGAGCAGGGCCGGTTCTTCTGCATGCACCACACCGGCAACTACTACATGGGCACCGGCAAACACGAGGCCATGATCGGCTACTCCCAGGCCCCCATGCAGGACGCCGAGGACTTCCACGTCTGACCGGGTCAGTGGACGGAGAAGCCGCCGTCCACGAAGAGCGCCTGGCCCGTGACGTACGCCGAGGAGGCGCTCGCCAGGAAGACCGCCGCACCCGCGAAGTCCTCGGCGAGGCCGTTGCGGCCGACCATCGTCCGGGCCGCCAGGGCCGCCACCTTCTCCGGGTCGGAGGAGAGCCGCCGGTTGAGCGGGGTCATGACGAAGCCCGGGACCAGGGTGTTGGCCGTGACGCCGTACGGCGACCACGCCTCCGCCTGCGAGCGGGCCAGCGACTCCAGGGCGCCCTTGGAGACCCCGTACGCACCGCTCTGCACGAACGCGCGGTGCGCCTGCTGCGAGGTGACGTGGATGATCCGGCCGAAGCCCCGCTCGGCCATGCCGGGACCGAAGCGCCGGCCGAGCAGGAACGGCGCCTCCAGGTTCACGGTCATCGTCGTGTCCCACACCTCCTCGTCCAGCTCGCCGAAGGGCGGACGGAGGTTGACGCCCGCCGAGTTGACCAGGATGTCGGGCTCACCGAAGACGGCCGCCGCCGCCTCCGCCCCGGCCCTGATCCCCTCACGGGTGCTCAGGTCGGCGCTCACCCACGCGGCCCGGCAGCCGTCGGCCGTCAGCTCGTCCACCGTCGCGACGAGCTCCTCCTTCCTGCGGGCGAGGACCACGACCCGCGCCCCGGCCCGGGCCAGTGCCCCGGCGACGGCCCGGCCGATGCCGGAGCTGCCGCCGGTGACGAGGGCGGTGCGGCCTTCGAGGGAGAAGAGGTCGGAGAGATACCCGCCGGGCGTCGTGCTCATCAGTTCTGCGCTCCTCGCGTCGTGCGTGCACCGGCCCCTCCGTGTGCGGTGGAGGGCGGGTACACGCATCCTGGCAGACGCGGTTCGGTCCGGCGGTGCGAGGGATCGCGAACGGGCTCGTGAACCAGGCCGGTTCAGCGGTGTCCGGTCCGTGGGCTCGCCACGGACCGGACACCGTTCACTCAGCCGACCTGCCCCCGAGGCGCCGGGGCGTAACCCGCCGGGCGGGTCGTGAACGTGCCCCGGCCCTGGGTGCGGCCGCGCAGCCGGGACGCGTAGCCGAAGAGTTCGGCCAGCGGGACCGTCGCCGACACCACCGCCGTACCGGAGCGGGTCGTCTGGTCCGTCACCCGGCCCCGGCGGGCCGCGAGGTCGCCGAGGACCGCGCCGACCGACTCCGCCGGGACGGTGACCGTCACCTCGGCCACCGGCTCCAGGAGCGTCATCGCGCTCGCGCGGAGCGCCTCGCGCAGGGCGAAGCGGCCCGCCGTGCGGAACGCCATCTCCGAGGAGTCCTTCGGATGCGTCGCGCCGTCCGTGAGCGTGACCCGGACACCCGTCACCGGGTGGCCGCCGAGCGGGCCCTCGACGAGGGCGTCCCGGCAGCCGGCCTCGACCGCGCGGACGTACTCCTGCGGCACGCGCCCGCCCGTGACCGAGGAGGCGAAGGCGAAGTCCTGCTCCTCACCGGCCGGTTCGACGTCGATGACGACATGGGCGAACTGGCCCGCGCCGCCGTCCTGTTTGACATGGCGGTACAGCAGGCCGGTGACGCCCTTCGCCACCGTCTCCCGGTACGCGACCTGCGGACGGCCCACCGTGACCTCAAGACCGCGGTCGCGCCGCAGCTTCTCCACCGCGACCTCCAGGTGCAGTTCGCCGAGCCCCGACAGCACGGTCTGGCCCGTCTCCGGGTCGGACCGCACGACCAGCGACGGGTCCTCCTCGGAGAGCCGGGCGAGGGCCGTCGCCAGCCGGCCGGTGTCCGTGCTCCGGCGGGCCTCGACCGCGACCGAGACCACCGGGGCGGCGGTCGTCGGCGGTTCGAGGACGATCGGCGCGTCCGGGGCGCAGAGCGTCGCGCCCGGCCGGGCCGTCTTCGGGCCGACGACCGCGACGATGTCGCCGGCGCGCGCCGTCTCCAGCTCCGTCGTCCGGTCGGCCTGGACGCGCAGGATGCGGGAGATCCGCTCGGTGCGGCCGGTGGTGGTGTCGAGCACGGTGCCCCCCTTCGTGAGCGTGCCCGCGTAGACGCGGACGTAGGTCATGCGGCCGGTGGCCGTCGCGCTCACCTTGAACGCGAGCGCGGTGAACGGCGCCGCCGGGTCCGCCGCCGCCCCGCCGCGGACCGGAGGCATGTCGGACGGAGCCGGGAGGTACGCGACGACGGCGTCGAGGAGCGGTTCGACGCCCCGGTTGCGGTAGGCCGAGCCGCAGAGCACGACCACGGCCTCGCCGGTGAGGGTGAGGTCCCGGAGCGCCCCCGTGAGGGTCTCCGCCGAGAGCGAGCCCTCGCCGCAGAACTCCTCCAGGGCGCCCGGATGCAGCTCCGCCACCGCCTCCTCCAGGAGTCGCCTGCGGTGCCGGGCCTCGTCCAGGAGCCCGTCGGGGACCGGTTCGTCGGTGTACGTGTCGGCGCCGTCGGCCCACACGTACGCCCGCATCCGGACCAGGTCCACGACGCCGGTGAAGCCGTCCTCGCGTCCGATCGGGAGCTGGACGGGGAGCGGGACGGTGCCGAGGCGCGTACGGATCGACTCCACGGCGCCGTCGAGCTCCGCGCCCGCGCGGTCCAGCTTGTTCACGAACGCGAGGCGCGGGACACCGTGCCGGTCCGCCTGCCGCCACACCGTCTCGCTCTGCGGTTCGACGCCCGCGACGGCGTCGAAGACGGCGACGGCGCCGTCGAGGACGCGCAGCGAACGCTCGACCTCGTCGGAGAAGTCGACGTGCCCCGGGGTGTCGATCAGATTGATCCGGTGGCCCGTCCAGTCGCAGCTGACGGCCGCGGCGAAGATCGTGATGCCCCGGTCCCGCTCCTGCGGGTCGAAGTCGGTGACGGTCGTCCCGTCGTGGACCTCACCGCGCTTGTGGGTGGCGCCGGTGAGGAAGAGGATCCGCTCGGTGACGGTGGTCTTGCCCGCGTCGACGTGGGCGAGGATGCCGAGGTTGCGGACGCGGTCGGTGAGGTGGGTACGCACGGTGTCGTGCCTTTCGCTGCTGCGTGGAGACAGGGCAGCGCGATTCCCGGACGGATCGAGAAGGGATCAGGACGTCACGGGTCGGCGATGGCGGGCGCGCAGCCGCCACCGGCCGGGGGGAGAGGCGAGGATCACGTCGTACCGGGCACGGGAGGGCGACACGGCGACGGCACGGTGGCTGCGCACGGTCTTCTCCCCTCGGACGGACGTCTCTCGGCGCACCGACCGGTGCGCCGAGACGCGAGTGTAGGGAGACGAACCGCGGGTGCGACAGCGGTTTTTACGCGGAGACGGGAGCGGCGGTGGTGGCCTCGGCGGGCTGGAGGAGGTCCCAGCGGTTGCCGTAGAGGTCCTCGAAGACGACGACCGAGCCGTACGGCTCGTGGCGCGGCTCCTCCTTGAAGACGACACCCGCCGCGGTCATCCGGGCGTGGTCGCGGGCGAAGTCCTCGGTGTGGAGGAAGAAGCCGACCCGGCCGCCCGTCTGGTTGCCGACCGAGGCCGCCTCGGCCTCGTTCTTGGCACGGGCCAGGAGCAGGCCGGCGTTGCCGAGTCCGCCGACGCCCGCCGCGCCGCGCGGGCGGACGACGACCCAGCGACTGCCGTCGCCCCGGTCGGTGTCCTCGACGAGTTCAAAGCCGAGGGCGTCGGCGAAGAAGGCGATGGCCTCGTCGTATTCACGGACGACGAGGGTGACGAGTGCGATGGACGGCATAACCCCAACGTAATACGTGGAAGCGGTAGGAATCTACTCGCGTCAACCCGCGTCGTCGCAGGTACGACCCTCGTCGGGAGGAGGGTCCGGACGAGGGGCCGGGGAGGGTCCGGCGGGGTCCGGACGAGGGTCCGGGGGAGGGGTGGCGAGGGGTGCGACAATGCCCCGCATGGACGTGCGGAGCTTCGACCGGCTCGCGGCCCGGGCGCGGGCCCTCGCCGAGCCGGGCCCCGGCCCGCGCCGGCGGCGGATACTCGGGCTCGCGGGCCCGCCGGGCGCCGGGAAGTCCACGCTGGCGGCGCGGCTCGTCGCCCGCCTCGACGGACTCGCCGTGCTCGTCCCGATGGACGGCTTCCACCTCGCGCAGGCCGAGCTGGAGCGCCTCGGCCGGGCCGGGCGGAAGGGCGCGCCCGACACCTTCGACGCCGCCGGGTACGCAGCGCTCCTCACCCGGCTGCGCGCCCCCGAACCGGGCACCACCGTCTACGCCCCCGCCTTCGACCGCTCCCTGGAGGAGCCGATCGCCGGCTCCGTGGCCGTCCCGCCCGAGGTCCCGCTCGTCGTCACCGAGGGCAACTACCTCCTGCACGACGAGGGCGCCTGGGCCGCCGTCCTGCCCCTCCTCGACGAGGCCTGGTACCTGGACCTGGACGACCGCCGCCGCGTCCCCCGGCTCGTCGAGCGACACGTCCGCTTCGGCAGGGAACGGGCGACGGCCGAGCGTTGGGTCCACGACTCGGACGAGGTCAACGCCCGTCTGGTGGCGCGGAGTCGGGAGCGCGCGCACCTGGTCGTGAGCATGACCTGACGGAACAGTACGATCCCGTTCCATGGTCATGAACGCGGGGCGGGACGGCAGCCAGGGCGACACGGTCGAGCTGGAGTACCGGCCGACCCGGGCCGACATCCTCACGGGCGTCCTCGTGCGCGAGCGCCTGCGCCGCCTCCACGTCGTGCGGTGGGGCTTCACGGTCCTGCTGGGCGGCGCCGCCCTGCTGACGATCGTCGCGCAGGGGACGCTCACCGTGCTGACCGCGCTCGTCGCCCTCTGCGCCGCGCTGAGCTGGGCGACACCCCACCTCCAGGCCCGGCAGGTGCTGCGCGTGGTCGCGGGGCAGGGGAACCACCGGACCACCGTGAGCGAGAGCGGGAGCGCGACCGAGACCGAGCACGCCTCGCTGCTCCAGCGCTGGCCGGTCTTCCGCGGCTACCGGGAGACCCGCGACCACGTGGTGCTCCTCGGGCGCGACCGGAGCATCCAGCTCGTGGAGGTGCTGCCCAAGCGCGGGCTGCGCTCCCGGGAGGACGCGGAGCGCCTCCTCGACCTCGTCGGCCGCCACCTGCCCCGCGTCTGAGCCCTGCTCGGAGGGGCGCTCAGGGCGTGTCGCGTCCCGCGTGCCGCACCGCCGCCGTCGCCAGCGCGCGGATCAGGGGGTGCGGGCGGGTGCCGTCGCCCGCGAGCTCCGGCTGGAAGAGGGTCGCCAGGAAGAAGGGGTGCCCGGGGAGTTCCGCGACGCGGACCCCGCCCTCCTCGTCGGCGCCCGTGAACCGCAGGCCGTGGGCGCGCAGCGCGTCGAGGCGACGGCTGTCCGGTCCGTAGTCGCAGTGGTACCGCTCGGTGGTCCGCTCCGCCCCGAGGGCCCGCTCGGCGAGCGAGCCGGGGGTGACCCGGACGACGCCCTCGTGGCCGACGAGCGAGCAGGCGAGCGGCGCGATCAGCAGGTCGCCGGAGTCGGCCGCCGGGTCGTTCTCGGCGTGCGCGGCGCGGGACAGGCCGCAGACGTTCCGCGCGTACTCCAGCAGGGCGTGCTGGAAGCCGCCGCAGGTGCCGAGGAAGGGGATGCCGTCCTCACGGGCCGTACGGATCGCGGCCAGCGCCCCCGCCTCGCTCGCGTACGGGCTTCCCGGCAGCACCCACACCGCGTCGAAGCCGCGCACGGCTCCGGGCGCCTCCGCGTCGCCGGTCGGGATCCAGTACGCGTCGAGCGCGAGGCCGTCCCGTTCGGCGAGGGCGTCGAGGAGGACGGGGACGCGGACATGCGACCTGACGTGCGGGGAACGGTCGCCGACCAGGGCGATGCGGGGGGCGGGGCGGGAGGTGATGGTGTTCATGACGGCCATGCTGGTCGGCGCCCCTTGTTCACGTCCAACGATGATTCGTGCACACTCCATCAGAAATGCTTATGCCGCCGTCGATAGGGTGACCGTATGACGACTGATCACACGGCAGGACAGGACCCGGTCCGGGAGTGGGAGCTGCGGGTCGCCGCGCTCTGGGAGCGCCTCGACGAGCACGAGCCCGCCGACTTCCGCGCCGCCGTCGCCGCCCTCGCCGCCGAGCGGGCCGAGGACGACCCCGCGGCCCTCTTCGAGCTGGGCGCCGCCCACGACTCCACCGGACAGCCCGCGGAGGCCGTCCGCCTCTACGAGCGCGCCCTCGACCACGGCCTCACCGGGCTGCGCCGCCGCCGGGCCGTCGTCCAGCTCGCCAGCAGCCTCCGCAACCTCGGCCGGCCCGACCGCAGCGTCGAACTCCTCACCGCCGAGCGCGACATCCCCGCCGAGCGGCTCGACGCCGACGAGCTCGCGCTCTCGGGCGCCGTCGACGCCTTCCTGGCCCTCGCCCTCGCCGACACCGGCCGCGACCGCGAGGCCGCCTCCCTCGCCCTCGGCGCCCTCGCGCCGCTGCTGCCCCGCTACAACCGCTCGCTCGCCCACTACGCCCGCGCCCTCCTCACCGCCCCCGACGGCTCCTGAGCGGCTCCGTGGACCCGCACCTCCTCCGTACGTACGTCACCGTCGCCCGGCTCGCCTCCTTCTCCGAGGCCGCCCGCGAGCTGGGGTACACGCAGTCGGCAGTCTCCCAGCACATCGCCGCACTGGAGACCGACCTCGGGCTGCCGCTGCTCGGCCGGCGGCCCGTCGCCCCCACCCCCGCCGGGCGGCGGCTCCTCGAACACGCCGGAGCGCTGCTCCTGCGCATCGACGCGGCCCGTGCCGACCTCGGACGGTTCGCCGCCGCGCCCCGCACGACCCTGAGCGTCGCCGCGTCCCCGCTCGCCCTGCACCCCCGTGTCCTCGCCGCCCTGCCCGCCACCGGGGTCACCCTGCGCGCCCTGCCCCGCGAGCGGGTGGCCGAGGCCGTCGCCACCGGAGAGGCCGACGCCGGGCTCGTCGACGGGATCGCCGCGCCCAGCGACCCGCTGCGGCTGCCCGACGTCGCGCCGCTCACCGCGACGGGCGTCGCCGAGGAGCCGCTTGCCGTCGTGCTGCCCGCCGGCCATCCGCTCGCCGGGCGCGCCGGGCTCCGGCTCGACGACCTCGTGGACGCCCGCTGGCTCGACGCGCCCGCCGCCGGCGTCCCCCTCGGCCGGCTCCGGGAGGTCCACGCCGGACCGGCCGGCCGGGGCTTCCGCACGGCCCTGCGCTACGAGGGCACCGACACCCGCACCCTCGCCGCCCTCGCCGCCGCCGGGCACGGTCTCGCGCTGCTGCCGCTCCCCGTGGCCACCGGCGTCCCGGGAGCCGCGGCCGTCCCGCTGGCCGCGCCCCGGCTCGTCCACCGCACCGAACTCCTCCTCCCGGGGCCCGAACGGCCGCCCGGGCCTGACGGGCGGCGCGGGCCCGACCGGCCCGGCGAACCCGACGGGCCCGGCGAACCCGACGGCCCGGCGGCCGAGTTCGCGCGACGGCTCAAGAGCTGACACCCGCACTCGCTACCCTGTGCGCAACGGCGACGGAAGGCGGGCTGACGTGGGCTGGCTACGGCGAGGACCCAAGAGGGACGGCGAGGACGCGCCGAGGGATCCCGAGTTCGCGTACTTCTCGGAGCGGGAGGCGGCGCTCTTCCGCGGCCGGGTCCGCTCCACCTTCGCCGAGCTGGGCCTGGAGGTCTCCGTCTACGCGGACCACGTCGTCGACGACCGCAAGCGGCGGTTCGGCCTCGGCAACCTCGCCGCCGTCTGCCACCAGGACCGCCGCGGCACACGCGTCTGGCCCGAGCTGATCCACCGTCACGTCGACCTGGTCGTACGGGCGATGGAGGGCCCGTCCGCCCTGGAGACCCTCCCTCCCGAACAGATCCGGTCCCAGCTCTACCCCCGGGTCGTCAGCGGCGACGGCATCGACGCCGGCGCCTTCGGGTACGCCAGGACCGTCGCCCCCGGGCTGTACGAGGTTCTCGCCCTCGATCTTCCGGAGAGCGTCATGATGCTCACCGACGAGGCCCTGGACCGGCTCGGCGACCACGCACAGCTCCGCGACCGGGCGCTGCGCAATCTGCGCGGGCTGCCCGTGGAGGAGCACGAGACCGTCCGGGACGCCGACGGCATGTGCTTCGAGATCATCCTCGGCGACTCCTTCTACACCGCGAGCCGGGTCCTCGACCTGGACGGCGTGGCCCGGCGCGTCACCGGGCTGCCGCTCGGCGAGCACGGCGCGCTCGTCGCCCTGCCCTTCCGCCACCAGCTCGCCTTCCACCCCATCCGGGACACCTCGACCGTCCCCGCGCTCGGCGCGATGGCCTCCTTCGCCGCCTCCGCGTACGAGGACACGCCGGGGGCCATCAGCCCGTACGTCTTCTGGTGGCGCGGCGGCACGCTCACCCAGCTCAGCGAGCACGACGCGGACTGCGGCGAGCTGCGGATCGTCGTCGGCGACGACTTCCAGGAACTGCTGGAGCGGCTCATCGCGCAGGGCCCGGACCGCCGCTGAGCGGTCGCGTCGGGGCGCGCCCGGGGGCAGGATGCTGTACGTCGACGCCGCCGCAGCCGCCGCGAAGGAGCCCCCTCATGCCGAGCACCCCCCACGCATCCGCCGAAGAGGTCACGCCCTTCACCGCGGACGACTACCGGGCCCGGATGGCCCGCGCGGCCGAGTCCGCGGCGGACGCCGGGCTCGCGGGCGTGCTCGTCGCGCCCGGCCCCGACCTCGTGTACCTCACCGGCTACCAGCCGACCGCGATCACCGAACGGCTCACCGTCCTCGTCCTCGCCGCCGGCCAGGACCCGGTCCTCGTCGTCCCCACCCTGGAGGCGCCCGACGCGGAGCGGGCGACGGGGGCGGCGGCGCTGACGCTGCGCGACTGGACGGACGGCAAGGACCCGTACGCCGTCACCGCCCCGCTGCTGGATGTCGACGGCCGGTTCGGCGTCAGCGACAACGCCTGGGCCATGCACCTGCTCGGCCTCCAGCACGCACTCCCCGGCACCGCGTACGTCTCCCTCACCGAGGCCCTGCCCATGCTCCGCGGTGTCAAGGACGCGCACGAGCTCGCACGGATCGCGGCGGCCGGGGCCGCGGCCGACCAGGCGTACGGCGAGATCCTCAAGGTCCGCTTCGCCGGGCGCAAGGAGACCGACGTCGCCGCCGACCTCGCCGCGCTCCTCATGCGCTTCGGCCACTCCCAGGTCGACTTCACCGTCGTCGGCTCGGGCCCCAACGGTGCCAACCCGCACCACGAGGCGGGCGACCGGACCATCGAGCACGGCGACATGGTCGTCCTGGACTTCGGCGGCCTCAAGCACGGCTACGGCTCCGACACCACCCGTACCGTCCACGTCGGCGAGCCGACCGACGAGGAGCGGCGCGTCCACGACCTCGTGCGCGAGGCCCAGCAGGCCGGCTTCGAGGCGGTCCGCCCCGGCGTCGCCTGCCAGGAGGTCGACCGCGCGGCCCGCAAGGTCATCAAGGACGCCGGCTACGGCGAGTACTTCATCCACCGCACGGGCCACGGCATCGGCGTCACGACGCACGAGCCGCCGTACATGATCGAGGGCGAGGAGCTGCCGATCGTCCCCGGCATGTGCTTCTCGATCGAACCGGGCGTCTACCTCCCGGGCCGCTTCGGCGTCCGCATCGAGGACATCGTGACGGCGACGGAGGACGGCGCGGGGCGCCGCTTCAACAACACCCCGCACGAGATGGCGATCGTCGAGTAGGTCCCGGAACCCTCCCGGGCGCCGGTCAGCCGTCCGTCAGGACGACCACCGACTCGCCCGGGAGGCGCAGGACCCCGTCCGCGCCCGGGGCCTCGACCGGCTCCCAGGCCGCGAGGACCCGGTCGCGGCCGTTCGAGCCGAGGGGGATCACCGCCGGCTCCCCGCCCAGGTTGACCGCGACCCGCAGGTCGCCCCGGCGGAAGACCAGCCAGCGGGCCTCCTCGTCGAAGGCGACCTTCACGCCCCCCAGGTCCGGGTCCGTCAGGTCGGGCAGGGTCCTGCGGAGGGCGATGAGCTGGCGGTGCCAGGTCAGCAGGTGCTTGTGCGGGTCCCGCTCCCGCTCCGCGCGGTCCAGCACCGAGCGGTCGCGGGTGGCCGGCTCCTGCGGGTCGGGGACCTCGTTCTCGGCCCAGCCGTGCGCCGCGAACTCCCGCCGCCTGCCGCGCCGTACGGCCTCCGCGAGCTCCGGGTCGGTGTGGTCGGTGAAGTACTGCCAGGGCGTCTTCGCCCCCCACTCCTCGCCCATGAAGAGCATCGGCACGGAGGGCCCGGTCAGGACGAGCGTCGCCGCGCAGGCGAGCAGACCGGGGGAGAGGGAGGCCGAGAGGCGGTCGCCCAGCGCCCGGTTGCCGATCTGGTCGTGGGTCTGCGCGTACCCCAGGAAGCGGTGGGCGGGGGTGCGTTCGCGGTCCACCGGGCGGCCGTGCCGGCGGCCCCGGAAGGTCGAGTACGTGCCGTCGTGGAAGAAGACGTGCGTCAGGGTCTTGGCGAGCGCCGCCATCGGGGCCCGCGCGAAGTCCCCGTAATAGCCCTGGGACTCACCGGTGAGGGCCGTGTGCAGCGCGTGGTGGAAGTCGTCGTTCCACTGGGCGTGGACACCGAGGCCGCCGAGCGTGCGCGGGGTCGTCGTCCGCGGGTCGGCGAGGTCGGACTCGGCGATCAGGAAGTGCTGGCGGCCCTGCTCCTTCGCCAACTCGTCCACGGCGGAGGAGAGTTCTTCGAGGAAGGTCAGCGCCCGGGTGTCGGCGAGCGCGTGCACCGCGTCGAGCCGCAGCCCGTCGATCCGGTAGTCCCGCAGCCAGGCGAGCGCGCTCCCCAGGAAGTACGCACGGACCTCGTCCGAACCCGGCGCGTCCAGGTTCACCGCCGCGCCCCACGGCGTGTGGTGCGTCTCGGTGAAGTACGGCCCGAAGAAGGGGAGATGGTTGCCGGACGGGCCCAGGTGGTTGTGCACCACGTCGAGGACCACGCCCATGCCGAGACCGTGCGCCGCGTCCACGAACCGCTTGAGGGCCATGGGCCCGCCGTACGGCTCGTGGACCGCCCACGGCGCCACCCCGTCGTACCCCCAGCCCCGGACCCCGGGGAACGGGCACAGCGGCATCAGCTCCACATGGGTGACGCCGAGGCCGGCGAGCTCCCCGAGGCGCGCCGTCGCCGCGTCGAGCGTCCCCTCGGGGGTGAAGGTGCCGACGTGCAGCTCGTAGAGGACCGCGCTGCGCAGCCGCAGCCGCGGGGACTCGTGCCGCCAGGAGTACGAGGAGTGGTCGACGACCGCGCTCAGGCCGTCGGGCCCGTCGGGCATCCGGCGCGAGCGCGGGTCCGGCAGGACGTGCCCGCCGTCGAGGGCGAAGCCGTAGCGGTCGCCGTCCTCGGCGGGGACGACCCCGGTCCACCAGCCGTCCCGCTCGGCGTCCCGCTCCAGGGCGTGTCCCGTGCCGTTCAGCTCCAGCGTGACCTGGTCCCGGGCGCTCGGCGCCCACACCTCGAAGAGCACGCGCATCCCCTCGTCGACGGTTCCACCACTCAACGACTGACTACCGCGTCCATCCTGGCAGTCAGGACCCCGACTCGCCCGGCGCGTCCCACACGTAGTTGATCGCCCGCTCGAAGGTGACGTAACCCGTCCGGCCGAAGGACGCCGCCATCGGTACGTTCCCCAGGTCCGTCGCCGCCCTGATCCGGGGCACGTCCGTGGCCGCGAGGATCCGGGTGCCCTCCGCCAGGATGTCGTCGATGTAGCCGTGGCCGCGGTGGGCGGGCAGCACGCCGATGTAGGCGATGGTGTGGTGGTAGTTGTTCCGGGCGGGGACGACGAAGCCGACGGGCTCGCCCGTCTCCGGCAGCTGCGCCACCTGCCACCACTCGCGGGGCGAGGTGTAGTGCGCGAACTCCTCGTCGTAGTGCAGCTCCGCCGCCTCGCGGGCCGAGAGCCCGGACGCCAGGTCGGCCTGGCCGTGCGCGTCGAGGGTGCCCTCCATGACGGGCGTCATCAGCGCGACCAGGTCCTCGCGGTCCCGGACCGGCCGGAACTCCAGACGGCCCGTCGGCTCCGGCACGGGCGTGCCGGGGCGCCACTCCAGACGGAGCCGCTCGACGAGCGGGCGCGCGCCCGAGCGCTCCAGGACGTCGAAGAGCGACTCCAGGACGGACCGGGTCTCCGGGACCTCGCGCCAGTCCGCCGGCATGAAGCGGCCGAACTCCGGGCGCTGCTTCCCCGCCGGGACGACCGAGGCCGCCGCGGTCTCCAGGAGCCGCAGGCTGATGTCGGCGCGCTCCTCCTCGGCGAGTTCCGGGGCGAGGTCGAAGAAGTCGAGCGCCAGCGGTTCGGCGCCCGCCTTGTTCGTCCACCAGGCGATGCGGCCGAGGAGTCGGTCGCCGTCGAGCGCCACCCACATCCACTCGGGGAGGCGGCGGCCGGTGGCGAGGTCGTCCGCCAGCTCGTGGTCGAGCGAGTACGTGAGGCGGAGGAACAGGTCGAGTTCCCCGGGCCCGGCGAGCGGGCGTATGACGAGGTCCGGAGCGGTGCTGCCGGGAGCGGCGTCAGAAGCGGTGTCACGAACGGTGGTTCGGGTGGTGCGGGAAGAAGACGCGGTCACGTCGTGGTTCCCCCTGGGGATCTCTGGTGCGGTGACCGCAGACCGTAGCAGCGATCTTGCCGGACCGGCACGGAGTTCCCAGGTCGGAGGCCCTTCTGGACACTTCGGGCCCGACAGGCCGACAATCACTTTGTGACGACCCCTTTCGAGCTTCCGGCGAACACCCCTCGGCTGACGGACGCCGAGCGGGACCGTGCGCTCGGGCTGCTCCGTGAGGGCGCCGCGCAGGGACGCCTCTCGCACGACACCTTCCTCTACCGGATGGAGCGCGCGCTCCAGGCCCGCCGGCCGGACGAGCTCGACCTGCTCGTCGCCGACCTGCGGACCGAGGGCGCCTGGTCCAAGCGGGTCGTCGGCGCGGTCGAGCGCATGTCCGCGTTCACGGCGCGGCTCGGCCGTGCCTGGCGCGCGGAGCGGCTGCCGAAGCTGCTGATGCCGCTCCCCGGCCCGCATCCGCTGCGGATCGGCCGCGACCCGGTCAACGGCCTGCGGCTCAGCCACGAGACCGCGTCCCGGCTGCACGCGGAGCTCTCCCACCAGAGCGGGATGTGGGTGCTGCGCGACCTCGGCTCGACGAACGGGACGACCGTCAACGGGCGCCGGGTCACCGGCGCGGTCGTCGTACGGCCCGGGGACGTCGTCGGCTTCGGCCAGATGACCTTCCGCCTCTCCCACGGCTGACCGGCACCACGAACCGGCGCGGGGCCGCCCCCGCGCACCGCACCGGGCCGACCCCGCGCTGACGCCCCGCCGCGCCTCCGTGCCGACACCGCGCCTCCGTGCCGACACCGCGCCTCCGTGCCGACACCGCGCCTCCGTGCCGACACCGCGCCTCCGTGCCGACGCCCCGCCGCCCTCCGCGCTGACACCGCGCGCGCCGCGCCTCCGCGCCGACCCCACGCACCGCCTCGCGTCCCCGCACGTCACCGCCCGTCTCCCTTCACCCGTTCGGCGGTATGTGGCGCGCCGTGCGGGCCACCCGGTGATGGGGTGAGGAGACGCGCGCCACACTTCTCCGGCCGCGGCACCCACCGCCGATCGACAGGGGGCGCGATGAGCGACGAGCCGAACCGCGGAGCACCGGACCGGGGCATACGGGACGCCCGGCCCCAGGAGTCAGGGGACCCCTGGACGCGACTGCCGTCCATGGTCCCGGGCGCGGCCTCCGCCGCGATCCCGACCGTGCCGTCCGGCCCGGCCCCCGCGCGGGGCACCACCGCGGGCCGCGTGCGGACCGTCGCCGAGCGGACCGCCGCACCCGGCGGTCCCTTCGCGCCCACCGGGCGGACGGTCGCACCGAGCCCGCTCGACCCCGGAGCCACGCGCGACCCGCACGCGATCCACCGGACCCTGCGCGAGGAGTTCCCGCTCACGTACGACCCGCTGCTGCGCGCCTGGGTCCTCAGCCGGTACGCGGACGTCGCCGCCGCCCTCACGGACAGCCGCTTCACGCACGGGCACCGGCCGGGCGACCCGCCCTGCTCCCGGGCCCACGTCGACGTCGACATGGCCGAGTTGAGATCCGTCACCGAGCGCACGGCGTACGTCCTCGCCCGTCGGATCGCCGAACGCCCGCAGGCCGACCTCGTCGCCGACTTCTGCCACTGGCTGCCCGCCGGGACCGTCGCCGCCGCGGTCGGCGTGCCCTACCGCGACATGATGCGGCTCGTCCGCGGCCGGGCCGCCGGGGCACTCGCCGGGGAGTGCGGCGGCCAGATCGCCGTACGCGAGAAGGCGCTCGCCTCCTTCCTCGGCAACGTCCTCGCCGACCCCGACCAGGTCGCCGCCCTCCGCGACGCCCCCACCGCACTCGTGGCCCGCGCCTGGACCGAGTCGCTGCGCCGCGACCCGCCCGTGCAGATCGCCGTGCGCCGCACCCGCGCCGAGGTGGCGGTCAGCGGCGGCACCGTCCCGGCGGGCGCGTCCGTCGCCCTGCTCGTCGGCTCCGCCGGCCGTGACCCGGAGCGCTTCCGCGAACCCGACCGCTTCGACCCGTTCCGCGACGACCCGGGCCAGCTCACGTACGGCAGCGGCTTCTGCCCCGCGGTGCTGCTCGCCGGTCTGGAGGCCGAGTACGCCCTGCGCGCGCTCTTCTCGGCGATGCCCCGGCTGCGCCTCGCCGACGGCTTCCGGCCCGACGCCACCGGCCTCATCACCCGGGCCCCGCGCAGCCTGATCGTCCGCCCCGGCGGCTGATCCGGGGTGGAACGAGGGGTCCGGTACCGCTGCTAGGGTGACGTGCGCTCGTCAAAAGAGCCCTACTTCTGTACCACTTTCCACGGGGATTGAAACATGAATAAGCGTCATGTCCGGTTCATTGCCGTCGCTGCCGTCGCCGTCGTCGCCCTGACCGGTGCCCGCGGCTCGAACGGCGCCAGCTGTGGCGGCAGCAGCAGCGGCAGCTCCGGCAGCTCCAGCGGCAGCAACCACAGCGACAACGACGGCGGCAGCACCTCCGGCGGTTCCGTGTCCGGCGGCTCCTCCAGCGCCGACAAGGCGATCCGCGACGTGACCATCGACGAGTGCAAGTACGACTCGGCGACCAAGAACCTCGTCGCGCGGATCACCGTGAAGAACGACGGCTCGATGGACTACGACTACAGCGTCAGCATGAAGTTCAAGGGCGCCGCGGGCGGCAGCGTCACCCCGCGGACCGCCTTCGAGGCCGGGATCGCGGTCGCGGCGGGCGCCTCCCAGAGCGTCGAGGTGAAGACCCCGTACATCGGCACCGGCGACGGCTCCGAGTACACCGAGTGCGAGGTCTCGCGCGTCTCCCGCTTCTGATCTCCCCCTTGACCGCCCGCTTCTGATCGACCGAGCGCTCCCGGACTCCGGGGCGCTCAGTCGTCCAGCCGGGCGAGCAGGGCCACCGGACGGTCCGCGAAGAGCTCCGCGAGCTTGAGCTCCGTCGCCGGGCCACCGGTGAACTCCCTTACGCCGTCGAGAAGATCGGCCCAGCGGCCGTCCGGCAGGACCAGCTCGGTGTCCTGCCAGCCGCCCGCCTCCGCGAGCCGCAGGGAGAGTCGGGTCACCGCCGTCACCACCGCGCCGGAGCGGGCGAAGGCCAGGCAGTGCGCGGCGGCGGGGCCGCTCGCCGTCAGCGGCGCGTACGCGCCGCCCGGGCCGAAGGCCTCCGGGCGCTCCCGGCGCAGCCCCAGCGCCGCCCGGACCAGGGCCGTCCGGTCGTCGTCCGGGCCCGGCGCGAACGGGGCCCGGTTGTCCGGGTCGACGAGCGCCCGGTACTCCCGCTCCGTGTTCTGGTACAGCTCCGGCACGCCCGGCATCGTCAGCTGCACGAGCGCCGCGCCCAGCGCGTGGGCCCGGATGTGCGGTTCGAGGGCGAAGGCCGCCTCCGAGGCCGACCGCAGCGGGATCCGGCCGGGCCCGGTCGCCGTGAACTCGGCCACCGCCCGCTCGTACGCCGCGTCCGGCTCGGTCCAGCTCGTCCGGAGGCCCGCCTCCCGCACGGACTTGAGGACCGCCGGGCCGAGCCGCTCCGCGTCCGGCGCGCCGAAGCCGAAGGCCGTCTGCCAGGCCGTCCACGCCAGGTGCGGATCGGGCGCCGGGACCCCCGAGACCTCCGTCAGGAGCGCCGCCCACACCTCCGGGCACTGGGCGAGCACCGCGATCGCGGCCCGCACGTCCGCGCTGCGCTTGGTGTCGTGCGTGGACAGCACGGTCCCGGTGGCCGGCCAGTCCCGGGCGATCCGCAGGCAGTACGCGTGGAAGTCGTCCACGGACACCGCCGGACGCCCCGCGTCCCCGCCCACCTCGTTCGCCGAGAGCAACGGCGTGTACCGGTAGAAGGCCGTGTCCTCCACGGACTTGGCCCGCAGCGCCGAGGAGGTCTGCGCGAACCGCGCCCGGAACGCCCGGTGTTCCGGACCGTCCCCCAGCGAGCCGAGCGCCAGGTCCCGTACGAGGTCGACCGCGGAGGCCTCCTCCGGCACGGCGAACGCGGCCTTCGCGCCCCGGGCCGCCGCCGGGGTCAGCACCTCCTCGCCGCCCGTCCGGTAGGTCCGGTAGACCGGCACACGGACGAGCAGCTCCCGGACGGCCGTCCGCACGGCCCAGGGCGCGTGGTCCCGCAGCGCCGGGTCGGCCGCGCAGATCCGTTGCGCGATCCGGGTCAGCGCGGCCGTCTCGGCGGCCAGGTCGTGCGTCACCACCTCGTACGCGGCGCGCCGCGCGGTCGCCTCCCACCGGCCGCCCCGGTCCCCGGCAGAGCCCGTGAACTCACGGTAGACGTCGGCGAGTTCGTCGGCGCCCACCGGATCGGTGAGGACTCCCTCGACCTGGCGGAGCGCGTCGTACCCCGTGGTGCCCGCGACCGGCCAGGCGGCGGGCAGCGGCTCCGTCCCCGTGAGGATCTTCTCCACCACCGTCCAGCAGCGCCCGCCGGTCGCCGCCGCCAGGTCCTCCAGGTACCCCTGCGGGTCCGCGAGCCCGTCCGGATGGTCGATGCGCAGCCCCTCGACCACCCCGTCCGCCACCAGCTCCACGATCTTCGCGTGGGTCGCCGCGAACACCTCGGGGTCCTCCACCCGCACCCCGATCAGCTCCGAAATGGTGAAGAAGCGCCGGTAGTTGAGCTCGGTGCGGGCCAGCCGCCACCAGGCGAGGCGGTACCACTGGGCGTCCAGCAGCTCGTCGAGCGGCAGCCCCCCCGTGCCGGCCCGCAGCGGGAAGTCCTGCCCGTCGAGGTGCAGCGCCCCGTCCGAGACCCGCAGCCGGTCGCGCACCTCGGGGAGCCGCGCGGGCAGCACCGGCAGCAGCAGCCGGCCGTCCCCGGCCGCCCAGTCGACGTCGAACCAGCGGGCGTACGGCGAGTCCGGGCCCTCGCGGAGCACCGACCGCAGCGCGTGGTTGTGCCGGGGGGAGGCCGCCATGTGGTTGGGGA
Source organism: Streptomyces sp. NPDC015130 (assembly GCF_043080005.1). Taxonomy (NCBI): domain Bacteria; kingdom Bacillati; phylum Actinomycetota; class Actinomycetes; order Kitasatosporales; family Streptomycetaceae; genus Streptomyces; species Streptomyces sp. NPDC015130. The sequence goes on along the minus strand of NZ_JBIBVC010000015.1, from coordinate 75,716 downwards.
CCAGGTCCACGACCAGGCCGAGGCCGTGGGCCCGCGCGGTCGCCGCCAGGGCCCGCAGGCCGTCCTCGCCGCCGAGCTCGGCCCGGACGGAGCGGTGGTCGGTGACGTCGTAGCCGTGGGTCGAGCCGGGCACCGCCTCCAGGACGGGGGAGAGGTGCAGGTGCGAGACCCCGAGCCCGGCCAGGTGCGGCACGGCCCGCTCGGCGGCGGCGAACGGGAACTCCGGCTGGAGCTGGAGCCGATAGGTGGCGGTGGGGAGCGCGGAAGGGGCCGAGGAGGAGGTCATGCGAACGTACGTACCCCGCGCGAGGCCTTCTGTGTCATCGCCCTATGCACTCGTTCGTGTGCATCGCGTTACGGTCGCGTGATGCTCCGGATGTATCGCGACACGCTCTCCCTGCTCGGCCCGGCCCTGCCGGTGATCTCCTTCCTCGGCCGGCTGCCCACCGCCATGTGTCAGCTCGGCAGCCTCCTCCTGGTCGCCGAGACCAGCGGCTCCCTCGCCACGGCGGGGCTCGCCGGCGGCGCGCTCGCCGCAGGACAGACCGTCGCGGGACCGGTCATCGGCCGCCTCGCCGACCGGCACGGCCAGCGCGGGGTCGTCCTCGCCGCCTCCCTCGCGAACGCGGTCGCCGTCCTCGTCCTCGTCCTCGCCGCGCTCGCCCACGCGGGCACCGGCTGGCTGATGCTGTCCGGTGCGTTCGCCGGCGCCACCGTCCCCCAGATCGGGCCGCTCGCCCGGACCCGCGCGGTGGCCCTCGCCCGCCGCTCCGGCGGCCACGACGAACGGACCGTCGGCGCGATCCTCTCCTTCGAAGGCACCCTCGACGAGGTGTCCTTCGTCCTCGGCCCGGCCCTCGTCGGGCTCGCCGCCGCCCTCGCCCACCCCGCCGCCGCGCTCCTGACGGCCGCGCTCCTGCTCGCCGTCTGCGGCTCCGCCTTCGCCCTCCACCCCACCGCCCGGGTCACCGCCCCGGACCCGGGCCGGGTCACCCGTACGGACGCGGCCGAGCGGGCGCGGCTGCCCCGGTCCGCGTACGCGCTGCGCGGCGCGATGGTGCTCCAGGGCGCGATGTTCGGCGCCTCCCAGGCCGGGATCACCGCGCTCACCGAGGAGCTCGGCGCGCCCGCCCAGGCCGGACTCGTCTACGCGGCGATGGGCGTGATGAGCGCCGCCGTCGGCCTCTCCCTCGCCGCCGTGCCCGCCCGTATCGGGCTCACCACCCGCTGGCGCGCGGCCACCGTCGCCCTCGTCGTCCTCTCCGTGCCCCTGTTCCTCGTCGGCTCGCTCGGCGCGCTGTACGCGGTCGTCATCGTCCTCGGCGCCGCCTACGCCCCGCACCTGATCACGGTCTTCGGGCTCACCGAGCGGACCGTGCCGGCCGCCCGGCTCGGCGAGTCCATGGCCTTCCTCACCAGCGGGATCGTCGCGGGCCAGGCCCTCGCCCTCGCCGTCTCCGGCCGCCTCGCCGAGAGCCACGGCGCCCCCGCCGCCTTCGCGGTGGCGGTGGGGGCGGCCGTGGCCTGCGCCGCGCTGGCCTGGTCGGTGCGGGTGACGGCTCCCGTGGTTCCGGTGCGGGAGCTCAGGCCGGCCGGCGTAGAACGGTCAGGCTGAGCGGCGCCAGCGTCACCCGCTCGCCGCCCGCGAGCTCCGGCCCCTCCTGCGGCGGCATGCCCTCCGGGTCGGAGGTGTCCACCACCGTCCGCCAGTAGCGGCCGTGGCTGTCCGGCACCACGAACTCCAGCTCCTTCGCGGAGGCGTTGAACATCAGCAGGAAGGAGTCGTCGGCGATCCGCTCGCCCTGCGTCCCCGGTTCCGAGATGGCGTTGCCGTTGAGGAAGACCGTCAGCGCCTGGGCGTGCGCCGCCTGCCAGTCCCTCGATGTCATCTCCTCGCCCTCGGGCGTGAACCAGGCGATGTCGGTCAGCTCGTCGTGAGTGCCCTCCACCGGCCGCCCGTGGAAGAAGCGGCGACGCCGGAAGACCGGGTGCTCCCGGCGCAGCCGCACCATCGAGCGGGTGAAGCGCAGCAGCGTGCCCTCCGCCTCGCTGTTCTCCTTCGGCCAGCGCACCCAGGACACCTCGTTGTCCTGGCAGTACGCGTTGTTGTTGCCGCCCTGCGTCCGCCCGAACTCGTCGCCGTGGCTCAGCATCGGCACGCCCTGCGAAAGCATCAGCGTGGCGAGGAAGTTGCGCATCTGCCGGGCGCGCAGCTCGGTGATGCCGACGTCCTCCGTCTCGCCCTCCTCGCCGCAGTTCCACGAGCGGTTGTAGCCCTCGCCGTCCCGGTTGCCCTCGCCGTTCGCCTCGTTGTGCTTCTCGTTGTACGAGACGAGGTCGCGCAGCGTGAAACCGTCGTGGCAGGTCACGAAGTTGACCGAGGCGAGGGGGCGGCGGCCGTCGTCCTGGTAGAGGTCCGAGGAGCCCGTCAGGCGGGACGCGAACTCCGCGAGCGTCCGCGGCTCGCCCCGCCACAAGTCCCGTACGCAGTCACGGTACTTGCCGTTCCACTCGGTCCACAGCGGCGGGAAGTTGCCCACCTGGTAGCCGCCCTCGCCCACGTCCCAGGGCTCGGCGATCAGCTTCACCTGGCTCACCACCGGGTCCTGCTGCACGAGGTCGAAGAACGAGGACAGCCGGTCCACCTCGTGGAACTGCCGGGCCAGGGTGGCCGCCAGGTCGAAGCGGAAGCCGTCCACGTGCATCTCGGTCACCCAGTACCGGAGGCTGTCCATGATGAGCTGGAGCACGTGCGGGGAGCGCATGAGCAGCGAGTTCCCCGTGCCCGTCGTGTCCGTGTAGTACCGGGGATCGTTCGACAGCCGGTAGTACGAGGGGTTGTCCAGGCCCCGGAAGGAGAGCGTCGGACCCAGGTGGTTGCCCTCGGCGGTGTGGTTGTAGACCACGTCGAGGATGACCTCGATGCCCGCCTGGTGCAGCGCCCGGACCGCCGACTTGAACTCCAGGACCTGCTGGCCCCGGTCGCCCCAGGACGCGTAGGCGTTGTGCGGGGCGAAGAAGCCGATCGTGTTGTAGCCCCAGTAGTTCGCGAGCCCCGCGTCCACCAGCCGGTGGTCGTTCACGAACTGGTGGACGGGCATCAGCTCCAGCGCCGTGACGCCGAGTTCCTTGAGATGACCGATGACGGAGGGGTGCGCCAGCCCCGCGTACGTACCGCGCAGCTCCTCCGGAAGGTCCGGGTGGAGCATCGTCAGGCCCTTCACATGGGCCTCGTAGATCACCGTGTGGTGGTACTCGGTGCGCGGGCGCCGGTCGTCGCCCCAGTCGAAGTACGGATTGACCACGACCGAGGTCATCGTGTCCGGGGCGGAGTCGAGGTCGTTGCGCGCGTCCGGCCGCCCGAAGGGATAGCCGTACACCGCCTCGCCCCAGCGGATCCGGCCCGACACCGCCCGCGCGTAGGGGTCGAGCAGCAGCTTCGCCGCGTTGCAGCGGAGCCCGCGCTCGGGGGCGTACGGGCCGTGGACCCGAAAGCCGTACCGCTGCCCCGGCATCACGCCCGGCAGATAGGCGTGCCGGACGAAGGCGTCCGTCTCGCGCAGCTCCACCGCCGTCTCCGAGCCGTCGTCGTGGAGCAGGCACAGCTCGATCCTGTGGGCGGCCTCCGAGAAGACCGCGAAGTTGGTGCCCGCTCCGTCATAGGTGGCGCCCAAGGGGTACGCCTGTCCCGGCCAGACCTGCATGGATTCGACTCTTCCTCTTCTGTCCGGGTTTGGGGGATGTTCCTCGGCCAGATCCTGCCCGAAAGAGGCGCAACCTCCTAGGACTTCGCCCCGTCCTACCGGGTGACCGCACATCAAGAGGGGGATAGAGGGGGAAGTGTGTACGAAATAGCGCGCCGCCACCTGGGGAAGGTGGTGGCCGGGGCGGCCATGGCGGTGACGGGAACCGCCGTCGCGGTCGCGATCAGCCTGCCGGGCAGCGCGGGAGCGAACGGCGCCGCGGGTCCGACCGGAGCGGCGGGGGTCGCCGGCACCGCGGGAGCCGCGGGCACGGCGACGGGGAACGGATCGGGCGGCGCGACCGGCCAGGGGCAGGCCGGCATCACGGCCGAGGGCTCGGCGGAGGCGGGCGGCCAGGCGGCCGGCTCCGCGCCGCCGCCCGCGACCGTCGCCCCGGCGGCGGCCGAGGGACAGAAGGGCGTCGGGAGCGACCCGCTCACCGACGACGAGCTCACGAGGGCCGAGCAGCTGGCGCTGACCCCGCCGGCCGCCGCCGCCCAGGAGAACGTCGAAGGCGGCCGGGGCCCGCAGCACCTGGGCACCGTCCTCGCCGACCCGCTGCCGGGCGACGCCTCCCGGCGCGCCGAGGTCCGGTTCTACGACTACGCGAAGGACGAGCTCGTCACGCGTACCGTCAACCTCGGGACGGGGAAGGTCGAGAGGTCCGCAGCCCAGCGCGGGGTCCAGCCCTCTGCCCACCCCGAGGAGCTCCGCGAGGCCCTGGAGCTGATCCTCGCGAGCCCGCTCGGGAAGGGCGTCAAGGAGGACTACGAGGACGCCACGGGCAAGCCGCTCACCTCCACCGAGCAGCTGTGGTTCAACGGCGACGTCTACCGGCCCTACCGCGAGGCGAAGGTGCCCGCGCAGCTCAAGGAGTGCGGCAAGCACCGCTGCGTCCGCCTCGTCACCAAGGTCCTCAACGGGGCCTGGATCGACACCCGGAACATCATCGTCGACCTCTCCGCGAGGACCGTCACGCGCGTCGGCTGACCCCCGCCGCCGACGGTCCTCCCGTTCATCTCCGTACGAGGGAGTACGTTCCCATGTCCACCCAGCGAACCACGCGAACCCGCCGAAGGGGCGCCGCCCTGACCGCGGCCGTCCTGCTCGGCACCGCCACGGCCGCCGCCGGGCCCGCGACCGCCGCACCCCGAGCCCCCGCCCCGCCGCCGACGGCCACGCCCGGCACGCCCGCCCAGCTCGCCTGCTCGGCCGCGTACCGCATCACGCAGAAGCTCGAGGGCGGCGCCGTCTGGAACATGTGCTGGCGCTACAACACCGACGCCGGCCTCACCCTCGACGGCGTCACCTACCAGGCGCCCGGCGCCGCGCCGATCAAGGTCCTCTCCAGCGCCCGGCTCGCCCAGATCCACGTGCCGTACGACGACGGCGGCGCCGAGTACGACGACCTCACCGGCGCCGGCTTCGGCTGGGGCCTGCAGAACCTCAAGCCCGCCGAGTGCCCCGGCGGCACCATCTCCACCGTCAAGGTGCCCGAGGTCGGCCAGATCAAGGGCCTCTGCACCACGACCAGGGCGCGCGGCCACGCGTACCGCATGGCCGCCGACGGCGGCGACAAGGTCTACCAGGTGCAGGGCAAGGACCTTCTCGTCTACACCGTGAACAAGGTCGGCTGGTACGAGTACATCTCCGAGTGGCGCTTCTCCGCCGACGGCACCATCGGCGCCAACGTCGGTGCCACCGGCAGCCTTTCGCCCGTCGACTACAACGCGACCGACGGCCGCGGCTGGCCCATCGGCAAGGGCGCCCGCGCCTACGCCACCAGCCACGCCCACAACGTCTTCTGGAAGCTCGACTTCGGGCTCGACGGCTCCACCAAGGACCGGATCGAGCAGTTCGACTCCACCGTCAGCGCGCCGCCCGCCGGCGGCGGCGGGCCGACCGTGAAGACGAAGCGCACCGTCGTCACCAAGGAACTCGCCGGTGACGCGAAGAACATGCGCTGGTGGCGGGTGGTCAGCGGCACCGGCAAGAACGCCGACGGCCACGCCCGCTCGTACGAGATCGTGCGCGGGCACACCGACACCCACGCCGGCCGCGGCTTCACCAAGCACGACGTGTACTTCACCCAGTCGCGCGCCTGCGAGCAGTTCGCCAGCAACAACATCGGCAACTGCGGGGCCAACGCCGGTGACAGCGTGGACAAGTGGGTCAACGGCGAGACGCTGACCAAGCCGTCGGTCTGGGTCAACATCGGGTTCCACCACGTCGCCCGGGACGAGGACCAGCAGCCGATGCCGGTCCACTGGCAGGGCTTCCAGCTCGCTCCCAGGGACCTAACCGCTATGAATCCGCTCACTCCGGCCGAACTCGCCTCCCAGAACGGACAGCCTGATCTGGGTAGTTGAGCAAGCAGCCTGACGATCCTGCTGCACCGCCTCCCGCTCGCGGAGTACCCTTCCTTGATCGTTGTTCGGAAATGAAGCGGGCTTCCAGGAGCAGAAGGCGGTGCGCGGGTGAGCTCGGGAGGTCGGGAGCTGCCCCCAGGTGACGCGGGTCACGACGGGGGTCCGGCCGACCCCGCCGAGGCACCGCCCGGCGCGGTCGTCCCGCCCGGCGCGGTCGTCCCGCCCGGGACGGTCTCCGTCGCCCGGCCGGTGGAGATCGGGGCGGAACTCGACTGGGGCGCCGAGGCCTGGGGCGAGGTGCGCACCCGCGCCCAGCGCGCGGGGCGCGCCTACATCTGGCTCAACCTGGTCGAGCAGCGGCTGCGGGCCGTGGTCGCCGCCGTCCTCCGGCCCGTGTACGAACCGGTGCACGGCGAGGAGTGGGTCGTCGCCGCGGCCGGTCCCGCCGGCCAGGAGTGGGTGCAGCGGGCGGTCGCCGTCCGCGAGGTCTCCCGGCGCAAGGGCTACCTCCTCGACCCGGCCGACGACAACGTCCTCAGCTTCCTCACGCTGCCGCAGCTGCGCGAGCTGATGGTGCAGCACTGGCCCTGCTTCGAGCCCTACTTCGACGACCGGCGCGAGGTCGAACTCGCGCTGGACGAGCTGGAGGTCACGCGCAACGTCGTCTCCCGCAACCGGGCGCTCTCCCTGACGGTGCTCGCCCAGTCCGAGCGGGCCTCGGCGCGGCTCCTGGAGATCCTCGGCAGCGGGGCCGGGGTGCCGTCGGCCGACCGGCTGCCGGTGGACGCGGTCGAGGACCTCGTCGGCGACCGCTACGCGGACGTGGTCTCCGTCCACCCCGACCGGGTGCGGCTCCAGCGGCAGCTGCCCGCCGAGGACCTGTTCGGCGGGGCCCGGCGCCTCGACGCCACCGGCATAGGCCTGAACCTCCTCGTGCAGAACTTCTCCGGCCGCCGCATGGTGCGGCTCGCGGAGTCCGGCTGCCGGACGCGGCTGCTCTTCCTCAACCCGGCCAGCAGCGCGGTCAAGCGGCGCGAGCGGGAACTCGGCCTCAAGAAGGGCGAGCTCAGCCGCTCCGTCGAGATGAACATCCTGCACATGCGGCGGGTGCGGTCGAAGCTGCGCGACCCGGGCGCCTTCCAGATCCACGTCTTCGACGAGACCCCGCGCTTCACCGCGTACCTGGTGGACGGCGACGGCCCGGACGGGGTCGGCGTCGTGCAGTCCTACCTGCGGAAGGCCCGCGGCATGGAGGCACCGGTCCTCGTCCTGCGCGGCGGCGGCCGGAGCGTGGTGCGCCACGGCCAGCCGGGCGGCGACGGCGAACACGGACTTTTCGCGACATACCGGGAGGAATTCGAGTCGGTGTGGCTCGACTCCCGACCGGTCTCCTGACCGGTCGCCACACCTGTTCGGGACCGCCGCCGGAGGCGTTGTCAGTGGTGCGTGCGAGGGTGGTCACCACCACGGGGGAGATCACGTAAGGAGGACCCGATGGCCTGGCACGGCGACACGCTGGTCGGCTTCGACCTGGAGACGACCGGCACCGATCCGCTGGAGGCCCGTATCGTCACGGCCTCGATCATCGAGGTCGACGGCGCGGGAGACGTCGTACGGCGACGGGACTGGCTCGCCGACCCCGGCATCCGCATCCCGGAGCAGGCCTCCGCGATCCACGGCATCAGCACCGAGCGCGCCGCGGCCGAGGGCCGGCCGGTGCGCGAGGTCGCCGACGAGATCGCGAGGACCCTCGCCGCGTACTGGGAGGACGGCGTCCCGATCGTGGCGTATAACGCCTCCTTCGACCTCACGCTCCTCTCCGCCGAGCTGCGGCGCCACGGGCTGCCCTCGCTGAGCGAGCGGCTCGGCGGCGCCGACATCGGCCCGGTCGTCGACCCGTACACGATCGACCGTGCCGTCGACCGCTACCGGCGCGGCAAGCGGACCCTGGAGGCGGTCTGCGGGGAGTACGGCGTGGTCCTCGAAGCCGCCCACCAGGCCGCGGCCGACGCGCTCGCCGCCGTCCGGGTCGCCGTCGCGATAGCCGAGCGGCACCGCCAGGTGGCGGAGCTGGACCCGGCCGAGCTGCACGAGCGGCAGATCTCCTGGTACCGCGTCTGGGCCGAGGACTTCCAGGCCTTCCTGCGCGGCAAGGGAGACCCGGAAGCGGTGATCGAGTCCACCTGGCCCCTGCGCCCGGCGGTCCTGGCGGCCGGCTAGGACCCGCCTCGGCCGGGCGCTCACCCAGGCCCGGAGCTCCTCTCGGCTAGGAGTTCTCCTTGAAGAAGGAGAGCAGCAGCTCGTTGACCTTCTCGGGCTGGTCCAGCTGGAGCCAGTGCCCCGCCTCCTCGACGCGCTCGTAGCGCCAGGACCCGGCGACGAACTCGCCCGTGCCCGACATCGAGCGCTCCGTGAGGAACCGGTCGCCCTTCGACCAGACGCCCATCACCGGGACCGACTCCGCCAGCGGCGGAGGCAGCGGCAGGTCCGGGCCGAACTGCACCTCCGGGGGCAGACCCGCGCGGTAGATGTCCAGCGCCGCCGTCAGCGCGCCCGGCGCGCGCAGCGGTTCGAGGACGGCCTCCGCGTCCGGGTGCTCGCCGAGCATCTCGCGGAAGTTCGCCCAGTCGTCCCGGGTCAGCCACTCCTCGGCCACCCCGGCCAGCTGGAACAGCACCATGTACCAGGACAGCTGCCGCTGCTCCCAGCCCGCCGCCCGGATCGCGCCCAGGTGCCCCACGGACAGCAGGCTCAGGCTCCGCACCCGCTCAGGCGCGATCTGCGCGAGGGCCTGGGCGATGCCCGAGCCCCAGTCGTGGCCGACCAGATGGACCCGGTCGAGCTCCAGCCGGGCGAGCAGTTCGAGCAGGTCGCCCACGTGCTTCGCCGGGTGGTACGCCGCCGGGCCGCCCGCGGGCCGGTCCGAGGCGCCGAAGCCCCGCAGGGTGGGCGCGACACAGGAGAAGCCGGCGGCGGTCAGCGCCGGGATCTGACGGCGCCACAGGTCATGGCTGTCAGGGAAGCCGTGCAGCAGCAGGACGGCCGGTCCCTCGCCGCTCGTCCGCACGTCGAGCGTCACCTCGGAAAGTTCCACACGCATCGCAACACCCCGTTCGACAGCAGGAGTCCGGGCCGGTCACCCGGCCCGGATCATGATGTCAGAACGGGTACCAGCGGACCTCCGGGTCACCCTCCCGCAGCGAGCGCACCCGCCGCTCGAACTCGGCCAGCGCCTTCGGGTTCGCCGGCGCGTGCTGGGCCACCCACGCGCAGCTCGCGGTCTCCCGCGCGCCCCGCAGCACCGCGCACCCCTCCCACTCCCGGACGTCCCAGCCGTACGCCTCCGTGAAGGCCTCGTAGGCGGCCGGGTCGAGGCCGTAGCGGTCCCGGGAGAGCGCCAGCACCACGAGGTCGTGCTCGCGGAGATCGGAGGAGAAGGTCTCCAGGTCCATCAGGACCGGGCCGTCGGGTCCGACGAGCACGTTCCGGGGGAGGGCGTCGCCGTGGATCGGACCCGGCGCCAGACGCGGGGTGAGCGCCGCGGCCGCCGGGGCGAAGGCGTCCCGCCGCTCCCGGAGGAAGGCCGCGTCCGCCGGGTCGATCGCCTCGCCCGCGAGCCGCAGCCACCGCTCGACCCCGCCGAGCAGCTCACGCCGGGGGAGCGTGAACCCCACCGGCTCGGGCAGCGCGTGCACGGCCCGTAGCAGCGGGGCCAGATCGCGGGGCTCCGCGGGCCGGACCGCGTCGGGCAGCCGGTGCCAGAAGGTGACCGGATGCCCGTCTACCAGTCGTGGCTTCTCCTCGGCGGCCCGCGGCGCCGGGACCCCCGCACCGGCGAGCCAGCCGGCCAGCGCCATCTCCCGCTCGGCCCGCTCGAACAGCTCGGCGTCCCTGCCTACCTTCACCACGAGGTCGCCCACGGCGAAGACCGCGTTCTCCCCCAGTGCCAGCAACCGCGCCTCCGCGGCCGGCAGCCCCGCCTCCGTCAGGATCTCCCGCGCCCGCGCCTCGTCCATCGACAACTCCCTACCTGTGCGTTTGAGCCAAAGTCTCGCATTCGCCCAGGTCGCCGCGCCGGTCGCCTTGACGGCCCCACGGCCCGTCAGGACCATGACGGGGGTTCCTCACCGGCGGCGCGGCCGGCAGACGGGGGGTCGGATCGATGAGCTCGGCGACCGCGACGAAGCGGCCGGGCGGAACGCGGACACCGCGGACCGTCCGCTCGGCACGACCCCGGGGGCCCGACTTCGGCGCCTGGTTCCTGGTGCTCCCGGCGCTCCTGCCGATCCTCGTCCTCAGCATCGGCCCGCTCCTCTACGGGATCGCCCTCGCCTTCACCGACGCCCAGTCCGGCCGCACCCAGGCCACCCGCTGGGTCGGCACCCTCAACTTCCAGGACCTCCTGCACGACACCCTCTTCTGGGACTCCTTCCGCATCGGTCTGGTCTGGGCCGTCGGTGTCACCGTCCCCCAGTTCCTGCTGGCCCTCGGCCTCGCCCTCCTCCTCAACGAGAAGCTCCGCTTCCGCTGGCTGGCGAGGGCCCTCGCGATCGTCCCCTGGGCGATGCCCGAGGTCGTCGTCGGCATCATGTGGCGGCTCGTCTACAACCCCGACGCCGGCATCCTCAACGAGACCCTCCGCGACCTCGGCCTCGGCCAGGGCCACGACTGGCTCTCCGGCCTCGCCACCGCCCTCCCCGCCGTCGTCCTGGTCGGCGTCTGGGCCGGCATGCCGCAGACCACCGTCGCCCTGCTCGCCGGACTCCAGAACACCCCGCGCGAACTCCACGAGGCCGCCGCCCTCGACGGCGCCGGCGCCTGGCGCCGCTTCCGCACCGTCACCTGGCCCGCGCTGAGACCGGTGGCCCTCGCGGTCACCGCGCTCAACCTCATCTGGAACTTCAACTCCTTCGCCCTGGTCTACGTCCTGACCAGCGGCGGACCGGGCGGCCGCACCCGGCTCCCCATGCTCTTCGCCTACGAAGAGGCCTTCCGTTACGGACAGTTCGGCTACGCCGCCGCGATGGGCTGCGTGATGGTCGCCGCCGTCTCGGTGCTCATCGCCCTCTCCCTCGTACGTCGGCTGAAAGGGGACCAGGACCGGTGAGCGCCCTCCGGACGAGCAGACCCGCGCGGATCGGCCAGTACCTCGCCCTCCTCGCCTATCTGGTCTTCCTCGCCTTCCCCTTCCTCTGGTTGGTCTCCACCGCCTTCAAGCCCGCCCCCGAGCTGGCCTCGCTCCACCCCACCTGGATCCCGCGGGAGCCGACCCTCGCCAACTTCCGGCAGGCCTTCGACGAACAGCCGCTGCTCAGGGCGGCCGGGAACAGCCTGGTCGCCGCGCTCGCCGCGGCCCTGATCGCGGTCGTCCTCGCGACCCCGCTCGCCTACGTCACCGCCCGCCACCGGGGCCGGCTCGCGACGGCCGCCACCGGCTGGGTCGTGATCAGCCAGGCCTTCCCCTTCGTCCTGGTGATCATCCCGCTCTTCCTGATCCTCAAGAACCTGCACCTGATCAACAGCGTCCCCGGCCTCGTCCTCGTCTACGTGGTGTGGTCGCTGCCCTTCGCCCTCTGGATGCTCATGGGGTACGTCAGGGCCGTCCCGGCCGAGCTGGAGGAGGCCGCGGCCGTCGACGGCGCCGGCCGGCTCCGTACCCTCGTCTCCGTCACCGCCCCGCTGCTCGCCCCCGGCATCGTCGCCACCGCGCTCTTCGCCTTCGTCACCGCCTGGAACGAGTTCTTCTTCGCACTCGTGCTGCTCAAGACCCCCGAGAAGCAGACCCTGCCGGTCGTCCTCACCCACTTCCTCGGCGCCGAGGGCGTCGCCGACCTCGGCCCGCTCGCCGCCGCGGCCTTCCTCGCCACCCTGCCCTCCCTCGTCGTCTTCGCCGTCCTCCAACGCCGCATCGCCGGCGGCACGATGGCCGGGGCGGTGAAGGCATGAGACGACGACTCCCCGGCACCCTCACCGTCCTCACCGCCGCGCTCGCCCTCCTCCTCACCGGCTGCACCGGAGGCGCCGAGCGCCCCGACGACGGCGTCGTACGGCTCCGCTTCCAGTCCCTTGCCTGGCAGAAGGAGTCCGTCGACGCCAACAGGCAGCTCGTCGCGGAGTGGAACGCCGCCCACCCGGAGGTCCAGGTCGACTACGTCCAGGGCAGCTGGGACTCCGTCCACGACCAGCTCCTCACCTCCTTCGAGGGCGGCGAGGCGCCGGACATCATCCACGACGCCGCCGACGACCTGGCCGACTTCGCCTACGGCGGCGACCTCGCCGACCTGCGCCCGCTCCTGCCCGAGCGGCTGCGCGCCGACATCCCCGCCCGCAGCTGGGAGACCACCACCTTCGGCGAGGGCGTCCACGGCATCCCGTTCCTCCAGGAACCCCGCGTGATCATCGCCAACCGGAGGATCCTGGAGTCCTCCGGCGTCCGCCTCCCGACCCCCGGGAAACCCTGGACCTGGACCGAGTTCCGGCAGATCGCCCGGGACCTCACCGCCGCCATGGGCCCCGGTCGGTACGCGGTCGCCTGGCCGCTCAAGGAGCCCGTCTCCGTCAGCCTCAACCTCGGGGTCTCCACCGGCGGCGGTCTCTTCCACCGCGGCGCGGACGGCCGGGTCACCGTCGACTTCACCGAGGCCGACGCCGTCGTCCCCGGCACCGTCCACGACCAGGTGGTCACCGACCGGACCGCCCCGCGCACGACCCTCGGCAGCGGCGGCTCCGACACCCTGCCCGGATTCTTCGCCGGCAAGTACGCCATGGTCCCGCTGGGCTTCGCCTACCGGCAGCAGATCGCCCAGCAGGCACCCGAGGGCTTCGACTGGACGGTGCTGCCCGCCCCCGCCGGGAGCGAGGGGCTCGCCCAGGGGGTCTCCCCGCAGACCCTGTCGATCGCCGAGGACAGCCCGTACAAGAGAGAGGCGATGGAGTTCCTCGACTTCTTCCTGAAGCCGGCGAACATGGTGCGGCTCGCGCGCGGCGACTGGATGCTGCCCACCGGCAGCGCCGCGCTCGCCGACCCCTCCCTGCGCACCGCCCGCGACGGCTGGGCCGTCGGCGCGGAGGTGGCGGAGCGGCTGCGGCCCGCGCCCTCCCAGGGCGTTCGCGGCTATCCGGAATGGAAGGACAAAGTGGCGACGCCCGCCTTCCAGGAGTACTACAGCGGGGCCATCGACGGCGCCGAACTCCGCAGAAGGCTGGTGGCGGACGGCAATCGGGTCCTCGCCCGCTATCAGCGCAAATGATGGATTCGTCATTACGAAACCTTGTTGAATAAGTCACAGATGGGTGAAGGGTCTTCTCGCGGATCGCTCCCATCCGCGAGGGTTCGAACCGGCTACCGTGCCGCCCCCCACGCGGCGCGGTGGCCACCCCTAAGGTGGGCCCATGGCGAAGACCTACGCGGCCCTCCTCCGCGGCATCAACGTGAGCGGACACCGCAAGGTCCCCATGGCGGAGCTCCGTTCCGTCCTGGAGGACCTCGGCCACCGGGACGTCCGCACCTATCTCCAGAGCGGGAACGCCGTCTTCACCGCGGACCCGGCCGCCTCCGACGCCGAGCTCACCACGGCGCTGGAGGAGGCGATCGAGCGCCGCTTCGGCTTCCGTGTCGACTGCCTCGTCCGCGACGGCGACTACCTGGCGGCCGTCGCCGAGGCCTGCCCCTTCCCGGCCGCGGAGCTGGAGGGCAAGCAGCTCCACGCGATCTACTACTCCGGACCCGCCGAGCCCGAACGCTTCGCCGCGATCGACCGGGAGGCGTACCTCCCCGAGGAGTTCGCCCTCGGCGACCGTGTGCTCTACCTCTACGTCCCCGAGGGCCTCGGCCGGTCCCGGCTGGCCGACGTGATCGGCCGCCCGTCCGTGGTGAAGGGGCTCGTCGCCACGGCCCGGAACTGGAACACGGTGGTCAAGCTCGTCGAGATGACCCGCGAGGACTGAAGGCGAAGTGGCCCGGCCGACCGGTCGTCGATTGGCCCAGGTCGACGGGCCACCCCCGGACTAGATTCGGTCGTATGACGAGCACCGAGACCGCCGCCGAGCCCCGCACCGCCGTCGACTTCTTCTTCGACCCCGCCTGCCCCTTCGCCTGGATCACCTCCCGCTGGATGCTGGAGGTCGAACGCCACCGGCCCGTCGACCTCCGCTTCAAGGTCATGAGCCTGTACCTCCACAACGAGGGCAACGCCCTGCCCGACTGGTACCGCGAGCTCGTCGACGCCTCGATCGGCCCGGTGCGCGTGGCGGCGGCCGCGGCCGAGCAGCACGGCGAGGAGGTCCTGCGCCCGCTGTACACCGCGTACGGCACCCGCATCCACGAGAAGAAGCAGAAGGACTTCGACGCCGTGATCGCCGAGTCCCTCGTCGAGCTCGGCCTCCCGCCCGAACTCGCCGCAGCCGCCCACGACCCGGCGTACGACGAGGCCGTCCGCCGCAGCCACGAGGCCGGCAAGGACCCCGAGGCCGGGGCGTACGTCGGCACCCCGACGATCCACGTCGACGGCACCGTCTGGTTCGGCCCGGTGCTCCGGGCGATCCCGCGCGGCGAGAAGGCCGCGGAACTCTTCGACAGCTTCCGGGTCCTGGCCGCCCACCCCGACCTCTTCGAACTGAAGAGGACCCGTACGGGCGGCCTCGACTTCTCCTAGGCCCTGTCGCCGAGGAGCCGGGCCGGGAGTGGGCCCTAGGGCGTGTTGCGAAAGTAGCGCCGGCCGGCCGAAGGGCGGGCCCGACGGCGTCTGGTGCGTGCGATCGCAAGGCGGAGGGTCGCCCCGATACTGGATGTATCGGGGTGATCCCGACAACGCGGCGAGCGTGCGTGCCAGGCGCCGTCGGGCAGGCGGGACCTTCGCAACACGCCCTAGGAGCCGATGGTGCAGCCGCCGTCGGCGGTGACGACTCGGTGCCGGGCCACCGTGCCGTCCGGGGCGAGGGCGTAGACACCGCCGTCGGACACGACGCGCAGACCCGCGGCGCGCACCTCCGAGAGTGCGGCCCCGCCCGTGGGAGGCATGGCCGCGAGCCGGCCCTCGGAGAGGAACACCCCGCAGCCCTCGGCGGCGCCGAGGCCGCCGCCGCTCGACGTGCCCGCCCGGGCCGTCCGGTTCCCGGTGTTCCCCGTGACCTGGACGGACTGGGTGTCCTGCTGCCCCTGGCCCGCAGCGTAGGTGGCGAACACCGTGGTGCTCCGCGACATCGCGCACTCGCTGGAGAACTCTCCGAGGTCCCGGACCCTGCGGCCCGAACCGAGGGTGACGAGGGCCGGCTTCTCGCCCACGGTGGCGGCCCGGTCGGCTGCGGGGTCGAGGCAGCCGACGGAACCGGGAAGGTGGTCGGCGGCGAGCCGGGGGCGGCCGGCCGCCTTCCCGGAGACGTCGAAGAGGTACGCGGACCAGCGCGGCGCGGACTCCTCGCCCGTGGCGACCGACACCGCGAGGGAGCGCCCGTCGGCGGACTGCGCGCCCATCGAGTCCTTCAGCTCGCCCGGCAGGCTCAACGACCCCGTGCCCGCGCCGTCCGCCCAGGTCACCTTCGGGCCGACGGTCGCGACCCAGTTCTCGGGACCGGAGCTCCAGTGCACATCGAGACGGCCGGCCGGGAATTCCTTCACGGTGGTTTTTCCGTCGCGCTTCCAAATTGCCAGTGAATTCTTCTGCCCCGGATTCTCCGAGACGGGTGCGGAGATCACGGCATCAGGACACCGGGTGAGGCACTGAATATCGGAAGGGAAATTTCCGGAGTGGGTCCACGCGCGGGTTCCGTCGGCGCGGTACCCGGCGAGGGTCTCCTTCTCGGTGTCGAACGTGATGTAGCCGGCGGTGTCGCCCTCGACGAGGAGGAACCGGTTCTCCACCGCCTCTTCCGCGGCCTTCTCGGTCGTGCCTCCGTCGCCGGCCGAACAGCCGGCCAGGACCGGGACGATCAGCAGGGCGACGGCCGCCAGGCGCGTGCGCATCCTCATGGTTTCCTCCGCGGGGGCGCGGGCGGGCCCTGCCGGCCCGCCCGCGCTCACTCGCTGCCTGGTGCGGGTGGGGGATCAGAAGGCGAAGGACTTGCCGCTGCACTCCACCGGCCAGGTGTTCATGTTGTACCAGCCGTGGCTGACGAGGCGGGTGCGGCCCTTCTTGGTGATCGGCTCGCGGCCCACGCCCCAGGACGCGATGCCCCAGCTGTGGTTGTCCCAGGCCACCTCGTTCTTCTTCACCTCGACGTGCCCGCGGCGGGTCGTGCCGTCCAGCAGGTAGGTCACGTGGCTCAGGTCACGGCGCTTCTTGTTGATGCCGTGGCTGGTCGGGAAGTTGAGGCGCTGCTTGTGCTTCCACGTGGTCGAGGTCTTCGCCACGTAGTAGCTGACGGTGCGGACGTTGCCGTCGGCCGAGGGGCCCAGGGCGGTCGAGCAGTTCACCGTGACGGTCCGGTCGGCGGCCATCGCCTGCGGGGCGGTGAGCGTACCGAGCGCCAGTGCGGCGACGACGGCGGGGGCCGACAGAATGCTGACCCGGCGAAGCGTGATGTTCATTTTCTTTCCCCTCTTGATCGGTCAGCAATATCTTCCGGCTGATCGGGATTACCGAACAAGGGAGTTGAGGAACATCTGAGGTTGTTTCGCTTCGCGCTTTTCCGTCATTCCACGTGGTGGAATTATGGATTTCTTAATTCCGCTTGAGGGGTGTTCGTGTCCCCTATTCGGAAATTCCTTGCCGAATTTCGGACGGAGCGGCTCAGGCGGTGTGGGCGACCGGTCGATCCGCCGCACGGGCACCGTCGTAGCGCTCCACGAGGAGCGCGGCCAGCTCGGGCGAAGGGCCCAGGACGTCCGCGAGGACGTCGGCCCCGGCCGCGCCCGCCGCGATGCGGTCCGGGAGCCTGCCGGGGGCGATCACGTACGGGGCGACGGCCACCCGGCGGACGCCGGGGTCGGTACGGACGAGCCGTACGGCCTCCTCCGTGCGCGGAAGAGATGCGGAGGCGAAAGCGGGCCGCACGGAGCACCAACCGGTGCGCCGCAGCTCCCGCGCCGTTTCTGCGATCACCGCGATCGCCTCCGGGTCGGTGGAGCCCGCCGAGGCCAGGACGACCCCGGTCGTGCTCTTGTCGCCGGGGGTGAGCCCGGCCTCGTACAACCGCCGTTCCACCGCCGCGATCAGCAGCGGTGACGGTCCGAGGACCTCCGCCTGCCGGATCCGCAGCGAGGGCGGGGCCTGCCGCAGGACGGCGGGGATGTCGGCCTTCGCGTGGAAGGCCCGGGTGAGCAGCAGTGGCAGCGCCACCACGTCCCGTACCCCGTCGGCGGCGAGCCGGTCGAGGACACCCGCCACCGAGGGCAGGTTGAAGTCCAGGAACGCCGTCTCCACGCGCAGCCCCGGCCGCAGCGCGCCGGCCCGGCGCACGAGCGCCTGGACGGTCGCCGCGTGCCGCGGGTCGCGGCTGCCGTGGGCGACGACGAGGAGAACAGGCGCGGAGCGCTTCCTCGCCAGGGAGGTGGTGGGCGACGGGAGGGCGGGGCGGTTCACGGTGGGACTCAGCCCTTCGCCAGCAGGCCGCGGCGGCGGAGCACCGTGCGCTCCAGCGGGCTGAAGATCAGCAGGTCGATGGCGATGCCGACGATCAGGATCAGGATGATCGCCAGGAAGATCCCGGCCATGTCGATGTTGTTGCGGCCGTGCTCGAGCAACTGGCCGAGGCCGACTCCCAGGTCGGGGGAGGACGCGATGATCTCCGCGGCCATCAGCGAGCGCCACGAGAACGCCCAGCCCTGCTTGAGTCCGGCCAGATAGCCGGGGAGCGCGGCCGGCATCACGATGTGCCAGGCGCCCTTGAGTCCGGTCGCGCCGAGCGTCTGGCCCGCCCGCAGGTAGAGCGGCGGGACCTGGTCGACGCCCGCGACGAGACCGTTGGCGATCGACGGGACGGCGCCCAGCAGGATCACCGCGTACATCATGCTGTCGTTGAGGCCGAGCCAGAGCACGGCCGGTGCCACCCAGGCGACCGAGGGCAGCGACTGGAGGCCGGACAGGATCGGGCCGATCGCCGCGCGCACGAACTTCACCCTGGAGACGAGCAGTCCCAGCGGGGTACCGATGGCGAGCGCCATGAGGAAGCCGAGCAGGGCCCGGGACACGCTGGTCCACAGGACTTCGAGAAGTGTGCCCTCCAGCCACATCGTGGTCAGGCTGTCCCAGACCGCGGACGGGGCAGGGAGCTTGTACTCGTCGGTGACCTTCCCCCAGACCAGCAGCTGCCACACGACCAGGATCAGCGCGACCGCGATGACCGGCGGGAACACCTTCTTGAGCAGGACCTCACGGACCGGGGTACGCCGGATCTGCACACTGTCGAGCGCGTCCAGACCCGCTTCCAGGCCGGCGAGGTCGTCGGCCTTCCCCGTGCTCGGGGCCTTAGGAGTGGTGTCAGTGCTGGCCATGACGGCGGATCTCCCCACGCAGGTGCTCGGTGATCTCAAGGGAGAGCTCCGCGACGTCGGAGTCCTCGATGCGGCGCGGCTGCGGGATGTCGATCTTCCACTCGTGGGCGATCCGGCCCGGCCGCGACGAGAGGAGGACGACGCGCTCGGCCAGCCGCACGGCCTCGCGGACGTTGTGGGTGACGAAGAGCACCGACAGCTTCGTCTCCCGCCAGATCCGGGTCAGCTCGTCGTGCAGCACGTCCCGGGTGATGGCGTCGAGCGCGGCGAACGGCTCGTCCATCAGGAGCAGGTCGCTGTCCTGGGCGAGCGCGCGCGCCAGGGCGACACGCTGGCGCATGCCGCCGGACAGCTCGTGGACGCGCTTGCCGTACGAGCCGCCGAGCCGGACGAGGTCGAGCAGCCGCTCGGCCTCCTCGCGCCGCTCGGTCTTGGGCACCCCGCGCAGCCGCAGGGCCAGTTCGATGTTCTTGCCCGCGGTGAGCCACGGGAAGAGGGCGTGCTCCTGGAACATCAGGGCCGGCCGGCCGCCGGGGGTCTCGATGGACCCCGCGGACGGCCGGTCGAGCCCGGCGACCAGGTTGAGCAGCGTGGACTTGCCGCAGCCCGAGGCACCCAGGAGGGTGACGAACTCGCCGGGGGCGACATCGAGCGAGATGTCGTCGAGGACGAGCTGCCCGCCGGCGGGTCCGCCGAAGGACTTGGAGACATGCTCGATACGGGCGGCATGGGTCACCGCCGTACGGTCCTCGGCCTTGGCGAGCGTCGCGGTCGTGGCCATGGTCGTCACCTCCTGGGTATGAGCTGCGGCTGGTTACTTCGCGCCGAGACCGGCGTCGGAGACCTCGGGCTGCCCCGCGGCCTTCAGCACCTTGTTGAGCGGCTTCAGGTCGTAGATGCCGGCCAGCACGGGCTTCTCCAGAAGGCCTGCCTTCACCGCGTGGTCCGCCTGGGCCTGGAGCGTGGCCGCCAGCGGGTCGTTGGTGAACTGGATGGACGGCCAGGCGGCGTCGATCACCTTGTCACCGAGCGCCTTGCCGGAGATCGCCTTGAGCTTGGCGTTGGCCGAGGCCTTCGCCTTGTCCGGGTTGGCGTTGATCCACTCGTTGGTCTTGACCGCGCCCCGCAGGAAGGCCTCGACGACGTCCGGGTGGGCCGTGAGGAACTTCTGCGACACGATGATGTTCGTGATCACGAACTTCTTGTCCGGCCAGATGTCGGACTCGTTGATCAGGACCTTCGCCCCGTCGCTGACCAGCTTCGACGCGGTCGGCTCCGGCACCCAGGCGCCGTCGATGGCGCCGGAGGCGTAGGCGTTCGGGGTCACCTTGTTGTCCGTACGGACCACGGAGACGTCGCCCTTGCCGCTCTTGGCGTCGACCTTCCAGCCCTTCTCGGAGATCCAGTTGAGGAAGGCCACGTCCTGCGTGTTGCCGAGCTGCGGCGTGGCGATCTTCTTGCCCTTGAGGTCGTCCAGGGTCTTGATCTTCGCCGGGTTCACGACGAGCTTCACGCCACCGGAGGCGGAGCCGCCGATGATGCGGAGGTTGGTGCCCTTGGTCTTGACGTAGCCGTTGATGGACGGCGAGGGGCCGATGAAGCCGATGTCGATCGAGCCCGCGTTGAGGGCCTCGATCTCGGACGGGCCGGCGTTGAAGGTGGTGGGCTCCAGGACGGTGCCGCCCAGCTCCTTCTGGAGGATGCCCTCCTGGTCACCCACCAGCGCGGTGGCGTGCGTGAGGTTGGGGAAGTACCCGAGCCGTACGGTGTCGGCGGAGAGCTTCTTGCCCTCGGCGGCCACCTTCTTCTCGTCGTTCTTGGCCTCGGAGCCGTAGCCGCAGGAGGCGAGTGCGCCGATCAGCAGCGGCAGGGCGGCGGCGGCGGCCAGGCCGCGGCGCAGGGTGGTACGGGTGGTGGCAGGCACGGGAAGTGTTCCCCTCGATGTCAACTTCTGCGAAGTCTGCGTCTATGTCGTTCGGGGTGGAGCGGGTGGAGCCGTGTCGCACCGCTCGCGCGGTGCGTGGGGGGCGACATGCGACATCGCGCGACGCCTCCCTGGCCCGTGCCGAGGGTCCCGCCGCCCACGCGGCCACCCTCCTTGGCGAAGGTGGCGAAGATGTCCTGGAGCATCAGAAGTCCCACCCCTCCTCGTCCTCGACGACCGCGACGGCCTTGGCGGTGGCGAAGGACTCGCCCGCCATGCCCGCCGCGAGCGTGGTGCCGTCCGCCGGGTCGATCAGCAGGAACGAACCGGTACGGCGCGAGTCCGCGTACGCGTCGAGCGCGAGCGGCTCGGCGGTGCGTACGACGACCCGGCCGATGTCGTTGGCGACCAGCTGCCCGGGGTTCGGGTGCTGGGAGAGATCGTCCAGGGTCAGCCGCGAGGGGATCTCCTTGACGATCGCCTTGACCGTGCGGGTCGTGTGCTTGAGCAGCACCCGCTGGCCCACGGCGAGCGGCTGGTCGGCCACGTGGCAGACCGTCGCCTCGACGTCCTGGCTGGTCGCCGGGGCGTCACCGACCGGCGCGAGCAGGTCGCCGCGCGAGATGTCGATGTCGTCGGCGAGCCGGATCGTGACCGACTGCGGGGCCCAGGCGATGTCCACGGACTCGCCGAGCGCGTCGATCCCGCTGATCGTGGAGGTCTTCCCCGACGGCAGGACGGTGATCCGCTCGCCGACGCGGAAGGCGCCCGCCGCGATCTGACCGGCGTAGCCCCGGTAGTCGGGGTGCTCCGCGGTCTGCGGGCGGATCACGTACTGGACCGGGAAGCGCGCGTGGCAGGCCGTCAGGTCGTGGCTGACCGGGACCGTCTCCAGGTGTTCCAGGACCGTCGGGCCGCCGTACCAGTCCATGTTCGCGGACGGCTCCACGACGTTGTCGCCGGCGAGCGCCGAGATCGGGATCGCGGTGATCTCCGGGACGCCCAGCTCGGAGGCGTACGTCGTGAACTCCTCGGCGATCGCGGCGAAGACGGGCTCCTGGTAGTCGACCAGGTCCATCTTGTTCACGGCCAGGACCACGTGCGGGACGCGGAGCAGCGCGGCGACGGCGGCGTGCCGGCGGGTCTGCTCGACCACGCCGTTGCGGGCGTCGACCAGGACGACGGCGAGCTCGGCGGTGGAGGCGCCGGTGACCATGTTCCGGGTGTACTGCACATGGCCCGGGGTGTCCGCGAGGATGAAGCGGCGGCGGGCGGTGGCGAAGTAGCGGTAGGCCACGTCGATCGTGATGCCCTGCTCCCGCTCGGCCCGCAGACCGTCGGTGAGGAGCGCCAGGTCGGGAGCCTCCTGGCCGCGCTTGATGGACGCGGCCTCGACGGCCTCCAGCTGGTCGGTGAGGACCGACTTGGAGTCGTGCAGGAGACGGCCCACCAGCGTGGACTTGCCGTCGTCGACGGAGCCGGCGGTGGCGAAGCGCAGCAGGGTGGTCGCCGAGACGTCGGCGAACTCGGCGAACTGGTCGGTCGTGTTCGGCATGGCTAGAAGTACCCTTCGCGCTTACGGTCTTCCATCGCGGCCTCGGACATCTTGTCGTCGGCGCGGGTCGCGCCCCGCTCGGTGAGGCGGGAGGCGGCGATCTCGGCGATGACGGCGTCCAGCGTGGTGGCGTCGGAGTCGACGGCACCGGTGCAGGACATGTCACCGACGGTGCGGTAGCGGATGAGCCGCGTCTCGACCGTCTCGGTGTCCTTGGGGCCGCCCCAGTCGCCGGCGGTCAGCCACATGCCGCTGCGCGCGAAGACCTCGCGCTCGTGCGCGAAGTAGATCTCCGGCAGTTCGATGCCCTCGCGGGAGATGTACTGCCAGACGTCCAGCTCGGTCCAGTTGGAGAGCGGGAAGACCCGGACGTGCTCGCCGGGCGCGTGGCGGCCGTTGTAGAGCTGCCACAGCTCGGGGCGCTGACGGCGCGGGTCCCACTGGGAGAACTCGTCGCGCAGCGAGAACACCCGCTCCTTGGCGCGGGCCTTCTCCTCGTCGCGGCGGCCGCCGCCGAAGACCGCGTCGAAGCGGTGCTGCTGGATCGCCTCGGTCAGCGGGACGGTCTGCAGCGGGTTGCGGGTGCCGTCCGGGCGCTCGCGCAGCTTGCCCGCGTCGATGTACTCCTGCACGGAGGCGACGTGCAGCCGCAGTCCGTGCTCGGCCACGACCCGGTCGCGGTAGGCGAGGACCTCGGGGAAGTTGTGCCCGGTGTCGACGTGCAGCAGCGTGAAGGGGACCGGCGCCGGGGCGAAGGCCTTCAGCGCCAGGTGCAGCATGACGATGGAGTCCTTGCCGCCGGAGAAGAGGATCACCGGCCGCTCGAACTCGCCCGCCACCTCACGGAAGATGTGGACGGCCTCCGACTCCAGGGAGTCGAGGTGCGACAGCGCGAACGGGCTGTCGGTCGTCTCGTGGGCGTGGACAACGGTGGTCACAGCAGACCCCTCTCGGTGAGCAGCGCGTGGAGCTGTGCCGCGGACTCCTGCACGGTCTGGTTCTGGGACTCGATCCGGAGATCGGGCGTCTCGGGGGCCTCGTACGGGTCGTCGACGCCGGTCAGGCCGCTGATCTCGCCGGCGGCCTGCTTGGCGTAGAGGCCCTTGACGTCGCGGACCGAGCAGACCTCGACCGGGGTGGCCACGTGCACCTCGACGAAGGGGGTGCCCTCGGCGGCGTGGCGCTTGCGGACCGCCTCGCGGCTGTCGGCGTACGGAGCGATGACCGGCACCAGGACCTGCACGCCGTGCGAGGCGAGCAGCTCGGCGACGAAGCCGATGCGCTGCACGTTGGTGTGCCGGTCCTCGCGGGTGAAGCCGAGGCCCGCGGAGAGGAACTCGCGGATCTCGTCGCCGTCGAGGATCTCGACGCGGTGGCCCTCGTCGCGGAGGCGGCCGGCCAGCTCGTACGCGATGGTGGTCTTTCCGGCGCTCGGCAGGCCGGTGAGCCAGATGGTGGCACCGGTCACGTGGTTCTCCTGGGAGGTGTGGGAGGTCTCGGGGGAGGTCCGAGGGGTGGGGGCCATCAGCCGTGCAGTCCGCACTCGGTCTTGGAGCGGCCCGCCCAGCGTCCGGCGCGGGCGTCCTCGCCCTCCAGCACCCGGCGGGTGCAGGGGGCGCAGCCGACGGAGGCGTAGCCGTCGGTCAGGAGCGGGTTGGTGAGGACACCGTGCTCCATGACGTACGCGTCGACGTCGTCCTGCGTCCAGCGGGCGATGGGGGAGACCTTGACCTTCTGCCGCTTCTCGTCCCAGCCGACGACCGGGGTGTTCGCCCGGGTCGGGGACTCGTCGCGGCGCAGGCCGGTGGCCCAGGCGGTGTACGCGGTCAGGCCCTCCTCCAGCGGCTTGACCTTGCGCAGCGCGCAGCACAGGTCGGGGTCGCGCTCGTACAGCTTCGCGCCGTGCTCGGCGTCCTGCTCGGCCACGGTCCGGCGCGGCGTCAGGGTGATGACGTTGACGTCCATGACGGCGTCGACGGCGTCCCGGGTGCCGATGGTCTCCTCGAAGTGGTAGCCCGTGTCGAGGAAGACGACGTCCACGCCGGGTCGGACGCGCGAGGCGAGGTGCGCGACGACCGCGTCCTCCATGGAGGACGTGACGCAGAAGCGCGCCCCGAAGGTGTCCACGGCCCACCGGAGGATCTCCAGCGGAGAGGCGTCCTCCAGCTCGCGGCCGGCCTGCTCGGCGAGTGCCTTGAGGTCGGCCGCGGTGGCGGAGGTGTCGTCCTGGCTGCCTTCGTGCTGAGTGACCGTCATATCTCTTCCCTCCCAGGGGTGGTGCCCGAAGCGCCCGGGGCGAGCAGCCCCAGGAACTTCAACTGGAAGGCCCGGCTGCACGCGGCGCATTCCCAGGCGCCGTGACCCTGCTCGTTCGGACGCAGGTCCTCGTCCCCGCAGTAGGGGCAGTGGAACGGTGCGGCGCGCTCGCTCATGACAGCGACTCCTCGGAGGCGCGCGCCGTCCAGGTCGCGAAGCGCTCGCCGTCCTCGCGCTCCGCCTGGAAGCGCTTGAGGACCCGCTCGACGTAGTCCGGGAGCTCGGCGGCGGTGACCTTGAGGCCGCGGACCTTGCGGCCGAAGCCGGCCTCCAGTCCGAGCGCGCCGCCCAGGTGCACCTGGTAGCCCTCGACGCGGTTGCCCTCGTCGTCCAGGACCAGCTGGCCCTTGAGACCGATGTCCGCGACCTGGATGCGGGCGCAGGCGTTCGGGCAGCCGTTGATGTTGATGGTCAGCGGCTCGTCGAACTCCGGGATGCGGCGCTCCAGTTCGTCGATGAGCGAGGAGCCGCGGCCCTTCGTCTCGACGATCGCGAGCTTGCAGAACTCGATGCCGGTGCAGGCCATCGTGCCGCGGCGGAACGGCGAGGGGGTGACCCGCAGGTCCAGCGCCTCCAGGGCGGAGACGATGCCCTCGACCTGCGCCTCCTCGATGTCGAGGACGAGCATCTTCTGCTCGGCGGTGGTGCGGACCCGGCCGGAGCCGTGCGTCTCGGCGATCTCGGCGATCTTGACCAGGG
Source organism: Streptomyces sp. NPDC015130 (assembly GCF_043080005.1). Classification (NCBI taxonomy): domain Bacteria; kingdom Bacillati; phylum Actinomycetota; class Actinomycetes; order Kitasatosporales; family Streptomycetaceae; genus Streptomyces; species Streptomyces sp. NPDC015130. The sequence goes on along the minus strand of NZ_JBIBVC010000015.1, from coordinate 50,680 downwards.
TGGCGCCGTCGACCCGGCCGACGCGCGGTGCGAAGCCGACGTAGAACCGGCCGTCCTTCTGCCGGTGGACGCCGACGTGGTCACGCCACTGACCGGCGGGCTGCTCGGGTGCGGGGCCGTCCGTCAGCTTGCGCTTCAGGTACTCGTCCTCCAGGACCTGGCGGAACTTCTCCGGGCCCCAGTCGGCGACGAGGAACTTCAGGCGGGCGCGGTTGCGCAGCCGGCGGTAGCCGTAGTCGCGGAAGATCGAGATGACGCCCTCGTACACGTCCGGGACCTCGTCGAGCGAGACCCAGGTGCCGAGCCGGACGCCGAGCTTCGGGTTGGTGGACAGGCCGCCGCCGACCCACACGTCGAAGCCGGGGCCGTGCTCCGGGTGGCGCACGCCGACGAACGCGATGTCGTTGATCTCGTGCGCCACGTCGAGCAGCGGCGAGCCGGAGACCGCGGACTTGAACTTGCGGGGCAGGTTGGAGAAGTCCTTGTTGCCCACGATCCGCCGGTAGATCTCGTCGATGGCGGGCGTGCCGTCGATGATCTCGTTCTCGGCGATCCCGGCCACGGGCGAGCCGAGGACGACACGCGGGGTGTCGCCGCAGGCCTCGGTGGTCGACAGGCCGACCGCCTCCAGGCGGTTCCAGATCTCCGGGACGTCCTCGATGCGGATCCAGTGGTACTGGACGTTCTGCCGGTCGGTGACGTCGGCGGTGCCGCGGGCGAACTCCTCGGAGATCTCGCCGATCACCCGGAGCTGCTGCGTGGTCAGCCGGCCGCCGTCGATGCGGACCCGGAGCATGAAGTACTCGTCGTCCAGCTCCTCCGGCTCCAGGACGCCGGTCTTGGTGCCGTCCAGGCCCTGCTTGCGCTGGGTGTAGAGACCCCACCAGCGCATGCGGCCGCGCAGGTCGTTGGGGTCGATGGAGTCGAAACCGCGCTTCGAGTAGATCGTCTCAATGCGTGTCCGCACATTGAGACCGTCGTCGTCCTTCTTGAACTGCTCATTGCCGTTCAGCGGGGTGAAGTGCCCCACGGCCCACTGACCCTCGCCACGGTGGCGCCCGGGCTTGCGGCGTGCGGCGGCGGGTGTGGGGTTTTCCGGGGTGGCGGCCATGGCGTTTTGTCCTTCGGGACTGCGAGAGGGCGGCTCTGACCTGCACACTCGCGCTGAGGTCAGAGGGTGGCGCGTCAGTGCGCAGCAGGGTCGGGCAGAAGAGAGATCGCGGCGGTGCTGGTGGTGTCAGCGCGCCGGACAGATGGCGCTGGACATGCGGCCGAGGTCGACGTGCCGCCGACTCACCAAGGCAGTTCCAGTTCCAGACATGACGGAAGCGTGTCACGGGACTTTGGACCCAGTCCAGCATCGTCCGTTATTTGGACAGAACTGTCTCGGTTCTTGAGATGCTGTGTTCCAGGTCACGCGAAAGGGGCCCCGGCGGGGCCCCTTCAACGTAGTCGGTGCGTGGTTCAGGCGTGGGCACCGGGCCACGGGCCGGGGGTCTGCGACTCCTCCACTTCCTCGACCTTCGTCTCGAAGAGCCGGAAGCCGCGACGCTCGTAGTTGTCCATCGCGTGCGGGCCGTCGAGCGAGCAGGTGTGCAGCCACACCCGCTTCGTGGCCTCCCGGTCCGGCCACCGCTCGGCCAGGTCCCAGGCGCGCCGCACGCCCTCCGTGAGCAGGTGGCCGCCGATCCGGCGGCCCCGGAAGGCGGGGATCAGGCCGAAGTAGACGATCTCCACGACACCGTCGGGCTGCGGGTCGAGCTCCACGTACCCGGCCGGCGTCCCCCGGTCGTACGCCACCCAGATCTCCGCGCCCGGCTTCTCGACGATCTCCTGCCACTGCTTGTACGTGAGCGCCAGCCGGTCGTTCCAGCGGATGTCGCCACCGACCGCCGTGTAGAGGAAGCGGCTGAACTCCGCCGAGGGCACCGAGGCCCGGGCGATCGTGACGTCGTCTCCCTCGGGGACCCGCGCGGGACGGAGATCGGACGGCGAGGTCTGTTCGAGGGACCAGGTGGTGAGCGTGATCTGCATGGCCCCATCGCATCACGAGCGCTGTCGGAGCGGCGACCGGGGGCGCCCGCTCCGGGGCGGGTGGGCAGGGTGTCCAAGGAGTGGGACGGAAGTCCGCGCGGCGGAGTCCGTGCGGGGTCGCGCCTCGCGGACGGGGGGCGTACGGGCGTCACGCCCTGCCGGGCGTCCGGCTCCGGGGCGCCGCGGCCGCTCGGATCACACCTCTCGGGCCGTCCGGTTCACGCCTCTCGGGCCGTCCGGTTCACACCTCTCGGGCCGCTCGGATCACACCTCTCGGGCCGTCCGGTTCACGCCTCTCCGGCAGTCCGGGCCGCTCTGACCGCCGGGGCCGTGGAGTGGGGGAGGAGGTCCGCCGGGCGCTCCGGGCGGCGGAGCTCCACCGCCACCTCCTCGCGGAAGCGGTACGGGCGGTGGGCCAGGACGCCCGCCAGGTTCCGGCGCACCCGGGACATCTCCGCCCGCACGGTCACCGTCCTCGTACGGTCCCCGAAGACGTCGTCCGCCAGCTCCGCCGCCGTCCGCCCGTCGGGGTGCAGCGCCAGGACGTAGAGGAGCTCCGCGTGCCGGGGGCTGAGCTCCTGCTGCCAGCTGCCCGCCTCCCCCGAGACGTCCACCGTCCAGCGGCGCGGCCGGCTCAGGTCGAGGACCACCCGGCTCGCCGCGCCCGCGCCCGGTTCCGCCGGCCGCGTCTCCTCCTCCACCCGCAGCAGCCAGCCGCCGGGCAGCGGTTCCACCGCGCACAGGCCCAGCGAGGGAAGCCACACCCGGCCCGCACGGAAGGACTTGGGCAGCGCGATCCGGTCCACCGGAGCGAGCCCGGTCACCGCCGCCGTCCAGCCGTGGATGTCGACCGCGACGGCCCGGCCGCCCACCCGGCACAGGATCGGGGCGGCCACCGCCCGCAGCCGCTCGACCGAGCGCCGGTGCCGCTCCCGCATCTCGGCCTCGGCGAGCTGCGCAACCGAGGCGACGAGCGCCAGCATCGCCGGGTGGAAGCTGGACGCGGGACCGCTCACGTCCAGGATCCCGAGGAGCCGCTGATCGCGAGGATCGCGCACCGGCGCGGCGGCGCAGGTCCAGTTGTGCAGGGCCTGCACGTAGTGCTCGGCGGAGTGCACCTGCACGGCCCGGCCCATGGCGAGCGCCGTACCGACCGCGTTCGTCCCGGTCGTGTGCTCGGTCCAGGCCGCGCCCTCCTCCAGGCAGATGCCGTTCGCCTGGCGCAGCACCGCGAGGTTCCCCTGGCGCCACAGCACCCGGCCGTGCTCGTCGGTGACCACCATGATCTGGAGAGAGGTGTCGGCGATGCCGGCGAGACCGCCGCTGAGCGTCTGCATCACCTCGGAGAGGAGCGTGCTCCTGCGCCGCTGCTCCAGCTCGTCCCGGTGGAGCAGCACGCTGCTCGTGCCCTGGTCGGGGTCGAGCCCCAGCCGGGCCATCCGCTGCCAGGAGGCGTCGATCACCGCGCGGGGCGCGATCGGGGGCGTACGGCCCGCGAGGGTCTCGTCGCGGACCCGGTGCAGCAGGCGGGCGGCCTGAGCGGCGTCCATGGCGGCCAGCCGCTTCATGTCGAGCTGCGTGTTCTTCATCGGTCTCTCCCAGCCACCCGTGGTGCTGTATCGGTTCTGCACAGGGCAGATGTCCGGAGTGTCGCTGCCCATGGTGCCGTTCGGGGCCGCCCGGCGCGGCCCGGTTCGGGTAATCCTGCAACCCTTTGCAACTCTGGCGACCTCCCCGTCCCGTGCCCGAGGCTGGAGTGAGCGGTGGGTGGTGCCGTGTCGGCGCAGCACCACCCCCGCTCTCCGCGCGTGCCGGCCCCGACGGGCCCACCCCTGGTGCGCGCGGCTCAACACTCGGGCCCGCGCGAGCCGTACGCCGCGCCGAGGAGAACCGGTCCGACGCGCCGAGGAGAACCGGTCCGACGCGGCGAAGAGACCGGTCGGACGAGGCGAAGAGACCGGTACGACGCGGTGAAGAGACCGGTACGACGCGTCGAGGAGACCCGGGACCACGCGTCGAAGCGACCCGTACGTCCCGCACGCGGCGAAGAGGCCCGCACGACGCTCGCGGGTCCCACGGCCTGTCAGACCGTCACCCGCGCACGCTCCACCACCGCCCGCAGGTCCAGCGTGTGCGGCAGCGTCCCGAACGTCGCCCCGCCGTCCCCGCCGAGCCGCGACGCGCAGTACGCGTCCGCCACCTCCGGCGGCGCCCACCGCACGAGCAGCGCCCCCTGGAGCACCAGCGCCATCCGCTCCACGAGCCGCCGGGCCCGCGCCTCGATCCCCTCCAGGTCGGCCAGTTCGCCCAGCAGGTCCCGGATCGCCCGGTCGAGCCGGTGGTCCGCGCCCCGCGCCGCCCCCACCTCGCGCAGGAACGCGTCGAACGCCCCGGGCCCGGTCCGCAGTGCCCGCAGCACGTCGAGCGCCTGCACGTTGCCCGAGCCCTCCCAGACCGAGTTCAGCGGCGACTCGCGCAGCAGCCGCGGGAGCCCGGACTCCTCCACGTACCCGTTGCCGCCCAGGCACTCCATGGCCTCCGCCACCACCGGCGTGCACCGCTTCGTCACCCAGTACTTCGCCACCGGAACGGCGATACGGAGGAAGGCCCGCTCACGCTCGGCGTCGGCGCCGGCCGCGTCCACCGCGTCGTACGCGGCCGCCAGCCGCATCCCCAGCACCGTCGCCGCCTCCGACTCCAGGGCCAGGTCGGCGAGGACGTTCCGCATGAGCGGCTTCTCGATCAGCACCCCGCCGAAGGCCTCGCGGTACGCGCAGTGGTGCACGGCCTGCGCCACCGCCTGCCGCATCAGCGCCGCCGAGCCGATCACACAGTCGAGGCGTGTCGCGGCCACCATGCCGATGACGGCCCGGACCCCGCGCCCCTCCTCGCCGATCCGGCGCGCCCAGGTCGTCCCGTCGAACTCCACCTCGGCGGAGGCGTTCGAGCGGTTGCCCAGCTTGTCCTTCAGGCGCTGGAGCGCGAACGCGTTGCGCGAGCCGTCGGGCAGGACCCGCGGCAGCAGGAAGCAGGTCAGTCCCGCCGGAGCCTGCGCCAGGACCAGGAACGCGTCGGACATCGGCGCAGAGCAGAACCACTTGTGCCCCGTCAGGACGTACTCCCCGTCGGCCGCCAGCGGACGCGCCACCGTCGTGTTCGCCCGTACGTCGCTGCCGCCCTGCTTCTCCGTCAGCGCCATCCCCAGCAGCGCCCCCGGCTTCTCGGCGACGGGCCGCAGCTCCCGCTCGTACACGTGCGAGGTCGCCGCCGGCACCCACACCTCCGCGAGCTCCGGCTCGGCGCGCAGCGCCGGCACCGACGCGTGCGTCATCGACAGCGGACAGACGTGCCCCGCCTCCGCCTGGGACACCACCAGGAGCCCGGCGGCACGCCGCACATGACCACCCGGACGGCCCCACGCGTCCGTGAGCCCGGCCCCCACCGACCTGCCGAGCAGCCGGTGCCAGGCCGGATGGAAGTCGACGTCGTCGATCCGGTTCCCGTAGCGGTCATGGGTCCGCAGCCGCGGCGGGTACGTGTTCGCGAGCTCTCCCCACTCCCTGACCTGCTCGGATCCCGAGGCCCTGCCCAGCAGGCTCAGCTCCTCGCGGGCCTCCGCGAGCACCTCGGGCGCGAGGTGCCGCTCGACCGCCTCCGCCAGCGTCCGGTCGCACGTGAAGACGTCGTGTCCCACCAGGGGCGGAGCCTGGTTGGTCACGGTGTGGGTGCTCGCTGCCATGCCGATACGGTAAGCAGGTGCAGGCAGCAAGCGAAACACCCGATCGGCCCGAGCGGCGGCCCTGGAGCAGGCTCCACCGAGCGCGCGTCCTCTACCGCAACGTCTCCAAGCGGAAGATGGTCTGGCTCCTCCTCAAGGACACCGTCAACTCGTGCATCGAGTACCGGATCCTCGGCCTCGCCGCCGAGGCCGCGTTCTTCACGCTGCTGTCGCTGCCGCCGCTGCTCCTCGGCCTGATCGCCCTCCTCGGCTACGCCGACGACTGGACCAACACCGACACCGTCGCGAGCATCGAGGAGAACATCCTCCGCGCCGCCGGAACGGTCCTCTCCGACCGGGGCGTCCACGACATCGCCAAGCCGCTCCTCGACGACGTCACCCAGGGGAAACGGCCCGAACTCGTCTCCCTCGGCTTCGCCATCGCGCTCTGGTCCGGCTCGCGCGCGGTGAACGTCTTCATCGACACCATCACCGTCATGTACGGGCTCGACGGGCACCGCGGCATCGTCAAGACCCGGCTCCTGGCCTTCCTGCTCTACATCGTGGCCCTGATCATCGGAGCCGTCGTCCTGCCCCTCGCGGTCGTCGGTCCCGACCGCGTCGTCGAACTGGTGCCCTGGGGCACGGAAGTCGTCGCCGTCCTGTACTGGCCGGCCGTCATCCTGCTCTCCGTCGCCTTCCTCACGACGCTCTACCACGTGTCCGTACCCGTCAGATCGCCGTGGATCGAGGACATCCCGGGCGCCCTCGTCGCGCTCGGCATGTGGGTCCTCGGCAGCTTCCTGCTGCGGATCTACCTGACCAGCCAGGTCGAGGGGCCGACCATCTACGGCTCCCTCGCCGCGCCCATCGCCGTCCTCCTCTGGATCGGCATCTCCGCCTTCGCCGTCCTCGTCGGGGCCGCCGTGAACGCCGCGATCGACCGCGTCTGGCCCTCGGTCGCCACCGCCGCGGCCCGCGAGGCCAACGAACGGGCCCGTGCCGTCCAGGCGGCCGAGCTGGTCGCCCGCGTCCGCGCGGAGGCGGAGGACGTCGACGAGGACGACCCGGACATGCCCTCCGAGTTCCCCGAGCGCTGGTCCAAGTTCCTGCCCCCGGACGACGTGAAGTCGCGCATCCACTCGGGGTGGGAGAAGGAATGAGGTACCGCCCCGGCCGGTCGTAGGCTCGGAGGATGTACGAGGAACGGCCGTCCCTGCTCGACGGAGCCGTCCTGTGGACGAGGACGCTGCCGGAGACCCCCGGCGGCCCCGGGGTCGCGGGCCGCCCCGCCGGACCCGAAGCCTCCGCCGGCCCCGAAGCCTCCGCCGGCCCCGAAGCCTCCAGCAGCCCCGAGGCCCCGGACCGTCCCGTGCGGCCGATCCTGCCCGACGGCTGCATGGACCTGATCTGGGCCGACGGCGTGCTCCTCGTCGCCGGGCCCGACACCCGGGCGTACGTGTCGGAGGAGACCGTCAACCGGTACGCGGGCATCCGCTTCGCCCCCGGAGAGGCGCCGGCGATCCTCGGCGTACCGGCCCGCGAGCTGCGCGACCGGCGGGTCGCCCTCGGCGCCCTCTGGGGCGAGGCCGAGGCGCGGCGGCTCGGCGAGCGGATCGCGGAGGCGCCCGACCCGGGCGCGGCCCTGGAGGCCCTGGCCCTGCGCACGGCGGCCGCCGCCCCCGCGCCCGACCCGCTGCTGCGGGCCGTCGTCGCCCGTCTGGACGCGGGCCGCCCGGTCGCCGAGACCGCCGACGCGGTCGGACTCGGCGCCCGGCAGCTGCACCGGCGCTCCCTGGAGGCCTTCGGTTACGGACCCAAGGTGCTCGCCCGGATCCTCCGGCTCCAGCGCGCCCTGGCCCTGGTCAGGGCCGGCCTGCCGTACGCCGAGGCCGCCCTCCGCGCGGGCTGCGCCGACCAGGCCCACCTCGCCCGCGAGACGCGGGCCCTGGCCGGCATGACGCTGAGCGCCTACGAGGCGTCCGTCGGCGCGTCGGCGAACAGGGACACCCCGTTGCCGTCCGGGTCCAGGACCACCGCGTAACGCTGGCCCCAGACGGCGTCCCAGGGCTTGAGGTGCTCACCGTGGCCCAGGCCCACCAGCTCCTCGTACACCGCGTCCACGTCCTCCGGACTCGCGCACCGGAAGGCGAGCTCGATCCGGTTCCCGCCCTCGGGGCGCCGCCAGGAGGGATCGAAGGAGCGGACGGTCTCCTCCGTGTCCCAGGCGACGCGCAGCCCGCCGGGCAGGACCGCCTCCACGTGCGGGGCGGTCTCCGCCCCGGCCGGGACGTCCAGGCCGAGACGGCGGTAGAAGGCGAGCGAGGCGGCCATGTCCGAGACGACGATGCCGACGAGGTCGAGGCGGGGCGTGGGGCGAGGCGCTGTGTTCATGCTCCGCACGCTAGGTCCCGGGGGGCGGTGCCGTCTTGAACGAAACGGACGCGCACGCCGACCGTCCGGGGCTCGGAAGCCTCCCGGAACCCGCCGAGGAAAAACCCGTGGCGCCTCTCCGGAGGCCCCCGCTAGGGTGTTTCCCGTACAAGATCGCGAAAGACACAGGAGGTGTGACCGATGGCTGTCGTCACGAAGGGCCTCGCCCACACGCGGATGTTCGTCCACACCACCTCCGCGGCCACCGGCTGACCTCACTTCCGTCCTTCGGCGCCGGGGCCGCCCCTGTGAAGGGTCCCCCTTGTCTCTCGGTTCCTCCGTTCCGTCTTCTTCCTCTCTCTCCTCCTCGCTGCTCGACGCCCACGGCTGGGACGCCGGCTGGGCCGAGACGTTCGCCCCGTACGCCGCCCAGGGACTGCTCCCGGGCCGGGTCGTCCGGGTCGACCGAGGACAGTGCGACGTCGCCACCCCCGAGGGGATCGTGCGCGCCGACACGGCGTTCGTGACCCCGCACGACCCGCTCCGGGTCGTCTGCACCGGCGACTGGGCCGCCGTCGACCCCGAGGGCGTCAGCGACCCCCGCTACGTACGGACGCTGCTGCCGCGCCGTACCGCCTTCGCGCGCTCCACCTCCTCCCAGCGGTCCGAGGGACAGATCCTCGCGGCCAACGTCGACCACGCGGTCATCACCGTCTCGCTCGCCGTCGAGCTCGACCTGGGCCGCATCGAGCGCTTCCTCGCCCTGGCCTGGGAGTCCGGCGCGCAGCCCACGATCGTCCTCAGCAAGGCGGACCTCGTGCCCGACCCCGTCGGGCTGTCCTACCTCGTCCAGGACGTGGAGACCGTCGCCCCCGGCGTCCAGGTCGTGCCCCTCAGCTCCGAGACGGGGGAGGGCCTCGACGTGCTGTCCGCGGTGATCGCCGGCGGCACGACCGTCCTGCTCGGCGTCTCCGGCGCCGGCAAGTCGACCCTGGCCAACGCGCTCGTCGGCACGGACGTGATGACCGTCCAGGCCGCCCGGGACGTCGACGGCAAGGGCCGGCACACCACGACCACCCGCAACCTCTTCGTCCTGCCGGGCGGGGGCGTCCTCATCGACACCCCCGGGCTGCGCGGCGTCGGCCTCTGGGACGCCGAGACCGGCGTCGGCCAGGTCTTCGCCGAGATCGAGGAACTGGCGGGGGACTGCCGCTTCCACGACTGCGCCCACGAGTCGGAGCCCGGCTGCGCGGTCGCGGCGGCGATCGAGGACGGCTCACTGCCCGTGCGCCGACTGGAGAGCTACCGCAAGCTGCTCCGCGAGAACCAGCGGATCGTCGCCAAGACCGACGCCCGCCTGCGCTCCGAGATCCTCAAGGACTGGAAGCGCAAGGGCGCGGAGGGGCGCGCGGCCATGGAGGCCAAGCGCGGACGCGTCCGCTGAGGCCCGTCCGGCCCTGATCCGTCGGACCCACCGACGGACCGAACCTGTGAGCCGGGGCCCGGGAGAGCAGCTGCTCCCGGGTCCCGGCGCCATGTCCGAAATCCGCGAGTCCCGTCCCCGCCGGGTCCCGCACACTGGGGGACATGACCGACGACGACACCCGCTACGAAGCGGTCAGCAGCAGGGACGCGCGGTTCGACGGAGAGTTCTTCTTCGCCGTCCGCACCACCGGCATCTACTGCCGGCCCAGCTGCCCGGCCGTCACCCCGAAGCGGCGGAACGTCTCGTTCTTCCCCACGGCCGCCGCCGCCCAGGGCCACGGCTTCCGCGCCTGCCGCCGCTGTCGGCCGGACGCCGTGCCCGGCTCCGCCGCCTGGGACGTACGGGCCGACGTCGTCGGCCGCGCCATGCGCATGATCGGCGACGGGGTCGTCGACCGCGAGGGCGTGCCCGGCCTCGCGGGCCGCCTCGGCTACAGCACCCGGCAGGTGCAGCGCCAGCTCACCGCCGAGCTCGGCGCCGGACCCGTGGCCCTCGCCCGCGCCCAGCGGGCGCACACCGCGCGGCTGCTGCTCCAGACGACGGACCTGCCCGTCACCGAGATCGCCTTCGCGGCCGGCTTCGCCAGCGTCCGCCAGTTCAACGAGACCGTCCGCGCCGTCTACGCCCGCACCCCCACCGCCCTGCGGGCCGAGGCAGGGAGCGGCGCCGCCGGCCGGACCGCGCTCGCCGCCGGGGTCCCGCTGCGGCTCGCCCACCGGGGGCCGTACGCCGCGGGGGAAGTCTTCGACCTGCTCGCCGCCGAGGCCCTGCCCCGCGTCGAGGAAGTCGCGGGCGCCCCCGGCACCCGCACCTACCGGCGCACGCTCCGCCTCCCGTACGGCACCGGGATCGTCTCCGTCGACGAGCGCTCCGCCGGCCGCTGGCTCGACGCCCGCATCCACCTCACCGAGCTGCGCGACCTGACCACCGCCGTGCACCGGCTGCGCCGGCTCTTCGACCTCGACGCCGACCCGTACGCGGTCGCCGAGCGGCTCGGCGCCGACCCCGGGCTCGCCGCCCAGGTGACGGCCCGGCCCGGCGTACGGTCCCCGGGGACGGCGGACCCGGAGGAGTTCGCCCTGCGGACCCTCCTCGGGCCCGCGGAGTCGGCCCGGGCCGTCGAGGAGCACGGCACGCCCCTGACCACCGCCTGCGGCGGCCTCACCCACCTCTTCCCGGCCCCGGCCGAGCTGACCGGCCACCCCGTCGCGGGCCCACTGGCCCGCGCGCTCGCCGACGGAGCCGTACGCCTCGACCCCGGCGCCGACCGCGACGAGGCCGAGCGCGCGCTGCTCGCCGTCCCCGGGGTCGGGCCCGAGTCCGCCGCCCTCATCCGGATGCGGGCGCTCGGCGACCCGGACGTACCCCCGGCCGACGGTCCGGACGCGGAGGAGTGGCGCCCCTGGCGCTCCTACGCCGCCCGCTACCTCAGGACACCGCTCCCGGTGACTCCTCAAGGCCCCAGCTGTGGATCCGGCGCGGATGGATCCGGATGACCTCCTCGCTGAAGTGCGGGCCCAGCGCGTGCGGGCCGACGAGCAGCTCCGCCTCGCCCCGGATCTCGACACCCCGCACCCGCCAGGGACGCGCGCTCACGAGGTCGTCGACGACCAGCGCCACCTTCGGGTTCTTTCGCAGATTGCGCCACTTCTTCGTACGGCCCATCGCGAGCCCGCCGACGAGGACGGTGCCGTCCTCCTGCGGGAAGAAGCCCACCGGATTGACCTGCGGCTGACCGGACGGGTCGACGGTGGCCATCCTGGCGAGCTGCCGCCCCCCGGTGAGATAGCCGCGTTCGGCCGCGCTGAAGCCCTCGAAATCCCTCATGGCCCCAGCATCCCCCGCGGCGGCCCCGGAGGCTCGGGAACAGGTCCCGCCCCGCCTCCCCCTTCCGGCCCGGGCTCAGCCCCAGATCACCGCGCCCGCCCACGCCCCCACGATCAGCAGGCACGCGAAGAGCTCGACGAGGACACTCGTACCGGCCGCCCGCATGAACGTCCGGGTCGCCGCCCTGGCCTGGCCGTGGCCGCCGAGGCGGAGCCGTTCCGAGAGGTAGACCCCTCCGACGAAGCCCGGGATCGCACCGAGGACCGGGACCAGGACGAAGCCCACGACCGCCCCCACACCCGCGTACACGATCATCCGCCGGGTGATGCCGACACCCCGGAACCGACGCGGCGGGAGCTGCCAGACGACCACCTGCGTGAGGAGCAGCAGACCGGTCGAGGAGGCCAGCAGGATCCAGGCGAGGTCCGACCGCTCGTGCAACGACCACCAGAGCATCGCGGCCCACACCAGCCACGTTCCCGGCACGCCGGGGGCCAGCACCCCGAACACACCGAGCAGCATCACCGTCGCGACCATCAGGAGCTGCCACACACCCACGCTGCCCAGCGTCCCCCAGAACCCGCGTCCCCGCAGGTCGCACGACCCGTACGGGGGTCGGAGGGCCCTCGGAGCCGGGGAGGGAAACCGAGTGGATCACCCGGACCCGCCGAGGCACAATCCTGAGGAAACGGGGCGAGGGAGTATGTGTGTGGACGTGTTCGTGTGTGCCGGGTGCGGCACGGAGCTGACGGCGCCGGTGTCCCGGGTCGCCCTCCCCGACCACACCCACCACGGGGCGTGGGAGGAACTCCACCCCCCGCTGATGGAGCCCGCGACGTACGCCGTCGACCCCCGGCCCACCGGACCTCCCTGGCGGCGGTGGGAGGAGGTCGGCGAGGACGAGGCCGCCCGGCAGGGCGTGTACGCGCAGGTGTACTCCGTCTCGTACGGCGCGCGGAACAGGATCGTGATCGCCCCCGGCGACTCCCGTTCCCTGGCCCTGATCCCCGAGAAGTGCGCGGGCTACTGCCGGGGCGTGGACGGCCGGGACGGCCCCAACCTCGCGTGCGAGGGCTGCGGGCGGGCCGTGGCGACCCGCCGGGACGACTGCGGGATGTGGCAGACGGTGTGGCTGGAGCCCGACGCGGTCGTACGCCGGCCCTCGGGGCTCCCGGCCGGTCCGCCGCCCGGCTGGGACGACCTGGTGCGCGCCGAGCACCGGGTCCCGCCCGTCGAACCCGACGGGTCGTGGAGCCGCCGCTGGCGGTCGGCGGTCGGCGTCGCACTGGCCCACCTCGTGGCGGTCACCGGCAACCGCCCGGTGACCCTCCCCGCGGGCCGGGTCACCGAGCTGCTCGGCCACGCGGTCGACCGGTGTGTCCCGGCCGGGCTCGGGCTCGATGCCGGGCTCGATGCCGGGCCCGAGTCAGAGCCTGAAGCCGGGCTCGAAGCCGGTCCCGAAGCAGAGCCCGGGACCGGGCCCGAATCCGGGCTCGCGGTCTGGTCCGTCGGGCTCGCCGGGCCCGGGATCCGTACGCCCCGGCCCCGTCCCGACGTCCTCCTCGTCCCCCGCCACCCCCGCACGGGTGCGCCCTGGCGCCCGCCCGGCGACGACGGGGCCGTGGTCCCGCTGGACAGCGGGGTCTGGGCGTACCTCGCCCACCCGGGCGAGACCTCGCCGCTGCCCGCGACCGGGGTGCTCCCGGAGGGCGTCCTGCGCGACGACTACCCCGTCCCGCGGCGCCCCCCGCGCCTGCTGACGGCCGACCGGGACGCCTTCGAGGACACCCTGGTCGGCCTGCCCGCCGTCCGTCATCCGCGCCTGCGCGCGTTCCGCGACGACCGGCGAGGACGCTGAGGCGAAGCCCCCGGCCCCGGCCCCGGCCCCGGCCCCGGCCCCGGCCCCGGCCCCGGCCCCGGCCCCGGCCCCGGCCCAACACGCCCTAGCCGCGGGCCACCCAGCCCTTCTCGTACGCGTGCCAGCCCAGCTGGAGGCGGGTCGTCACGCCGGTCAGCTCCATCAGGCCCTTCACGCGGCGCTGGACCGTCCGCAGGCCCAGGTCCAGCTGCTTGGCCACGCTCGCGTCCGTCATGCCGGCGAGGAGCAGCGACAGGATCTCCAGGTCCATCACATCGGGGCCCGGGGCCTCGTCCTCGGTGATCTGGGCGCCCGCCCCGAGCCGCAGCGGCAGGGCCTCCCGCCACACCGACTCGAAGAGGCCCATCAGCGATTCGAGGAGCCCGCTCGCGTGGACGACGATCGCCGCGGGCTCCGCGCCCCGTCCGGTCAGCGGCACCATGGCCAGTGAGCGGTCGGCCACCACCAGCTTGGTGGGGACCCGGTCCGCGACCCGTATGCGCTCCTCGCGGCTGAGCGCCGCCGAGAGCTCCAGCAGCCCGGACGGGAGGCCGAGCACCTCTCGCTCGATCACCACCCGGTAGCGCACGCCCCGCCCGGCCGCCTGCTCCTCCGCGTCGTTCTCCATGCCGGAGACCGCGATCGGCTTGCCCGTCACCAGCGCGCAGACCTCCTCCTGAGCACCCAGCTGGAGCTGGAGGAAGCGGTGGGTGACCGCGCTCGCGCCCGTCACCACCTCCACCAGGTCGTGGACGGCCTCCTCCGCCGCTTCCGCCCGGTACTCCTCCGCCAGCAGCGCCGCCGCCAGCTCCGCCTGCTCCAGCTCGTGCCGCTGCTGGGTCAGCAGCGCGCCCAGGGCCACACCCGGCGGCGCGGCCACCCAGCGTCCGGTCCTGGCCGAGGACTGCGCGGCGAGCCCCTGCGACTCCAGCCGGCGCAGCGCCCGCTCGGTGTCCCGCTCGGGCAGGGCGAGCCGGTGCGCGAGATCGGTGACCTCGGCCGCGCCCAGCGCGACCAGGGCGCGGTAGGCGGACTCCTGGCGTTCGTCGAGCCCAATCGCTCCCAGCATGCTTGCCCCACCCCTCGCCGTACCTCCGACGGGAGCCCCGGATCTTCCCGGGACCTGCACCGGAGGCATTCGTTCCGTTGGTGACCTGGCGGGAAACGGCCACGGCGTATTCCCGCCTTGCCCATCATCCCTGTACCGCCCTCACCTCTGCCAATGTGGCGCCACCGCAGCACCAACAGCCTCCGGAGAAGGGTGCCTTGTGCCCTTTTTCCGGAATCAGATGGGGAGAGCGATGCGCCCGATTTCGCGTACGGCCCTGGGGGCGGCGACCGCCGCGGTCCTGGCCGTCACCGCGGTCGCGCCGTCCGTGGCGAATGAGCCGCAGGACGGCACGGCCGGCAAGCGACCGCTGGTCGGCAGCGAGGCCTCGGCCCGCGCCGGGGACCGGACCGCCACGGTGACCCTGGTCACCGGGGACCGCGTCCTGGTCACCCGCGACGCCGACGGGAACCCGGCGGCCACGGCGCTGCCCCGCGAGGACGGCACCGTCCCCCTCGTCCAGACCCGCCGCTCCGGCCAGGACCTGTACGTCTACCCCGAGGACGCCACCGACGCGCTCGCCGCCGGCCGCGTCGACGAGGAGCTCTTCAACGTCACCGGCCTCGTCCGCCAGGGCTACGACGACGCCTCCACCACCACCCTGCCCCTCATCGCGGTCTACGGCTCCGACCTCGCCCGCTCCGCCCCCGCCGCCCCGCGCGGCGCCGAGCGCGGCCAGGTCCTCAGGACCGTCGACGGCGTCGCGCTCAAGGCCGACAAGAAGCAGGCCGCCACCTTCTGGGCCGACGTGAACACCCCGCGGGCCCGCTCCGCCGCCGGCATCGAGAAGCTCTGGCTCGACCGCAAGGTCCAGGCCACCCTGGAGCAGTCGACGAAGCAGGTCCACGCCCCCGAGGCCTGGGCCGCAGGCTACGACGGCACCGGCACCAAGGTCGCCGTCCTCGACACCGGCGCCGACACCGAGCACCCCGACCTCAAGGGCCGCGTCACCGCCTCGGAGAACTTCACCGACTCCGAGACCGCCGACGACCGACAGGGCCACGGCACCCACACCCTCTCGACCGTCGGCGGCTCCGGCGCGGCGAGCGACGGCAGGAACAAGGGCGTCGCCCCCGGCGCCGACCTCCTCAACGGCAAGGTCCTCAACGACTCGGGCTCCGGCGCCGCCTCCTGGATCATCGCGGGCATGGAGTGGGCCGTCGCCCAGGGCGCCGACGTCGTCTCCATGAGCCTCGGCAGCCCCGTACCCACCGACTGCACCGACCCGATGAGCGTCGCCGCCGAGGAACTCGCCCGGAACAAGGGCACGTTGTTCGTCATCGCCGCCGGAAACTCGGGCCCGACCCTCAACACGGTCTCCTCGCCCGGCTGCGCGCCGAGCGTCCTGACCGTCGGGGCCACCGACCGCGACGACTCCACCGCGTACTTCTCCAGCCGCGGCCCGACCATCGTCAACCACACCCTGAAGCCGGAGATGGCCGCGCCCGGCGTCGCCATCTCCGCCGCCGCGGCCGGCGGCCGGGGCGTGTACGCCTACCAGTCCATGTCCGGTACGTCGATGGCCACCCCGCACGTCGCGGGCGCCGCCGCCGTCGTCAAGCAGCGCCACCCCGACTGGACCGCCCAGCAGATCAAGGCCGCCCTCGTATCCTCCGCCGAGAGCGATCTCCCCGGAGACGTCCGCGAGGTCGGCGGCGGCCGCCTCGACGTCAAGGCGGCCGTCGACCAGACCGTCCTCGGCGCCCCCGCGGTCCAGGGCGGCACGTTCGACTGGCCGCAGGACAGGACCGACCGCACCACGGTCTCCGTCCCGTACACCAACACCTCCGACGCCCCCGTCACCCTGAACCTCGCCGTCGACAAGGTCGCCGGCAACGACGGCTCCCGCGTGCGGAGTTCGGTCGCCCGCCTCGGCAAGCGCACCGTCACCGTCCCGGCCGGCGCCACCGTCCAGGTCCCACTGGAACTCGACCCCGCCGCCCGCCTCGACCGCGCCCAGTACGGCGACGTCACCGGCCGCGTCCTCGCCACCGGCCCCGGCGGCGTCCACGTCTCGACGCCCTTCTCGCTCTACGTCGAGCCCGAGACCGTCACCCTCCGCGTCAAGCTGATCGACCGTCAGGGCAGGGCCGCCGACGGCGCGTCCTCCCTCGACGTCATCGGCACCGACGTCGCCAGTGGCGAGCGCCGCTTCAACGACGGCGCCGCCGACCAGGTCTACCGCCTGCGCCCCGGCAGCTACTTCCTCTCCTCCTTCGTCGCCACGCCCGACGCCGGTGAGGGAGCCACGCTGAACGACTCGCTCAGCTACCTCGGCCGCCCGCAGGTGGAGCTGAAGAAGGACACCACCGTCGTCCTCGACGCCCGCAAGGCGCACAAGCTGTCGGTGAGGACCGACAAGGCCGCCGAACTCCGCGGCGCCACCCTCGCGTTCTCCCGTTCCTGGGACGACTTCTGGCTGCACGCCGGCACCGCCTCCGGGCCGCGCACCATCCGCGGCTACTACGCCTCGGTCGAAGGCCGCGCCGAAGAGGGCGACTTCGAGTTCGGCAGCTACTGGCGCGCCGCCGCCCCGCAGATCACCTCCCTGCGCACCACCGACGGCCTGACCCTGCACCCGCTCACCGGATCCATCGCCTCCGACAACCTCGACGGCACCGGCTCCGCCCGCCTCGTCGACGCCGGAACCGGCACCCCGGACGAACTGAAGGCCGCCGGGGTCCAGGGCCGCGTAGCCCTCGTCCGGCTGCCGGACGACTCCACCGCCGCGGGCACCCTCGCCCGCAACGCCAAGGCCGCCGGCGCCGTCGCCGTCCTCGCCCACCGCGCGGCCCCCGGCCGCTGGTACCCGACCGGAGGCTTCACCGGCCTCGGCCTGCCCGTCCTCTCCGTCCCGGCCGCGGAGGCGACCGCCCTCCTGGGCAAGCTGGCGGCCGGCGAGGTCACCCTCGCCTGGCAGGCCACGGCGAAGAGCCCGTACGTCTACAGCCTCGCCTTCCCCGAGACCGGCGCGATCCGCGACGACAAGGACTACCGCGTCCGCGACCGCGAGCTCGGCCGTACGGACTCCACCTACGGGTCGGCGGGCATCGCCACCGACTTCGTGGACTTCCCGGCGGCGCGCCGCCCGGACGGCGTCCGCGTCGGCTTCGGCTCCTTGGAGACCGTCCCCGCGCCCGGCAGCCGCACCGAGTACTGGTCGGCCGGTGACACCACCTGGGAGCCGATGGTCGGCAGCAGCTTCCCGTTCGGGGAGATCATGGTCGGCACCCCGCACGCCTACACCCCGGGCGAGAAGCGCACCGAGAACTGGTACGAAGGCGTCCTCGCCCCCACCGCCCCGCGCGACACGGCCGGCGCCCCCGTCCTCGTCGCCGAGCGCCAGGGCAACCTGATCGGCTTCGCCGACGCCATGTGGGGCGACGGCACCCACCACGCCGTGCCCGGCTCCTTCGGTGACATCGGCAACGTCAGCCTCAGCCGGGACGGCGAGGTCCTCGGCACCAGCAGCTGGCCGTTCGGGGTGTTCGAGGTACCCGCCGAAGCAGGGACGTACACGCTCGAACAGAACACCATGAAGATCGGCAGCAAGGTGTGGGCCCGCTCCACCTCCGTCAATTCGAAGTGGGAATTCACCTCCAAGCTTGACGAGAGCGTCTATTCTCAGGGCATCCCGATTCTCTTCCCCCGGTACGACCTTCCGGAGGACGGACTCAAGACCCTCGCCGCGACCGACGGCCAGCAGATCGGCCTCACCGCGACGGGTCACGCGGGCTACACCCCCGCAGCGCTCACCTCGGCCAGGCTCTCGTACTCCTACGACGAGGGCACGACCTGGACGGAAGCGCGGGTCTCTCAGCAGGGCGGTCAGTGGACCGCGACCGTGAACCACACGGGCGCGTCCGGTGAACCCGTCACCCTGAGGACCGAACTGACGGACGCCAACGGCAACTCCGTCACCCAGACCGTGGTCCGCGCTTACGACGTGCGCTGATCACGACGGTCCGCCGGGCGTCCTTCCCGTGGGGGGTGGGGCCGCCCGGCGGATCACTCATTCGCAGCAACGGTTTTCCTGATGTCCGTTTTCGGGTGCCGTGCGCGGTGGACAATAAGGGCATGACTCAGCAGGGGGACAACTGGTGGGACAAGCTCTACGACGAGTCGGCGCCGGACACGGCCCCGACGGTCCCGGGTGAATCGCTCGACGACCACTTCGCCACGGCGCCCCGCGCCACCACGGGCCCGCCGGGCCCGGACCCGGCCCTGAAGCCGAAGACGGCATCGGACCCTCGTCCGAAGGCGGACCGGGACCCTTACGAGTACCCGGAGCCGGAGCCGGCGCCGGAGCCGGCGCCGGACCCTCGGGCCGTCCCGTCCGACAGGGCACCCTGGGAGGCCCCCGAGCAGGGCCCGCGCTCCTTCCCCGGGCCCCCGCCTCCCGCCCCGGCCCCGCCCCCGGTCGCCCCGCCGGCCGAGACACCCACCGTCCAGGTGCCGGTGCCGGACCCACCGCCCGAGGCCGGTCCCGAGGCCGGTCCGGAGACCGGCGGGGGGCAGGCCCCCGAGGTCCGTCCGGACACCGATCTCACCGTCCAGGTGCCCGTGCCACGCCCCCGGGCCGCCGGGTTCGTCGGCAGCAGACCGCCGACGTACGAGCCCGAGCCCACCGCGCTCCCCGTCGCCCGCCCCGGCGAGCTCGACGAACTGGTCGCCGACACCGTCCTCGACGGCGCCCGGTACGGCACCTGCACCCTGCGGGCCGCCTCCGTACGCGGCGACTCCGCCCGCTACCGCGGCGAACCCCGCCGCGACGCCCTCCTGACCGCCCGCTTCGGCCACGACGAGGCCGCGCTCGTCCTCGTCGCCGTGGCCGCGGGATCCCGCGCCGCCGAGGACGCCCACCTCGCCGCCGCCGACGCCTGCCGGTGGATCGCCGAGGCCGTGGGCCGCAGCCACGCCAGGCTCTCGGAGGACATCAGGACCGGCCGCCGCGGCGACCTCAAGTCCGGACTGCACCGGCTCACCGACCGGACGTACGGCAAGCTGCGCGCCCGCGCCGCCGACCGCGGCCTCGCCCCCGACGAGTACACCGCGACCCTCCGCTGCCTCCTCGTCCCCGCCGACCCCGATTGCCGCACGCGTGTCTTCTTCGGGATCGGCGGCGGCGGCCTCTTCCGGCTCCGCGACGGCTCCTGGCAGGACATCGAACCGCTCCTGCCCGAGCCCGCCGCCGTCACCGGCGCCCCCGTCCTCGGCTTCGGCTCACCGCCCTCGCCGAAGGACGCGGCCGAGACCGAGGAGGGCGACCGGCTCACCATGAACCTCGGCGTCACGACCCCGCCGGGCCCGCTCGTCGAGGAGCCCGTCCCGCCGCCCGCCGAGCCGTTCCGCTTCCGGGCCTCCGTCGCCCGCCCCGGGGACACCCTGCTCCTCGCCTCGCCCGGCCTCGCCGAGCCGATGCGCGGCGAACCCGCCCTCGCCCGGGAGCTCGCCACCCGCTGGGCCGACCAGGAGCCGCCCGGTCTCGCCGCCTTCCTCGCCGACACCCAGCTGAGGGTGACGGGGTACGCCGACGACCGCACGGGGGTGGCCGTCTGGGAGGCGTAACGCCCCGGGCCGTGTGTTGATGGAGCCATGGCCAAACAGAACGTCGCAGAACAGTTCGTCGACATCCTCGTGCGCGCGGGCGTGAAGCGTCTGTACGGCGTCGTCGGCGACAGCCTGAACCCGGTCGTCGACGCCATCCGCCGCACCCCCGCGCTCGACTGGGTCCAGGTGCGGCACGAGGAGGTCGCGGCCTTCGCCGCCGGCGCCGAGGCCCAGATCACCGGCAGCCTCGCCGCCTGCGCGGGCTCCTGCGGCCCGGGCAACCTGCACCTGATCAACGGCCTGTACGACGCCCACCGTTCCATGGCCCCGGTCCTGGCCCTCGCCTCGCACATCCCCTCCGGCGAGATCGGCCTCGGCTACTTCCAGGAGACCCACCCCGACCAGCTCTTCCGCGAGTGCAGCCACTACAGCGAGCTCATCTCCCACCCGAAGCAGATGCCCCGGCTGCTCCACACGGCGATCCAGCACGCCGTCGGCCGCAGCGGCGTCAGCGTCGTCTCGCTGCCCGGCGACATCGCCTCCCTGCCCGCCCCCGACAAGTCGGCGGAGACCGCGCTCGTCACCTCCCGCCCCACCGTCCGGCCGGGCGACGTCGAGATCGACGCGCTCGTCCGGATGATCGACGCCGCCGACCGGGTGACGCTCTTCTGCGGCAGCGGCACCGCGGGCGCGCACGCCGAGGTGATGCAGTTCGCCGAGCGGCTCAAGGCACCGGTCGGCCACGCCCTGCGCGGCAAGGAGTGGATCCAGTACGACAATCCCTTCGATGTCGGGATGAGCGGGCTGCTCGGCTACGGCGCCGCCTACGAGGCCACCCACGAGTGCGACCTGCTGATCCTGCTCGGCACGGACTTCCCGTACAACGCCTTCCTGCCCGACGACGTGAAGATCGTCCAGGTGGACGTCCGCCCCGAGCGCCTCGGCCGACGCTCCCGGCTCGACCTCGCGATCTGGGGGGACGTCCGCGAGACCCTGCGCTGCGTCGTCCCGCGCGTCCGCGCCAAGAACGACCGCCGCTTCCTCGACAAGATGCTGAAGAAGCACGCCGACGCGCTCGAAGGCGTCGTGAAGGCCTATACGCGCAAGGTCGAGAAGCACGTCCCCATCCACCCCGAGTACGTCGCCTCCGTGATCGACGAACTGGCCGACGGGGACGCCGTGTTCACCGTGGACACCGGGATGTGCAACGTCTGGGCGGCCCGCTACCTCACGCCGAACGGACGGCGCAGGATCATCGGTTCGTTCAGCCACGGCTCGATGGCGAACGCGCTGCCGCAGGCCATCGGCGCGCAGTTCACCGACCGTAACCGGCAGGTCGTTTCGCTCTCCGGCGACGGCGGATTCTCCATGCTCATGGGTGACTTCCTCACCCTCGTCCAGTACGACCTCCCGGTGAAGGTCGTCGTCTTCAACAACTCCTCCCTCGGCATGGTCGAGTTGGAGATGCTGGTCGCCGGCCTCCCCTCGTACGGGACGACGAACAAGAACCCGGACTTCGCTGCCATCGCGCGCGCCGCCGGGGCCTACGGCGTCCGCGTGGAGAAGCCGAAGCAGCTCGCGAGCGCGCTCAAGGACGCCTTCAGACATCGGGGCCCGGCCCTCGTGGACGTCGTCACCGACCCCAACGCCCTCTCCATCCCGCCCAAGATCAGCAGCGAGATGGTCACCGGCTTCGCCCTCTCGGCCAGCAAGATCGTCCTGGACGGCGGGGTGGGACGCATGCTGCAGATGGCCCGCTCCAACCTGCGCAACGTCCCCCGGCCCTGAGGGAATGCGGGCGGCTCCGTGGGGCATGCATCCCGTGAGCCTGTTCGACGACGTGTGGGTGGGGGTTATGGCCGGGGAGGCACGACAGCCGACTCAACTGCTCAGGAAGGTGGGATGCGAGGATCTCACCGCGGTGCCGGAGGTGCGGCACGCCTTACGGGAGATGCTCCGGAAATGGGGCGGGCCGGGCGCCTCCGACGTGGCCGAACTGCTCACCAGCGAGCTGGTGACCAACGCCCTGGTCCACACCG
This sequence comes from Streptomyces sp. NPDC015130, assembly GCF_043080005.1. Taxonomy (NCBI): domain Bacteria; kingdom Bacillati; phylum Actinomycetota; class Actinomycetes; order Kitasatosporales; family Streptomycetaceae; genus Streptomyces; species Streptomyces sp. NPDC015130. Next base: position 28,687 of record NZ_JBIBVC010000015.1, on the reverse strand, counting down.
AGCACGGGGCCGTCGTGACCGCGACGGTCGTCCCCGAGCAACTGAGGGTCGAGGTGCGCGACTTCGTCCCGGGGCTCGACCGGCCGCACGTACCGCCCGCCGACGACGGTACGCACGGCAGAGGGCTCGTCCTCGTCCAGGCGCTGGCCGACTCCTGGGGGGTCGAGGAGCACGGGGTGGGCAAAGTGGTGTGGTTCGAACTGAACGGCGGGGCCGCCTGAGAGGCGGCCCCGCCGTGTTCCGGGTGCTTCCGCGGAGGCCGGGCCCGGCTTCCACGGAAGGGTGGTTCAGCCGAACTGCTGCTCCAGGTCCTTGAGCTTGCGCTCCAGGGAGTCGAGCCGGGGCAGCGCCTGGGTGTCGTCCTCGGCGGTGAGGTCCACCGTCCGGGAGTCCGTGGTGCGGGAGTCAGCGCCCCGCACGGCCTGCAGGGAGGGCCGGGGTCGAAGCGGCAGTTGTCCCGGATCCGGTATGGCGGGCTCCGCGACGGCGGCCTGCACGGTCGTCGTCGCGGAGCCGGAGCCCGCAGCCGATCCGGAACCCGGGCCCGCACCGGCGCCCGCCGCGGCGCCCAGGGCCGCCATCTCGACCTGACGGGCGCCGCCGCGGCCGAGCCCGAAGGCGCGGTGCTGGCGGTTGATGGCCTTGAGCCGTGCCCGGTCGAGCTTGACCTGGTCGCGCCGGCGGATCCGGTTCTGCTCCTTCTCCCGCCGGTCCTCGCGCACCTCGTCGACGGCCTCGTCCAGCGTCCGGACGTTCTCCAGGAGCATCAGCGACCAGGCCGCGAAGGTCTCCCGGGGCGCGCGCAGCCACCGGACGATCCGGATCTGCGGCAGCGGGCGGGGCACCAGGCCCTGCTCGCGGAGCGCGGCCCGGCGGGTCTGCTTCAGCGCCCGGTCGAAGAGGACCGCCGCCGAGAGGGACATGCCCGCGAAGAACTGCGGTGCCCCGTCGTGGCCCAGGCCCCTGGGGGCGTGCACCCAGTTGAACCAGGCGGCCGCTCCGGCGAACAGCCAGACGAGGAGCCGCGAGCCGAGCGCCGCGTCACCGTGGCTGGCCTCGCGGACGGCGAGGACCGAGCAGAACATGGCGGCGCCGTCGAGGCCGAAGGGGACGAGGTACTCCCAGCCCCCGGTGAGGCTGAGGTTCTGGCGGCCGAAGCCGACGAGTCCGTGGAAGGAGAGCGCCGCGGCGACCGCGGCGCAGCAGAAGAGCAGGACGTAGGAAGCCGTTCCGTACACCGCCTCCTTGCGTCTGCGGCGCTCCTCGCTGCGCTCCCAGGAGTCCTCGGCCGCGGCCTGGTCACCGGCGCGCTTCCCGCGCGCGAGCACCGCCACCGCCGTCAGGACCCCGGCCACCATCACGCCGCCCGGAAGCAGCCAGTCCAGCGATATGTCGGTCAGTCTCATGCGGTGTCCCTTGCATCGCAGTAGGGCGTTTGGCGGCCCATACTGGCCGACCCCGTGCGGTGCTCAAGCGGTTTCGGGGCAAGAGCACGCCATCGGGGTCCCAGGGCATACGAATAGGTGCGATCTGGTCGAACACCCGTGCAAGGAAGGGGAGTTGAGTTCGATTGACGCCACCCGTGCGGGTGGCGTAATCACCCGGGAGCCTCAGGCGGTCGCGGCCAGACGACGGACGCGCTCCGTGTCGCAGGTGCGCGGGCAGGTGAGGCAGGTGTCCTCGGGGCGCAGCGTGTAGAAGAAGCAGCAGGTCGCCCGGTCGCGGGTGGCGCGCGGGGCGCCGTCCGGGCCCTCGGAGCCCGCGAGCTCGCGGAAACCCGCCGAGCCGGCGTACGGCTTGTGCTGCTTGCGTGTGACGGTGGTCCCCGGCAGCAGGAGGTCGAGCTCGGCCATCGCCCGCTCCTCCTCGCCGAGCAGGGCGCCGATGTACCAGAGGCCCTCGACGATCTCGTCCGTGGCCATGCCCCACAGGGCCCGGCGGCCGCGCTTCATCCGGGGGCCGAAGCCGGCGAGGATCGCCTCGAAGTGCTCGGCGAGCGAGGCGCGCACCTCGGTCCGCAGCGCCTCCTCGTCGGCGACGACGCGGGCCCCGGGCAGGCCGGCCGCGGGGTCGTCGGGCAGGCAGGCGAACTCCTCGACGCGGACGGACATGCGGCCGAGGGCGCGCTGGAAGGACACGTTCGCGGCGGGCAGCCGGGGCACGCGCCGGTGCAGGAACCAGGGGACGGTGACCAGGAGGCAGGCGGGCCAGGCGTAGCGGTGCAGTCCGAAGCTCGCGACGACGTCGGGGCGGGCCTGGGTGCCGTAGTCGCGCAGCACCTGGGCGTTGTCCCAGGCGAGGAAGGCGTCGAGGGCGGATCCGCCGGCCGCGAGCTCCTCGGCCCCCACCCAGCCCGCGCCGCGCGGCAGCCGTTCGTCCCCGGCCGTTTCCTCTATCCGCAGGCCGGAGAAGACCTCCGCGAGCCGGGCGTAGGAGGCCGCGACGGGGGAGGCGAGGGGTGCGGACAGCAGTGCGGGGACGGTCATGCGGACCACCGAATCGCGATCGTTAACAGGTTAGCCTTACCTTACCCGAATCTCGATCGCCTCTCACCACCGTACGGACCGCGGTCCCGCGCGGGTCCCGCGGATCGACACCCGGTGCCCCAAATGTCGGTCCGTTCGCCTATGGTGCACAGGGGACCCGGGTATCGCGAGCCGGGCCCGGCACGAGGCCGCAGGAGGACCCGGGTGGAGCAGGGCGCAGCGCGCGAGCGGGCGACGGACAGGCCGTGCCCGCCCTGCGGCGACGCCGCACGCGTACCGGAACAGGCCCGCGGCGAGCACACCCACGGCGAGCACACCCACGGCGACCCGGCGGCACCGCGCCGCGAGACCGCCCCCGGCCCGGCCGCCGGGCGCGCCCCCGCCCCGCGTGTCGTCCAGCGGCACTCCGTCCGCGACCAGATCCTCGAAGCCCTCCGCACCGCCCTCGTCGGCGGCGAGCTCGTCCCCGGCGAGGTGTACTCCGGCCCCGCCCTCGCCGAGCGCTTCGGCGTCTCCGCCACCCCCGTCCGCGAGGCCATGCAGCGCCTCGCCGTCGAGGGGGCCGTCGAGGTCGTCCCGAACCGCGGCTTCCGCGTCACCGAGCGCACCCCGCGCGAGCTCGCCGAGCTCGCCGAGGTCCGCGCGCTCATCGAGGTCCCCGTCATGCTGCGGCTCGCCCGCACGGTCCCCGCCGCCCGCTGGGTCGAGCTCCGCCCCCTCGCCGAGGCCACCGCGACGGCCGCCGCCCGGGGCAACCGCGCCCACTACGCCGAGACGGACCGCGCCTTCCACCGCGCCGTCCTCTCCCTCGCCGGGAACGCCTCGCTGCTCGCCGTCGCCGACGACCTCCACCGCCGCTCCCAGTGGCCGCTGATCAGCGCGCCCGCCCTCCGCCACGGCGAGCTCGTCGCCGACGCCGCCGAGCACACGGCCCTGCTCGACGCCCTGATCGCCGAGGACCTCCCGGTCGTCGAGGCCCTCGTCCGCGAGCACTTCGCCGGATCGAACGCCTGAGCCACTCCCCGCTAGAGTTGACGATCATGTCAACCGGTCGAGTCACACGGGGAGTCGGGATGAGGACGGGCGTACGGGGGATCGCGGTCGCGGCGGTGCTGGTGACCGCACTCGCGGGATGCGGCGGCGGAACCGACCCGGTGGGGAACGACGCGATCTCGGGCATCTCGGAGGGCGAGCAGAAGGTGCCGCCGGTCTCGCTGGACGAGGCCGGGATGATCAACGCCCTGCCGCACTCCTCCGACTTGACCAGCGGCACGTTCGGCGCCGGTGATCCGGATCTGGTGCAGGGGACGGAGGCCTCCGAGCTCTGCATCGACAGGCTGGAGGTGGAATGCCCCGGCGGGAAGATCGTCAGCATGAAGGACCTGGCCCTGGTCAGCTCCAGCTCGGACAAGGGGGTCACCTTCATGCTCGTCTCGTTCGGCACGGAGGAGGAAGCCGCCGCCGTACTGAAGACGCTGGAGAAGAGCAAGAAGGAGTTCGACGGCCCGTCAGGCCGCTACACGCCGGTGAAGGTCGAGAGCGGCGGGGCCGACGAGTCCTTCGCCATCGAGAGGAACGACTTCGTCGGCGTCTACATGCGCATCGGCACCGTGCTCTCCTATGTGATCACCAACGACTTCGGACGCGAGGGCGCGGAGGGCGCCGCCCAGGTCCAGGTCGGCCGGCTCAAGGTCGTCGCGGCGGGCGGCGACCCCGACGCCTGACCGCCCCGGGGAACCTCCCGGAAGCTCCCGGAAGGCCGTCCCCGCGACGGGGCGGTCACCGGGGGCCCCGCCCACTAAAGTCAGGGGCGACAGCCGCCCGTACCGCGTCGCCCGTGAGGTGTCCCATGCCGTCCGCGAGCCCACCCCCGGCATGGGAGGGGCGCCGAGCCGTCACCGGTACGGAAGCCGAGGCCGCGGCCCTCCTCGGCTGGCTCACCGACCCCGAGGCGCCCCGGCTCTGCCTCGTCACCGGCGCCCCCGGCAGCGGCAAGACGGCGCTCCTCGACTGGCTCGCCGGCCAGGGCCCGCGCGCCGGCGGCCGGCGCCGCACGCCCCGGGTGCTCGTCCCGCTCGCCGGCCAGAGCGCCCTCGGCGCGACCTGGACGATCGCCGACCTCCTCGGCGTGGTCGCGAGGTCCCCCGACGAACTGGTCCACGCCCTCGCCACCAGCGAGGCACGGCCCTCGGGCCGGGCCGTCCTCCTCCTCACGGACCTCCACGCCGCCGCCGAGCCCGCCGCCCTCACGTCGCTCGTCGGCGAACTCGCCGGAACGGGCCGTGTCCGGCTCGTCGTCGAGGCCCGGACCGACAGCCCGGCTCCCGAGACGCTGCGCGCCGAGCGCCGCGCGGCCGTCGTCGACCTGGACGGCGAGCCCGCCCCCGCCGACGGAGCCCCCGCGAAGCCCCCGCGCCCGCTGCCGGACCTCTCCGACCCGCTCGCCGTGTGCGCCGCCGACCCGCTGCTCGTCACCACGGCGTACGTCACCGGAACCGGTGAAGGCACCGGCGAGGCCGGAGTCGACGACCACGGCGGGCTCAGGACCGCCTGGCTGCGGGCCGGACAGTCCCTCTGCCGCGCACAGGCCCCGGCGCAGCGCGCGCTGGTGCTCCTCGCCGCGCTAGGCGACGGCGCCGACCCCCGGCTGCGGCCCGCCCTGGCCGAGCTCGCCGAGGACACCGCCTGGCGGCTCCGCTGGGCCCGCAACCGCGGCGACCTCGCACCGGCCTGGCCGGGACCCGTCGCCGTACTCGGCGCCGCGGGCGGCCCGTTGGAGGGCACCCTGCTCGTCGGCGACCGCACCGGCACCGTCCGACTGCTCCACGAGGCCGACGCGAGCTCCGCCGGGCGCCTCCCGCACACCGTCCCCGGCCGGGTCACGGCGCTCGCGCCCGCCCCCGACGGCACGGTGCTGCTCCTGGACGACCGGGGCAGGCTGCACTCCGTCCGCGGGACGGTGCCCAGGGCCCCGTACCTGGAGAGGCTCACCGAGGCCGTCTCGAAGACCCTGGCCCGCCACCCCGGCACGGCCCTCGCGGCGATCGCGGGCTCCGTCGTGGTGGGGGACCGGCTCGGCTCCGTGCACGCCTTCGGCCTCACGGGCCTGCACCAGGCGGCCTCGCACAGCGGCCGCGTCACGGCGGTCGCCGCCGTCGACTCCGAGACCCCGTTCGTGTGCTCCGGCGGCGCCGACGGGACCGTACGGCTCTGGACGCCGGGCCGTGACCCGCGCCCCGAACCACTGGCGGAGCGCCGCTCCCCGGTGGTCTCGCTGCACGCGACCGAGACCCCGCACGGTCCCCTGGTCGCCGCGGCCTGGGCCGACGGCCTCGTCGAACTCCACCGCCCGGAGGGCGGCGCGACGCTCTCCTTCCGCCCGGGCCCGCCGATCCGCGCCGTCGCGGTCACCGGCGCGGGCGCGCTGCTCGTCGGCACGGACGAGAGCCTGGTGTGCCTCGCACCGCGCTCCCGGACCACGCCCCCGCGCCCCGAGGGGCAAAGTCGCTAGGGCGTGTTGCGAAAGTCCCGCCTGCCCGACGGCGCCTGGCACGCACGCTCGCCGCGTTGTCGGGATCACCCCGATACGTCCAGTATCGGGGCGACCCTCCGCCTTGCGATCGCACGCACCAGACGCCGTCGGGCCCGCCCTTCGGGCGGCCGGCGCTACTTTCGCAACACGCCCTAGCCATCTGTCCGCTCCCCGGGTGATCCTGCCGCACAGGCCCGTGCCGAGGCGGGCCCCGAACCCGGGGAGCGAACCCGTGAAGCGACGACTCCGTCTCGTCCCTGCCGCAGCCCTGTCGGCCGCGGCCGCCGTCGGGGCAGGAACCCAACCAGCCCTTCCCGGAGGGGAGTTCGCGGCCGAGCGGCAGGTTCGGGCGGTGCCGGCGACGCTGGAGTGGCCCGACTTCCTCCAGGCCTCGCCCGACGCCCCGCTCGACCGGAACCAGGAGCCGTCGCGGTGAACACGTCGACATCGCCGTCCGGTTCGGCGAACGCGCCGGACGCGCCCGTCCGCCTCGGGGCCCTGGTCCCGCTGACCCGGCCCGGCTGGGTCGGGGCGGGCCGGCATCTGCTCGCCGGTCTCGAACTGGCCGTCCGCGAGGTCAACGACACCGGCGGGATCGGCGGCAGGCCGCTGGAGCTGGTGGTCCGCGACACCGCGGCCGATCCGGAGCGCGCCGCCGCGGCCGTGGACGAACTCGCCGGCCTCGGCGTGGCCGCCCTGGCGGGCGAGTACCACAGCGTCGTCGCCCGCGCCGCCGCCGCCCGGGCCGACGCGCTCCGCGTGCCCTACCTCTGCTCGTCCGCCGTGCTCGATGCGCTCACGGACGAGCCGACGGAATGGGTCGCGCGCCTCGCCCCGGCCCAGTCCCGCGGCTGGCGCGTCTACGCGGACCTCCTCCTCGGGCTCGGCCACCGGCGGATCGCCGTGGTGACCCAGCCGAGCGTCTACTGGGCGACCGGGACCCGCGTCCTGCGGGACCACGTCACCCCCCGCGGCGGCACCGTCGTCGAACTCGACGCGAACGGGCACACCCCCGAGGCCCTGTGCGAGGCCCTCGTCGGGCACGGCGCGACGGCGCTCCTCCTGCTGGTCGGCCACCCGCAACCCGCGGTGCCGTTCGTGCGGGCCGTCCGGAGCGACCCGCGCCTCGCGGAGCTGCTCGTCGGCGCTCCGGCCGGACAGCCGGAGTTCGCGGAATGGGCCGGGCTGCTCGGCGGGGACGGCGCCGGGATCCCGTTCCTGCGCTACCTGCCCGAACACCTCGGCCCGCTAGGCGAGCGCGTGGGGAAGGAGCTCGCCGAACGGCTGGGCGAGGAGCCCTCGTTCGTCGCCTTCGAGGGCTGGGACACCGTCACCGTCCTCGCCGAGGCGCTCCGCGTCCACGGCACGGACCGGTCGGCCGTCGCCGCCGCGTGGCCGCACGTGACGGTCGAGGGCACCCGGGGACCGATCCGCTTCTCCCGGACGCCCGGCATCGGGGTGTGGCAGTGGACGTGGTCCCCCGTCCAGGTCGCCGACCGGGACCCGGCGGAACCCGGTCGCTTCAGGGTCCTCCGTACCGGCTGAGTACGCACACGGCGGCCGGTGCCCGCCGCGACGGCGATGTGCCCCCCGGCCCGAGGGCGCGGAGGGCACATCTCATCAGAGCGCGCGGAACGTCACCTTGGCGTTCTCGTCGACGATTTCAGGTCACCGTACGCGGGGTCAGTTGAGCCGACAGCCAGGTCGGCACGCCGCCGAGGAGCCGGAAGAGCCGCCTCGCCTCCGCCCGCAGCCGGCCCGCCTCCGGCTCCGTCTCCGTGTCCGCGAGGGCGGTCAGGGCCGGGGCCGTGCCCACCAGGTAGCCCAACTCCTCGCGGATCCGGAGCGATTCGGCGAAGCCGTGCCGGGCCTCCGCCAACTCGCCTTCCCGCAGGGCGAGTCCGGCGAGATGACGCCAGGTGGAGGAGAGCAGCAGCGAGTCCCCCTGGTCCGCCGCCCCCGCGTGCGCCCTGCGGTACGCGGCGCGGGCCGCCTGCGGGGAGTCGCCCAGGTTCTGGGCCATGAGGCCGCGCCGGAAGTCCAGCAGCGGCCGCCCGCCGGCCGAGGGGCCGATGAGGGCCGCCGCCCTGCCCAGCGCCATCCGGGCCTCGTCGGCCCGGTCGCGTACCCCGAGAAGCGTGGACGCGTAGGCGAGATAGCCGCGTTCGCAGGCCGCGGCCCCGCGCTCCTCGTCGGTACGGGCGACCGCCTCGGCGGCCCGCAGGGCCTCCTCGGCTTCCGCCCAGCCCTGTTCGGTGTAGAGGCAGCGCTCGATCAGCAGGGCCGCCCGTTCGAGCGCGGCGGCCGGTTCGGTCGCGTACGGAGCGAGCAGCGCTGCCGCGTCCGTCCAGCAACCTCGGGAGCGGAGACGCCATATGGCGGTCTCCACGGGAGTCTCCTTGCCGTAGGCGAGGGACGGATCTTCGCCACCCCTTGATTCGGAACCAGACATGGCGGTATCCGCCACATTGCCCTCCCCGAGCGCGCCATTGAGCTGTTGAGTAGACCCGCATCTCAGCACGAAGGGCAGCACCTGGCCAAGGGGTCAGGTGAAAGAATTCACAAGAGTCCGAGGCGTGCGGGCGGAGCCGTCGGGGCGGCGGCCGACACCCCGTCAGATCGCTGTCGGGCCCGGGATCAGGGCCCCGTACGGCCCCTCGGCCGCTCCGGCCGACGGGCCGCCACCAGCCCGGATGTCACTCGCTCGGACTCCTCCGAAAGAGTGAACTAGGGGGGCGCCCCGAGCTTCCGGGCGCCCCCCTGACGCGCCCCTGGCGCGGTCCTCGATCCCCCTCGGGACGGTCCCCCGGTCAGCTCATCCGGAGCGCGAGGAAGAAGTCGAGCTTGTCCTCCAGACGGGAGAGGTCGCGGCCCGTGAGCTGCTCGATCCGGCCCACCCGGTAGCGCAGCGTGTTCACGTGCAGGTGCAGCCGGGTGGCGCAGCGCGTCCAGGAGCCGTCGCAGTCGAGGAAGGCCTCCAGGGTCGGGATGAGCTCCGCGCGGTGGCGGCGGTCGTAGTCGCGCAGCGGGTCGAGCAGGCGGGCCGTGAAGGCCCGGCGGACGTCGTCCGGCACGAACGGCAGCAGCAGGACGTGCGAGGCCAGCTCGTGGTGGCCCGCGGCGCAGACCCGGCCCGGACGGGCCGCGGCGACCCGGCGGGCGTGCCTGGCCTCCTCCAGGGCCCCGCGCAGGCCCTCCGCCGAGTGCACGGCCGCGCTGACGCCGAGCGTGAGCCGCCCGTCGTCGGCGAGGCCGGAGGAGAGCGGGGCGCGTACGGCGGCGAGCAGCGCGTCCGCGTGGAGCCCGAGCGCCGGCGCCGGGCCCTCGTCCTCGCTGTCCGGCAGCGGCGCGGCGGCCAGCGGGACCAGCGCGATCGCCTCGTCGCCGCTGTGCGCGACGGCGATCCGGTCCGCGGACTCGGCCCCGACGGTCGCCGGGTCGACCAGGATCTCCTCCAGGAGCGCCTGGGCGACCGGGCCGGCGTCCACGGCGGTGCCCTGGCCGGCCTCCTGCTCCCAGTCGACGCGGGCCACGACGACCTGCCAGTGCGGGGCCGTGCCGAGCCCGGGCAGCAGCACCGGGGCCGCGACCCGCAGGCGGGCCGCGATCTCGGCGGGCGCGGCGCCCGTCTGCACCAGCTCCAGGACCTCCTGGGCGAGCCGGCGCCGTACCGTGCGGGCGGCGTCGCGCCGGTCCCGCTCGACGGCGATCAGCTGCGTGACGCCCTGGAGCAGGTCCAGACGGGCGGCGGGCCAGTCCCCGGCGTCCGCCTCGACGGCGAGCAGCCAGTCCGACAGGACCGTCTCGCGCACGTCCCGGGAGGCGGGGGCGGGGCCCCGGCCGGTGTTGCGGATCGGGAACAGCGAGTACGTGGATCCGGCCAGGCTCAGCCGGTGCGGGCCGCGTCGGCCGGTCCGGGTCGCGGCCAGGTGCTCGCCCGCCAGGGTCGCGGCGAGGCCGCTCTCCAGGGGCTCCCCGGCGCCCGCGATCTGGCGGCCGGTGGGGGAGAGGACCCAGGCCCGCAGGTCCAGGTCGGAGCCGAGCAGGTCGAGGACGACCTCGGGGCCGCCGCCCGCCGGACCGGAGGTCATGAGCCGCCGGTGCCGGTCGACGACGGCGGCCAGGTCGCCCGCCCGCTCGCCGGACACCTGTCGAACAACGTGCTCGGTGATCGTCGCGAACGCAACGGACTCGTTCACCGCGAAGAGCGGCAGACGATGGCGTGAACACGCCTGTACGAGATCGTCGGGGATGTCGCCGAGCTCCGCCTCGCCCGCCGCCAGGGCGGCCACCCCGGCCGAGGCCAGGATCCGGACGAAGGGCTCCGCGTCGGACGGGTCCGCCCGCCAGGCGAGGCCGGTGAGCACCAGCTCGCCGCCGGAAAGGTAACGGCTGGGATCCTTGAGGTCCGTCGTCATCACGCCGCGGACCGTGCGGTCCAGCTCGTCCTCGCCGCCGAGCAGGCGCAGCCCCAGCGCGTCGTTCTCCAGCAGTGCGCGCAGCCGCATCGTGTCGCCGCCGTTCCTTCGAGTGGGTGATCGTGGGTGTCGCGTTGTCGACGGTGGCGTGGTGCCACCGTTTCCAGGGGAAAACGGAGAGGTTTCTGTTTCCCGCCTTTCGTTCGAATCTACAAGACGACAACGGGACCCAGCCAACTCCTTCATGTTTTCGGTGACTGCACCCGGGCGAAGGTGGGCTTGTGTACTAGGCCACACACCGCGTTAACAGCACATGAACATGACGTCGAGGGCCGGCCGTCCCCCCGGGCCCATCTGTTCGACCCCCGATCATCACTAGAAGAGAGCCACCATGGACTTCCTTCGCCCCGCCAGCTGGGAGGAGGCGCTCGCCGCCAAGGCCGAGCACCCCACGGCCGTGCCCATTGCGGGTGGCACCGACATCATGGTCGAGATCAACTTCGACCACCGGCGCCCCGAGTACCTCCTGGATCTGAACCGTATCGAGCTGCTGCGTGAGTGGGAGGTCGGGGAGGAGAACGTCCGCCTCGGCGCGTCCGTCCCGTACACCCAGATCATGGAGAACCTGCGGACCGAGCTTCCGGGTCTGGCGCTCGCCTCCCACACGGTCGCCTCCCCGCAGATCCGCAACCGCGGCGGCGTCGGGGGCAACCTCGGCACCGCCTCGCCCGCCGGTGACGCCCACCCGGCCCTGCTCGCCGCGGGTGCCGAGGTCGAGGTCGAGTCGGTCCGCGGCAGCCGGTTCATCCCGATCGACGAGTTCTACACGGGCGTGAAGCGCAACGCGCTGCAGCCCGACGAGCTCATCAAGACCGTCCACGTCAAGAAGGCGGACGGCCCCCAGCAGTACTCCAAGGTCGGCACCCGCAACGCGATGGTCATCGCCGTCTGCGCCTTCGGCCTGGCCCTGCACCCGGAGACCCGGACCGTGCGCACCGGCATCGGCTCGGCCGCGCCGACCCCCATCCGCGCCAAGGAGGCCGAGGCCTTCCTGAACGCGGCTCTGGAGGAGGGCGGCTTCTGGGACAACGGCAAGATCATCACCCCGTCGGTCGCCAAGCAGTTCGCCGATCTCTGCTCGGCCGCCGCCAACCCGATCGACGACGTCCGAGGCACCGCCAAGTACCGGCGCCACGCCGTCGGCATCATGGCCCGCCGCCAGCTCGGCTGGACCTGGGAGCAGTACCGCGGAAGCGGCCGCACGCTTGAGGGAGCTGCATAACCATGCGCGTCAATTTCACGGTCAACGGCCGTCCCCAGGAAGCCGACGACGTCTGGGAGGGCGAGTCCCTCCTCTACGTCCTGCGTGAGCGGCTGGGCCTCCCCGGCTCCAAGAACGCCTGTGAGCAGGGCGAGTGCGGTTCCTGCACGGTCCGCCTCGACGGCGTGCCCGTCTGTTCCTGCCTCGTCGCCGCCGGCCAGGCCGAGGGCCGCGAGGTCGTCACGGTCGAGGGCCTCGCCGACTTCGCCAAGGAGCGTGCGGAGCACGCCGGTTGCGCCACCGGCGCCTGCGGCACCTCGCTCGACGCCGCCAAGAAGTGGGAGGCGAAGCCCGGTCAGGACTCGCAGACCGGCGAGGGCGTCGAACTCTCCCCGATCCAGCAGGCGTTCATTGACGCCGGCGCCGTCCAGTGCGGCTTCTGCACCCCCGGTCTGCTGGTCGCCGCCGACGAGATGCTGGAGCGCAACCCGTCCCCGTCGGACGCGGACATCCGTGAGGCGCTCTCCGGCAACCTCTGCCGTTGCACCGGTTACGAGAAGATCCTCGACGCGGTCCGCCTCGCGGCCGCCCGTCAGGGAGAGGCGGTCTGATCATGGCTGGCACCACCACGGGCATCCCCCGCGACGTCACCCAGAACCACGTCAAGGGCGGCATCGGCGAGTCCACGCTCCGCCCAGACGGCACCCTCAAGGTCACCGGCGAGTTCGCCTACTCCTCGGACATGTGGCACGAGGACATGCTGTGGGGGCAGATCCTCCGCTCCACCGTCGCGCACGCCGAGATCGTGTCCATCGACACCTCCGAGGCCCTCGCGATGGACGGCGTCTACGCCGTCCTGACCCACGAGGACCTGCCGGCCGCGAAGAACTACGGCATGGAGTTCCAGGACACCCCGGTCCTCGCCTACGGCAAGGTCCGCCACCACGGTGAGCCGGTCGCCCTCGTGGCCGCCGACCACCCGGAGACGGCCCGCCGCGCCGCCGCCAAGATCCAGATCGAGTACCGGGAGCTCCCGGTCATCACGGACGAGGCCTCGGCCCTCGCCCCGGACGCGATCCTGGTCCACGAGAACCGCGACGACCACCACTCCGGTCACGTCCCGCACCCGAACATCGTGCACCGCCAGCCGATCATCCGCGGCAACGCGGCCGAGGCCGCCAAGCGCGCCGACGTGATCGTCAAGGGCGAGTACACCTTCGGCATGCAGGACCAGGCCTTCCTCGGCCCCGAGTCCGGCCTCGCCGTACCGGCCGAGGACGGCGGCGTCGACCTCTACGTCGCCACCCAGTGGCTGCACTCGGACCTCAAGCAGATCGCGCCCTGCCTCGGCCTGCCCGAGGAGAAGGTCCGCATGACCATGGCGGGCGTCGGCGGCGCCTTCGGCGGTCGCGAGGACATCTCCATGCAGATCCTCGCCTCCATCCTCGCGCTGCGCACCGGCAAGCCGGTCAAGATGGTCTACAACCGGTACGAGTCCTTCTTCGGGCACGTCCACCGTCACCCGGCGAAGCTCTACTACGAGCACGGCGCCACCAAGGACGGCAAGCTCACGCACATGAAGTGCAAGATCGTGCTCGACGGCGGCGCCTACGCGTCGTCCACGGCATCGGTCGTCGGCAACGCCTCCTCCCTCTCGGTCGGCCCGTACGTCATCGAGGACGTCGAGATCGAGGCGATCGGCCTCTACACCAACAACCCGCCCTGCGGCGCCATGCGCGGCTTCGGCGCGGTCCAGGCCTGCTTCGCCTACGAGGCCCAGATGGACAAGCTCGCGGCCAAGCTGGGCATGGACCCGGTGGAGCTGCGCCAGCTCAACGCCATGGAGCAGGGCACGATCATGCCGACCGGCCAGGTCGTGGACTCGCCGGCCCCGGTCGCCGAGCTGCTCCGCATCGTCAAGTCCCGCCCGCTGCCGCCGGAGCGCCAGTGGGAGACCGCCGGCGAGGGCGCGGACGTCCGCGCGCTGCCGGGCGGCCTGTCCAACACCTCGCACGGCGAGGGCGTCGTACGGGGCGTCGGCTACGCGGTCGGCATCAAGAACGTCGGCTTCTCCGAGGGCTTCGACGACTACTCGACCGCCAAGATCCGCCTGGAGGTCATCAACGGCGAGCCCGTCGCGCTGGTCCACACCGCCATGGCGGAGGTCGGCCAGGGCGGCGTCACGATCCACGCGCAGATCGCCCGTACCGAGCTCGGCGTCCAGCAGGTCACGATCCACCCCGCCGACACCCAGGTGGGCTCGGCCGGTTCGACCTCCGCGGGCCGCCAGACGTACATGACCGGCGGCGCCATCAAGAACTCCTGCGCGATCGTCCGCGAGAAGGTCCTGGAGATCGGCCGGCGCAAGTTCGGCTCGTACCACCCGGCCTGGGCCAACGCCGAACTCCTCCTGGAGGGCGGCAAGGTCGTGACCGACGGCGGCGAGGCCCTCGCGACCATCGCCGACGTCCTCGAGGACCAGGCCGTGGAGGTGGAGGAGGAGTGGAGGCACCGTCCCACCCAGGCCTTCGACCTCGTCACCGGCCAGGGCGACGGACACGTCCAGTACGCCTTCGCCGCGCACCGCGCGGTGGTGGAGGTCGACACCGAGCTCGGCCTGGTCAAGGTCATCGAACTGGCCTGCGCCCAGGACGTCGGCAAGGCGCTCAACCCGCTCTCCGTGATCGGCCAGATCCAGGGTGGCACCACCCAGGGCCTGGGCGTCGCGGTGATGGAGGAGATCATCGTCGACCCGAAGACCGCGAAGGTCAGGAACCCCTCCTTCACGGACTACCTGATCCCGACCATCCTCGACACGCCGACCATCCCGGTCGACTACCTCGAGCTGGCCGACCCCAACGCGCCGTACGGCGTCCGGGGCATCGGCGAGGCCCCGACCCTGTCGTCCACCCCGGCCGTCCTCGCGGCGATCCGGGCGGCGACGGGCCTGGAGCTCAACAAGACGCCGGTCCGCCCCGAGGCGCTCACCGGCACCCTCTAGGACTCTCCGGGCGGTGCGTGCCTCCCAGGAACGTCACACTTCCACCGCCCGCACCGCCCGGAGTAACCCCTCAGCAACACCAGCACCACCCGCAGTACCGGCACCACCCCGCAGTACCCCAGCAGTCCCCCGTAGTACCCAGCAAGACCGTTTCACTCCGTTCGCCTCGGGCCGTCCCCCGGGTCGTGCAGCCCACGCAGCATCCCAAATCCCGCAGCTTCACCAGATCAGAATCCCTTCGAAGTCTGATGCGGGTGCCCCTTTGAACCTTGGGAGTAGGCCCCATGACCCAGTCGTCTGTGGAGCCCAAGACCGCATCGGAGGACGCGGGCTCCGGCTCCAACGTCCCCGCCGGCCGTTCTTGGCTCGACCGGTACTTTCACATCTCGGAGAGAGGATCCACCGTCGCGACGGAGATCCGCGGCGGCGTCACCACCTTCATGGCGATGGCGTACATTCTCCTGCTCAACCCGATCCTCCTCGGAGGCCCGGACGTCGAGAAGAACGTCCTCGGCTCCTCCGCCGTCATCACGGCGACCGCCCTCGCGGCGGCGGTGACCACCCTGCTGATGGGCTTCATCGGCAAGGTCCCGCTCGTCCTGGCGGCCGGCCTCAGTGTCTCCGGTGTGCTCGCCACCCAGGTCGTGCCCCAGATGACCTGGCCGCAGGCCATGGCCATGTGCGTCGTCTACGGTCTGGTGATCTGCCTCCTGGTGGTCACCGGTCTCCGCGAGATGATCATGAATGCGATCCCCCTCGCGCTCAAGCACGGCATCACCATCGGCATCGGCCTCTTCATCGCGCTGATCGGCTTCAACAAGGCCGGCTTCGTCGGCGCCGGCCCGCAGTTCGGCCCGCCCATCACCATGGGTTCCGGCGGTGAACTCGTCGGCTGGCCCGTACTGATCTTCGCCGTCACCCTCCTCGCGATCTTCGCCCTCCAGGCCCGCAAGATCCCGGGCGCGATCCTCATCGGCATCGTCGCCGGCACGGTCATCTCGCTGATCGTCAACGCGGTCGCCGACATCCCGGCCAAGGGCCCGGGCGCCTGGGCCAACGGCTCGCCGGAGCTCAAGGGCAGCGCGGTCTCGGCCCCCGACTTCTCGCTCTTCGGCGACGTCGACTTCGGCGGCTGGGGCGACGTCGGCTACATCACGGTCGGCGTGATCGTCTTCACCCTGGTCCTCGCCGGCTTCTTCGACGCCATGGCCACCATCATCGGCGTCGGCACCGAGGCCAACCTGGCCGACGACAAGGGCCGCATGCCGGGCCTGTCCAAGGCGCTGTTCATCGACGGCGCGGGCGGCGCGATCGGCGGCGTCTCCGGCGCCTCCGGCCAGACCGTGTTCGTGGAGTCCGCCACCGGCGTCGGCGAGGGAGCCCGTACCGGCTTCTCCTCCGTCATCACCGGCCTGTTCTTCGCGGCCTGCCTCTTCTTCACGCCGCTCACGCAGATCGTGCCCCGCGAGGTCGGCTCCGCCGCCCTGGTCGTCATCGGCGCGATGATGATGATGAACGCCAAGCACGTGAACTGGGGCGACAGCTCCGTCGCCATCCCGGTCTTCCTGACCGTCGTGCTGATGCCGTTCACCTACAGCATCACTCCGGGTGTCGCCGCCGGCGTCATCGCCTACACCGTCATCAAGGTGGCGCAGGGCAAGGCCCGCGAGGTCGGCGCGTTCATGTGGTGCCTGACCGCGATCTTCATCGTGTTCTTCGCCCTTCACCCGATCGAAGGCTGGCTGGGCGTCAGCTGACGACGTACCGTCGCCCTCCGCACACACCCAAGGAGACCGAAATGCTGGACATCGCCGAAGAGCTGCACCGGTGGGTCGAGCAGGGACGCACGTTCGCCGTCGCCACCGTGGTGGCCGTCGGCGGCAGCGCACCCCGGCAGCCCGGAGCCGCCCTCGCCGTCGACAGCGACGGCACGGCGATCGGCTCGGTCTCCGGAGGGTGTGTGGAGGGCGCGGTCTACGAGCTCTGCCAGCAGGCCCTCGAAGACGGCAGGACCGTCGTCGAGCGCTTCGGCTACAGCGACGAGGACGCCTTCGCGGTCGGCCTGACCTGCGGCGGCATCATCGACATCCTCGTCACCCCGGTCCGCGGCGGGGTCTACCCCGCCGCGCTCGCGGCCGCCTCCGCTGGGGAGGCGGCGGCCGTGGCCCGGATCGTCTCGGGTCCCGACGACCTGATGGGCAAGGCCCTCCTGGTCCGCCCCGACGGCTCGTACGAGGGGAAGCTCGGGGGCCACCCCGAACTGGACCGCACCGCGGCGGGCGAGGCCCGCGCGATGCTCGACGCGGGCCGCACCGGCACCGTGGAGATCGGCGAGGACGGCAGCCGCTGCGGACAGCCGCTGACCCTCCTGGTCGAGTCCTCCGTCCCCGCCCCCCGCATGATCGTCTTCGGTGCCATCGACTTCGCCTCCGCCCTCGTGCGCGTCGGCAAGTTCCTCGGCTACCACGTCACCGTCTGCGACGCGCGGCCCGTCTTCGCGACGCCCGCCCGTTTCCCCGAGGCCGACGAGATCGTCGTCGAGTGGCCCCACCGCTACCTGGAGTCGACGGAGGTCGACGGCCGCACCGTGCTGTGCGTCCTCACCCACGACGCCAAGTTCGACGTGCCGCTCGTCAAGGCCGCCCTGAAGCTTCCCGTCGCCTACATCGGCGCGATGGGCTCCCGGCGCACCCACGAGGACCGCAACAAGCGCCTGCGCGAGGTCGGCGTCACCGAGCTCGAACTCACCAGGCTGCGCTCCCCGATAGGCCTGGACCTCGGCGCCCGTACGCCGGAGGAGACCGCCCTGTCCATCGGCGCGGAGATCGTCGCCAACCGCCGCGGCGGCAGCGGCGCCTCCCTGACCGGCGCCCACACCCCGATCCACCACGACGGCC
This sequence comes from Streptomyces sp. NPDC015130, assembly GCF_043080005.1. Classification (NCBI taxonomy): domain Bacteria; kingdom Bacillati; phylum Actinomycetota; class Actinomycetes; order Kitasatosporales; family Streptomycetaceae; genus Streptomyces; species Streptomyces sp. NPDC015130. The sequence goes on along the minus strand of NZ_JBIBVC010000015.1, from coordinate 11,092 downwards.
CGCGCGAGCCGGACGGCCGCATAGGCTCGGTCGCCTGAGCGGCGTCGAGCATCCGGGGCGCCCCGGGGATCCGGGGCGCTTCGAGCGTCTTCCGAGCGCTTTCGGGCGCTCCGGGCGCATTTCCGGGCGGCTCCGGGCTCTTGCGGATTTCCTCGGGTCCTTCTGGTCCTTCGGGTCCTTCGGTCCTTCGGACGCTTCGGGTGCCTTGAGGCGACCCCCGGTCAGCGGGCCTCCCGCCCCCGTACGGTCGGGGCCCAGGCCGGCTCCTCCTCCGTGGGGTCCGGGTCCGCGCGGCGGCCGCCCCGGGCGAAGAAGTCGGCGAGCGGCAGGATCGCGGCACCGACCGTCACCGCGTCGGTGCCGAGCGTCCCCATCGCGATCTCGACCCGCGCCGCCGGGTACGCCAGCGCGTACTCCTTCGCGTGCCCCCTGACCGTCTCCAGGAAGCGGGTCCCGAGCTGGAGGCCCGCCCAGCCGCCGACGAGGATCCGCTCGGGCTGGAAGAGGTTGATCAGGTCGGCGAAGCCGGCGCCCACGTACTCGGCGGTCTCCTCCAGGACGCCCAGCGCCGTCGCGTCCGGCGTCCCGCCCGCGTCGGCGGGGTACGCGGCCGCCAGCATCGCGGTCAGCGCCGTCTCCTCGTCCTCCCCGGCCGGTACGGCCCCGCCCGCCTCGCGCCACCGGTCGAGCAGCGCGCCCGCGCCCGCGTACGCCTCCAGGCAGCCCCGGGCGCCGCAGCGGCAGCGGCGCCCCCGGACCCGTACCGTCAGGTGGCCCCATTCGAGCGCGCGTCCCGGACCCACCGGGTCCGTCACCACACAGGCGCCGACGCCCGAGCCGAAGAGCGCGACGACGGCGCTCCGCGCGCCCCTCCCGGCCCCGAACCACATCTCCGCCTGGCCGAGCGTCTTGGCGCCGTTGTCGATCCGGTACGGGACCGAGGCCGGCAGCTCCACGGCCTCGCGCAGCAGCCGCTCCAGCGGGACGGCGTCCCAGCCGATGGTCTGCCCGTGCACGACGGCACCGCCCTCGGCGGTACGGGCCACGATGCCGGGCACCCCGACCCCGACGCCGAGGAGCCGCTCGGCGGGGACGTCCGCCGCCCGGAGCACCTCCGCGACCGCGTCGCGGACGAGACCGACGACCAGCCCGACCTCGTACCGCTCGTGGGCGGGAGAGCCCTCGACCGCCAACGGGCGCTCCGCGCGGGCCAGTTCGGTGAGCATGAGGTCGAAAAGCTCGACCCTGACCCGGGTTTCGCCGACGTCGACACCGATCATGCAGCCGCTGCCCGGAGTGATCCGCAGGAGGATACGGGGCCGGCCGCCGGCCGAGTCGACGCTGCCGGCCTCCTCCACGAGGCCCTCCGCGAGGAGTTCGGCGACCACGTTGCTGACCGAGCCCGAGCTCAGTCCGGTCGCGGGCCCCAGCGAGAAGCGGCTCATCGGCCCGTCGAAGTACAGACGGTGCAGGACGGCGGTGCGGTTCTCGCGCCGCAGGTCACGCACCGTGCGACCGTTCCGCGTGGTCACTTGGCCCCCTGGTGGACTCGTCCGGCCGGAGCCGAAACATACCGCTCTCGCACGTGGCCTCTTCGCCTCAGGTCCTGCGCAGGCCGCTGAGCAGCAACTCCGCCAGCTGCTCGTACGCCTCCGCGTCGGCCAGACCGGTCGCCGCGGCCACCTGGCGCCGCTGGATGCGGACCATCACCGAGGAGATCACGTCCGCCGCGAAGGTCACGTGCACCTCCCGGAAGACCCCCGCGCGCACGCCCTCCTCGATGAGCTGCTGGACCCGGCCGGCCGCCGCGCGCGTGTTGCGCTCGTACACCTCGGCGGCCGGCTCGAAGGCGGCCACGTCGTCGAAGAACTGCGGCGAGACCGGCGCCAGCTCGGCAGAGACGGCGCGCAGATAGGCCGCCAGCCGTTCGGCGGGGTCCGTCGCGGCGGCGAGGACCGCCTCGACCCGGGCCGTGGCCCGCCGGAAGAAGTGCACGACCGCCGCCCGGACGAGCTGCTCCTTGCTGCCGGCCAGGCCGTACAGCGTGCGCTTCGAGCAGCGCAGCCGGGCGGCCAGGTCGTCGAGCGTCAGGCGGGCGAAGCCCTCGCCGACGAGCAGCGCGACGAGCTCCTCGAAGAGGGCGGAGCGGCGCGCCGCCCCGCGGCCCGTCAGCTTCGGGGCGTCGGCGGAGGTGGTCTCGATCACCCCGCCAGTATTCCAGGCCGCCTCCTGCCGGGGCCTTGAGCCCTGGTGAGGCGGGGCGGTCGAGCTCGGTGCGGGGCTCGACGCGTGGGGCGGTGCGGGTCGGGGGGTGTGGGAGGGCCGGGGCGCCGCGGCGGACACGGCGCGGGGGTTACGTGCGAACCCGTCTGCGCTACGCTGAGCGGTACTGCAGTACCTGCCCCAGTACCACTTTGCGCGCCGCTGGAGTCGCCATGGATGTCGACCGCCTGCTTCCCACCCCCGAAGCGGCGGACCTCATCGCCCTCACCCGGGAGATCGCCGACAAGGAGCTCTCTCCGCGGGTGAACGAGCACGAGGCCGCCGAGACCTATCCCGAAGGTCTCTTCACCACCCTCGGCGAGGCCGGGCTCCTCGGCCTCGCCTACCCGGAGGAGTACGGCGGCGGAGGCCAGCCGTACGAGGTCTACCTCCAGGTCCTGGAGGAGCTCGCCGCCCGCTGGGCGGCCGTCGCCGTCGCCACCAGCGTCCACACGCTGGCCTGCCACCCGCTCCACACCTTCGGCACCGCCGAGCAGAAGGAGCGCTGGCTGCCCGCGATGCTGGAGGGCCGCACCATCGGCGGCTACAGCCTCTCCGAGCCGCAGGCCGGCTCGGACGCGGCCGCCCTCGCCTGCAAGGCCGAGCTCCAGGAGGACGGCAGCGGCTACCGCGTGACCGGCACCAAGGCCTGGATCACCCACGGCGGCAAGGCCGACTTCTACGCCCTCTTCGCCCGCACCGCGCCCGGCAGCCACGGCATCTCGTGCTTCCTCGCGCCCGGCGCCGCCGAAGGACTCAGCTTCGGCCTGCCCGAGCGCAAGATGGGCCTCCAGGCGGTCCCGACCACCTCCGCGTACTGGGACGGCGCCCTCCTGGAGGCCGACCGGCGCATAGGGGCCGAGGGCCAGGGCCTCCAGATCGCCTTCAGCGCCCTCGACAGCGGCCGCCTCGGCATCGCCGCCTGCGCGACGGGCCTGGCCCAGGCCGCCCTGGACGCCGCCGTCGAGTACGCCAACGAGCGCACCACCTTCGGCCGCCGGCTCGTCGACCACCAGGGCCTCGGCTTCCTCCTCGCCGACATGGCCGCGGCGGTCGACGCGGCCCGCGCCACCTACCTGGACGCGGCCCGCCGCCGCGACCTCGGCCGCCCCTTCAGCCGCCAGGCCAGCGCGGCCAAGCTCATCGCCACCGACACGGCCATGAAGGTCACCACGGACGCGGTCCAGGTCCTCGGCGGCTACGGCTACACCCGCGACTTCCCGGTGGAGCGCTTCATGCGCGAGGCGAAGATCATGCAGATCTTCGAGGGCACGAACCAGATCCAGCGGCTGGTCATCAGCCGGGGCCTGGCGCGGCCGACGGCGTAACCCGCCTCTCCTGGGCGGCGCCGTCACCTACTTGCCGAGGGTGGCGACGCCGGCCCGGGCGAACTTCTCGTCCAGGTCGCCGGAGGGGGCGCCGGCGACGCCGATGCCCGCGATGGGGGCGCCCTTGGCGGTGACGGGGGCGCCGCCGCCGAGGAAGAGGGTGCCGGGGATGTCCTTGAGGTTGGGGGCCTGGGCGAGGCGCTTGGCGAGTTCGGAGGTGGGGGCGTTCCAGGAGACGGCGGTGTACGCCTTCCTGATCGCGGACTCGTAGGACTGCGGGCCGGCGCCGTCGCCGCGCAGGGTCACGACGGTGTTGCCGTTGCGGTCCACGACGGCGACGGAGACGCGCTGGTTCTCCTTCTCGGCGGCGTCCAGCGTCGCCTGCGCGGCCTGGGTGGCGGCCTCGATCGTCAGGTGCGTCGACCGGGTGGTGTTCTTGTTCTTGGCGTCCGCCTTGGCGACGGCAGCGGCCGGGGCGGCGGCGTCCTCGTCGGTGGCGTTGGCGGAGTAGGCACCGAAGGCGCCGAGCGCGATGGCCGCGGCGAGTGCGCCGCCCGTCACGGCACGGGTGCGCGTCGAGGCCTTCTTCACGTGCTTCATGGGGGTCCGCTCCAGTGAACTCGGGGAATCGCGCGGGCCGTCGGGGAGACGACGCCCGCTCTCCCTTCCATCCTGGTGTCGTGGCGCACCCCGTCCCGTCGGCGTCCCGGCTGCACCCGGCGGCCTCAACGGCCGACCCCCGGGTCAACCGATCGGATGATCCCGGTCCGGCCCGCCGCCCGGTACGGCCTCCGTGGCGGCCAGTTCGGCGAAGGCCTCGGCGGCCGCGCTCCGGTGGCCGCCGGTCCGGCGCAGGAGGGCGACGCCGCGGGACGGGAGCGCGGGGGAGAGCGGGACGGGCGTCAGGTGCGGGTGGTCGCGCGTGACGGCGTCGGGGAGGACCGTGGCCAGGGCGGTACGCCGGACGATCTCGGTGAGCGCGCTGACCGAGTTGGCCTCCACCACGATCCGGGGCGCCACCCGGTGCTCCGTCACGTACGTGTCGACATGTCGGCGGGTGGCGAAGTCCCCGCTCAGCAAAGCCAGCTGATGATCGGTCAACTCGTCGACCGGCAGCGGCTCGGTGCGGCCGGCGTGCGGATGGGCCGGGCCGACGACGAGGCCGAGGGTCTCCGTGAAGAGCCCCGTCGCCTCGACGCCCGCGAGGTGGACGCCCTCGAAGGCGATGCCGAGGTCCACCCGGTCCGCGAGGAGTTCGGCCTCGATGCGGTCCTGCGTCAGCTCCCGCACCTCCACGGTGATCCCGGGGTGGCGCGTGTGGAACGCGGCGACGAGCGGACCCGTGAGGTACGCGGTGAAGGTGGGGGTGACCGCCAGCCGGAGGTGGCCGCGCGAGAGGTCCCGTACGTCGAGCACCGCCCGCTCGCCCGCCGCCAGGTCCCGGAGCGCGCGCCGGGCGTAGCGCGCGTACGTCTCCCCGGCGTCCGTGAGGCGCACGGTCCGGCCCGTGCGGTCCAGGAGCTGGGCCCCGAGGGCCTTCTCCAGCTGCTTGATCTGCTGGGACAGCGTCGGCTGGGCGATACGGAGCTCCTCCGCCGCGCGCGTGAAGCTGGCCTGCTCGGCGACGGCGAGGAGATAGCGGAGATGGCGGAGTTCCGGCTGCATGGGGCGAGTGTAGACCTCGTATAGATGGCATCTATGGCAGAGATCGATGGTCGGTCTTGGACGCTATAGCCCCTGTTCGTGCAGGGTGAGGACATGCCTCACCTCGCCGAGGGAATCGACCGCTTCCAGCGGGAGGTCTTCCCCGCCAAGGCCGGCCTCTTCGCCCGCCTGGCCACCGTCCACCGTCCCCGAACCCTCTTCATCGGCTGCTCCGACGCCCGTGTCGTCCCCGAGCTGATCACCCAGACCGACCCGGGCGAACTCTTCGTCATCCGCACCGCCGGCAACCTCGTCCCCGCCCACACCCCGGACGCCGACGCGGTCGCCGCCGGCGTCGAGCACGCCGTCGCGGTCCTCGGCGTCCGGGACGTCATCGTCTGCGGGCACTCCGCCTGCGGAGCGATGACCGCGCTCGCCGAGGGGCACGACCTCGGCTCCGCGCCCGCCGTCGCCGCCTGGCTGCGCCACGCGGGCGCCTCCGTGGCCCGCGCCGCCGCGGCCGGACGCCAGGGCGACGTGGCCGCCCTGGTGCGCGAGAACGTCGCCGCCCAGCTGGCCAACCTCGCCACCCACCCGTCCGTCGCCCGCGCCCTGGCCGCGGGAGAGGTACGGCTGCACGGCTGGGTCTTCGACATCGCGGCGGGCTCCGTCGAGGAGCTCGACACCGTCGCCCGCCCGGCCGTCTCCGCCGCCTGACCCGGGTAACCCCTCACTCCACTCCCGTAACCCCCCACTCCCGTAACCCCTGCAGAAGAGAAGGACACTCCTCATGGCGCACGCCCAGTTCGACCCCACCGCCCGCCGCGAGCTCGCGGTCGCCGCCGTCGAGGCCAAGACCGTCAAGGACCTGACCTGGCAGCAGATCGCCGAGGCCGCGGAGCTCTCCGTCGCCTACACCACCGCCGCCGTCCTCGGCCAGCACCCGCTGCCGGAGGCGTCCGCGCGGGCGGTCGCCGAGCTCCTCGGTCTGGACGAGGACGCGGTACGGCTGCTGCGCACGATCCCCACCCGGGGCTCGATCGACGGCGGCATCCCGACCGACCCGACGATCTACCGCTTCTACGAGATGCTCCAGGTCTACGGCACCACCCTGAAGGCCCTGGTCCACGAGCAGCTCGGCGACGGCATCGTCTCCGCGATCAACTTCAGGCTGGACGTGAAGAAGGTCGCCGACCCCGAGGGCGGTGAGCGCGCCGTGATCACGCTGGACGGCAAGTACCTGCCGACCAAGCCCTTCTGACGGATCCCGGCCTCGTCGCCGCGGCCAGGACGCGCTCCCGCGCGTCACTCGTTCGCGCCCTGGCGGAGGTCCTCGACCGGGCGGCCTCCGACAGCGCATGTCCTGGTTCCGCTTCCGGGGGCGCTGCCTGCGGTTCTATGGTGGGCGGCGCAGATCGCGCGGACCGCGCGGTCCACCGCGGGCACGCGCCCGATCCGGCGGCCATCCCGGCGGCAGGGTCCCACCCGCACGATACGAACGAGGAGTTCCATGGACATCGCCGGCTCCGCCGCTCTCGTCACCGGCGCCGCCTCCGGCCTCGGCGCCGCCACGGCCGCCGCGCTCGCCGCCCGTGGCGCCACCGTCTACGGTCTCGACCTGGACAAGGCCGTCGCCGCCGCCGGGCCGCTGCCCGAGGGTGTGCGGCTGCTCGTCGCGGACGTCACCGACGAGGGCCAGGTGCGCGAGGCCCTGGCCGCGATCGACGCCGACGGCGCCGAGCTCCGGCTCGCCGTGAACTGCGCGGGCATCGCCCCCTCCGCCCGCATCCTGGGCCGCAAGGGGCCGCACGACCTCGACCTGTTCCGCACGGTCCTCGACGTGAACCTGCTGGGCACCTTCAACGTGATGCGGCTCGCCGCCGAGGCCATCGCCCGGCACGAGCCCGACGAGCACGGACAGCGCGGCCTCGTCGTGAACACCGCCTCGATCGCCGCCTTCGAGGGCCAGGTCGGCCAGATCGCCTACGCCGCCTCCAAGGCGGGTGTCGCGGGCATGACCGTCACCGCGGCCCGCGACCTCGCCCAGTTCGGCATCCGGGTCGTCACCGTCGCGCCCGGCATCGTCGACACCCCGATGATGGCCGGGTTCGGCGAGGAGGTCAGGGCGGGCCTCGCGGCGAGCGTCACCTTCCCGCAGCGCCTCGCGCGCCCGGAGGAGTACGCCCGGCTGGTCACGATGATCGTCGAGCACGACTACCTCAACGGGGAGACGATCAGGATGGACGGCGCCCTGCGCATGGCTCCCCGCTGACCCTGACCTGACCCTCCGTACCCTCGATGCGGTACTCGGTGCCGGAATCCTCCGACACCAAGTGCCGCATCGAGTCGTTCGGGTGTTAGGTTCGGGCCATGGGAACAGCCTCGACGAACTCTCCGAAGCCCGCGATGCGGGACTCCCTCATCGCCGCGGCCTTCCAGCTCTTCCTGGAGCGCGGCTACGAGCAGACCACCGTCGACGACATCGTCACGCTCGCGGGCGTCGGCCGCCGCTCCTTCTTCCGGTACTTCCCGTCGAAGGAGGACGTGGTCTTCCCCGACCACGAGCAGTGCCTCGCCGACATGACCCGCTTCCTCGCCGCGAGCGCCGACTCCGACGACCCCATCGTCCGCGTCTGCGACGCCGCCCGGCTCGTCATGCGGATGTACGCCGAGAACCCGACCTTCTCTGTGCAGCGCTACCGGCTCACCCGCGAGGTGGCCGGGCTGCGGACGTACGAGCTCTCGGTCGTCTGGCGGTACGAGAAGACCCTCGGCGACTACCTGCGCACCCGCTGGGCCGACCGCCGGGACGGCACCCTGCGCGCCAACGTGGTCGCGGCGGCCGTCGTCGCCGCCCACAACCACGCCCTGCGCCACTGGCTGCGCTCGGGCGGCGAGGGCGACCCGCTGGCGGAGGTGGACCAGGCCCTGGAGTTCGTCCGGGGGACCTGGAGCCCGGCCGCGGTGGCGGACGCGCCGGCCGAGGAGAGCGAGGACGTCGTGGTGGTCATCACCAAGCGGTCCACCCCGATGTGGCGCGTGGTGCGCGAGGTGGAGTCGAGCCTCGGCGAGGGCTGAGGGCTGAGGGCTGAGGGCGGGGCCCCTGTCTCCCATGAGGAGATCCCGCTTCCCTCGTGACAGGATCCCGGGTCCCTCGTGAGGGATTCCGGTATCTCGAATTGAGGGAACTCAGGTCTTTATTTGATGGCACTCAGTGCCATATCTTTGCTCCATGCACGGTCGAGCCGCCGAGTGCAAGGAGAACCCATCGTGTTCCACACCGGACTGAGGAGCGGGACCGCCGTCAAGGCCGCCGAAGAGGCGGGCCCCGACGCCGAGCTCTACTTCCAGCGCTGCCGCTGGTGCCACACCACGACCTTCCAGCGACTGCTCTGCCCGACCTGCGGGTCGACCGAGCTGGCGCCCGAACTCAGCGTGGGCGAGGGTGTGATCTCCGTACGACGCGGGGTCGCGGCGGCCGACGCGGACCTCTGGCCGGTGTACATGACGGAGGGCTTCACGGTCCGCTGCCGCGTCGACGGCCCGCTGCACGCGGTGCGTCCCGGCGTCCGGGTGAAGGTCTCCTCGGGCGTCGGCACGACCGGTCGCCGGCCGGTCGTCCGGCTCTGCGAAGAGGTCCCGCTCGACGGCTGGTACTGACGCGACGCGTACGACGAAGGGGGCGGTGGGGGGGGGGGGGGGGCCGCCGCCCCCCCCCCCCCCCCCCCCGCCCCCCCCCCGCCGCCGCGCCGCCCCCCCCCCCCCCCCGGCCCCCCCCCCCGCCGGCCCCCCCCCCCCCCCCCC
>NZ_JBIBVC010000015.1:0-2046 GCF_043080005.1 Streptomyces sp. NPDC015130 | reverse complement strand
CGGGGGGGGGGGGGGGGGGGGCGGGGCTGGGCCGGGGGGCCCGGGGGGGGGCGGGGGGGGGGGGGGGGGGTCGGCGGGGGGGGGGGGGGGGGGGCCCCCCCCCCCCCCCCACCGCCCCCTTTCCGTCGGGCGCCGGAACGGTCAGCGGGCGCCGATCTCGTCCGTCAGCTGCGGCAGCACCTCGAAGAGGTCGCCGACCACGCCGTAGTCCACGAGGTCGAAGATCGGGGCCTCGGCGTCCTTGTTGACCGCCACGATCGTCTTCGACGTCTGCATGCCCGCGCGGTGCTGGATCGCACCGGAGATGCCCGCCGCGACGTACAGCTGCGGCGAGACCTGCTTGCCGGTCTGGCCGACCTGGTTGGCGTGCGGGTACCAGCCGGCGTCGACGGCGGCGCGGGAGGCGCCGACGGCCGCGCCGAGCGAGTCGGCCAGCTTCTCGACGACCGCGAAGCCCTCGGCCGCGCCGACACCGCGGCCGCCGGAGACCACGATCGCGGACTCGGTCAGCTCGGGGCGGCCGGTGGAGACGCGCGGGGTGCGCGAGACGACCTTCGCGGCGTTGCCGGTGAAGGCGACGGCCACGTTCTCGACCGAACCGGCGGCCGGGGCGGCCTCCGGGGCGGCGGAGTTCGGCTTGACGGTGATGACCGGGACGCCGTGCGAGACCGTCGAGCGCACCTGGTACGAGGCGGCGAAGACGGACTGGGTGGCGACCGGGCCGTTCTCGCCGGCCTCCAGCTCCACGGCGTCGGTGATGAGACCGGAGCCGAGGCGCAGCGCGACGCGGGCGGCGATCTCCTTGCCCTCGCCGGAGGAGGTCACCAGGACGGCGGCGGCCCCCTTCTCCTTCGCGAGCTGGGTCAGCGCGTCGACCTTGGGGACGACCAGCTGGTCGGTGAACTCGGCGCCGTCCGCGACGTACACGGTGGCCGCGCCGTACTCGCCGGCGGTGGCGGCGATCGAGGCCGCGGCCTCGCCGGCGCCGAGCACGACGGCCGAGGGCTCGCCGATGCGGCGGGCCAGGGTCAGCAGTTCGAGGGCCGGCTTGCGGACCGCACCGTCGGCGTGGTCCACGAGAACCAGGATCTCAGCCATGATTCATTGCTCCTGAGTGGGTGTCTGGCCGACGGTGGTCAGATGAACTTCTGGGTGGCGAGGAAGGCCGCGAGCTGCTTGCCGCCGTCGCCCTCGTCCGTGACGATCGTGCCCTGCGTACGGGCGGGACGGGCGGCCACCGCGTCGACGAGGGTCCAGGACCCGGCGAGGCCCACCTCGTCGGCGTCGATGTCCAGGTCGTCCAGGTCGAGCTCCTCGACCGGCTTCTTCTTGGCGGCCATGATCCCCTTGAAGGAGGGGTAGCGGGCCTCGCCGGACTGGTCGGTGACCGACACGACGGCCGGCAGCGGGGCCTCCAGCAGCTCGGTGGCGGAGTCGCCGTCGCGGCGGCCCTTCACCGTCCCGCCGTCGACCGAGACCTCGGACAGCAGCGTCACCTGCGGCACGTTCAGCCGCTCGGCGAGCAGCGCGGGCAGGACGCCCATCGTGCCGTCGGTCGAGGCCATGCCGCAGACGACCAGGTCGAAGCCGGTCTTCTCCAGGGCCTTGGCCAGGATCGCGGAGGTGGCGATGACGTCGGAGCCGTGGATGTCCTCGTCGTTGACGTGGACGGCCTTGTCGGCGCCCATCGACAGCGCCTTGCGCAGCGCGTCCTTGGCATCGTCCGGGCCCACGGTCACGACGGTGACCGTGGCGTCGTCGGACTCCTCCGAGATGCGCAGCGCCTGCTCGACCGCGTACTCGTCCAGCTCCGAGAGCAGGCCGTCGACGGCCTCGCGGTCGGTCGTCAGGTCGTCGGCGAAACCGCGGTCGCCGGTCGCGTCGGGGACGTACTTCACACAGACTGCGATCTTCAGGGTCACGGCCTGTCTCCTTTCGAGAGGCTGGTGGTTACGGGAGGTTGCGGGCCATGACGATGCGCTGGACCTGGTTGGTGCCTTCGTAGATCTGGGTGATCTTGGCGTCGCGCATCATGCGCTCGACGGG
>NZ_JBIBVC010000014.1:0-222677 GCF_043080005.1 Streptomyces sp. NPDC015130 | reverse complement strand
CCTTCGCAGTTGCTGCCGCCCATGACGATGACGCCGGTGTAGCCGTGTTCGCGCAGTCGTTCGGCGACCGCGAGCGTCGGCCCGTTCTGGCTGAACATGGAGGTGAATCCGATGACGGCGGGTTCTTCCGCGAGCAGTGCCCGGGCCGTCCGCTCCACGTGCGCCTCCGCCACCGCCCTGAGGGAATCGATCAGTTCGATGGTGTTCTCGTCGGCCCGGTGGGCGCGCAGGACCTCGAAATAGGCGTCGCGCTCCGCGGCCTCCGCATGGCGCCGGGCGAACACCCAGTCGCCGGCCGCCAGATGGTAGAGCTTCTCCGACACGGTTTCGTAGGCGTCCGCCCACACCTCGTCGGAAAGGCCTAGCGAGGAGCGGCCGAGGCCGTAGAAGTCGAGATACGCGTAGTGCGCGCTGACTTCCCATCCTTCGGCCTCCGCCACCGACCGGAGAATACCGACCTGAATCGAAGGGCGTACCGCACTGTTCCACGGCATCGAAACCAGTGTGGCCTTTCGTTCGCCAGGCACGGAATCTCCCCTCAGGTGTTCGTTTCGGCAATACCTCGAAAGCTTCTGCGGTGGCGCAGAGGCATGTCAAGGCAGTCAAAAGCGCTGGCAAAGCAACGGCTGAAAACAAACGTCATCACGGAAGCGCACATGTGAAGGAGGGGTGAAGGAACCACTGCTTCCGGTGGTGGGCGGGTGCGTCGGCGTTCTGTGCGTTTTCGCAGGCCAGAAGTGCTGTCTCGGGCTCCGGGGCGGGAACGGAGGGCCGGCCGGGGAGGGGGATATCCGCTTGCGGCGGGCCGGGGCGCGCCATAGGGTCCACCGACTGCTGCGCCTTGGGAATCCCTTTACCCGTATTCCGGTGCGGCCCTTTCCTGCCACTCGCCGCCCGGCGTCATGAGGAACGAGGAGAGCGCGTGTCCGAGCCGATTCACCGATTACGGCAGGTCGCGGGGGGTGCCGTCCCGGATTCCGCGGACGACCCCGTACGGATCACCTTCACCGGCGTGGCCGAGACCCTGCTGGCCCCCTTGTACGCGCGGGCGCTCGACGCCCGATCGCCCCACCCCCTGCTCGCCGACCTCGCGGCGGCCGAGCTGGTCGCCCGTACGGACTACGAATTCGGCCGCCTCGGGATCAACGAGACCAACGCCGTCGGCGTGGCCCTGCGCACCCTCTGGTTCGACCGTCAGGTACGCCGTTTCCTCGCCGCGCACCCCGCCGCCACCGTGGTCCACCTCGGCTGCGGCCTCGACGACCGGTACACCCGCCTCGGCCCCGGCCCCCGGGTCGCGTGGTACGACCTCGACCGGCCGGAGGTCATCGACCTCCACCGGCGCGTCCATCCCGAACACCCGCGCAGGCACACCCTCGCCGCTTCCGTCACCGATCCGGACTGGCCCGAGCGCATACCCACGGACCGCCCCGTCCTGGTCGTCGCCGAGGGCCTGTCCATGTACCTGAAGGCGGAGGAGGGCCCGCGCGCGCTGCGCCGGATCGTCGCCCGCTTCCCGTACGGCGAACTCGTCCTCGACACGTACTCGCGGTTCGCCGTCGGCTCCACCCGCCGCTTCGCCCTCTTCCGCCGCACCGGCGCCCAGCTCGCCTGGGGCGTCGACCACCCCCGCGAACTCCCCGCCCAGGTGGCCGGGCTGCGTCTCGTCGGATCGGTCAGCGCCTACGGCACCGCCAAGGGCGTCGACCTGAGCGGACTGCCGGCGAAGCTGCGCGCCCGGATGCTGGTCGACACGCAGATCATGGCCCGGCTTCCGGTCCTCGGCAGCGTCGGCCATCTCTCCCGCCACTCCTTCGGGGTGCCACGGCGGGGCTGAGCCGCCCCCCGTCCCTCGTTCGCCGCCCCCGACCCGCTCCCTCGACCTCTCTTCGATTCCTCCCGTCGTCCATCGATCCGACCGGCCGTCACGGCCGGTTCGCCAGAAAGTTCCCATGCTGATCGCCTACCTCCTCTCCCACGGACTGTCCCTGCTGGGCAACACCGTGGCGAGCATCGCCCTCCCCTGGCTGGTGCTCCAGCGCACCGGTGACGCGTCGGCCGTCGGCCTCGTGGCCGCCGCCTGCGCCGTCCCGATGCTGCTCTCCGCCGTCGTCGGCGGTGTGCTCATCGACCGGGTCGGCCGCCGCCGGCTCTCCGTCTGCGCCGACCTCGCCTCCGCCCTCTGCGTCGCGGCGCTGCCCGTGGTCGACGGCCTGATCGGACTGACCCTCGTCTGGTTCGTCGTCCTCGGCGCGGCCGGGGCGCTCATCGACGTCCCCGGCATGACCGCCCGCGAGGCCCTGGCCCCCGACGTGGCCGAGGCCGCCGGGGTGGACATGGCCCGTCTGGCGGGGCTCCGCGAGGGCGTGGGCGGTGCCGTCGTGGTCGTCGCCCCGGCGGCGGCCGGCGGCCTGATCCTCCTGGTCGCCCCCAGCACCGTGCTGTGGGTCACCGCGGCCTGCTCCGCCCTCGCCGGACTGGTCACCCTCACCCTGCCCAAGCGCCTCGGCCGCCGCACCGAAGCCACCGAAGCCACCGGGGCCGTCGGGCCCGGCTCCGAAGGGTCCTCCGGGCCGTGGGCCGATTTCCGCCGAGGCCTCGGCGTGCTGCGCGGCGACCGGACCATCGCCACGATCACCCTCGTGTCGGCCGCGAGCATCGCGGTCCTCGCCCCGCTCCAGAACCTCGTCCTCCCCGTCCACCTGGTGGGCGAGGACTCCCCGGGCGGGTTCGGTCTGGTCGTGTCCTGTCTGGCCGTCGGAGGCATCGCCGGCTCCGTGCTGTACGCGGCCATCGGGCCGAAGCTCTCCCGCCGCGCGGTTCTCGTCGTCTCGCAGCTCGTCGCGACCGTCGGCGTGGCCGGGCTCGCCCTGCTCCCTCCGGTGCCGGTGCTCGTCGCCTGCGCGGTGCTCGCCGGCATCGGCGCGGGTCCGCTGCCCGCGCTGTTCCTCGTCCTGGTCAGCGAGCGCATCCCGGAGGACGTCCGGGGCCGGGTCCTCGGCCTCCAGAACGCCGTGTCCATGACGGCCGTGCCGGTGAGCACGCTGCTCGCCGGTCTGGTGGTGGAGTGGGCCGGACTCCGCGAGACGGGCGTGGCCCTCGCCGTCGCGTGGTGCGCGGTCTCGGTGCTCCTCCTCGTCGTGCCGGCGCTGCGCCGGCTGGACGGCCCGAAGTCCGGTCCGGGCGCCTCGGCGCCCCCGGTTCCCTCGCAGGCGCCCGGCTCCGACGTCCCGCAGGCCGCCGCCACCGCGGGCCCGGACCCGGCCGCCGGCCGTACCGGCTGAGCACGCCGGCCGCCGGGCCGAGGTCAGCAGGGCCAAGACCCGTCGGGCCAAGATCCGTCGGGCCAAGGTCCGTACGGCCGGGGCCCGTCGGGCCGTCGGGCCGTCGGCGACCGTGCCGGCTACAGCTTCGCGGACTTCAGCGACATGTGGAGCAGCAGGCGGTCCTCGCCGTCGTCCAGGTCCAGGCCCGTGAGCTGCTCGACCCGGGACAGCCGGTAGTAGAGCGTCTGCCGGTGGATGCCCAGGGCCGCGGCCGTGCGGCCCGCCTGGCCCGCGTTGTCGAGGAAAACCTCGGCGGTGCGGGCCAGTTCGCTGTGGGCGGGGGCGAGCAGCGGCGCGACGACGGGGTCGATCTCGGGGTGGTAGAGCGCCGCGAGCAGGCGGTACGGGCCGATCCCGGCCCACTCCGCGACCGGGCCGAGCGTCGGCTGCGCCGTGGCCGCCCGGGCCGCCGTGCTGGCCTCGCGCCAGGCCGCCGGGAGCTCCGCGAGGCCGCGGCGCGGGCTCGCGATGCCGGCCGGCACCGCGCCGCGCAGCCGCTCCGCGGCCGTGTGGGCGGGGGAGAGGTCCTCCGCCGTGCGCAGCCGCACGAGCACGGCGAGGGACTCGGCCTCCGGGAGGGTGGCGACCGCCGCCGCGCCGGGGACGGCCCGGATCGAGGGGGCCTCGCCCTGCCAGGGGGTCACGCAGACGAGGGTGTGCAGCCCGTCCGCGCTGGGGCCCAGAGCCGCCCGGAGCGCCGCCACGGCCATGTCGCTCTGCCAGCCGCGCCCGGCGGTGAGGACCGCGGCGAACTCGCGTGAGAGGTCGGCGTCCGCCCGCTCCTCGTCGGCGAGGAGCCCGCCGATCCGGGTGGCGACCTCCATCGCGGCCGTGAGCTGGGCGGGCGCGGGGCCGGGCTCGGCGTCCAGCAGCCAGACGTATCCGAGGACGACACCCCGATGACGTGCGGGAAGGCAGATCCGGTCCCGGAAGACCCCGGCGTCCGGGGCCGCCGGGATGCGGACCGGGCCCGTCGCCCGGGTGATGCCGAAGCCCTCGAACCAGGCGCGGACCGCCGGGGTCGACCTGCGGGTCAGGATCGACCGCGTCCGGACGGGGTCCATCGCGGTGTCGTCGTCGCTGTCGTGCGCCCCGAAGGCGATCAGCCCGAAGTCGCGGTTCTCCAGCGTCGCGGGGGCGCCCAGCAGCGCGGAGATCTCGTCGACCAGTTCTTGGTAATCGCCCTTCACAGCGCCATTCTCGCACCCCTTCAGACATGTGTATGAGATGCCGCGTACGGATGCGTGACAGCTGTCGATGGCAGAGGATCGGACCGATCCATAGGTTTCACGGTGGTTCTCCGTGCTGTTCCCGTTTTCTTCCGAAAGATCGGGTAGAGCACTCTTCGTCACCCTGTCCTTCTGGAGGTGCCCCGTGCTGGGTCCCGTGATCCTTGCTGCGTCGCGCAGCGACAAGATGCGCCGACTCGTGTCGGCCGCCCCCGGGACCAAGCAGGTCGTCGCCCGCTTCATCGCCGGCGAGACGGTCGGCGACGTCGTCCCGATCGTCCAGGAGCTGACGGACCGCGGCCTGGAGGTCACCCTCGACGTCGTCGGTGAGGACATCACCACCGTCGAGCAGTCCTACGCCGCGCGGGACGCGTACCTGGAGCTCATCGGCCGCCTCAAGGAGCTGGGCCTCGGCGCCCGCGCCGAGATGTCCGTCAAGCTGTCGATGTTCGGCCAGTCGCTGGAGGGCGGCCACGAGCTGGCCCTCGCGAACGTCCGCCCGGTCGTCGAGGCCGCCGCCGAGATCGGCACCACGGTCACCCTGGACGCCGAGGACCACACCACCCTCGACTCGATGTTCGCCATCCACGAGGAGCTGCGGAAGGACTTCCCGCAGACCGGCTGCGTCATCCAGGCCTACCTCTTCCGCACCGAGGACGACGCCCGGCGCCTCGCCGAGAACGGCTCCCGCGTCCGGATCGTGAAGGGCGCCTACAAGGAGCCCGCCTCCGTCGCCATCCAGGACAAGCCCGAGATCGACAAGGCGTACGTCCGGATCATGAAGATCCTGATGGACGGCGAGGGCTACCCGATGATCGGCTCCCACGACCCGCGTCTGATCTCCATCGGCCAGGAGCTGGCCCGCCGTGCCGGGCGCAAGCTGGACGAGTACGAGTTCCAGATGCTGTACGGCATCCGCAGCGAGGAGCAGAACCGGCTCGCGGCCGAGGGCCACCGCATGCGCGTGTACACCGCCTACGGCACCGACTGGTACGGCTACTTCATGCGCCGTCTCGCGGAGAAGCCGGCCAACCTGCTCTTCTTCGTCCGCTCCATCCTCACCAAGGGCTGAGCCCCCCACCTCTCACAAGGAGTACTGCGACTCATGGACGCTGTCACCCAGGTCCCCGCTCCGGTCAACGAGCCGGTGCACAGCTACGCCCCCGGTTCCCCCGAGCGCCTCCGTCTCGAGGTCAAGCTCAAGGAGCTGGCCGAGAACCCGCGCGAGCTGCCGATGACCATCGGCGGCGTGAAGCGCCTCGGCGGCGGCGAGGAGTTCAAGGTCGTCCAGCCGCACAACCACCGGGCCGTCATCGGCACCTTCCGCGGCGCCACCACGCAGGACGCCCAGGACGCCGTCGACGCCGCCCTCGCCGCGGCTCCGGCCTGGCGCGCGATGTCCTTCGACGACCGCGCCGCGATCATCCTGCGCGCCGCCGAGCTGCTCGCCGGCCCGTGGCGCGAGACGCTGGCCGCGTCCACGATGCTCGGCCAGTCGAAGACCGCCCAGCAGGCCGAGATCGACACCCCGTGCGAGCTCGTCGACTTCTGGCGCTTCAACGTGGCGTACGCCCGCCAGATCCTGGCCGAGCAGCCGCCGGCCAACTCCCCGGGTGTGTGGAACCGTCTGGACCACCGCCCGCTGGAGGGCTTCGTCTACGCGATCACGCCGTTCAACTTCACGGCCATCGCGGGCAACCTGCCCACCGCCCCCGCCCTCATGGGCAACGTGGTGGTCTGGAAGCCGTCCCCGACGCAGACCCACTCCGCCGTGCTCCTCATGGAGCTCCTGGAGGAGGCCGGCCTGCCGAAGGGCGTCATCAACCTGGTGACCGGCGACGGCATCGCCGTCTCCGAGGTGGCCCTGAACCACCCCGACCTGGCCGGCATCCACTTCACGGGTTCGACCAAGACCTTCCAGCACCTGTGGAAGACCGTCGGCACGAACATCGAGAAGTACCGCTCGTACCCGCGGATCGTCGGCGAGACCGGCGGCAAGGACTTCGTCGTCGCGCACCCGAGCGCCGACCGCGCCATCCTGAAGACCGCGCTGACCCGTGGCTCCTTCGAGTTCCAGGGCCAGAAGTGTTCCGCGTCCTCGCGCGCCTACGTTCCGGCCTCCATCTGGAACGACGGCTTCAAGGAGGAGTTCGCGGCGGAGGTCGACGGCATCACCATGGGTGACGTCACCGACCTGTCGAACTTCATCGGCGCCGTCATCGACGAGCGCTCGTTCGCCAAGAACAAGGCCGCGATCGACCGCGCCGCGGCCGACCCGACCTGCACGATCATCGCCGGTGGCACCTACGACGACTCGGTGGGCTACTTCGTCCGCCCGACCGTCATCGCGTGCACCGACCCGGAGAACGAGGTCTTCAAGGCCGAGTACTTCGGCCCGATCCTGGCCGTCCTCGTCTACGAGGACGAGAAGTACGACGAGATGCTGACCCAGATGGAGTCGGTCTCGGACTACGCCCTCACCGGCTCGGTCATCTCCGGCGACCGCGCGGCCGCCGCGTACACGATGGAGAAGCTCCGCTTCGCCGCAGGCAACTTCTACATCAACGACAAGTCGACCGGCGCCGTCGTCGGCCAGCAGCCCTTCGGCGGCGGCCGTGCCTCGGGTACGAACGACAAGGCCGGCGCCCCGCAGAACCTGATGCGCTGGACGCTGACCCGCGCCATCAAGGAGACGCTGGTCCCGCCGACCGAGTACGGCTACCCCCACATGGGCTGACGCCCCCGCCTCCCAGAGGCCCCTGATCACCGCCCCCCTCCTCGGTCCCCCAACTGAGGACGGGGGCGGTTCTCATGCGTGGGAGGGTGGGGGGATGGCCGACCTGAGGATCGCTCCCACCCACGAGCTCGGGGCCGACCGGCTCCGTTCCGTCCGCGCGATGCTGGACTCCGCCTTCGACGGCGACTTCGCCGACGAGGACTGGGACCACGCCCTCGGCGGTGTCCACGCCTGGATCGAGGACGGGCGGGGCATCGCCGCGCACGGTGCCGTCGTCCTGCGGCGGGTGCTCCACCAGGGGCGTTCGTACCGGATCGGGTACGTCGAAGGGGTCGCCGTCCGCGGTGACCTCAGGCGGCGGGGGCTCGGCGGGGCCGTCATGGACGGTCTTGAGCGGGTCATCGACGGCGCGTACGCCTTCGGGGCGCTCAGCGCCTCGGACGAGGGCGCCGCGCTCTACCGGTCGCGCGGCTGGCAGGTCTGGGAGGGGCGGATCGAGGTCCTGGCTCCCGAGGGGATCGTCCGGCTCGCGGGGGAGGAGGGGTCGACCTTCCTGCGCCCCGCCGCAGGGCGCCCGTTGCCCGACCGCGCCGCCCCGCTCGTCTTCGACTGGCGGGACGGCGACGTCATGTGAGGCGAGAGGGAGCGTCAGGACGCGGGGCGGCGCTGCTCCTCGTGTCCCTTGCTCGTCTCCAGGCGGGACGTGTACAGGGACGAGAACATGGAGACGAGGGCGATCGTGATCGCCATCCCGCCCGTGCCCAGCACCCCGATGAAGCAGGCCGCCGCGGCGGCGCTGACCAGCACGAGCCACACCGCCAGCGCCAGTTTGCCGCGGCGGCTCAGGAACAGCGTCCGGAGAGGCGTGTCCGGCGGGGCCTGCAGGGCGCCCGCCGGGCCCGCCGTCGCCGCGCGGGGCCGCTTGAAGTAGCCGTACACCAGCCACTCGCCGCACAGTTCCCAGCCCTCGGGCTCCAGCTCGGCCAGGACCTTCGTCCGGCGCCGGCCGGTGACGACCTCGCGGCGGTACTCCCAGCGCAGCGCCGCGGTCGTGGAGCGACGGCAGACGAACCGGCCGAGCGAGTCCAGGGACTCCACCTCCCAGCCCTCGTCGCCGTGGACGCCGAGCATGCGGACGTCGTTGAAGATGTCGGCCGTCCAGGTCCAGTTCTCCGCCCGCTCGTCCGGCTCGGCGGGCCGCGGGGCGATCCCGCCGAGCTGCGCCGCGAAGGCGGCGGCCGGGCCGAACTCCTCCTCCGGGTGCGCCCCCGTCTCGGCGAGGTGTCCGCGGAGGTCCTCGACCGTGGTGGTGATCTGCTCCTCCGGCACGCCCGCGGCGCGCAGGGCCTCGGCCAGCTCGGTGAAGTACCGCTCGGAGTCCGTGCTCGTGCTCATGTCGTTCTTCCCCCTGGGTGCAGCGTGGTCTCGACGGCGCGGTGGAAGCGCAGCCAGTCGCGGCTCTCGGCGGCGAGGTGCTCGCGCCCCCGCTCGGTGAGCCGGTAGTAGCGGCGGCCCGGCCCGCGCTCGGCGGCGCGGAACTCGGCCTCCACCAGACCGGCTTCCTCCAGGCGGTTCAGCACGGGATAGAGCGTGCCGCCCTTGATCTCGCCGAGTCCCGCCTCGGCGAGTGCCTTGGCGATCTCGTACCCGTAGCTCTCGCCGTCGGTCAGGCGGGAGAGGACGAGCAGGTCGAGGACTCCCTTGAGCCAGCTGGATCTGCGGTCTGCGGCCATGGCTGTATTGGAGCACCAGCTAGGTAGGAATGCAAACTAGGTAGGAGTGGAGAGGTGAGGGGTGGAGGGGCGGGGCGGGTTTCGGGGTGTGTGTCGGGGTGTGGGTGTCGGGCCTACGCTGCGACCAGCATCTTTCCGAGGTTCTCGCCGCGCAGCATCCCCAGGAACGCCTCGACGATGTTCCCGAAGCCCTCCACCACCGTCACGTCCAGGGGCAGCGCCCCGCTGCGCAGGTGGGGGACGGCGAGGTCGTACAGCTCCTCCAGGGCGTCCGTGTGGTTGCTGACGAGGAAGCCTTCCAGCCGGATGCTCTTGCCGACCAGGTCGAAGAGGTTGCGCGGGGCCGGCGGGGGAGCGGAGAGCGAGTGGTACTGGCCCACCGCGCCGACCCAGGCGATCCGGCCGAACGGCCGCAGCGCCGCGATCGAGGCCTCCAGGTGATCGCCGCCCACCCCGTCCAGGACCGCGTCGAGCCCCGTCGGGGCCGCCTTCGCGAGCAGCTCGCCGACCGGACCGTCGTGGTAGTCGAAGGCCGCGTCGAAGCCCACCCGCTCCGTCAGGTACGCCACCTTCCGCGCCGAGCCCGCGCTGCCCACGAGGCGCCCCGCCCCCAGCAGCCGGGCGAGCCGCCCCGCCGCCGCGCCCACCCCGCCCGCCGCCGCGGAGACGAAGAGGTCCTCGCCCGGCTGGAGCCGCGCGATCCGGGTCAGGCCCACGTAGGCCGACAGGCCCGTACCGCCGAGCAGGCTCAGGTGGGCGGCGAGCGGGACGCCGGGGCCGAGGTCCGGGACGGGGCGCGCCTCGTCCCTCGTGACCAGGGCGTGGGTGCGCCAGCCCTTGCGGTGCAGGACGAGGTCGCCGGGGCGCAGGGCCGGGTCGCGGGAGTCGAGCACCCGGCCCAGGGTGCGGCCCTCCATCGGGGAGTCCAGGGTCCAGATCTCGTCCGAGTCCATCGCCTCGCGGTGGTACGGGTCGACGGACCACAGGACGTTCTCGACGAGGGCGGTGCCGGGCTCCGGTGCCGGGACGGGGGCCTCGACGAAGGCGAAGTGGTCGGGCCTCGGGAAGCCGTCGGGGCGGGCGGTCTGCTGGACGGTGATCATGGTGTCGTTCGTCATGGACCAGACCGTAGGAGGCAGTTCGGGGCCCGGGCAGGGGGTAGCGTCGATGGCAGCGGCCCATCCATGAACGCCGCTCATACGACGAGGTGGGAACCGTGACGACCGAGGACCTGGCCCCGCGCGAACTGCGCGTCCTGGTGGCCGTCGACCGCGAGCGCGGCTTCTCCGCCGCCGCCGTCGCCCTCGGCATGACCCAGTCGGCCGTCTCCCACTCGGTGCGCGGCAGCGAACGCAAGCTGGGCGCCGTCCTGTTCGAGCGCGGGCGGAGCGGCGCCACCCCGACGGAGGCGGGCGGGCGGGCCGTCGCGCACGCCCGGCGGGTGCTCCGGCTCCTGGACGTGATGGCGGCCGAGGTGCGCGGCGCTCGGAGCGGTGCCGAGCCCGACGTCCTCGCCGGGCCGCTGCGCATCGCGGCCTTCCGCAGCGCGGCGCTGCATCTGCTGCCGCGTGTCCTCGGGCGGCTGACGGCGCGCCACCCGGAGCTCGTGCCCGAGGTGCGGATCGTGCGGGAGGTCGGACGCGGCACGGCCGGCGAAGTCCTCGACGGGCGGGCGGACCTGGGGATCGCGACCATCGGGACCACCTCGCCGGTGCCGCCCGAGCTGGTCGGGGGAGTCCTGCTGGAGGAGGGGTACGCGCTGGTGCACCCCGCCGGGCACCCGGCGCCGCGCTCGCTGCCGCTCGTCGACTGGACCGAGAACTGCACCTCGTACACCAGGGAATGGTGGGCCGGGCAGGAGTGGCTGCCGCCCGCGACGGTGCAGGCGGAGGACGACGGCGCGGTGCTCTCGCTGGTGAGCACCGGCTACGGGATGGCCGTGATGCCCGAGCTCTCCCTGGTCGGCGCACCGCCCTCCGTCGAGGTCACCGACCTCGGCCCGGAGCGACCGACGCGTTCCGTGGGCTACGTCACCACCCCTGAGCTGGCCGCCTCGCTCGCCGTACGGGCGCTCATCCGGGAGCTGCGCGCCGCCGCGGGGTGACCCTCGTGAGACCCCGGGAGGACTCTCGGTCCCGCGCCGTCTCAGATAGTAGGAAGTCCGAGTAACTGTGGAGACAGATGCGTTGCTCTGCCCTAGCTTTGTAGAAGCCGAACGTCTCGCTACATCAGCGAATGGCGGTCGAGAGCGCGACGCCCCTGTGCAGGCAACCCCTGCGGCGGCGCTCCCCGCCCCTGCCGGCGCCTTCGATCATCACTGATCTCCGCACTTTCGGATCATCACTGATCTCTAGGAGTCGATCCCTCATGGCAACTCAGACCGCCCGCCGCGTCCGCCACTCCGCCGCCCGCACCAGCGACGAAGCCCGCCAGAACGCCGCCGCCGCCCTCCAGCGCGCCCTCGACCGCCGTGACAACGGCGGCTCCACCGGCCACTGATCCGCAGCTCCGCCGGGTCCCCCGCACGGGACCCCGGCGGAGCTCCGGTCGCCCGTTCGGGCTGTCCGTTCGTCCACATGATGGACGGAACGTGTCAGACGATGGGACGAAGAGTAGGGTGCCGACATGTCTCACAGCATCAATCTCGCAGTCATTCCCGGCGACGGCATCGGCCAGGAGGTCGTGGCCGAGGGCCTCAAGGTCCTCTCGGCCGTCCTTCCCCAGGACGTGAAGCTGGAGACCGAGGAGTACGACTTCGGCGCCAAGCGCTACCACGCCACCGGTGAGACCCTCACCGACGCCGACCTCGCCTCCCTCAAGAAGCACGACGCCATCCTGCTCGGCGCCATCGGCGACCCGTCGGTGCCGTCCGGCGTCCTGGAGCGCGGCTTCCTGCTGAAGCTCCGCTTCGCCTTCGACCACCACGTGAACCTGCGCCCCTCGAAGCTGCTCCCCGGCGTCGCCACCCCGCTCGCCGGACAGCCCGAGATCGACTTCGTCGTGGTCCGCGAGGGCACCGAGGGCCCGTACACCGGCAACGGCGGCACCATCCGCAAGGGCACCCCGCACGAGGTCGCCACCGAGGTCTCGGTCAACACCGCCTTCGGTGTCGAGCGGGTCGTCCGGGACGCCTTCGCCCGCGCCCAGGCCCGTCCGCGCAAGAAGCTGACGCTGGTCCACAAGAACAACGTGCTGACGTTCGCCGGCCACCTCTGGACGAACATCTTCACCAAGGTCGCCGCGGAGTTCCCCGAGGTCACCACGGACTACCTGCACGTCGACGCGGCGACGATCTTCCTCGTCACCGACCCGGCCCGCTTCGACGTCATCGTCACCGACAACCTCTTCGGCGACATCATCACCGACCTCGCCGCGGCCGTCTCCGGCGGCATCGGCGTCGCGGCCTCGGGCAACATCAACCCGAGCGGCGAGTTCCCGTCCATGTTCGAGCCGGTCCACGGCTCCGCGCCGGACATCGCGGGCCAGGGCAAGGCCGACCCCACGGCCACCGTCCTCTCCGTCGCCCTCCTGCTGCGCCACCTCGGCCACGAGGCCGAGGCCGTCCGGGTCGAGGAGGCCGTCTCGGCCGACCTCACCGAGCGTGGCACCGCCGTCCGTACGACGGCCGAGGTCGGCGACGCGCTCGCCGCGCGAGTAGCGAGCTGACCCGCGCAGCCGACTGACATCTGACAGCAGCCGCCGGGTCGCAACCTGCACCCGGCGGCTGTACCTGTGCGGCCGCAGGGTGCCACCATCGAACCCTGGACCGCGTTCACCCGTTTTCCGCACCGGTCCCCGCGAGCGATAATCGGACGTGGGGCCGTGGCATACGGGCATGCTCGGACGTCCACGCAGTCATGGACTTCGGTCGATGACCGAGTCGTGCACGCGGTCCTACACACACAACCGGTGAAGGACACGCAGACATGACGACGCCCACGATCGAGCTCAAGCCCTCCTCCAGCCCGCTGTCCGACGCGGAGCGCGTGGCGATCCTGGCCAACCCGGGATTCGGCCGCCACTTCACCGACCACATGGTCACCATCCGCTGGACCGAGGGCCGCGGCTGGCACGACGGCCAGCTCGTGCCGTACGGCCCGCTGCACCTGGACCCGGCCACCAACGTCCTGCACTACGCGCAGGAGATCTTCGAGGGTCTGAAGGCCTACCGTCGCCCCGACGGCTCGGTCGCCAGCTTCCGCCCCGACGCCAACGCCCGCCGTTTCCAGGCCTCGGCCCGTCGGCTGGCCATGCCGGAGCTGCCCGTCGAGACCTTCGTCGAGGCCTGTGACCTGCTGGTCAAGCAGGACAAGGCGTGGGTTCCGGAGCACGGCGGCGAGGCCTCGCTCTACCTGCGCCCGTTCATGATCGCGACCGAGGTCGGCCTGGGCGTCCGCCCGGCCAACGAGTACCTCTTCGTCGTCATCGCCTCCCCGGCCGGCCCGTACTTCCCGGGCGGCGTGAAGCCCGTCTCGATCTGGCTCTCCGAGAACCGCGTCCGCGCCGTCCCCGGCGGCGTCGGCGACGCCAAGACCGGCGGCAACTACGCGGCCTCCCTGCTCGCGCAGGCCGAGGCGGCGGCGAAGGGCTGCGACCAGGTCGCCTACCTCGACGCCGTCGAGCACAAGTGGGTCGAGGAACTCGGCGGCATGAACCTGTACTTCGTGTACGGCGACAAGCTGGTCACCCCGACCCTCACCGGCTCGCTCCTCGCCGGCATCACCCGTGACTCGCTGCTCAAGCTGGCGGCGGACCTCGGGCTGAAGCCGGAGGAGGGCCGCGTCTCCATCGACCAGTGGCAGGAGGACTCCGCCAACGGCACCCTGACCGAGGTCTTCGCCTGCGGCACCGCCGCCGTCATCACCCCGGTCGGCACGGTCAAGTCCGAGCGGGGCGAGTGGCAGCAGTCGGGCGGCGAGCCCGGCGAGGTCACGATGAAGCTGCGCGACGCGCTGCTCGCCGTCCAGACCGGCCGGGCCGAGGACACCCACGGCTGGATGCACGAGCTGGGCCAGTAGCCACGCCGCAGCGGCTGCCCCTCCGCCGGAGGGGCAGCCGCTACTCAGCGGCAGCCAGGGCTTCCGGGGCCGTGACGGTCCCGGAGGCCCTGTTCGGCGTCAGTACGGCGTACAGCGCGCCGCCCACCACGCCCGACAGCACGAAGCTGCAGTCGACCCCGCCCGTCAGGGCGAGCAGCGGCCCCTCGTAGAGCGGCGTCGACACCCCGGCCAGGCCGACCGCCGCGCCGATCGCCCAGGAGGCGGTGGCGCGCGGGTGCCAGCCCGCCGAGAACCAGTAGATCCCGCCGCGCGAGCGGTTGTTGTAGACCTGGAGCGCCTCCGGGTCGTACGTCCCGCCGCAGCGCGCGTGCCCGATCAGGGTGATCACGGCCCACGGCGTGCCGATCGCGGTGAGCAGCAGGACGAACGAGGTCATCGCCGTCTGGGCGTCCGAGGCGAAATGACCCAGGAAGACGAAGGCCGTCGCCACCACGGCGACCACGAGCGTGGCGCGCGCCCGGGTGGCGCGGGGCAGGATCGCGTCGAGGTCGAGTCCCATCGAGTACAGCATCAGCCCGGCGTTGCCGACGGAGCCGGCCGTCGCCGCGAGGAGCAGCGGCACCAGGTACCAGGCGGGGGAGGCGGCGACGAGAGGCCCCGCGTAGTCGAGGGCACCGCGGGCGGCGAGCGCCGTGTACGTACCGAAGAGCTGGGGGACCAGCAGGCCGACGAGCAGACCGAGACAGGTGGCGTACCAGACCTTCTTCGCGCTGTGCCGGGCGGGCGAGACGTACCGCGTGTAGTCGCCGAGCAGGGTGATGAAGGCGACCGGGCCGCTGAGTCCGGCGGCGACGGCGGAGAGCAGCCAGGTCGGCCAGAAGGAGCCGAGCAGGTACGGGGTGTCCGGTACGGCGGCGGTGGTGAAGTCCCCGGCGTACGCGAAGAGCCCGATCGCGAGGAGCAGGGTCATGCCGACGGCGAGCGCCTTGCTCAGCCTGAGCAGCAGCCGGTAGCCGTAGACCGCGGCGACGACCGTGCCGGCGGCGAGCAGGGCGTACACGACGGCGTGCGAGGCGCTGCCGGTCGGCAGGCCGACCAGCCGGGCGAGCGTGCCCACCATGACGTCCCCGCCGATCCAGAGCGTCAGGGCGGTGTAGCCGAGCGACAGCAGCAGTCCGACCACGGAGCCGACGAGCCGGCCGCGGACGCCGAAGAAGGCGCCGGACGAGGTGGAGAGGTTGGTGGCGGTGCGGAGGGAGACGAGCGCGAGCGGGGCGGTGACGGCGACGCCGACGACGGTTCCGGTGACGACGGAGGTGACCGAACCCCAGAGGTCGAGGCCGAAGGAGACCGGGAGCCAGCCGAAGACGATCACCCCCAGACAGAGGTTGGAGCCGAGCAGGATCGCCACGAGGTCACGGGGGCCGCTGGTGCGTTCGGCCTCGGGGACGGTGTCGACTCCGCGCTGTTCTATCGGCATGAGGACTCCTGGGGAGGGGAGCGGGGGCGAGCGCCCGGGGGCGGGACACGGGTGGCCCGGGGGAGCGGGACGCGAGTAGCTCGCACATTTAGAGTGACGCTCAATGTGGCCCATGGCTGCCGGTCGCGTCAATGCTTGGCATCACGCTCGTCAACATTTAGAGTGGCGCTCAAACAGGAGATGTTTCGGACGTGCGACCGACTCCCATGGAACGCGACCGGAACGCCCAGGGGTGGGGAAGGACCGGCGAGACCGTACGCCGGACCTTCCTCAACCGCCGCTACTTCCGCTAGGACCAGAACCATGACGTACCGCATGCCCGCCGAATGGATGCCGCACGAGCGCACCTGGATGGCCTGGCCCGGCCCCAACCCGACCTTCACCAACGAGGAGGAGCTCGCCGAGGCGCGCGCCGCCTGGGCGGCCGTGGCCCGGGCCGTACGCCGCCACGAGCCGGTGACGATGGTCGTCGCCCCCGGTGACGCCGACTCCGCGCGCGCCCTCCTCGGTGGGGACGTCGACCTGGTCGAGCGGGACCTCGACGACGCCTGGATGCGCGACATCGGCCCGACCTTCGTCACGAACGGCACCGAACTGGCCGCCGTGGACTGGGTGTTCAACGGCTGGGGCGGCCAGGACTGGGCCCGCTGGGAGCACGACTCCAAGATCGCCCGCCATGTCGCGGACACGGCCGGCGTCCCCGTCCTGTCCTCCCCCCTCGTCAACGAGGGCGGGGCGATCCACGTCGACGGCGAGGGCACGGTCCTGCTGACCGACACCGTCCAGCTCGGCGCGGGCCGCAACCCCGAGTGGACCCGCGCGCAGGTCGAGGCCGAGATCCACGCCAAGCTCGGCACCACCAAGGCGATCTGGCTCCCGCACGGACTCGCCGGCGACTACGGCCTCTACGGCACCCAGGGCCACGTCGACATCGTCGCCGCCTTCGCCCGCCCCGGCACGGTCCTCGTCCACAGCCAGCAGGACCCGGCCCACCCGGACTACGAGCGCTCGCGCATGTACGTGAGCATCCTCCGCGGTCAGACGGACGCCCAGGGCCGCCCCCTGGAGGTCGTCGAGATCCCCGCCCCCACCGTCCTCAGGGACGAGGAGGGCGAGTGGGTCGACTACTCCTACATCAACCACTACCTCTGCAACGACGGCGTGATCCTGTGCGCCTTCGACGACCCGCACGACGAACTCGCCGCCGAGATCTTCCGCCGCCTCTTCCCGGACCGCACCGTCACGCTCGTCGACGCCCGCACGATCTTCGCGGGCGGCGGCGGCATCCACTGCATCACCCAGCAGCAGCCGCGCGTGTAGGACGCAGCGCGGCCGCCAGGGCCAGCACGCTCAGGGCGAACATCACGATGCCCAGCGGGACGTGGAACGCCGACATGTGCGCGACACCGAGCACCACCTGCACCGTGGCGAGCGCGAGGAAGCCGGAGGCGTACAGGACCGGGCGGGGGGAGCCCCCGCCCGGTCGCCACGCCAGGACCGCGGCGAGCACGTACACCATCGAGGCGCCGTACAGGACCTTCGACCCGATGTCGTGCAGCTGGTAGCCGAGGGACGAGGACAGCAGGGCCCCGGCGGTGACGGCCTGGAAGAAGAGAGCCAGGGTCTGCAAGGCGATCGCGACCTGCGCGAACGTGAACCTGCCCGGTGCCGGAGTCGTCTGTACGGCCATGATGTGGTCCTCTCTTCTGCCGCGTGGCGGCGGCTCGGTACGCTCTCGACAGTCCGACGACACAGCCCCGCGGAATGTGAGGCGGGGCGTCGGGCCACGGGGAGACGTGGGGGAGCGGTCGCCATCATGAGCACGCAGTCGGATCCGGGCGCCGTCGCCGGCGAACGGCGTCATCTGACCGGTGTCGCCTACCGGTTGCTCGGTTCGCTCGCCGAGGCCGAGGACGCCGTGCAGGAGGCGTACGCCCGCTGGTACGCGATGTCCCCGCCGCGACGGGAGGCCGTCGCCTCGCCCGGCGCCTGGCTCACCACGGTCGTCGGCCGCGTCTGCCTCGACGTGCTCGGATCGGCGCGGGCGCGGCGCGAGCGGTACGTCGGGGCGTGGATACCCGAGCCGCTCCCCGACCGCGCGGAGTGGGGCGGCGCGGACGACCCCGCCGACCGGGTCGCCCTGGACGAGTCGCTGAGCATGGCCTTCCTCGTCGTCCTGGAGTCCATGACCCCCGCCGAGCGCGTGGCCTTCGTCCTCCACGACGTCTTCCGGTACTCCTTCGCGGAGATCGCCGAGACCCTGGACAGGACCCCCGCGGCCTGCCGGCAGCTCGCCTCCTCGGGCCGCCGCCGCATGGGCGCCGAGCGGACCCCCGCGGCCCCGTCGGCGGGGCAGGCCGGTCTGGTGCGGCACTTCAAGGAGGCGTGGGAGGCCCGGGACATCGAGGCGCTCGTCGGTCTCCTCGACCCCGACGCCGCGATGGTCGCCGACGGCGGCGGCCTGGTCGGCACCGTCCTCCACCCGGTCGAGGGCGGCGAGCAGATCGCCGCGTACCTGATCCACATCGCCGACAAGGCCCCGGGGCTGCGGCTCCTGGAGCGGACGGTCAACGGCCGGCCCGGGCTCGTCGCCCAGCACACCGGGGTGACCGTGACCGTCGCCGCGTTCGACCTCGACGGGGACCGCGTCACCCGCATCTGGGCCGTCCGCAACCCGGAGAAGCTCCGCGCGTGGACCGGGAACGGCCCCGCCCGGGCGATCCTGTAGAACATACGGGTGAGTCAGAGCAGCGACCCGACCCCACTCCACCCCCGCCGCCGCAACCAGGCCGCCCCGCCCCGCGAGGACGTCCTGGCCGCCGCCATGGACACCATCGCCGAGCGCGGGCTCGACGGACTGACCATGGCCGGGCTCGGGCGGCAGGTCGGGATGAGCAGCGGGCACCTGCTCTACTACTTCCGCACCAAGGACGAGCTGCTGCTGCAGACCCTGGAGTGGAGCGAGGGCCGGCTCGGCGCCGCGCGGAGCGCGCTGCTCGCCCGGCCGGGCACCGCGCGCGAGCGGCTCGACGGCTACGTCGAGGTGTACGTGCCCGCCGGCCCGCGCGACCCGCACTGGACGCTGTGGCTGGAGGTCTGGAACCGCTCGCAGAACGCCGACGACGACGCCCGGGTCCGGCAGGCCGCCATCGAGGGCGCCTGGCACCGGGACCTGGTCGCGATCCTCGCCGAAGGGGTCTCGCGGGGCGAGTTCCGGCCGGTCGACCCGGACCGGTTCGCCACCCGGACGAGGGCTTTGCTCGACGGCTTCAGTGTGCATGTGGCGGTCGGGATCCCGGGCACGGGACGCGAGCAAGTCCTGGAACACGTACGGGAGTTCATCGATCAGGAACTGCTGCCGCGACCGTAACGCACGTAAGTACACAGGATCGTTGTGCGCTACAGCCTTGTTGCCCGCGCGTGATCTCCGGCACGGTTCCGGTCCATGGGACGAGAGCAGTGGAAGAAGATCTGGGTCGGCTCCGCCGGCAACATGGTCGAGTGGTTCGACTGGTTCGTGTACGCGAGCTTCGCCACCTACTTCGCGGGGGCCTTCTTCCCCGAGGGGAACGACACCGCCAAACTCATGAACACCGCCGGCATCTTCGCCGTCGGCTTCTTCATGCGGCCCGTCGGCGGCTGGCTCCTCGGCCGGGTCGCCGACCGCAAGGGCCGCAAGACGGCGCTCACCCTCACCGTCACCCTGATGTCCGCCTCGGCGCTCCTGATCGCCGTGGCCCCCACCTACGCCGTCGCCGGCTACGGCGGCGCCGCCGTCCTCCTGGTCGCCCGCCTCCTCCAGGGCCTCTCCGTCGGCGGCGAGTACGCGGCCAGCGCCACCTACCTCACGGAGGCCTCGGCGCCGGAGCACCGCGGCTTCGCCTCCAGCTTCCAGTACGTCTCGATGACCGCGGGACAGATCCTCGGCCTCGGCCTGCTGATCGTCCTCCAGCGCACGATGTCCGACGCGGCCCTGCACAGCTGGGGCTGGCGCATCCCGTTCGTCATCGGCGCCCTCGCCGCGGCCGTCGTCTTCTACCTGCGCCGCGCGATGCTGGAGACGGAGGTGTACGAGGAGAGCGCGGGCGACGGGGTCGCCGCCGGCGAGCAGGGCACCCTCAAGGCGCTCTGGGCGCACCGCCGCGAGGCCTTCCTCGTGGTCGCCCTCACCATGGGCGGGACCGTGGCCTACTACACGTACACCACCTACCTCACCAAGTACCTCTCGAACTCCGCCGGACTGCCCAAGCAGACCGCGACCCTGGTCTCCTTCTGCGCCCTCATCGTCTTCGCCTGTCTGCAGCCGCTGGCCGGCCGGCTCTCCGACCGGATCGGCCGCCGCCCGCTCCTCATCACCTTCGCGGTCGGATCCACGCTCCTCAGCGTGCCGATCCTCGCGATGCTGAAGCACGCGGGCTCCTTCTGGCCCGCCCTCGGCCTCTCCCTGCTCGCGCTGCTCGTCGTCACCGGCTACACCTCCATCAACGCCTGCGTGAAGGCCGAGCTCTTCCCGACCGGCATCCGCGCCCTCGGCGTCGCCCTGCCGTACGCCGTCGCCAACGCCCTCTTCGGCGGCACCGCCGAGTACGTGGCGCTCTGGTTCAAGAACGCGGGCGTCGAGTCCGGCTTCTCCTGGTACGTGGCCGGCTGCGCGGCCGTCTCCCTGGTCGTGTACCTCTCGATGCGGGAGACCCGCGACATCGACCTCGGCCGGGTCGGCGGCTCCGGATCCGGCGGCCCCGGCACCCTGCCCGGACAGAAGCGGGATCAGCTGCCCGTATCGTGAGACCGCCGAACCGGCGGCCCCCCACCTGTGTCAGACTTCCGGCGTGCTTGCTACCACGATGATTATCGGCAGCAGCGCGCCGGTCCGCAGTGGCCACTGAACCGCGGCACAACCCCCGCGGCAGTGGACACCGTGCCTCAGACCCGCGCGCAGACCTCTCGCACCCGCGAGGGGTTTTTTCGTTTTCCGGCCCCACCCACGCCGGAAACGGACAGCGCGTGAGAATGGGGGCAAGTGGATCCAGACCTTCCGGAGCCACATCCGACAGGAGCCATCACAGTCATGACCACGGAGAACGACGAGAGCCCGCGCCTCGACGGCCGCCATGTCGACGACAGCTTCCACGTCTTCGACACGACGCTGCGCGACGGGGCGCAGCGTGAGGGCATCAACCTCACCGTCGCCGACAAGCTGACCATCGCGCGCCACCTCGACGACTTCGGCGTGGGCTTCATCGAGGGCGGCTGGCCCGGCGCCAACCCGCGCGACACGGAGTTCTTCGCCCGCGCCCGCCAGGAGATCGCGTTCAGGAACGCGCAGCTCGTGGCCTTCGGCGCGACCCGCCGGGCCGGTGGCAACGCCGCCGAGGACCCGCAGGTCAAGGCGCTGCTCGACTCGGGTGCCGAGGTGATCTGCCTCGTCGCCAAGTCCCACGACCGGCACGTCGAACTCGCGCTGCGGACGACGCTGGAGGAGAACCTGGAGATGGTCCGCGACACCGTCGCGTACCTGACCTCGCAGGGCCGCCGCGTCTTCGTCGACTGCGAGCACTTCTTCGACGGCTACAAGGGCAACCCCGCCTACGCGAAGGCCGTGGTCAGCGCCGCGCACGAGGCCGGCGCCGACGTCGTCATCCTCTGCGACACGAACGGCGGCATGCTCCCCGCCCAGATCCAGGCCGTCGTCTCCACCGTCATCGCCGACACCGGCGCCCGCCTCGGCATCCACGCCCAGGACGACACCGGCTGCGCCGTCGCCAACACCCTCGCCGCCGTCGACGCGGGCGCCACCCACGTGCAGTGCACCGCCAACGGCTACGGCGAGCGGGTCGGCAACGCCAACCTCTTCCCGGTCGTCGCGGCCCTGGAGCTCAAGTACGGCAAGAAGGTCCTCCCCGAGGGCGCCCTCGCCGAGATGACCCGGATCTCGCACGCCATCGCCGAGGTCGTCAACCTCACGCCCTCCACGCACCAGCCGTACGTCGGCGTCTCCGCCTTCGCGCACAAGGCCGGGCTCCACGCCTCCGCGATCAAGGTCGACCCCGACCTCTACCAGCACATCGACCCCGAGCTCGTCGGCAACACCATGCGGATGCTCGTCTCCGACATGGCCGGCCGCGCCTCGATCGAGCTCAAGGGCAAGGAGCTCGGCGTCGACCTGGGCGACGACCGCGCCCTCGTCGCCCGTGTCGTCGAGCGGGTCAAGGAGCGCGAGCTCCAGGGCTACACGTACGAGGCCGCCGACGCCTCCTTCGAGCTGCTGCTCCGTGAGGAGGCCGAGGGCCGGGCCCGCCGCTACTTCCGTACGGAGTCCTGGCGCGCGATCGTCGAGGACCGCCCCGACGGCACCCACGCCAACGAGGCCACCGTGAAGCTCTGGGCCAAGGGTGAGCGGATCGTCGCGACCGCCGAGGGCAACGGCCCGGTCAACGCCCTCGACCTGGCGATGCGGGTGGCGCTGGAGCGGATCTACCCGCAGCTCGCCAAGTTCGAGCTGGTCGACTACAAGGTCCGCATCCTGGAGGGCCGCCACGGTACCGAGTCCACGACCCGCGTCCTGATCACCACCAGCGACGGGAACGGCGAGTGGGCCACGGTCGGCGTCGGCGAGAACGTCATCGCCGCCTCCTGGCAGGCCCTGGAGGACGCCTTCACGTACGGGCTGCTGCGGGCCGGGGTCAACCCCGCCGAGTAGCCGCCTCGGAGGAGAAGTGGATTCGCCACCTATGTCTTGTTTGGCGCCATTCGGGTAGCTTCAATACATGAGGACCAGGCCGTTTCCCCTCCTGTCGGCCCTCGCCGGGCTGATCCTTCTGCTGCTCCTGGCCCTGGCCCCCTCCGTGGGCGCCAGGGCCTCGGGGATCTCCGACGCGGCCGCCGCCCTGAAGCAGGGCCCGGTGTACGTCGACCCCGGCGCCGCCGACCAGCTCTCGCAGGCCGACGCCGACGCCCTCGCCCAGAAGATCAAGGACGCGGACAAGCCGCTCTTCATGGCCGTCCTGCCGGCGAACGCCGAGTTCCCGCCGGAGGACCTCTTCCAGAACCTGCGCACCGAGACCGGCATCACCGGTCTGTACGCGATCCGCCTCGGCGACGGCTTCGACGCGAAGGCCGACTCCTCGGTCATGTCGCAGCAGGCCGTGCAGAACCTCGTCACCTCCGTGCGCCAGCCGGGCGTGGACGCGGCCACCGAGCTGAACAACTTCGCCGACCAGGCCCTCCCCACGCTCCGCGGCTCCGCCCCCGCCTCCTGGGGCTCCGTGGGCACGGACTCCGGGGTCCCCGTCGCCGGACTCGTCACCCTCGGCGCGGTCGTCGCCGTGAGCGGCGGAGCCGCCTACGCCGTCGTGCGCCGCAAGAGGCTCCGCAAGGAGGCCGAGGAGCGGGAGGCCCTCGACAGGCTGCGCGTCGTCGTCGACGAGGACATCACCGCCTTCGGCGAGGAGCTCGAACGCCTCGACTTCCACCCCGCCGAACCCGGCGCCGACGACGCCAAGCGCGGCGACTACGAGCGCGCCCTCGACTCGTACGACAAGGCCAAGTCGCTCATGGCCTCCGCGGCCCATCCGCACGACGTCCGCGGGGTCACCCAGGCCCTGGACGACGGCCGCTTCTCGCTCGCCCTCCTCGCCGCCCGCCGCGAGTCCCGCCCGCTGCCGGAGCGGCGCGCCCCCTGCTTCTTCGACCCGCGCCACGGGCTCTCCACCGAGGACCGCACCTGGCGGCCGTCCGGCAGCGCCCCCCGCGAGGTCCCGGTCTGCGCCGCCGACGCCGCCCGCCTCGACGACGGGCTCGACCCGCTCGCCCGCACCGTCGACACCGACTCGGGCCGCCGCCCCTACTGGGAGGCGGGCCCCGCCTACGGCCCCTGGGCCGGCGGCTACTTCGGCGGCGGCCTCCTCCCCGGCCTCCTCGTGGGCACGATGCTCGGCTCGGCGCTGTCCACCCCGGCGTACGCCTCCGAGTACGGCGGCGGTGACTTCGGCGGCGGTGACTTCTCCGGCGCCGACTTCTCGGGTTCCGACTTCTCCGGCGGTGACTTCGGCTCGGGCGGCGGCTTCGGCGGCGGTGACTTCGGCGGGGGCGGCGGCTTCGACGGCGGCGGAGGCTTCTGACCGCGGTGTGACGCCGTGCCGTGCCGGGCCGGGTGATCAGACCAGCGGCTTCACCGACATCAGCAGGTGCCGGTGGGCGGGCTCCTCGGCATCGGTGAGCAGGGCCCGCTGGCCGGGGCCGAGGAGATGGAAACGGACCTCTGCGGCGTCGAGCGAGGTCAGCGCGTCCAGGAGGTAGCCGGGGTTGAAGGCGACCGTCATGGACTCGGCCCCGGTGAGACCGCCCCGCAGGCGCTGGGAGGCCACGTCGTCCTCGTAGCCCGCCTGGAGGTGGACCCCCGAGGCGGTGAAGGTCAGCTGGACGGGGCTGTCGCCCTCGGCGACCACCGCCACCCGCTTGACGGCCTCGGTCAGCGCCGACCGCTCCGTCACCGCCAGGGCGTGGTCGCCGAGGGCGAAGAGCTTGTCGTGGCGGGGGAGCCGGCCGTCGAGCAGCCGGGTGGTGGTGCGCATGCCGCCGCTCTCGAAGCCGATCGACCCGGAGTCGAGCGCGAGGCGGGCCGGTCCGCCGCCCGCGAGGGAGCGGGCGATCTCGGTGAGCCGACGGGCGGGGACGACCACGTCGGCGGGCTCGCCGAAGCCGGCGGCGGGGCCGGTCGTGTCGGCCTGGCCGGTCGTGTCGCCGGGGCCGCCCGCCGCCACGCCGAGGTCCGGGTACCACTCCAGGGTGCGGACCGCGTACCGGTAGCGGTCGGTGGCCGCCACCGTCATCGTCGGGCCGTCCAGGGCGAGCCGTATCCCCGTCAGAACGGGCAGCGAGTCGTCCCGGCCCGCCGCCACGGCCACCTGCCCGACCGCCGCGGCGAAGGCGTCACCGTCGACCAGGCCCCGGAACTCGGGCAGCGAAGGCGGGGCCGGGTAGTCGTCGAGCGGCAGCAGGGACAGGCCGAAGCGGGCGTCACCGGAGGTCACCGAGAGGCGGGCGTCCTCGACGGCGAGCCCGGCGTACCCCCGGGGGAGCACCTTGCAGATGTCGAGCAGTCTTCGCCCGAGGACCAGGGCCCGCCCCTCGACGACCGTGTCGGCCTCGACCTCGACGCGGGCGGAGGCCTCGTGGTCGAGCCCGGACACCCGCAGCCGTCCCTCCGCCGCCTCAAGGAGCAGCCCGCCGAGCACGGGCATCGGGGAACGGGCCGGCAGGACGCGCGCGGCCCAGGCCACGGCGTCGGTCAACACAGCGCTGTCGATACGGAATTCCATGCCACCGACGCTAGACGCCGCCACTGACAACGGCGTCGACCAGCAGTTCCAGGCGTCCTTCGGCGAGTTAGGGGCGGAGGCGTCCGGCGGCGTCGAGGGTGGCGAGGCCGTGCAGGGCGCTCCAGACGAGTTCGGCGAGGGCGCCGGGGTCGAGTCCGCCCGCCGGCGGGCCCACGGCGCCGCGACCCGGCCGGCCGGCGGTCCGGCCGCGCGGGAAGGGAACGCCGCCCTTGATCGTTCTACGGTCTGACCACGACGACAGCACGCAAGGGGGAGAGGCACCATGAGCGACGCCCGCGTCCACGGCACCGTGGAGCCCGGATTCGAGTCCGTACGGGAGGTGTTCGCGGCGGTCGCCGCGAACGAGGCGCGGGACGGCGGCGCACAGCTCGCCGTCCACCACCGCGGCCGCCTCGTCGTCGACCTCTGGGGCGGTGACGGCGTCGACGGGGACTCCCTGCTCGCGCTCTACTCCTCCTCCAAGGGCGCCATGGCCCTGATCACCGCCCTCCTCGTCCAGGAGGGCGTCCTCGAACTCGACCGCGAGGTCGCCTTCTGGTGGCCCGAGTTCGCCGCCGAGGGCAAGGGGCGGATCACGCTCCGCCAGCTGCTCGCCCACCGCTCCGGCGTGATCGGCGCGGACGGCGGCCTCTCGGCCGAGGAGCTCGCCGACGACCGTCTGACCGCCGCCCGCCTCGCAGGGCAGCGCCCCCACTGGGAGCCGGACACCGGGCACGGCTACCACGCCCTGGTCATCGGCGCCCTGGTCGGCGAGGTCGTCCTGCGGGCCACCGGGCGGACGGTCCAGGAGCTCTACGAGGAGCGGGTCCGCGCCCCGTACGGCATCGACTACCACCTCGGCCTGCCCGAGGAGCTGGAGCCCCGCTTCCGTACGGCGCTGCCGATGCTGCCCACCTCCGTCGAGCAGGCGTTCCTGGAGGCGAACCCGATCGCCCCGGACAGCCTCATGGCCATCGCGTTCAACTTCCACGCCGACCCGCCCTTCGACATGGTCGGCTACGCCAACTCCCGTGCGGTGCGGGAGCGGGCGCCGCTCTCCGGCGGCGGCGTCGGCACCGCGCGCGGCCTCTCCCGGATGTACGCGACGATCGCCGGCGAGCTCGACGGCCGGCCCCCGCTCCTCGCGGCCGGCACCCTCGCCGAGTTCGCCCGCGTCCACTCGGCGGGCAAGGACCTCGTGACCGGACAGGAGAACGCCTTCGGGCTCGGCTTCGTCCCGCTGGCCACCCGCTACCCCTCCCTGAGCCCGGCCGCCGTCGGCCACAGCGGCGCCCCCGGCTCCCAGTCCTTCGCGGACCCGGCGACCGGCCTCGCGTACAGCTACGCCCGCCGCCGCTTCGGTTTCCTGGCGGGCCCGGGCGCGGCGGAGAACGCCCGCCTGGTCCCGGCGGTCGTCGAGGCGGCGGCGAAGGCCGCCTGAGCACCCCGTCCGGCGCAGGCCGCCCGAGCCCCGTCCGGCGCAGGCCGCCCGAGCCCGGTCCGGCGGAGGGCGCCCGAGCCCCGTCCGGCGGAGGGCGGCCTTGAGCCTCGTCCGGCAGGCCCCCTGAGCCCCGTCCGGCGGAGGCCGCCCGCGTCCGCCGGGTGGAGGGCCGTCCGCCCCCGCCCGGGAAACGCCGAGCGCCCGCCTTCCGCTGCTGCGGAGGGCGGGCGCGCTCGTGTGTCCGGAAGGGCGTCCGGGGTCAGGCGGCGTTCTTGATCGCGGAGATGTCGAAGTTCAGCTTGACCTTGTCGCTGACCATCACGCCACCGGTCTCCAGCGCCGCGTTCCAGGTGAGGCCCCACTCGGAGCGCAGGATCTCGGCCGAGCCCTCGAAGCCGACGCGCTCGTTGCCGTAGACGTCGGTGGCCGAGCCGTTGAACTCCAGGTCGATGGAGAGCGGCTTGGTGACGTCCTTGATCGTGAGGTCACCGGTGACCCGGTACTTGTCGCCGCCCAGCTGCGCGGCCTCCGTGGAGCGGAAGGTCATCAGCGGGAACTGCTCGGCGTCGAAGAAGTCACCGCTGCGCAGGTGGCCGTCACGGTCGCCGATGCCGGTGTCGATGGAGGCGATCTTGATGTCGATCGAGGCGGTGGAGGCGCCCGGGTTCGAGCCGTCGAGCTTCAGCGCGCCCTCGTGCTCGGCGAAGGTGCCGCGGACGTTGGTGACCATGGCGTGGCGGACGGTGAAGCCGATGCTGCTGTGCGCGGGGTCGATGCTGTAGTCGCCGGTCAGGGCGGCCAGGGCCGGGTCCACGGGGAGGGTGGCGACGGCGACGGCGGACTCGTTGCTCTTGCGGTTGAAGAGACCCATGACGTTCAGCTCCTTGATCGGTGTTTGTTGAACCTTCAACGAGAACGACTGTAGACCTATTCCGTTCAAGTTTCAACTTCTGTGGAGGATGTTCACCCGTACGGCTCCGAAAGTCGCCCGAGGCCCTCTATCGGACGCGCGTAGAACTGCGGCACCATCTCCCTGCGCGACGAGCACCACCTGCACAGCCGTCCCCACCCGTCACGGTCACCAGCAGGAGGAATCCCCCGTGAAGCTCCGCTCCGTCCTCACCGCACTCGCCCTCGTCCTCGGCGCCCTCTTCGCCCCCGGCTTCGGCGCCCTCTCCACCGCCACCGACGCCCACGCGGTCACCAAGATCAGCCATGCCACCGCGACCTCGATGTTCCGCTCCTCCGGCATCACCTGGTCGTCCTCGGGCAACTGCTCCAACAGGAACAACGCGACCTGCACGTCCTTCGAGCAGCTCAACCTCGCCACCGCCCAGGGTGCCCAGACCCTCAGGAGCGCCAGCGGCTGCGCCCTCAACATCACCGGCGGCACCGAGACCGGGCACGCGAGCGGCACGTACTCCCACTGGAACGGCTACAAGCTCGACTTCAGCAAGTACACGTGCGTCGGGAACTACATCAAGAACACCTTCACCTACATCGGCGTCCGCGGTGACGGCGCCCCGCAGTGGCGCTCGGGCGCGGGCAACGTCTACGCCGACGAGGGCAACCACTGGGACGTGACCTTCTACAACTGCGGCGGCTGCTGACCGCTCCCGGAACGCGCAGGCGCCTCGCGGGCGACCTCGTGAAGCGCCTCGCAGGGCCCCTCAAGGAGCCCCCTCCGGTGGTCACTTGGACTAACCGGAGGGGGTTCTTGGACTGGAGGGGCCCGCGCGGCGCGATCTCGTTGACGGTGCCGCCGGGGCGCGGCTGACTGGTCCGCATGTCCCTCCCCCCTTCGCGAAGAATCCGTGCGGCCTGCGCCCTCGCGGTGGCCTCGGCCACCGTGCTGGCCCTGTCCGGGCCCGCCCTCGCCGACGCGGCCACGGCCGCGACGGCCCCGGCGGCCGGTCCCGCCGGCCCCGTCCCCACGGCCGGCCCCGCCCTCACCTCCGCCCAGCTCTCCGTCGCCGTCGCCGAGGACTTCCCCCGCGTCCTCGCGTACACCGACCGCGCGACCGGCGCCCGCCTCCTCGGCAGTACGGCCCCGGTCACCCAGGTCGTCCTCAACGGCACCCCCCACGCCGTCCGGGCCAAGGGAGCCCCGATCCTGACCGGCTCCGCCGCCGCGTACACCCTCGCCTTCCCGGACCTGCCCGGCGTCGAGATCGACGCGAGCCTCCGCGTCGAGGGCCGGACCACCACCTTCCGGGTCACGGCCGTCCGCGACACCGAGACCTTCCGCGTCGGCACCCTCGACATCCCCGGCCACGACCTCGTCTCCGTGGGCTCGGCGGACGGCGGCGCCGCCACCGCCTTCACCCGCCTCGACCCGGACTCCACCCGCACCGCCGACGTCTTCGCCCAGGTCACCGACGCCACCGCCGCCGAGGCGAACCCGGTCGGCGCGAGCTACGCGATCGTCAGCACCGGGCGGCTGGCCGCCGCCGTCGAGTCCAACTCCAGCTACGACAAGCCCGCCGGCGCCTCCGCCCGCGACGGCGCCCGCTTCTGGCACCAGGCCCGCAAGAGCGGAACGGAGACCCGCGTCGGCGTCTGGTCAGGCCAGTGGACCTACCGCGGCGGCGGCGCCCCGGCGCCCGAGACCGGCGACGGCATGCCCTGGGCCAAGGTCGTCGTCACCCCCGACGCCAACGCCGACGGCGCCACCGACTGGCAGGACGGCGCCATCGCCTTCCGTACGATCGGGATCAAGGCACCCGGCAGCGAGCAGACCCCCGACCGGGTCGTCGCCCACATCCCGTTCAACTTCGCCTCCCAGGCCACCCACCCCTTCCTGCGCACCCTCGACGACGTCAAGCGCATCTCGCTCGCCACCGACGGACTCGGCCAGTTCGCCCTGCTCAAGGGGTACGGCTCCGAGGGCCACGACTCCGCCCACCCCGACTACGGCGGCAACTACAACAAGCGCGCCGGCGGCCTCGCCGACCTCAACACCCTCCTCAAGGAAGGCCGGAAGTGGGGCGCGGGCTTCGGCGTCCACGTCAACGCCACCGAGTCGTACCCCGAGGCGAAGAACTTCAGCGAGACCCTCGTCGACAAGACGAAGCCCGGCTGGAACTGGCTCAACCAGAGCTACTACATCGACCAGCGCAGGGACGTGAACAGCGGCGACCTCGCCCGCCGCTTCCAGCAGCTGCGCGACGAGACCGACCCCAACCTGTCGATGCTCTACATCGACGTCTACTACACGCACGGCTGGATCGCCGACAAGACGATGCAGGCCGTCCAGGCGCAGGGCTGGAACGTCGCCACCGAATGGTCCGAGAAGTTCGAGCGGGCCTCCCTCTGGTCCCACTGGGCCAACGACCTCGACTACGGCGGCGCCACCAACAAGGGCCTCAACTCCCAGATCGTGCGCTTCGTCCGCAACGGCGAGAAGGACGTCTGGAACAACCACCCGGTCCTCGGCCAGACCGCCCTCGTCGACTTCGAGGGCTGGACCGGCGAGACCGACTGGAACGACTTCACCGCCAACATCTGGCAGCGCAACCTGCCCGCCAAGTACCTCCAGCAGCAGAAGATCACCCGCTGGGACGGCAACGACCTCACCTTCACCGGCGGCGTCCGCGGCGCCGTCGAGAACGGCCGCCGCACCTTCCACGAGAACGGCCGCAAGGTCCTCGACGGGGAGACCTACCTGCTGCCCTGGGACGGCGGGAAGAAGCTCTACCACTACAACAAGACCGGTGGCACGACCAGTTGGGCCGTCCCCGCCGGCACCCGCTCGTACACCGTGTACCGGCTCACCGACAACGGCCGCGTGAAGACCGCCACCGTGCGGCCCGTCGGCGGGCGGATCACCCTCGACGCCGTCGCCGGACAGCCCTACGTCCTGTACCCCGACCGCGCCCCGGAGCAGCGCCCCGCGCGATGGGGCCAGGGCACCCCGGTGAAGGACCCCGGCTTCAACGACGCCGCGCTCGGCGCCTGGACCACGGCGGGCGCCGTCACC
This sequence comes from Streptomyces sp. NPDC015130, assembly GCF_043080005.1. Taxonomy (NCBI): domain Bacteria; kingdom Bacillati; phylum Actinomycetota; class Actinomycetes; order Kitasatosporales; family Streptomycetaceae; genus Streptomyces; species Streptomyces sp. NPDC015130. The sequence continues at coordinate 192,432 of NZ_JBIBVC010000014.1, read as the reverse complement.
CGCGACACCGACGCGCAGGGCCGCAACAGCGCGAAGCTCGGCGGCGCGGCCGCCGCCTCCGTACGCCAGCGGATCACCGGACTCACCCCCGGCGCGCGCTACACCGCCTCCGCCCTCGTCGAGGTCGAGCGAGGAAAGACGCGCCCCACCACCCTCTCCGCCGGCGGCCGGGCCGTCACCGTCCAGCGCTCCGCCCTCGACGACCGGGTCGCCGCCTCCGACTGGAACGGCACCCGCTTCCAGCGCGCCAAGGTCACCTTCACCGCCCCCGCCGACGGCTCCGTCCCGCTGCGGATCGAGGCCGCCTCCGGCAGCGCGGCGACCGTCCGGATCGACGACGTACGGATCGTGGCCAACGCCCCGGCCACCAAGGCCGGAGCCGCCGCCTTCGAGGACTTCGAGGCCGTCGACCAGGGCTGGGGCCCCTTCCTCAAGGGCGACTCCGGCGGGACGACCGACCCGCGCACCCACATCGCCCAGCTGCACGCCCCGTACACCCAGGCCGGCTGGAACGGAAAGCCGACCGACGACGTCATCGGCGGCGCCGAGTCCCTCAAGTCCCACGACGAGAACAGCGGCCTCGTCTACCGGACCGCACCCTGGACCGTCCCGATGAAGGACGGACACAGCTACCGCGTCGAGTACGACTACCAGTCCAGCCACGCGGGCGCGTACGAGTGGGTCACCGGCTACGACCGGACGAGCGGCGACGGGCCGGCCGTCGAGACCCGCCGCACCCCGATCCCTCAGCAGCGGACCACCGGGCACTTCACCGAGACCGTCACGGCCGGCTGCGGCGACACCTGGACCGGGCTCCGCAAGCGCGGCGACGCCCCCGACGGCGCGGACTTCGTCCTCGACGCCTTCACCGTCACCGACCTCGGCCCGGCCGCCGAGCGGGCCGCCTGCGGCACCCTCGCCGTCACCGCCCCGGAGACCCTGGAGCCCGGCCGCGCCAACGAGGTCAGGGCGACCTTCACCAACGACGAGGCCGCCGCGGTCACCGGCGCCCGCGCCACGCTCACCCTCCCCGAGGGCTGGAGCGCCGAACCGGCCGCGCCCGTCGCCCTCGACCCCGTCGCGGCGGGCGGCACCACCACCGTCGCCTGGCGGGTCACCCCGCCCGTGGACGCCGCCTACCGGCCGTACACGCTGGGCGCCGAGGTCTCGTACGACCTCGGGGGAGCGGCCCGCAGGCTCACCGCCGCCACCACCGTCCGCACCCTGCCCCCGCCGCCCACCGCCGACAGCTGGGCGAGCGACCTCGACTGGACCTCCGCCACCAACGGCTGGGGCCCCGTCGAGCGCGACCTCTCCAACGGCGAGACCGGCACAGGGGACGGCTCCCCGCTGCGGATCGGGGGAGTCGCGTACGCCAAGGGACTCGGCAGCCACGCCCCCGCCAAGGTCCGCTACTACCTGGGCGGCAGGTGCACCTCCCTCACCGCCGAGGTCGGGGTCGACGACGTCCAGACCAGCCGGGGCACCGTCCGGTTCAGCGTCCTCGCGGACGGCACGGAGAAGGCGAAGTCCCCGGTCCTCAAGGCCACGGACGCGGCCTGGGCCCTGACCGCCGACGTCACCGGCGCCTCCTACGTCGAGCTCGTGGTGGACGACGGCGGCGACGGGAACGGCAACGACCACGCGGACTGGGGGAACGCCCGCTTCCACTGCGCGCCCTGACCGGGCGCCAGAAGGCAGCAAGCGCTTTCGCCCAGTCCGGCCGCAAGCCCTGCCGTGCTCATTGATTGCGTCGGAAAACCGGTGTTACACCAGGCGCCGAACGGTCTCCACCACTTCCCCCGGGAGGCTCCCGTGCCCGTCCCCGCCTGGTCCCGCCGTACGTTCCTGATCACCGCGTCCGCCACGGCGGCGGCCCTCGGACTCCCGCTCCCCGCAGCCGCGGCGGACGACGAGTTCAAGGTCCTCCGCCTCCGCTGGCTCGACCTCCAGCTCGGCTCCGGCTTCGACGCCGGGGCCGAGCCCTACGCCTCCCGCCTCGCCGAGACGGGCACGCTCGCCCGGACGTTCCGCGCCGCCATGGCCCCGGCGCCCGCCTCGCTCTGGCCCGGGGTCCCCTTCGACCCGCCGGCCGGCATCACCCAGAGCTACAGCCGCCTGTGGACCATGACCCAGGCGTACGTCCAGCCCGGCACCGGGCTGACCGGCGACGCCGGACTGCTCGACGACGTCCTGCGCGGCCTCGACCACCTCTCCGCCACGGTCTACCGCGCGGGCGCCCCCCGCTACGGCAACTGGTGGGAGTGGCAGATCGGCAGCCCCCGCCTCCTCATGGACGTCGTCGCCGCGCTCCACCCGCACCTCGGCGCCGAACGGATCGCCGCCGCCTGCGCCGCCGTCGACCACTTCGTGCCCGACTCGGTCCTCGGCGACTACACGGGCACCTCCACCGGCGCCAACCGCGTGGACCTGTGCCGCTCGGTCGCCCTGCGCGGGGTCCTCGGCGCGGACCCGGCCAAGATCGCCCTGGCCCGCGACGCCCTCTCGCCCGTCTTCCCGTACGTCACCAAGGGCGACGGCCTCTACGCCGACGGCTCCTTCGTCCAGCACACCTGGGTCGCCTACTCCGGCACCTACGGCCAGGTCATGCTCGACGGCCTCGGCCGCCTCTTCTCGCTCCTCGCCGGGTCCACCTGGGCCGTCACCGACCCGAACCGGCAGATCGTCCTCGACAGCGTCGAGAAGGCGTACGCGCCCCTCATCCACGACGGCCTGATGATGGACAGCGTCAACGGCCGCGCGATCAGCCGCGGCCTCCTGAAGAACGACGACCGGCAGATCCTGCGCTCCGACCACTTCCACGGCCAGGGCGTGATCGCGGCGATCGCCCTCCTCGCCGGCGGGGCCTCGCCCGCCGAGCGCGACCGCTGGCACGCGCGCGTGAAGGGGTGGATCCAGCGGGACACCGTCTCCCCGGTCCTCGCCGCCCGCCAGTTCGGCGTCGCCGACCTCGCCCGGCTGCACGCCGTGGCAGCCGCCCCCGTCCCCGCCGCCCCCGAACCCACCGGGCACCGGCTCTTCACCGCCATGGACCGCGCCGTGCACCGCCGCCCCGGCTGGGCCGCGAACATTGCCATGGCCTCGGACCGGATCTCGTACTACGAGTGCGGCAACGGCGAGAACCCACGCGGCTGGCACACCGGCGCCGGCATGCTCTCCTGGTGGGCCCCCGGCCTCGGCGACCAGTACACCGACTGGTTCTGGCCCACCGTCGACCCGTACCGCCTCCCCGGCACCACCGTCTCCACGAAGCGCCTCGCCGACCGGGCGGGCGGCGAGTGGGGCGCGCCCCGGCCGGCCGTGCGCTGGGTCGGCGGGGCCACCGACGGCGAGTACGCGGCCGTCGGCCAGCACCTCAAGGGCCTGGGCTCCACCCTGGAGGCCCGCAAGTCCTGGTTCTGCGCGGCGGACGCCGTCATCTGCCTCGGCGCCGGGATCACCGCGACCGACGGCGTGCCCGTCGAGACGGTCGTCGACAACCGGCTCCTCGGCGAGTCCGGCACCCGGGCCTTCGCCACCGGCGCCCGCTGGGCGCACCTGGAGGGCCACGGCGGCTGGGTCCTCCCCGACGGCACCGGGAACCTCCGCACGGTCCAGGAGGACCGCACCGGGGCCTGGAGCGACATCAACACGACCGGTTCGACCGAGCGCCGCGCCCGCCGCTACCGGACGCTCTGGCTGGACCACGGCACGGACCCGGTCGCGGCCTCGTACGCGTACCTCCTGATGCCGGGGGCCTCCCGGTACCGGGTCGCCGCCCGCGCCGCCGACCCGGACTGGCTGCAGGTTCTCGACAACACCGCCGAGCGCCAGGCGGTCGCCGTCCCGTCCCTCGGACTGACCGCGGCGAACTTCTGGACGGCCGGTACGGTGGGGCCCCTCACGGTCACCGCCCCGGCGAGCGTCCTCGCCCGCAGGCGCCGCTCGGTCCTGGACCTGAGGCTCGCCGAACCTCCCCGCACGGGCCTGCAGCTGGAGCTGGTCTGGAACCGTCCGGTCCGCCGGGTGCTCGCCCACGACCCCTCGGTGGAGGTGCTCGGCGCGGGCGCGGCGCTCCGTCTGCGGATCACCCCCGGTACGGCCGGAGCCACGCACCGTTGCGAGGTCCTTCTCTAGCGCTATGTGAGAACCCCACAAACACGGGGGGTGTCCGGCTGTTGACTCGGGCTGGACGGGCGACGGTTCTGTCCAGCCCCACCAGGAATCGACACGGGAGACTGTACGGAGTCGACGGCGGAGTTTTCTTCCTCGACTTCGTAGGGTCGGTACATGACCGTTGTGGACCAGATCCCGAGCGAGCCCGCTGATGCCCGTGGCCGAGTGGCCGAGCTGCACGTCCTGCGTGAGCAGGCGCTCCGCGGCCCGAGTGACCGCGCCACCGAGGCGCAGCACGCGAAGGGCAAGCTGACCGCTCGCGAGCGCATCGAGCTGCTTCTCGACGCCGGTTCCTTCAGCGAGGTCGAGCAGCTGCGCCGCCACCGGGCGACGGGCTTCGGCCTGGAGGCGAAGAAGCCCTACACCGACGGTGTCATCACCGGCTGGGGCACGGTCGAGGGCCGCACGGTCTTCGTCTACGCGCACGACTTCCGGATCTTCGGCGGCGCGCTGGGCGAGGCCCACGCCACGAAGATCCACAAGATCATGGACATGGCCATCGCGGCCGGCGCCCCGCTGGTCTCCCTGAACGACGGCGCCGGCGCCCGTATCCAGGAGGGCGTCTCGGCGCTCGCCGGCTACGGCGGCATCTTCCAGCGCAACACCAAGGCCTCGGGTGTCATCCCGCAGATCTCGGTGATGCTCGGCCCGTGTGCCGGCGGCGCGGCCTACAGCCCCGCCCTGACCGACTTCGTCTTCATGGTCCGCGAGACCTCGCAGATGTTCATCACCGGCCCGGACGTCGTCAAGGCGGTCACCGGCGAGGAGATCTCCCAGAACGGCCTCGGCGGCGCCGACGTGCACGCCGAGACCTCGGGCGTCGCGCACTTCGCGTACGACGACGAGGAGACCTGCATCGCGGAGGTCCGCTACCTCCTGTCGATGCTCCCGCAGAACAACCGCGAGAACCCGCCGACCGTCGCCTCCGAGGACCCGGCGGACCGCCGCTCGGACGTCCTGCTCGACCTGGTGCCCGCCGACGGCAACCGCCCGTACGACATGCACAAGGTCATCGAGGAGCTCGTCGACGAGGGCGACTACCTGGAGATCCACGAGCGCTGGGCGCGCAACATCATCTGCGCCCTGGCCCGGCTCGACGGCCAGGTCGTCGGCATCGTCGCCAACCAGCCCCAGTCGCTGGCCGGTGTCCTGGACATCGAGGCCTCCGAGAAGGCCGCGCGCTTCGTGCAGATGTGCGACGCCTTCAACATTCCGATCATCACCCTTTTGGACGTCCCCGGCTTCCTGCCGGGCGTCGACCAGGAGCACGGTGGAATCATCCGGCACGGCGCCAAGCTGCTCTACGCGTACTGCAACGCGACCGTGCCCCGGATCAGCCTGATCCTGCGCAAGGCGTACGGCGGCGCTTACATCGTCATGGACTCCCAGTCCATCGGCGCCGACCTGACGTACGCCTGGCCCACCAACGAAATCGCGGTCATGGGCGCCGAGGGCGCCGCCAACGTGATCTTCCGCAAGCAGATCGCCGAGGCCGAGGACTCCGAGGCCATGCGCACCCGCATGGTCAAGGAGTACAAGGCCGAGCTGATGCACCCGTACTACGCGGCGGAGCGCGGCCTGGTCGACGACGTCATCGACCCCGCGGACACCCGACAGGTGCTCATCCGGTCCCTCGCGATGCTCCGCACCAAGCACGCCGACCTGCCGTCCCGCAAGCACGGCAACCCGCCTCAGTAAGAGGAGCCACACTCGTGACCACCCCTGCCAACCTCCTCCGCGTCGAGAAGGGCCACGCCGACCCCGAGGAGCTCGCCGCCATCACCGCGGTCCTGCTCGCCCGCGCGTCGGCCCAGCCCACCGAGACGCACGACCGCCGCTCCACGGCCGGCTGGCGCCGTCTGGAGCGCCAGTCGGGCTTCCGCCCCTCCCACTCCTGGCAGGGCTGACCCCCTCCCCACCGAAGGCCCCCGCTCCCACCCGGAGCGGGGGCCTTCGGCGTACCCGTGTCCGGCCGGAGCCGGCAAGGCGAAGGCCCCGCGCACCGGTCGGTGCGCGGGGCCTTCGCGTGACGAATCCGTACGGACGTCCGTCGGGACTACCGCAGGCGGGCCATGAGGGCGTGCTCGACGAGGGTGATGAGCGCGCTCTTGGCGTCCGCGCGGTGGCGGGCGTCGGTCGTGATGATGGGGGTGTCCGGGCCGATCTGGAGCGCCTCGCGGACTTCCTCGGGCTGGTACGGCTGGTGTCCGTCGAAGCCGTTGAGGGCGATGACGAAGGGGAGGCCGCTGTTCTCGAAGTAGTCGACCGCGGGGAAGCAGTCGGCGAGACGGCGGGTGTCCACGAGGACGACGGCGCCGATGGCGCCGCGGACCAGGTCGTCCCACATGAACCAGAAGCGGTCCTGGCCCGGCGTACCGAAGAGGTACAGGATCAGGTCCTGGTCCAGGGTGATGCGGCCGAAGTCCATGGCGACGGTCGTCGTCGTCTTGTCGCCGGTGTGCGTGAGGTCGTCGATGCCCGCGGACGCAGACGTCATGACGGCCTCGGTACGCAGCGGGTTGATCTCCGAGACGGCGCCGACGAACGTGGTCTTGCCCACGCCGAAGCCGCCCGCCACCACGATCTTCGCGCTGGTGGTTGAGCGGGCTGCACCGCCGCTAGAGCTTGCGAAGTCCACTGAGCACCCTTTCGAGCAGTGTCACGGCTGGCTGGCCGCCGGCGGCCTCGTCGCCGCCTGGCTGGTGAATGGCGACAAGTCCGGCCTCCGCCAGGTCGGCGACGAGGATCCGGGCGACGCCGAGAGGAATGGAGAGGAGGGCCGAGATCTCGGCGACCGACTTGATCTCGATGCACAGCCGGCAGATCCGCTGGTGCTCGGGCAACTGCCCGTGCAGCCTGGCCGGATCGGCCGTGGTGCTGACCAGCGCCTCGATGGCGAGCTGGTAGCGCGGCCGGGTCCGGCCGCCGGTCATCGCGTACGGACGCACGAGCGGGTTGTGCCCGCCCGAACCGCCCGCGGAGGACGAGGCGCGCGGGGCGCTCGGCGAACCCGCGGGCGTGTGCTGCTGGGCCTGCGGCTGCTGATAGGGCTGCGACGCGCCCTGTCTGCTCGGGGTGGAGGGAAAGTTGAACCGGTTCTGCGCGGTGTCGCCCAGCGGCGCCTGGTGCGCGTCGTACCCGTTGTAGTGGCTTGCGCCCGGTGGTGTTCCCACGTCTCCTCCTCCGACTGCCTCGCGGTCCATGTCCCTTGGAACCGCGCCACCGCACCTTACGGTGCGGTGACGTGAAACGCACTGTCTGTCTGTTAGTTGAGAAGACTTCCCTGAAGCTCCGCCCGGAGGTCAGGAGTGAGAACCGTGCCCGCCCGGTCGACGAGCAGGGCCATCTCGTAGCCCACGAGGCCGATGTCCGCCTCGGGGTGCGCGAGCACGGCCAGCGAGGAGCCGTCCGAGATCGACATGATGAAGAGGAAGCCGCGCTCCATCTCCACGACGGTCTGGTTGACCGCCCCACCCTCGAAGATCCGGGACGCGCCCGCGGTCAGCGAGGTCAGTCCGGAGGCGACGGCCGCCAGCTGGTCGGCGCGGTCCCGGGGGAAACCCTCGGACATCGCCAGCAGGAGTCCGTCGGCGGAGACCACCACGGTGTGGGACACCCCGGGGGTGTTGTCCACGAAGTTGGTGATCAACCAGTTCAGATTCTGCGCCGCCTGGCTCATGCTCACACTAACGCTCCTGGTTGTAGGTACTGCCCGGGCCGAGGCCCGATCCGTTCGTGTCCGTTCCCGCGCTGCGTCCCTGCTGGACGCCGCGGCGCAGGTTGCTCAACCTGCCCCGTACGTCCTCGGGTGCGCGGGAGACCTGGGGGCCGCCCTGCGGCGTCTGCTCCGCCGTGCCCTCGACCAGGTTGGCCTTGGGGACCCGGCGGGGAAGACCGGACGAGGTGACCCCGCCCGCCTTCGGGTCCTTCAGCTTCCCGGCCCGCTGCCAGCGCTCGTCGTTGGTCGAGCGCCACGCGTCGGAGCCTTCGGCTTCGCCCTGCTCTCCCGACCCCGCCGGCCGCTCGGCCTGCGCCGGCTGCGGGGCCTGCGCGGGCTGCCGCGTCTGCGCGGGCGGTGCCTGTCGCGGCGCCTGCTGCGTCTGCGGGGCGACGCTGCCGCGGCGCGGCAGACCTGCGTCGGTCAGTGCGTGGCCGGCGTCCGGGGCGGGGTTCGGAGTGGGACCCGGACGGTCGAAGCCTACGCGGTCGCGGGCCTGTTCGGGAGCGGGCGGAGCAGATTCCGGTTCCGCTCCGTACTGCTGTCCGTAGCCACCCTGGTAAGCGCTCTGATCCTGCCACTCACCCTGGTGGGCCTGACCGTCGAACGCATTGCCGTACTGCTGGTGTTCGACCGTCGAAGACTCGTACGAGGCTTCCGCATAGCCGGCCTGGGGGTACGCCTCGTAACCCTGCTGCGCGTACTCGCCGGCGTACTCCTGACCCTGGCCCTGAGGCTGGCCGTACTGCTGCTGAGGCTGCTGCGCGTACTCCTGGTGCTGCCCGTACTCCTGCGGCTGCTCCTGGTGCTGCGCGTACTCGCCGGTGTACTCCTGGCCGCCGTACGCCTCGGTCTGCGCGTACTCCTGGCCCTGGCCGTACTCCTGGCCCTGCGCGTACTCCTGCGCAGCGGCCTCCGGCTCGTCGCGGTACAGCGGCCGGTCGCCGCCCTGCGCGCGGTCGCTGAGCGTCGCACGCCGGTCCTCGCGGTTCAGGGAGCGGTTGACCGGGTCGAGCGACTGCTCGCCCTCGCCCTGCTCCTCGTAGCGCGAGTCGTCGAAGCCGAGGTCGGCCGCGGTCAGCATCGCCTGCGGGGCCGGGGCCTCGAAGGCGCTCTGCTGCTGGCGCGGAATGATCTGGGAGACCGTGAAGTCGTCCTGGACCGGCTGCTCGCCACCGCCACCGTGGGTGATCGCGTCCGGCAGCATGACGAGCGAGGTCGTCCCGGCCTGCTCGCCCGAGGGGCGCAGCTGGACGCGGATGCCGTGCCGGTCGGCGAGGCGGCCGACCACGAAGAGGCCCATGCGCTGCGAGACGGCGGCGTCCACGGTCGGCGGGTTGGCCAGCTTGTGGTTGATGTCCGCGAAGTCCTCGGCGGTGAGGCCGATGCCCTTGTCGTGGATCTCGACCATCACGCGGCCGTCGGGGAGACGGGTCGCGGTGACGCGCACCTTGGTCTGCGGGGAGGAGAACGTGGTGGCGTTCTCCAGGAGCTCGGCGAGCAGGTGCACGAGGTCGGTCACGGCCTGGCCGTGGATCTCGGCGTCCGGCACGCCGGCCAGCTCGATGCGCTCGTACTGCTCCACCTCGGAGGAGGCGGCGCGCATGACGTCGACCAGCGGGACCGGCTGGTCCCAGCGGCGGCCCGGCTCCTCGCCGGCGAGGACGAGGAGGTTCTCGCCGTTGCGGCGCATACGGGTCGCCAGGTGGTCCAGCTTGAAGAGGTTCTCCAGCTGGTCCGGGTCGGCCTCGTTGTTCTCCAGGTCGGTGATGAGGGTCAGCTGGCCCTCGATCAGCGACTGGTTGCGGCGCGAGAGGTTGGTGAAGATCGCGTTGACGTTGCCCCGGAGCATGGCCTGCTCGGCGGCGAGCCGGACGGCCTCGCGGTGGACCTGGTCGAAGGCGCGGGCGACCTCGCCGATCTCGTCCTGCGAGTCGATCGGGATCGGCTGAACGCGGGTGTCGACCCGGCCGGGCTCGGTACGGGACAGCTGGTCGACGAGCATCGGCAGGCGCTGCTCGGCGATGCCGAAGGCGGCGGTGCGCAGCTCGCGCATCGAGCGGCTCATCTGGCGCGCCATCATCCCGGCGAGGATGAAGGCGGTCAGCAGGGCGACGACGACGATGGCGCCGATGACCCAGGCGTCCGTCTTGGCGTCGGAGGAGATCTTGGCGGCCTCGGACACGGCCTTGTCGACGAGCGCCTTCTCGACCTCGGTGTAGCCGTCGAACTTGGCGGTGGCCACGGCCATCCAGCTCTCGGCCGTGATGCCCTTCGACTTCAGGGCCGCGAGGGCCTCGGGGCTCTTGGCGGTGCCGATCGCGGAGGCCACGCCGGAGTAGACGGAGCCGTCCTTGCCCTTGGGCAGCTCGACGTCGGCGGCCTGCATCTGCTTCGCGCCCTCGGCGGCCTTGCCGGCCATGACCTTCTTGAGGAGGTCGACGTCCTCGGGCAGGGCGCCGGAGCCGTACTCGCCGAGGGCGATCTGCTCCAGGTAGTTGTACGAGTTGAACGCCACGGACTGCTGGGCGAAGACCTCCTCGGTGCGGCTGGGCCGGACCAGGAGCTGCGTGCCGATCGAGCGCTGGAGCGACTCGGCGCCCTTGGCGAGCTGGACGGCGTAGACGCTGCGGCCGTAGGTCGTGACGTTGCCGGTGCCGAGGCCGAGCTCGTTGGAGAACTCGGTGAGGTAGTGCTGGACGCCGGTGTACCCGAGCTGGGTGTTCACCGGGTCGAGGGAGCGGCTGTACGCGGCCTTGCGGAGCGCTTCGAGCTTCGGCTCCTCGTCCTTGAAGAGCCGGAGACGGCGCTCCAGGCCCTGGCCCGAGGGAAGGTTCTTGGCGGCCTCGTCGAACTTGAGACGGGCGGCGTCGGTCGCGGCGTACGCCTGCTCGACCTCGTCGGCCTTGCGGTCCTCGGGGGTCTTCGCGGCCAGCAGGGGACCGGCGGTGAGGTCGCGCTCCTTGAGGAGCGCGGTGCTGTACTCCGAGGCGGCCCGCACGATGAGGGCCGTCTTCTCGGCGTCCTGCGCCTCCTGCCAGGTGTCGATCGCACCCTTGACCTGGAAGCCGCCCATGACGAGGCCGACGAGCACGGGTATGAGCAGGATCGCGTTCAGACGGGTGGGCACCCGCCAGTTCCGCGGCGACAGCTTGCTGGAGTTGCCCGGGGCGGCCACCGTCGGCGGCGGCGTCACGGGCACGTCCGCGGGTGCCACCGCTGTGCGCGACGGCGGGGTGAAGTTGCCCCGTGTCTCCTGCTCCGCGGAGCTTTCCTTGCTGCGCCTCACTCGACCAACAACCTCTCGGCGTCGGCACCTACGTTGTGCCGGTGTTTCGTTCAGGGCCGTACTACTCGGGAGTTCATGAATTGCAGCACGTGAAGGGGGTCCGTTCCAAACAGTGGGAAGCGACCGCTTTCCGTGATCCAGCGACGACATAAAACGGGCATAAAGAGCGAGCCCCGCCAAATGACGGGGCTCATGTGAGCGCAGTGACACCGATCGGATGCATCGGGTGTCCGAGGCGCCCCAATTCTCTGTCGAAACGTTATGAACGCGGGGGCGGTCGTGTCGAAGGACACAGATCACCCCGCACGGCAGGCATATGACACAAGCATGGGCCCGTCGGCTGTCCGGCGGTCCCTGCCGACCCGTCGCCCGTTACTTCAGACGGGCCATGAGGGCGTGCTCGACCAGCGTGATGAGCGCGCTCTTGGCGTCCGCGCGGTGGCGGGCGTCCGTCGTGATGATCGGCGTGTCCGGACCGATCTGAAGGGCCTCTCGGACCTCCTCCGGCTGGTACGGCTGGTTCCCGTCGAAGCCGTTGAGGGCGATGACGAAGGGGAGGCCGCTGTTCTCGAAGTAGTCGACCGCGGGAAAACAGTCGGCGAGACGGCGGGTGTCCACGAGGACGACGGCGCCGATGGCGCCGCGGACCAGGTCGTCCCACATGAACCAGAAGCGGTCCTGGCCCGGCGTACCGAAGAGGTACAGGATCAGGTCCTGGTCCAGCGTGATGCGGCCGAAGTCCATCGCCACCGTCGTGGTGGTCTTGCCCCCGGTGTGGGTCAGGTCGTCGATCCCCGCCGAGGCGGAGGTCATGACGGCCTCGGTACGCAGCGGGTTGATCTCCGAGACGGCGCCGACGAACGTGGTCTTGCCGACGCCGAAGCCGCCCGCCACCACGATCTTCGCGCTGGTGGTTGAGCGGGCTGCACCGCCGCTAGAGCTTGCGAAGTCCACTGAGCACCCTTTCGAGCAGTGTCACGTCCGGCGTGCCGCCGGTCTCTCCGTTGCCCGGCTGGTGGATCGCCACCATGCCGGCCTCTGCCAGGTCCGCGACGAGGATCCGGGCGACGCCGAGCGGCATCGACAGCAGCGCCGACACCTCGGCCACCGACTTGACCTCACGGCACAGGTGGCAGATGCGCTGGTGCTCCGGCAGCAGGGTGGCGAGGTGCGCCGGGTCGGCCGTGGTGCTGACCAGCGCCTCGATGGCGAGCTGGTAGCGCGGCCGGGTCCGGCCGCCGGTCATCGCGTAAGGACGCACCAGCGGCTGGTCGCCCTCATGTCCGTACTCGTCGACTGATGCGCCGTACGGATCGTGAGAGGCGGGGGGCGGGGTCATGAATCCTCCGGGCGTGACAGCGAACTTCCGCCGTCGGATGGGGCCGGTGGGGGGCCGGGTGGGGCGGCCGGACGATGAACATGTTCAGGGCGGTACGGAGGGGCGTACCGCCCTGTCGGTGATGTCGGTCCGCTAGTGGAGCAGACTGCCCTGGAGCTCCGCGCGGAGATCCGGGGTGAGGACGCTGCCGGCCCGGTCGACCAGCAGCGCCATCTCGTAGCCCACGAGGCCGATGTCGCACTCGGGGTGGGCGAGCACGGCCAGTGAGGAACCGTCGGAGACCTGCATGAGGAAGAGGAAGCCGCGCTCCATCTCCACCACGGTCTGCGCGACAGGACCGCCCTCGAAGATCCGGGACGCGCCCGCGGTCAGCGAGGTCAGTCCGGACGCGACCGCCGCCAGCTGGTCGGCACGGTCACGGGGGAATCCTTCGGACATGGCCAGCAGGAGTCCGTCGGCGGAGACCACCACTGTGTGGGACACCCCGGGGGTGTTGTCCACGAAGTTGGTGATCAACCAGTTCAGATTCTGCGCCGCCTGGCTCATCGCGTTCAACTAACGCTCCTGCTGATGGTTCGGGCCGAGGTGGTGGTTACCCGTGGTCGAGTTGCCCGCCTGGCGGCCCTGCTGGATGCCGCGGCGCAGATTGGTGAGCCGGCCGCGGACGTCGTCGGGTGCACGCGAGACCTGGGGGCCGGCGGTGTGCGCCTGCTCCTGTGCGGTCCCGGGTACGAGGTTGGCCTTCGGCACGCGCCGGGGGAGGCCGGAGGTGGTGACGCCGCCGGCCGCGGGCTTGCGCACCCGCTCGGCCTGACGCACCAGCTCGTCGTTGGGCGAGGTCCGCCAGGCGGCCCCGCCGTTCTGCCGGCCGTCACCGGCACCGGCACCGGCCGGGCCTCCGGCCGGACGCTGCGCCACCGGAGCGGCCGGGGCCTGCGCCTGCGGGGCGGCCGGGGCCTGACCCTGCTGCGCGGCCTGCTGCTGGGCCTGCTCCTGGTGGAACCAGTTGGTCTCCAGCGTGTCGTACAGCGGGGTACGACCGTCGCCCGAGCCCGGGGCCGGCGGCAGCGCCTCCGGACGGCGGGGCTGCTGGAGCTGCGGCTGACGCGGCTGCTCGCCCTGCTCGTTCCCCGGGCGCGGGGCGCCGAGGTCCGGGCCGCCGGTCCGCTGACGCGGAGCCGGAGCCTGCGGGGCCTGCTGCTGCGCCTGCGGCACGTAGGGCTGCCGGCCGAACTGCTGCTGCTGGCCGCCCTGGTAGCCCTGGGGCTGCTGCTGCTGCTGTGCGTGCTGCGGCGCACCGAGGTCGGGGCGCGGGAACTGGCCCGTCGAGCCCGGACCCTGCGCGGCGCCGAAGTCCGGCCGCGGGAACTGACCCGTGGAGCCGGGGCCCTGGGGCGCGTTGAAGTCGGGACGCGGGAACTGCGCCGTCGACGCCGGGTCCTGCACACCGCCCGGGTAGGCCTGGATCTGCGGGGCCTGCGGCTGCTGTCCCTGCTGCGGCGCGCCGAAGTCGGGACGCGGGAACTGGCCCGTGGAGCCGGGGCCCTGGGGCGCGCCGGGAGCCGCGTACCGGCCCGCCGTCTCCGGGTCCTCGTGGCCGCGCGGGGCGTCCAGCGGGGTCATCTCCTGCTGCGGGCGCCGGACCGGCTGCTGCGCCGGGTCGTTGCCCCAGCTCGCGGCCTGCGGACGCTGAGCCTGCGGGTTGCCGCCCGGCAGCTCGGCGCGCGGGGCGCCGTAACCGGCCTGCTCGCCCTGCTGCTGAGCGCCGGGGCCGGCCTGCCGGCCGCCCTGGTTGCCCTGCGCGGACTGGTTGCCCTGGCTGCCCCACACGTCGGTGCGGGACGGGATGGCGCTCGCCGCACCGCCGATGAGACCACCGGCGCCCGGCGCCGGACGCAGCGGGTCCTGCTGCGGACCCTGGGGCGCCTGCGGCGCCTGGGGGACCTGCGGCAGCTGCCCGGTCTGGTCCAGCTGGGCCTGCTGCGGCTGCTGGGTGCGGGACGGCTGGGGGCCGCCCGTCAGCGGGGCGCCCTCACGGCCGGGCAGCGCCGCGCGCTGCGCGCCCGCACCGACCTGGCCGCGTGCGGCACCGGCGGCGGCACCGAGCCGGCCGGCCGCCGACGAGGGGGCACCGCCCGGAGCGCCGGGACGTCCGCCGCCGGGGCCGCCGGCCGCGCCGGGACCGCCGGGGAGCCGGCCGCCGGGAGCCTGGGCACCCGGGGGCATCGCGCCCTGGCCGGCGCCGCCGGGCTTCGGCATGGGCTTCCGGCCGCCCTGGGCGACGTCGACCGGCAGCATGACGAGCGCGGTGGTGCCGCCCGAGTCGGAGGGGCGCAGCTGGATGCGGATGCCGTGTCGCAGGGACAGGCGGCCGACCACGAAGAGACCCATGCGGCGGGAGACGGAGACGTCCACGGTGGGCGGCGAGGCGAGCCGCTCGTTGATCGCGGCGAGGTCCTCGGGGGAGAGGCCGATGCCGGTGTCGTGGATCTCGACGAGCACGCGGCCGTCGGGCAGCGCGTGACCGGTCACACGGACCTTGGTCTGCGGGGACGAGAACGAGGTGGCGTTCTCGAGCAGCTCGGCGAGGAGGTGCACGAGGTCGTTGACGACCCGGCCGGCGACCTCGGTCGCCGGGACCGCGGCCAGTTCGATGCGCTCGTACTGCTCCACCTCGGAGGCGGCGGCACGGAGCACGTCGACCAGCGGGACGGGGCGGGTCCAGCGACGGCCCGGTTCCTCACCGGCGAGGACGAGGAGGTTCTCGCCGTTCCGGCGCATACGGGTCGCGAGGTGGTCGAGCTTGAACAGCGAGGACAGCTGGTCCGGGTCGGCCTCGCGGGACTCCAGCTCGGAGATGAGCGAGAGCTGACGCTGGATGAGGCCCTGGGAACGGCGCGAGAGGTTGGTGAACATCGCGTTGACGTTGCCCCGGAGGAGGGCCTGCTCGGCGGCGAGACGCACGGCCTCGCGGTGCACGTCGTCGAAGGCCGCGGCCACCTGGCCGATCTCGTCCCGGGAGTGCACACCGACGGACTCGACGGTGGTGTCGACGTCCTGCGGGTCCGACTCGGAGAGCTGCTTGACGAGCTCGGGCAGCCGGTCCTGGGCGACCTTGGTCGCGGTGTCCTGGAGGCGGCGCAGCGAGCGGATCATGGACCGGGCCACGACGAAGGCGCCGATGAGCGAGACGCCGAGGACGAGGAGGATCAGGGCACCGTTGATGATGGCGTCGCGCTGGGCTTCCTGCCGCAGCTCACGCGCCATGGTCTCCATGTTGCCGAGAAGGATGTTCTCGGTGCGGTTCATGGCGGTGATCTTGGTGCCGTACTCGTCGGTGAAGTTCAGGTGACCGCGCTTGGTGGTGCCGGGCATCGCCTCGTCCGACTTCAGCACGCGCTCGGCGTACTTGTCGGCGGCGGTGATCGACGGGTCGCCGTTGTTGAGGAAGGCGGTCATCTCCTCGGCGTCACCGCCGGTCGACTCGTAGATCGCCTGGAAGGACTTGAGCTCGACGCCCTCGGAGTTGAAGGCGGCCTCGCCGTAGAGGCGGTCACCCTGCTGGATCCTGCCGGGGGTCCGGTCGTTCGGGGGGAGCGCGCCGGCGATGATCGCCTGCTGGATGGAGGCGTACTCCTTGGCGGACGAGAAGGCGGCGAGCGCCCGGGTCCGCTTGATCATCTCGGGGTTGCTGGTCGCCTGGGCCATGTCCTGGGACAGGCTGAGCAGCGAGCGGATGAGACGGCTGTACGCCTCGACCGTCACCGAGTGCGAGACGCCCTTCTCGTAGGCGTTGCCGCGGATCGTGTGGAGGCCGATGACCTGCGAGGCGATCTGGTTGACGTTCTGGCGGATGCTCCGCAGCGCCTCGTCGTCCTCGGTGCTCGGGATCTCCTCGGTGGCGTCGAGGAAGGCCTTGTACTCGCGGTCGGTCTTCTTGCGCGGGTTCGCGACCTGGTAGTCGCTGGTGGGCCTGCCGTTGGCCAGGGGGCCGGCGGAGAGGTCACGCTCGGCCTGGAGGGCCTGGGCGAGGTCGGTCGCCTCACGCGTCAGCTTGGTCAGCAGCTGCATGTGGTCGAGCTGCTCGATGTCCTGGAGCGACTCGCTGATACGGATACCGCCCAGCGAGGTGGCCGCGACCACGGGCAGGGTCAGCAGGGCGACCAGGCGCGTGGAGATGCGCCAGTTGCGCAGGGCTATTCGGGGGCCGACCGGGTTCTCGGGCTTGGCCTTGGCCTTGTCGGGAGCCGCGGCGGCGTCGGCCGGTGCGGCGCCGGCGCTCGCGCGCCTGCCGTCACCGCCGTCGCCGGACGGTCCCTGACCCTGGTTGGGGGTGTGCGAGGCCGAGGGACCGCGGTCGGTCCCGGCACGCGGTTCCTGCTCCGCCGGAGCTTCGGCTCGGCCCTGACGGGCCTGGGGAGACCCCGAGCCATCCCTCTTGAAACGTCCCTGCACTAGCGTCGCAACCTCTGGACCAGGCGTCCTTCCGGGTGAACGGAGAGGACGGTGTCGGCGTCGTATGGACCGCGTGATGCGGCCCATGGTGGTCGTCGGTGACCGGCGCAGTTCCCCCTTCCCCGCCACTCGGAACCGGCGCTGCGTTGCGCCCCCTGCGCGCCGGCTTGAAACCCGCGACGGTGCGTGGAATTCCAGCACAGTGCCGGACCTCCAACAAGGGCCGCGTGTCGGACCTCGGACGGGATGACAACGTGTGCCCGCCGCGTCACCCCATGTAGAAGATGATCACGGAGGATTCGGACTTTTCCGGTCCAATGGCAGCGCGTGCCCGTGTGTCCCAGTCGCGATGATCAGGAGCGGAATGGAGCATTCAGTGCCGTAATGCCCGTTTCCGTGACGGCTCGCGGCAGTCCGTAATGCCGGGAATGTGGAGTGATTGGTGAGCAAACTCACACGATGATCGATGTCTTAGCCATGCATTCGAAGGGAATCGCATGCTTAGCCTGACGCTTTACACGATGCTCGCGCCCGCACGGGCGCCCCTCCCGGGACAGGGTCAGAACAACGCCATGAACCCCACGAAGACCGCGCAGCTGCTCACCACGGCCAACCCGCGCCGCTCCACCCTCGCGCACCTCGAGGACGCCGCACAGCTCGGCCGGCCCGCCCTGCCCGAGTACGCCACCGAACTCCCGGGACAGACGGCCAACCCGCGCCGCACGGTCCTCATGACCGCCCCCGCCCCCTTCGAGCCGGCTCCGTACGTGTCCGCCTCCCGCTGACACCGCCGATACCGCCGGTCGGCCGCCCCCTCGCCGCGTTAGCCTGGAGCGTCAGACTCCAGCCAGTACCAAGTGAGGGGCGACAGCACTCGTGCGCATCGCCAGATTCTCCATCGACGGCAATGTGGCCTTCGGCGCCGTCGAGGGCGAGGGAACCGTCGAGTCCGGCGGCCTCGTCCTCGACATCATCAAGGGCATCCCGTACACCGACTTCGAGCTCAGCGGCACCAAGGTCCCGCTCAGCAAGGTACGGCTCCTGCCGCCCGTGCTCCCCAACAAGGTCGTGGCCATCGGCCGCAACTACGCGGAGCACGCCGCCGAACTCGGCAACGAGGTCCCCGACGTCCCCGTCGCCTTCTTCAAGCCCACCACCTCGGTGATCGGCTCCGGCGACGCCATCGAGTACCCCTCCTTCTCCAACGAGCTGCACCACGAGGCCGAGCTGGCCGTGGTCATCGGCCGGATGTGCCGCGAGGTGCCCCGCGAGCGCGTGAAGGACGTCGTCTTCGGCTACACCTGCGCCAACGACGTCACCGCCCGCGACGCGCAAGCGCGCGAGAAGCAGTGGGCCCGCGCCAAGGGCTTCGACACCTCCTGCCCCCTGGGCCCCTGGGTGGAGACCGACCTCGACCCGAGCGACCTGGCCATCCAGGCCACGGTCAACGGCGAACAGCGCCAGCTGGGTCGGACGAGCGACATGATCCGCTCCATCGAGGACCTGGTCGTCCACATCACCGAGGCCATGACGCTGCTCCCCGGCGACGTCATCCTCACCGGCACCCCCGCCGGGGTCGGCCCCCTCAACGTCGGCGACGAGGTCGCCGTCACCATCGAAGGCATCGGCACTCTCACCAATAAGGTGATCAAGCGTGGCTAACGCGAACTCCCCCAAGCTCTCGAACGCGCTCAAGCAGGGGGTACCCCCTCGCGTCCGTTTCTGTCCCTCGCCGACCGGCAACCCCCACGTGGGCCTGGTCCGCACCGCTCTCTTCAACTGGGCCTTCGCCCAGCACAACGAGGGCACGTTCGTCTTCCGCATCGAGGACACCGACGCCGCGCGCGACTCGGAGGAGTCGTACCAGCAGCTGCTCGACTCGATGCGCTGGCTCGGCTTCACCTGGGACGAGGGCCCCGAGATCGGCGGCCCGCACGCGCCGTACCGCCAGTCGCAGCGGATGGACATCTACAAGGACGTCGCCGACAAGCTGCTCGCCGGCGGTCACGCGTACCCCTGCTACTGCACCACCGAGGAGCTCGACGAGCGCCGCGAGGCGGCCCGCGCCGCCGGCCGCGCCTCCGGCTACGACGGCCACTGCCGCGACCTCACCGACGAGCAGAAGCAGGCGTTCGAGGCCGAGGGCCGCAGCCACATCGTCCGCTTCCGGATGCCGGACGAGGCGACCACCTTCACCGACCTGGTCCGCGGTGAGATCACCGTCCAGCCGGAGAACGTCACCGACTACGGCATCGTCCGCGCCAACGGCGCCCCGCTGTACACCCTGGTGAACCCGGTCGACGACGCCCTGATGGAGATCACCCACGTCCTGCGCGGCGAGGACCTGCTCTCCTCCACCCCGCGCCAGATCGCGCTCTACAAGGCGCTGATCGAGCTGGGCGTCGCCAAGGAGATCCCGCAGTTCGGTCACCTGCCGTACGTCATGGGCGAGGGCAACAAGAAGCTCTCCAAGCGCGACCCGCAGGCCTCCCTCAACCTCTACCGGGAGCGCGGCTTCCTCCCCGAGGGCCTCCTGAACTACCTGTCGCTCCTCGGCTGGTCGTTCTCCGCCGACCAGGACGTCTTCTCGATCGAGGACATGGTCGCGAAGTTCGACATCGCCGACGTGAACGCCAACCCGGCGCGCTTCGACCTCAAGAAGGCCGAGTCGATCAACGGTGACCACATCCGCATGCTGGACGTGAAGTCCTTCGCCGAGGCCTGCGAGCCCTGGCTGCAGGCCCCGCACGCCAACTGGGCGCCCGAGGACTTCGACCGCGCCGCCTGGGAGGCCATCGCGCCGTACGCCCAGACCCGGATGACCGTCCTCTCGGAGATCACGGCCAACGTCGACTTCCTCTTCCTCCCCGAGCCGGTCTTCGACCAGCCCTCGTGGGACAAGGCGATGAAGGGCGAGCCGGCCGCGCTCCTCACCACGGCCCGCGAGAAGCTCGTGGACGCCGACTGGAGCGACCCGGAGTCCCTCAAGAACGCGGTCCTGGCCGCCGGCGAGGCCCACGGCCTCAAGCTCGGCAAGGCCCAGGCCCCCGTCCGCGTCGCCGTCACCGGCCGCACGGTCGGCCTGCCCCTCTTCGAGTCCCTGGAGATCCTGGGCAAGGAGAAGTCCCTGGCCCGCATCGACGCGACCCTGGCGAAGCTCGCGGGCTGAGCCCCGCCCTTCCGTCCCCCGGGGGCGGGGGGGGGGCCCGCCCCCCCCCCCCCGGGGGGGGGGGGGGGGGCGGCCCCCCCCCCCCCCCGCCCCCGGGGGCGTTTTCCCGGCGCCGGGGAAACGACCGCGGGGGAATGGGGCACGGCGGTACGGTCGTGGCATGAGCATCCGCGCCGTCCTGTGGGACGTGGACGACACGATCTTCGACTACGCGACAGCCGACCGCGCCGGTATGAGCGCGCACCTGACGGCCGAGGGCCTGCTCGACGGGTTCGACTCCGTCGACCAGGCCCTCGCGCGTTGGGCGGAGCTCACGGAACTGCACTGGCGCCGCTTCGAGACCGAGGGCGGCGACTTCCAGGACCAGCGGCGGGCCCGGGTCAGGGACTTCCTCGGGGCGCCGGAGCTCACCGCCGCCGGTGCCGACGACTGGTTCGACCGGTACGTCACCCACTACCGGGCGGCCTGGGAGCTCTTCCCCGACGCCCTGCCCGTCCTCGACCTGCTCGCGGGCGACTACCGGCACGCGGTGCTGTCGAACTCCAGCATCCACGCCCAGGAGCCCAAGCTCCGCGCCCTGGGCGTACGCGACCGCTTCGAGGCCGTCCTGTGCGCCGCCGAGCTCGGTGTCGCCAAACCGGCCCCCGAGGCCTTCCACGCCGCCTGCACGGCCCTGGGCCTGGCCCCGGAGGAGATCGCGTACGTCGGGGACCAGCCCGACACCGACGCCCGGGGCGCGGCCGAGGCGGGGCTCCTGGGCATCTGGCTGGACCGCGCGGACACCGGCGGACGGCCCGAGCTGCGACGGATCACGGACCTCCGTCAGCTCCCCGCGCTGCTCCGCGGGCATACCCGTTTTGGAGCACCGTCCACCTTCAGGTAATGTTCTTTCTGCGCCGAGGGGAACAAGCCGAAAGGCAAGAACCCGGAAAGCGCAAGCCGAGACAAGATCCCCCCTGGTGGGGGAGGTTGCCACGGTGGCCTATGGTGTAATTGGCAGCACGACGGTTTCTGGTTCCGTTAGTCTTGGTTCGAGTCCAGGTAGGCCAGCTCGCAGAGCTTTATCTGCAACCTGTGGATGGCATCCACAAAGCCCCCGTTGTGTAGCGGCCTAGCACGCCGCCCTCTCAAGGCGGTAGCGCCGGTTCGAATCCGGTCGGGGGTACTGATCCATCCCGCGGAACACCTGGGTAGCTCCCGGTGCCTCCGCGGTGACATCACCCGGCTCATGCCGGGTGGGATCGCTAGGGCCCCCGTTGTGTAGCGGCCTAGCACGCCGCCCTCTCAAGGCGGTAGCGCCGGTTCGAATCCGGTCGGGGGTACGGTGCAACCACCATGGCCTATGGTGTAATTGGCAGCACGACGGTTTCTGGTTCCGTTAGTCTTGGTTCGAGTCCAGGTAGGCCAGCTCGCAGAGCTCATCTGCACCGCGGATCTGATCCGCAAGGCCCCCGTTGTGTAGCGGCCTAGCACGCTGCCCTCTCAAGGCGGTAGCGCCGGTTCGAATCCGGTCGGGGGTACAGAACGAGGAAGCCCTTCCCTTCGGGGGAGGGCTTCTTCGCTGTTCTGCGTCGGACGCGCAACTCCGGCCCACCGCTGCGGCGTTGAAGCGGTGGGCCGGATTCGTTCGGGCGGATCGGCGGGAGAGGTGCCAGGAGGGCGGAGACGTCAGCCGTTGCGGCGGAGCGCCTCGGAGAGACGGGCGGCGGCGTCGATGACCGCCTGGGCGTGCATACGGCCCGGGTGGCGCGTCAGGCGCTCGATCGGACCCGAGACCGACACGGCGGCCACGACGCGGTTCGAGGGGCCGCGTACGGGCGCGGAGACGGAGGCCACGCCGGGCTCCCGCTCGCCGATCGACTGGGCCCAGCCGCGGCGCCGTACGCCCGACAGGGCCGTCGCCGTGAAGCGGGCGCCCTGGAGGCCGCGGTGCAGCCGCTCGGGCTCCTCCCAGGCCATCAGGATCTGCGCGGAGGAGCCGGCCTTCATGGTCAGCGTCGAGCCGACCGGGACGGTGTCCCGCAGGCCCGAGAGCCGCTCGGCCGCCGCCACGCAGATGCGCATGTCGCCCTGGCGCCGGTAGAGCTGGGCGCTCTCGCCGGTGACGTCGCGCAGATGCGTCAGCACGGGGCCGGCGGTCGCGAGCAGGCGGTCCTCGCCGGCCGCGGCCGCGAGCTCCGAGAGGCGCGGTCCGAGGATGAACCGGCCCTGCATGTCACGCGCCACCATCCGGTGGTGTTCCAGTGCCACGGCCAGTCGGTGTGCCGTGGGTCGTGCGAGTCCCGTCGCCGCGACCAGTCCTGCGAGGGTGGCCGGACCGGACTCCAGGGCGCTCAGGACAAGGGCTGCCTTGTCGAGAACGCCTACGCCGCTAGAGTTGTCCATGCAACGATATTCGCGTCTCACTCTGTGAAACGCAAGTTCAATTTTCCGAGGACCTTGGCACTCTGGTGATGCGGCCGCACAACGGCCCGCGAAACGGGTCTCTAGTTGTGCCGGCGTAGACGTCGGCCGGAGGGAAAGCGATGGGTAGGACACTCGCGGAGAAGGTCTGGGACGACCACGTCGTCCGGCGCGCCGAGGGCGAGCCCGACCTCCTCTTCATCGATCTGCACCTGCTGCACGAGGTGACCAGCCCCCAGGCCTTCGACGGCCTGCGCCAGAACGGCCGGCAGGTGCGGCGCCTCGACCTCACCATCGCCACCGAGGACCACAACACCCCGACCCTCGACATCGACAAGCCCATCGCGGACCCCGTCTCCCGCGCCCAGCTGGAGACCCTGCGGAAGAACTGCGCCGAGTTCGGCGTCCGGCTGCACCCGCTGGGCGACGTCGAGCAGGGCGTCGTCCACGTCGTGGGACCGCAGCTGGGCCTGACCCAGCCGGGCACGACCGTGGTCTGCGGCGACTCGCACACCTCCACGCACGGCGCCTTCGGCGCGCTGGCCTTCGGCATCGGCACCAGCCAGGTCGAGCACGTGCTCGCCACCCAGACGCTGCCGCTGGCCCGCCCGAAGACCATGGCCATCACGGTCGACGGCGAACTGCCCGAGGACGTCACCGCCAAGGACCTGATCCTGGCGATCATCGCGAAGATCGGCACCGGCGGCGGCCAGGGCTACATCCTGGAGTACCGCGGCTCCGCCATCGAGAAGCTCTCGATGGAGGCCCGGATGACCATCTGCAACATGTCGATCGAGGCCGGCGCCCGCGCGGGCATGATCGCCCCCGACGAGACCACCTTCGCCTACCTGGAGGGCCGTGCCCACGCCCCCGAGGGCGAGGACTGGGACGCCGCCGTCGCGTACTGGAAGACGCTGAAGTCCGACGAGGACGCCGTCTTCGACGCCGAGGTCGTCATCGACGCCGCCTCCCTGGCGCCGTTCGTCACCTGGGGCACCAACCCCGGCCAGGGCGCGCCGCTTTCGTCGAACGTCCCCGACCCGGCTTCGTACGAAGACGCTTCGGAGCGCCTCGCCGCCGAAAAGGCCCTGGAGTACATGGGGTTGACCGCCGGCCAGCCGCTGCGCGACATCAAGGTCGACACCGTCTTCGTAGGCTCCTGCACCAACGGCCGCATCGAGGACCTGCGCAACGCCGCGGACCTCCTCAAGGGCCGCCAGGTCGCGGACGGCGTCCGCATGCTGGTCGTCCCCGGCTCCGTCCGGGTCGCCCTGCAGGCCGTGGAGGAGGGCCTGGACAAGGTCTTCAAGGAGGCCGGCGCCGAATGGCGGCACGCGGGCTGCTCGATGTGTCTGGGCATGAACCCCGACCAACTGGCCCCCGGTGAGCGCTCCGCGTCCACCTCCAACCGCAACTTCGAGGGCCGGCAGGGCAAGGGCGGTCGCACCCACCTGGTCTCCCCCCAGGTCGCCGCCGCCACCGCCGTCCTGGGCCACCTGGCCTCCCCGGCCGATCTGTCCGACGTCGCCACCACCGCGGGGGTCTGAGGAACCATGGAAGCTTTCACCACGCACACCGGCCGGGCCGTCCCGCTGCGCCGCAGCAACGTCGACACCGACCAGATCATCCCGGCGCACTGGCTGAAGAAGGTCACCCGCGACGGCTTCGAGGACGGTCTCTTCGAGGCCTGGCGCAAGGACTCCGAGTTCGTCCTCAACCGCCCCGAGCGGCAGGGCGCCTCGGTCCTGGTCGCCGGCCCCGACTTCGGCACCGGCTCCTCCCGTGAGCACGCCGTCTGGGCGCTCCAGAACTACGGCTTCCAGGCGGTCATCTCCGCCCGCTTCGCCGACATCTTCCGCGGCAACTCGCTGAAGAACGGCCTGCTCACGGTCGTCCTGCCGCAGGAGACGGTGGACGCGCTCTGGGAGCTGACCGAGGCCGACCCGACCGCCGAGATCACCGTCGACCTGGAGCGCCGCAAGGTCCTGGCGGCCGGGATCGACGCGGACTTCGAGCTCGACGAGAACGCCCGCTGGCGTCTGCTGAACGGACTCGACGACATCAGCCTCACCCTTCAGAACGAAGCCGACATCGCGGCCTACGAGGCGGCGCGACCGTCCCACAAGCCCCGTACAATTACGGTCTGAGCAGCGCTTTTCCAAGACTGCGCCCCCCACCGACAGGTGGGGGGCGCAGTCGCTTGTTGGGACCCTGTCGGGCGACAACTCGCCCTAGATGGCACAATCGGTGCATGGAACGCGACAGCCAACTCGAGCTCTACGAGGCAGTCGCCGCCCGATTGAAGGAAGCGCACACAAGAGTGCGCTCACTGCAAGTCCCGGAGGGCGTAAGGATGGCGCTGTCCCGGAAGCTGCTGGTCGTGACGGCTGCGGCGAAGCACGATCTCAAGGACGCGGCAACGCGTCTGGACCGGTTGATGAAGGACCTCGACGAGGGCCGATTCCCAGAGGACGACTGACACCAGGAACTCCGCAGCGGGTCTTTTGCGTTGCGGCACTAGGGT
Source organism: Streptomyces sp. NPDC015130 (assembly GCF_043080005.1). Lineage (NCBI taxonomy): Bacteria > Bacillati > Actinomycetota > Actinomycetes > Kitasatosporales > Streptomycetaceae > Streptomyces > Streptomyces sp. NPDC015130. The sequence goes on along the minus strand of NZ_JBIBVC010000014.1, from coordinate 167,359 downwards.
GATTAGCCCGTTTCGTGTTTGATTTGCGGTATATACATGCCTAACGTGCGAAAAAGCTTGAACACTTTCGTTCTGGCAATGTCTCCGAAGGGGAAGACGTGAACAAGGCGCAGCTCGTAGAAGCGATTGCCGACAAGATGGGCGGTCGCCAGCAGGCCGCCGAAGCCGTCGACCACGTGCTCGACGCCATCGTGCGTGCCGTGGTCGCGGGCGACCGGGTCTCGGTCACGGGCTTCGGCTCGTTCGAGAAGGTCGACCGTCCGGCCCGCTACGCCCGCAACCCGCAGACGGGCGAGCGCGTCCGGGTCAAGAAGACCTCGGTGCCGCGCTTCCGGGCAGGTCAGGGCTTCAAGGACCTGGTCAGCGGCTCGAAGAAGCTCCCCAAGGGTGGCGAGGTCTCCGTCAAGAAGGCCCCCAAGGGCAGCCTCACCGGTGGCGCCTCCGCGACCGTGAAGAAGGCCGCGGCCAAGAAGGCCACCACCGCCAAGAAGGCCGCCGCGAAGAAGGCGACCCCCGCGAAGAAGGCCACGACGGCCGCCGCGAAGAAGGCGACCCCGGCGAAGAAGACCACCACCGCGGCGGCGAAGAAGACCACCGCCGCGGCGAAGAAGGCCTCGACGGCGGCGAAGAAGACCACCACCGCCGCCGCCAAGAAGACCACCACGGCCGCGGCGAAGAAGGCCGTCAAGACCACGGCCAAGAAGACCGCGCCGGCCGCGAAGAAGGCCACGGCGACGAAGGCGCCCGCGAAGAAGACCACGGCGCGCAAGACGACCGCCAAGAAGGCCGCCGCCAAGAAGTAGGGCGAGCGGTACCACCGCCGGGCCGGGCTCCCCACCAGGAGAGCCCGGCCCGCGGCGCGTTCGGAGCCGGACACCCCGGGAGCCCGGAGGCCCGGCGGCTCAGAAGGTCTGGAGCGTCACCAGGGTGATCCGCAGGCCGGCCCCGGACGTCCCCGGCTCCGCCTCGATCCGCACCCGCTGTCCCGGCCGGAGCAGCAGCAGCCCGCCCGCGTCGAAGGCCTCCGCCCCGAAACCCACCGGGGTGCCGTCGTCGAGCAGCACACTTCCGCTGCGGGTCTCGGAGTCGTACGTGAACGCGGTCGCCTGCATGGACCGCAGCCTATCCGGCCGCCGGCAGCCACCGGGCGGCCGTCCGCGGGCCGAGCCCCAGCGCCCGGGCCTCCGCCAGATCCTCGCCGGTGTCCACGTCCCGGCGTACGGAATCCACCCCGGTCAGCCGGATTTCCACCGCGCCCGTCGACAAATGGCGCAGTCTCGACGCGCCTCCGAATGCCGGTTCCAATTCCACCCCCGGACCTGCCGAGAGGAATGTCGTACCTATTTCGGTGGCATCCGCGAGAAATGCCCGGGGAAAATTCCGGGCGGTGTCCAGGACACGGGTCAGCTCGGTGGTCCGCAGCGCCGGCAGGTCGGCGTTGAGCGCCGCCACGCGCGCGTGCGACCGCCGCTCCCGTATCGCGCGGACCCCGTGCTCCAGCGCCGCGTTGAGCCCGGCCGCCGGGAGGTCCGGCACGATCCGCGCCCCCAGCGCCGCGAGGGCCGCGCCGGCCGCCGGGTCGTCCGTGACGACCACCACATCCCGTACGCGCGCGCAGTTCAGGGCCGCGCCCACCGTGTCCTCGGCGAACGCCAGGGCGAGCCGGGGGCGCAGCAGGGCCCCCGTCGCCGCGGCCAGTCTGGACTTCGCCAGGGCAAGGGGCTTCAGCGGTAACACGAGGTGCCAGTCGTCGTTCGCGTCACTGTTCATCGTGGCCCATTCTGTCCCGCCCGCGCGGTCCGCCGGGGGCCCCGGGGCGTACCGTGTCCTCGACAGACCAGGAGCATGGGGCGACACTTGACCCCCTGCCAGCCAGTCCCGGAGAAAGGTGTCCGAGTGCCCCGCCGCAGAATCGGCTTCTGGTACCGCCTCGCGGCGGTCATCGCGAAACCCCCCCTGGTGGTTCTGTTCAAGCGGGACTGGCGCGGTATGGAGCACATTCCGGCCGACGGCGGATTCATCACCGTGGTCAACCACAACTCGTACCTGGACCCGCTGTCCTACGCGCACTACCAGTACAACACCGGCCGCGTCCCGCGCCTTCTTGCCAAGGCGGGCCTCTTCAAGAGCCCCTTCGTCGGCATGATGCTGCGCAACACCGGGCAGATCCCCGTCTACCGCGAGACCACCAACGCGCTGGACGCCTTCCGCGCCGCCGTCGACGCCATCGAGCGCGGCGAGTGCGTCGCCTTCTACCCCGAGGGCACCCTGACCCGGGATCCCGACATGTGGCCCATGGCGGGCAAGACCGGCGCCGCCCGCGTCGCGCTCCTCACCAAGGTCCCGGTCATCCCGGTGGCCCAGTGGGGCGCCAACCTCGCGATGCCGCCGTACGCCCGGGAGAACAAGCTCAGCCTGTTCCCCCGCAAGACGCTGACCGTCCAGGCCGGTCCGCCGGTCGACCTCTCCCGCTTCGACGGCCTGGAGCCGACCCCCGAGGTGCTCCGCGAGGCCACCGAGGTCATCATGGCCGCCATCACCGCGCTCCTGGAGGAGATCCGCGGCGAGAAGGCGCCCGCCGAACCGTACGACCACCGCAAGGCCCGCCTCGAACAGCGGCGCAAGGCCGCCGAGGGAGGCACCAAGTGACCAAGGCAGCCGTCTTCGGCAACGGATCCTGGGGCACCGCCTTCGCCATGGTGCTCGCCGACGCGGGCTGCGAGGTGAGCCTCTGGGGCCGCCGCGCGGAGCTCGCGAAGGAGATCAACGCCTCCCGCGTCAACCCCGACTACCTGCCGGGCGTCGAGCTCCCGCGGTCGATCACGGCCACCGCCGACCCGGCGGAGGCCGCCCACGACGCCGACTTCACCGTCCTCGTCGTCCCCTCGCAGACCCTGCGCGGCAACCTCGCCGCCTGGAAGCCGCTGCTCGCCCCCGACACCGTCCTCGTCTCCCTCATGAAGGGCGTCGAACTCGGCACCGCGAAGCGGATGAGCGAGGTCGTCACCGAGGTCGCCGAGGTGCCCGTCGAGCGCGTGGCCGTCCTCACCGGCCCGAACCTGGCCAAGGAGATCGCCGCCCGGCAGCCCGCCGCAGCCGTCGTCGCCTGCGTCGACGAGACGGTCGCCCAGCGCCTCCAGACCGCCTGCATGACCCCGTACTTCCGCCCGTACACCAACACCGACGTGGTGGGCTGCGAGCTCGGCGGGGCCGTGAAGAACGTCATCGGCCTCGCGGTCGGCATCGCCAACGGCATGGGCCTCGGCGACAACTCCAAGGCCACGCTCATCACCCGCGGCCTCGCCGAGACCACCCGGCTCGGCCTCGCCATGGGCGCCGACCCGCTCACCTTCTCCGGCCTCGCGGGCCTCGGCGACCTCGTCGCCACCTGCTCCTCGCCGCTCTCCCGGAACAACACCTTCGGCACCAACCTCGGCCGCGGGATGACCCTCCAGGAGACCATCGCGGCCACCAAGCAGACCGCCGAGGGCGTCAAGTCCTGCGAGTCGGTGCTCGATCTGGGCCGCCGCCACGGCGTCGACATGCCCATCACCGAGACGGTCGTGTCGATCGTCCACGACGGCAAGCCGCCGGTCGTCGCCCTCAAGGAGCTGATGTCCCGCAGCGCGAAGTCCGAGCGCCGCTGACCCGTGCGGGACGGCGCGGCGCCGCCGGCGCTGCGCCGTACGCGCGCGGCGGCAGCGGGGCGCTCAGGAGTTCGGGAGCCGCAAGGTACGCTCATCGCGATATGAGCGAGAACACCCAGAGCCCCCGCAAGCCGCGCGTGGCCGTCGTCTTCGGCGGTCGCAGCTCCGAGCACGCCATCTCCGTCGTCACGGCGGGCGCCGTCCTGAGCGCCATCGACCGGGACAAGTACGACGTGCTGCCCATCGGCATCACGACGGACGGGCGCTGGGCGCTCACCGCCGACGCCCCCGAGCGGATGGCCATCGCCGACCGCGCCCTGCCCAACGTCGCCGACCTGGCCGAGTCCGAGGAGGGCGGTGTCGTCCTCTCCGTCGACCCCGCCAACCGCGAGGTCGTCCTCACCGAGCCCGGCGCCGTCCCGCGCGCCCTCGGCGAGGTCGACGTGGTCTTCCCCATGCTGCACGGCCCGTACGGCGAGGACGGCACCCTCCAGGGCCTCCTGGAGCTCTCCGGCGTCCCCTACGTCGGCGCGGGCGTCCTCGCCTCCGCCGTCGGCCAGGACAAGGAGTACATGAAGCGGGTCTTCGTCTCCTTCGGACTGCCGGTCGGCCCGTACGAGGTCATCCGGCCCCGCGAGTGGGAGCAGAACCCGGCCGCCGCCCGCAAGAAGATCGTCGAGTTCGCCGCCGAGCACGGCTGGCCGCTCTTCGTGAAGCCGGCCCGCGGCGGTTCGTCCATGGGCATCACCAAGGTCGACGACCTCTCGGGCCTGGACGAGGCCATCGAGGAGGCCCGCCGCCACGACCCCAAGATCCTCGTCGAGTCGCTCCTGCGCGGCCGCGAGATCGAGTGCGGCGTCCTGGAGTTCGAGGACGGCCCGCGCGCCAGCGTGCCGGCCGAGATCCCGCCGGTCACCGACCACGACTTCTACGACTTCGAGGCCAAGTACATCGACTCGGCCTCCGGCATCGTGCCCGCGCCGATCGGCGACGAGGCCACCGCCGAGATCCAGCGCCTGGCCGTCGCCGCCTACGAGGCGATCTCCTGCGAGGGTCTCGTCCGCGCCGACTTCTTCCTCACCGAGGACGGCGACTTCGTCATCAACGAGGTCAACACGATGCCGGGCTTCACGCCCATCTCCATGTACCCGCGCATGTGGCAGGAGAGCGGCGTCGGCTACCCCGAGCTCGTCGACCGGCTGATCCAGGCCGCGCTGACCCGCTCCACGGGCCTGCGCTAGGCACCTCGGACAGGGGCGGTCCGGGGTGCGTCTAGGGCAACACGCCCTAGGGGGTGTTGCGAAAGTCCCGCCTGCCCGACGGCGCCTGGCACGCACGCTCGCCGCGTTGTCGGGATCACCCCGATACATCCAGTATCGGGGTGACCCTCCGCCTTGCGATCGCACGCACCAGACGCCGTCGGGCCCGCCCTGCGGGCGGCCGGCGCTACTTTCGCAACACGCCCTAGACGCACTCCGGATCCAGTCCGCAGGGGATCGTCCCCGAGACGGCGGCGGCGAGATCCGCGAGCGGAGTCGCGTCGTGCCGGAACCGCTCGTCCATCGCCACCTCGACGTACGTCTTCCGGTACACCGACGTGAAACGGGTCCCGCCGGCCTCCGGACGCTCCAGCATCCAGTTCACGCCGTTCGCCTCGACGGCCTGGGACTTCGGATCGCTCATCTTTTCGGGCCGGGGGACCCCGCAGCGCAGTACGATCGCACCGTCACCCCAGCCGGCGGTCAGCTCGGAGCCCGGTTCCGGATCGGTCCGCTCCAGCCCCGCCACGGTGTCGGGCAGCTCCTTGTCCAGCGCCTGGCAGAGGGCTGCTTCCGTCGTCGGGGGGCGCGGAACCGCCACGGACGCCCCGGCGTCCGTCCAGGAGCAACCGGTGGCGGCCAGCAGCAGGACGGCCGCCGAGACGGCGGCGGGCAGGCCGAAGGGCCGGTGGGATGACATCACCGGCCAAGCGTAGACGGGGGCTACAGATGAACGACCGGGCAGGTGAGGGTGCGCGTGATGCCGTCCACTTGCTGGACCTTGGCGACCACCATGCGGCCCAGCTCGTCCACGGTGTCCGCCTGCGCGCGCACGATCACGTCGTAGGGACCGGTCACGTCTTCGGCCTGAAGCACCCCCGGGATCTTGGAGATGGTGTCGGCGACTGTCGACGCCTTGCCCACCTCGGTCTGGATGAGGATGTACGCCTGTACCACGGAACCTCCAGGGCGACCACGAGGATCTTGTGGGAGAAAGGGACGCCACGGTACCGCGTCGCCGCGGGCCACGGGGAGACCCGCGCGTCCCGGGGCACTCGCGTTGTGGCGTACGCACGACAGAAGTTGACGGTCTACTTGACGGTACCCAGCACGGTGACGGCCCGCGACCCGCGGCGCGCACAGGCGCGCCCCCGCCCGCCGGCCGGCACGAAGACACGAGGTGAGACGCGGTGAAGGGCACAGTCGGAGAGCTGGGCGAGTTCGGGCTCATCAGAGAGCTCACGTCCCGGCTCACCTCCACCCCGGCGGTACGGATCGGGCCCGGCGACGACGCCGCGGTCGTCTCCGCACCCGACCGGCGCGTGGTGGCCAGCACGGACATCCTCCTCGAAGGACGTCACTTCCGCCGCGACTGGTCGACGGCCTACGACGTCGGCCGCAAGGCCGCGGCGCAGAACCTCGCGGACATCGCCGCCATGGGCGCGGTCCCGACCGCGCTCCTCCTCGGCCTCGTCGTCCCCGCCGAACTCCCCGCCACCTGGCCCGTCGAACTCATGGACGGACTGCGCGACGAATGTCAGGTCGCGGGCGCGGCCGTCGTCGGCGGCGACGTCGTCCGGGGCGACACCATCACCATCGCCATCACCGCCCTCGGCGACCTGCGCAACCACGACCCGGTGACCCGGGGCGGCGCCCAGCCCGGCGACGTGGTCGCGTACACCGGCTGGCTCGGCTGGTCCGCCGCCGGTTACGCCGTCCTCTCCCGGGGCTTCCGCTCGCCCCGGGCCTTCGTCGAGGCCCACCGCAGGCCCGAGCCGCCGTACCACGCGGGCCCCGCCGCGGCCGGACTCGGCGCCACCGCCATGTGCGACGTCAGCGACGGCCTCATCGCCGACCTCGGCCACATCGCCGAGGCCAGCAAGGTCCGCATCGACCTGCGCTCCGGGCTCATCGACATCCCCACCCAGATGAACGACATCGGCCAGGCCGTCGGCGTCGACCCCATGCAGTGGGTGCTCACCGGGGGAGAGGACCACGCCATCGTGGCCACCTTCCCGCCGGACGTGAAGCTCCCCGCCCGCTGGAAGGTCATCGGCGAGGTCCTCCACCCCTCGGCGCTGCCGCAGGTCACCGTGGACGGCGCGCCCTGGCACAGCACGGGCGGCTGGGACCACTTCGGGGAGACGGAGTGACCGCTCCGCCACCGCGTGCGCCCGCCCCGGTGCCGCCGCTCGTGCTCACCGTCGCCGGATCCGACTCCGGCGGCGGCGCCGGCATCCAGGCCGACCTGAAGACGATGCTCGCGCTCGGCGTCCACGGCATGAGCGTGCTCACCGCCGTCACCGCCCAGAACTCGCGGGGCGTCCAGGGCGCCTGGGAACTGCCGGAGGAGGCCGTACGGGCCCAGTACCGGGCCGTCGTCGACGACATCGGCGTCCAGGCCGTGAAGACCGGCATGCTGGCCTCCGCCGGGCTCGTCGAGACCGTGGCGGATCTGCTCGCCGGGACGCCGGCCCCGGTGGTCGTGGACCCCGTCGGCGTCTCCAAGCACGGTGACTCGCTGCTCGCCGCCTCCGCCCTCGAATCCGTCCGGACGAAGCTGCTGCCGGTCGCGACCGTCGCCACGCCCAACCTCGACGAGGTGGCGCAGCTCACAGGCGTCCACGTCGTCCGCGAGAGCGACATGCGGGTCGCCGCCGAGGCGATCCTGTCGTACGGGGCGGAGTGGGCCCTGATCAAGGGCGGGCACCTGCCCACGGGCGGGGAGGCCGTGGACCTGCTCACGGACGGCACCGAGGAGCACTGGCTGCGCGCGCCCCGGCACGACAACCGCCACACGCACGGCACGGGCTGCACGCTCGCCTCGGCCGTGGCCTCGGGGCTCGCGAAGGGCCTCGCGGTGCCGGAGGCGGTACGGCGGGCCAAGGAGTACGTGACCGGGGCCATCGCCGCCGGATTCGCCCTCGGCTCGGGCATCGGGCCGGTGGACCACGGCTGGCGGTTCAGGACGTAGTCACGGGGCGGGGCGGCCGGGACTCCCGGCCGCCGGGCTTCCGGGGATGTTTCCGGGCATGGCAAGAGGCCGGTTCACCTAGGTGAACCGGCCTCTCAAGGCAACCGCAGGGGCTGCGCTACGACGGAACGTCGCAATTAGCGCGAGACCTTGCCGGCCTTGATGCACGAGGTGCAGACGTTGAGCCGCTTCGGCGTCCGACCGACCACGGCACGCACGCGCTGGATGTTCGGGTTCCAGCGACGGGACGTACGGCGGTGCGAGTGCGAAATGTTGTTGCCGAAGCCCGGCCCCTTGCCGCAGACGTCGCAGTTGGCAGCCACGGGTCACTCCAAAGACTTCAGAATTACAGTGAAATCCGGCGCACCGGAATCAGGAGTCTGAAGTGGCTTGCCGGGGGATGGCCCGGTGTGAACCGGGCAACCGAAGCAGCATACAACGCCTGCTCCGGTGGAACGAAACTACCACGGTCTGCGCGGACCTCGCCCCCGGCCCAGGTCACTGGGGCCCCTGCTCGAGCGAAGCCGAGAGCTTGGGGGAAGGACACCCCGGGTCTACCCTGCGGTGAGCTCACCGCCGAAGGAGGCCCCTGTTGTCGCGAGCCCTTCAGCCTTTCGAGGAGCTCGTCGAGCTCGACGCCGAAGCGCTCCGGACCTGGTCCGTACGGGCGCTGGACGCCCTCGGGCGGGAGCGCGAGGAGATCGACGCGATCAACGTCTACCCGGTCGCGGACGGGGACACCGGCACCAATCTGTACCTGACGGCGGAAGCCGCCCACCAGGCCGTCGAGGCCCTCTTCGCCGCCGCGGGGCCGGACGCCGCCGGGACCGACGGCGGGCCGCGAGCCGCCCCGCCGGCCGCCGCCGAGGCCGTACGGGCCATGGCGCACGGCGCCCTGCTCGGGGCCCGCGGCAACTCCGGCACCATCCTCGCCCAGCTGCTGCGCGGCATGGCGGCCGTCCTCGCCGAGGGACGTGACGGTGATCACCTCGCCCGCGCCCTCGCGGAGGCCGCCGACGCGGCCCGCCGGGCCGTCGCCCACCCCGTCGAGGGCACGATCCTCACGGTCGCCTCCGCCGCCGCGCGGGCCTGCGCCGCCGGCGGCGGCCTCGCGGAGGTGGCCGGAAGCGCCTACGAGGGGGCCAGGACCGCCCTGGCGACCACCCGGGGCCAGCTGGACGTCCTCACCCGCGCCGGGGTCGTGGACGCCGGCGGACAGGGCCTGGTGACCGTCCTCGGAGCGCTCGTGGAGACCGTGACCGGCCGGGCGCCGGACCGGCCGGAGCCGGCCCCGCACGGCGTGCTCGTGCCGGTCGGGCCCGCCGCGCCGGAGGCCTGCGGCCCCGCGGACGGCCCCGCGTACGAGGTGATCTACCTCCTGGAGGCCGGGGACGCGGCCGTGGACCTGCTGCGGTCCCGCCTCGACGCGCTGGGGGAGTCCCTCGTCGTCGTCGGCGGCGACGGACTCTGGAACGTCCACGTGCACGTCGACGACGCCGGCGCCGCCGTCGAGGCCGGCGTCGAGGCGGGGCGCCCCCACCGGATCCGCATCACCCACTTCGCGAGCGCCGCGGCGCAGACGGACACCGACGCGCGCGGGGCACGGGCCCAGCGCGCGGTCGTCGCCGTCGTCCCCGGCGAGGGCCTGGCCGGACTGTGCGCCGAGGCGGGCGCCACCACGGTCCAGACACGCCCCGGCGAACAGCCCGCGGGCGACGAGCTCGTCGACGCGATCCGCCGGGCGCACGCGCGTGAGGTCGTCCTCCTGCCCAACGACACCGAGCTCCGCCAGACGGCCGCCGCCGCGGCCGAACGGGCCCGCGCGGAGGGCATCCGCGTCGCCCTCATCCCGACCCGGGCCGCCGTCCAGGGCATCGCCGCCCTCGCCGTCCACGAACCGGACCGCCGCTTCGACGAGGACGTCGTCGCCATGACGGCCGCCGCGGGCGCCACCCGCTACGCCGAACTCGCCGTCGCCGAGCGCCAGTCCTTCACCTCGGCCGGCGTCTGCCAGGCCGGCGACGTCCTCGGCCTGATCGAGGGCGACGTCGCCGTCATCGGCGAGGACCTCACCGAGACCGCCCGCACCGTCCTCGACCGGATGCTCTCGGCGGGCGGCGAACTCGTCACCCTGATCGTCGCCGACGGCACCCCGCCCGACCTCGCCGCCACCCTCGAACGCCATGTCCGCCGCGGCTACCTGGCCGTCGACACGACCACGTACCACGCGGGCGAAGGAGCCCCGCCGCTGCTCATCGGAGTGGAATGACCCGAGGGGAACCACCCGACTGTCGGTCCCGTGGTGTGCAATGGAACGCGTGCCCGCGCTCGACGAACCACTCAAGAAGTCCCTCGGCCCCGCCACCGCCAAGGTCATGGCCGAGGCGCTCGACCTGCACACGGTCGGTGACCTGCTCCACCACTACCCCCGCCGGTACGCCGAGCGCGGGGAGCTGACCACGCTCTCCGACCTGCCGCTCGACGAGCACGTCACCGTCGTCGCGCAGGTCGCCGACGCCCGTGTCCACACCTTCAACGGCTCCAAGGGACGCGGCCAGCGCCTCGAAGTGACCATCACGGACGGCAGCGGCCGACTCCAACTGGTCTTCTTCGGCAAGGGCGTGCACAAGCCGCACAAGGACCTGCTCCCCGGCACCCGGGCGATGTTCTCCGGCAAGGTCTCGCTCTTCAACCGCCGCCTCCAGCTCGCCCATCCCGCGTACGAACTCCTCCGCGGCGACGGCGACGAGGCCGCCGACAGCGTCGGCACCTGGGCCGGGGCCCTCATCCCGATCTACCCGGCCACCACCAAGCTGGAGTCCTGGAAGATCGCCAAGGCCGTCGACGCCGTCCTGCCGCACGCCGAGGACGCCGTCGACCCCCTGCCCCCCGCGCTGCGCGAGGGCCGCGGCCTCGCCGAACTGCCCGAGGCCCTGCGGAAGATCCACCGCCCCCGTACCAAGGCGGACATCGCCGACGCCCGCGACCGGCTCAAGTGGGACGAGGCCTTCGTCCTCCAGGTCGCCCTCGCGCGCCGACGGCACGCCGACACCCAACTCCCCGCCGTCGCCCGCCGGCCCGTCCCCGACGGCATCCTCGACGCCTTCGACGCCAAGCTCCCCTTCACCCTCACCGACGGCCAGCGGAGGGTCTCCGAGGAGATCTTCGACGACCTCGCCACCGAACACCCCATGCACCGCCTCCTCCAGGGCGAGGTCGGCTCCGGAAAGACCATGGTGGCCCTGCGCGCCATGCTCGCCGTCGTCGACGCCGGGGGGCAGGCCGCGATGCTCGCCCCCACCGAGGTCCTCGCCCAGCAGCACCACCGCTCGGTGACCGAGATGATGGGCGAGCTCGCCGAGGGCGGCATGCTCGGCGGCGCCGAGCGGGCCACCAAGGTCGTCCTGCTCACCGGCTCCATGGGCACGGCCGCCCGCCGCCAGGCCCTCCTCGACCTCGTCACCGGCGAGGCCGGGATCGTCATCGGCACGCACGCGCTGATCGAGGACAAGGTCAGGTTCCACGACCTCGGCCTGGTCGTCGTCGACGAACAGCACCGTTTCGGCGTCGAGCAGCGCGACGCCCTCCGGGGCAAGGGCAAGCAGCCGCCCCACCTCCTCGTGATGACCGCCACCCCCATCCCGCGCACGGTCGCCATGACCGTCTTCGGCGACCTGGAGACCTCCGTCCTCGACCAGCTGCCCGCCGGCCGCTCCCCGATCGCCACCCACGTCGTCCCCGCCGCCGACAAGCCGCACTTCCTCGCGCGCGCCTGGGAGCGGGTCCGCGAGGAGGTGGAGAACGGCCACCAGGCCTACGTCGTCTGCCCCCGGATCGGCGACGAGGAGGACCAGAAGAAGAAGGCCGGGGCGTCCGCCGAGGACGCGGCCGAGAAGCGCCCGCCGCTCGCCGTCCTGGAGGTCGCCGAGAAGCTCCGTACCGGCCCCCTCGCGGGCCTGCGGATCGCCGTCCTGCACGGCCGCATGCACCCCGACGACAAGGACGAGGTCATGCGGGGCTTCGCCGCCGGCGAGCTCGACGTCCTCGTCGCCACCACCGTCATCGAGGTCGGCGTCAACGTCCCCAACGCCACCGCGATGGTGATCATGGACGGCGACCGCTTCGGCGTCTCCCAGCTCCACCAGCTCCGCGGCCGCGTCGGCCGGGGATCCGCCCCCGGCCTCTGCCTCCTCGTCACCGAGATGCCCGAGGCGAGCCCCGCCCGGCAGCGCCTCGGCGCCGTCGCCGCCACCCTCGACGGCTTCGAGCTCTCCCGCATCGACCTCGAACAGCGCCGCGAGGGCGACGTCCTCGGCCAGGCCCAGTCCGGCGTCCGCTCCTCCCTGAAGGTGCTCACCGTCATCGACGACGAGGAGGTCATCGCCGCCGCCCGCGAGGAGGCCACCGCCCTCGTCCTCGCCGACCCGGACCTCACCGCCCACCCCGGACTCCGCACCGCCCTCGAAGCCCTGCTCGACAAGGACCGGGAGGAGTACCTGGAGAAGGGCTGACCCCGCCGCGGGCGCAACCGCCATAAGCTGATGCGTACGCAATGGCTCATGGAGAACGAGGAAACCGATGACCCGCGTGATCGCCGGCACCGCCGGCGGACGCCGACTCGCCGTACCCCCCGGCAACGGCACCCGACCCACCTCCGACCGGGCGCGCGAAGGCCTCTTCTCCACCTGGGAGGCGTTCCTCGGCACCCTCGACGGGACCCGGGTCGCCGACCTGTACGCGGGCTCCGGCGCCGTCGGGCTCGAAGCCCTCTCCCGGGGCGCGGTCCACGCGCTCCTCGTCGAGGCCGACCCGCGCGCCGCGAAGACGATCCGCGACAACATCCGGACACTCGGCCTGCCCGGCGCCGAACTCCGGACCGGCAAGGCCGAGCAGATCGTCACGGGACCGGCCCCGGCCGACCCGTACGACCTGGTCTTCCTCGACCCTCCGTACGTCGTGGCGGACGACGATCTTCGCGAGATCCTCCTCACACTCCGCTCGGAAGGCTGGCTCACGGACGACGCCCTCGTCACCGTGGAGCGCAGCACCCGAGGCGGGGAGTTCGGCTGGCCGGCCGGATTCGAACCACTGCGGTCCCGTCGTTACGGCGAGGGAACGTTTTGGTACGGTCGCGCCGCCTCTACGTGCGAAGACGCACGATGACCGGACCGGAGAGCGAGGGACCCAAGTTGCGCCGCGCCGTCTGTCCGGGGTCATTCGACCCCATCACCAACGGACATCTCGACATCATCGCCCGCGCCTCCAAGCTGTACGACGTCGTACACGTCGCGGTGATGATCAACCAGTCCAAGAAGGGACTGTTCACGGTCGAGGAGCGGATCGAGCTGATCCGCGAGGTGACCGCCGACTTCGGCAACGTCGAGGTGGAGTCCTTCCACGGACTGCTCGTCGACTTCTGCAAGCAGCGGGACATCCCCGCCATCGTCAAGGGCCTGCGCGCCGTCAGCGACTTCGACTACGAGCTGCAGATGGCCCAGATGAACAACGGCCTCACGGGCGTGGAGACCCTCTTCGTCCCCACCAACCCGACCTACAGCTTCCTGTCGTCCTCGCTGGTAAAGGAGGTCGCGGCCTGGGGCGGCGACGTCTCCCACCTGGTCCCGCCGACGGTCCTGCCCCGGCTGACCGAGCGCCTGGCGCAGAAGTGACGCGCGGCCACCGCCGCTGACGCTCCGTCACCTGGTGTCGGACGGGAGCCGACTGCCCTTACAGTCGTCCCGTCCGTCTCCATCCAGCTGTAGAGAGTGGCGAGCACCCGGTGGACGTGCAGAAGAAGCTCGACGAGATCGTCGCGACCGTGCAGGGCGCCCGTTCCATGCCGATGTCGGCATCCTGTGTGGTCAACCGCGCCGAGCTGCTCGCCCTGCTCGAAGAGGTACGGGACGCCCTGCCGGGCTCCCTCGCCCAGGCCCAGGAGCTGATCGGCGGCCGCGAGCAGCTGGTCGAGCAGGCCCGCCAGGAGGCGGAGCGGATCATCGAGGCGGCCCACGCCGAGCGGGGCTCGATCGTCTCCGACACCCAGGTCGCCCGGGAGTCGCAGGGCGAGGCCGACCGGATCCTCGCCGAGGCCCGCCGCGAGGCCGAGGAGGTCCGCGCCGAGGCCGACGACTACGTCGACTCCAAGCTCGCCAACTTCGAGGTCGTCCTCAACAAGACCATCGGCTCCGTCGACCGGGGCCGCGAGAAGCTCCTCGGCCGCGGCCCGGGCCTCGACCAGGACGGCTACCCCGACGAGGACGCCCCCGAGTACAGCGCGGACCCGCAGACGCTGATCAGCCGGGCCGACGAGTACGTGGACGCCAAGCTCGGCGCCTTCGAGGCGGTGCTCAGCAAGACCCTGGAGGCCGTCGGACGCGGCCGGCAGAAGCTGCACGGCCGGATCGCCACCGACGACCTCGGCGAGCACATGGCCGCGCAGGACGGCCTCGGCGGGACGGTGCACACGAGCGACGCCGACTACCTCGCCGGGCTCGCGGAGCTCGCCGACCCCCAGCCGGCCCCCGTCGCAGCGCAGGCCCCCGCGCCGATCCCGGCCCAGCAGCAGCCCGACCCGTACGGCTACCCCCAGCAGGACCCGGGGTACGGCTATCAGCAGCAGCCCGACCCGTACGGCTATCAGCAGCAGCCCGACCCGTACGCCTACCAGGGCCAGTACGGCTACGAGCAGCCGCAGCACCAGCAGCACGAATACCAGCCCCAGGCTCCGCAGCAGCAGGCCGCCGCGCTCGACGAGACCAGTTTCTTCGACACGAGCATGATCGACCTGGAGCAGCTGCGCCGGTACGAGCAGGGGCACTGAGGGGCACGGGGCCCGGATTGGGCCCTGAGCGAAGCGTCCAGTATCCTGGCTCTTCGGTCGCGCCTGTTCCGCGATCCTTGCTGCCCACTTCTGGCGGCCCCCTCACGATTCGAAAGCAGGAAGAGCCCTGAGCACGCGCCTCGACCACCGCAACCCCCTCGTGTTCGACACACACGAGCTGGGGCGGCGTCCTGGTGCCCTCCAGCGGCTCTCGCGCTCCGTAGAGGCCCCCGCGGCCCTCGGTGTCGAAGGGGTCATCGGGGTGCCCGAGGGCGCTCCGGTGGAAATCGATCTCCGTCTCGAATCGGTCATGGAAGGGGTGCTTGTCACAGGCACCGCCCGTGCATCGGCCGAGGGGGAGTGCGTAAGGTGTCTGGAGCCCGTCGAGCTGGAGCTCGACGTGGACTTCCAGGAGATGTTCTCGTACCCCGACTCCGACGACCGGGGCCGCTCCAAGGCGGCCGCGGACGACGAAGCCGAGGAAGACGAGGACATGATCCCCCTCGAGGACGGCATGTTCGACCTCGAACCTCTGCTGCGTGATGCGGTGGTGCTCGCACTGCCGATGCAGCCGGTGTGCCGGGACGACTGTGCGGGTCTGTGCTCCGAGTGTGGAGCCAACCTGAACGAGGACCCGGACCACCACCATGATGCCGTCGACGCCCGTTGGGCGGCATTGCAGGGACTCGCCGGTTCGCTGGGAACCGATGAGAAGGACAACATGAGCGGCAAAGCCTCTGACGGGGACGTCCGAAGCGCCGCCGAGAAGCAGGAGAAGTAGCCGTGGCTGTTCCGAAGCGGAAGATGTCGCGCAGCAACACGCGCCACCGCCGGTCGCAGTGGAAGGCTGCGGTCCCCACCCTGGTTTCGTGTGAGCGTTGCCAGGAGCCGAAGCTGCAGCACATCGCGTGCCCGAGCTGCGGCACCTACAACAAGCGCCAGGTCCTCTCGGTCTGATTGGGCTGGTGAGAGGCGCAATGTCTGAGTCCCGCAAGACGGACGACAAGACGGACCATGCCTCGTCCCACACGCTTCTGGAAGGGCGGCTCGGCTATCGGCTCGAGTCCGCCCTTCTGGTGCGTGCACTGACCCACCGTTCGTTCGCGTACGAGAACGGCGGCCTGCCCACCAACGAGCGCCTGGAGTTCCTCGGGGACTCCGTGCTCGGCCTGGTGGTCACGGACACGCTGTACCGCACCCACCCCGACCTGCCCGAAGGCCAGCTGGCCAAGCTGCGGGCCGCGGTGGTCAACTCTCGCGCACTTGCGGAGGTCGGTCGCGGCCTCGAACTCGGCTCCTTCATCCGGCTCGGCCGGGGCGAAGAGGGCACGGGCGGCCGGGACAAGGCGTCCATCCTCGCCGACACCCTTGAAGCGGTGATCGGCGCGGTCTATCTCGACCAGGGCCTCGACGCGGCGTCCGAGCTGGTTCACCGGCTCTTCGACCCGCTGATCGAGAAGTCCTCAAGCCTCGGTGCCGGCCTGGACTGGAAGACCAGTCTCCAGGAGCTCACCGCGGCCGAGGGCCTGGGTGTGCCGGAGTACCTCGTCTCCGAAGAGGGCCCGGACCACGAGAAGGTCTTCACTGCTGCCGCCCGCGTCGGTGGTGTCTCGTACGGCACCGGCACCGGCCGCAGCAAGAAGGAAGCGGAACAGCAGGCGGCGGAGTCCGCGTGGCGCGCGATTCGCGCGGCCGCGGACGAGCGCGTGGCGGCGGCCAAGGCCGCTGCCGATGCCGGTGAGGGAGAGGTCGCCGACCCCTCTCCGACCACGGACGGGGCGACGGCCTGACGGCCTTCCCCTCTCCACCGCTTCCCGAGAACCCCGCCCCAGGGCGGGGTTCTCGTCTTTTCCCCGGGCGTCCACCCGGTGCCGTTGCGCCGGTAGGGTTGAGTCGCTGTCGATCGACGTCGTCCGGAGGAGTGCCGTGCCCGAGCTGCCCGAGGTCGAGGTCGTCCGCCGCGGACTGGAGCGCTGGGTCGCCGGGCGGACCGTGACCGAGGTCGAGGTGCTGCACCCGAGGGCCGTACGGCGCCATCCGGCCGGCGGCGCGGACTTCGCGGCCCGGCTGAAGGGGCAGCGGTTCGAGGTGGCACGGCGGCGCGGCAAGTACCTCTGGCTGCCGCTGGCCGGCACCGGCACCTCCGTGCTCGGCCACCTCGGCATGAGCGGTCAGCTGCTCGTCCAGCCGGAGGACGCCGCCGACGAGAAGCACCTCCGCATCCGGGTCCGCTTCGACGACGCCGCCGGGACCGAGCTCCGCTTCGTCGACCAGCGGACCTTCGGCGGGCTCTCGCTGCACGACCAGACCCCCGACGGGCTGCCCGACGTCATCGCGCACATCGCCCGCGACCCGCTGGACCCCGAGTTCGACGAGGCCGCCTTCCACCGTGCGCTCCGCCTGCGCCGTACGACCGTCAAGCGGGCCCTGCTCGACCAGTCGCTGATCAGCGGCGTCGGCAACATCTACGCGGACGAGGCGCTCTGGCGCGCCAAGCTGCACTACGACCGGCCCACCGCCACACTCACCCGGCCGCGCTCGGCGGAACTCCTCGGGCACGCCCGGGACGTCATGAACGAGGCCCTCGCGGTCGGCGGCACCAGCTTCGACAGCCTGTACGTGAACGTCAACGGCGAGTCCGGCTACTTCGACCGCTCGCTCGACGCCTACGGGCGCGAGGACGAGCCCTGCCACCGCTGCGGTACGCCGATGCGCCGGCGCCCCTGGATGAACCGCTCCAGCTACTTCTGCCCGCGCTGCCAGCGCCCGCCGCGCCCGGGCGTGTGACGGGGCGGACCCTCGGGCCGACCCTCAGCCCGTGACCGGAGCCGCGCGCTCCGCGTCGTAGTTCTCGCGTGCCGCCTCGACCTGCGGCATGCGGCCCTCCACCAGCTCGATCAGGCCGATGAGCCGCTCCGCGATCTCGCGGCCGAGCGGGGTGAGCCGGTAGTCGACCCGCGGCGGGTTCGTGGGCTGCGCGTCCCGGTGGACGAGACCGTCCCGCTCCAGCGCGTGGAGCGTCTGCGACAGCATCTTCTCGCTCACGCCGTCGACCCGGCGCCGCAGCTCGTTGAAGCGGAACGTCCCGTCGTGCAGGGCGCCCAGGGTCAGGCTGCCCCAGCGGCCCGTCACGTGCTCCAGCGTGCCGCGCGAGGGGCAGGCCCGCGCGAAGACGTCGTAGGCGAGGTCGTCAGTCATGCCCTCCACCGTACTCGCGCACAGCGCTTTCCGTCTGTAGTGCGCTAACCCCATGCTTGCGCTCTCAAAAAGATAGTACTCCGGCGCTTCGAGGTGGCCTCGGCGAACCGGTGGAAGGCGCCCGAGGCAGTACCCACGTAGGTCGGGGAGCCGAAGAGATCGCGTCGGAGGAGTCGAGCGGCTCCCGGGTTCACCGACGCCGGCAAGGTCCCCGCCTGACCCGCGATCCCTGACCGCCGATCCCTGGCCGGATCCGAGTGGCCTCCCGCATCGCCTCCCGCAAAACCGGAAGGGCCCCCTCACCTGAGTGGTGACGGGGCCCTTCCGCGTACGGGAACGGACGGACGGCTCAGCGGCCGAAGTCCTGGGTCCACCAGGGGCCGCCGTCACCGAAGTGCACGCCGACGCCCAGCGTCGTGAAGTCGCAGTTCAATATGTTGGCGCGGTGGCCGTCGCTGTCCATCCACGACGCCATCACGGCCGCCGCGTCCGCCTGGCCGCGCGCGATGTTCTCGCCGCCCAGGCCCGTGATGCCCGCCTGCTCGGCGCGCGCCCACGGGGTGTCCCCGTCCGGGTCCGTGTGGTCGAAGAAGCCGCGCGCCGCCATGTCCGCGCTGAACGCCCCGGCCAGCACCGCGAGCTGCCCGTCCGCGCGGACCGGGGTGCAGCCCACCTTGGCGCGCTCGACGTTGACCAGTCGGAGCACCTCGGCCTCGGCGGCCTCGCCCCGGCCGGCCGTGGAGGGCGCGGCCGGGGTCTCGACCGGCGCCTCGGTGGTCGGGTCCGGGGTGGGCCGCGGCGCGGCCGGCCTGGTCGTGGGCGCAGCCGGCTTCGTCGTGGGCGCGGCCGTGACCTTCGGGGTCACGGGCTTGGGGCGTGCCGTCGTCCTGGTGGGCGTCGGCTTCGGGCTCGGCTTCGCGGAGGACGGGGTGGCCGAGGGCGAGGCGGACCTGCTCGCGCTCGCGCTGGGGCGCGCGCTCGGGCTCGTACCCGCACCGGAGCCCGCCGTGGTGGACGTGCCGCCGCCCGGGCCGCCGTCGGCCGGGGTCTGGGTCGCCCCGCCCTGCGTCGTCAGCTCGGGGGCCTGCCGGGACTGGATCTGGCGCTCGTCAGAGCCGGCGTTGCCGACGGTGAAGGTGTCCCCGCCGGGCAGGAGGCCCGAGGCGACGGCCACGGCTCCCACCGCCACCGCCGCGGAGGCGCCGAGGAGTCCGGTGCGCACGGTCCGCCGCTTGCGGCGCTCACCCCGGTGTCGGTGGTCCGAACCGGCCGCGTAGTCTTCTGCCGCGGGTGCGGAGCCGGAGCGACGGTGGCGTCCCATGTACTGCCCTGCCTTCCTCTGCGAGCTCCGCCGTTCCCTGCGGACCCTTGCTGATGCGTGTGCCGGTCTTTGCTGCGTCTTTGCTGATCTTTGCTGTCGGTGCTTTTCGGACCGACTGCCGAATGGTGCGCGCCCGAACGGGTGAGTCGCATTCCGTCGGGACTGTACGCGATGAGACGCCGGGGCGACGTGCTCATCGGGCAATCCGCCGGTTAGCGTGCAGCCATGAGTGACGACGTACGGATGACCGCCTGGGTGCGCGGCCGGGTACAGGGAGTGGGCTTCCGCTGGTTCACCAGGGCAAACGCACTGGAGATCGGCGGCCTCGTGGGCTTCGCCCTGAACCTCGACGACGGCCGGGTCCAGGTGGTGGCCGAAGGGCCGAGTGAGAATTGCCACCGTCTTCTCGACTGGCTCCGGACGGGCGACACGCCCGGCCGCGTGGACGGAGTCACGGAGATATGGGGCACACCGCGCGGGGGCTACGAGTCCTTCGCGATCCGCTGACGTCCTCCACGGAAGAACCCCTCCCGGTGACCGGGAGGGGTGCCCGGGGGACACCCCGTGACGAGGGCGGGGAGGGAGAAGTGCCTGGTGGTTGCCAAGAAGTGCGCGCCGTGGAAGGCTGCCCATGAAGAATGATCGCCACGCCCCGAGGTGCCGGGTCGAGAGGCGCCGCGGCTTGTCGCGCGGGCGCCGACTCCCCGGGCGCCCCTTCGAACGGGGCGTGATCGTGTTGACCGTCAAACTTTTTGGTGAGACGCTGGAATCCCCGCGCACCTTAGCTGTTTGGCAGTAAGAACCGGCACGATCGCACTGCCGAGCACCGCGGGTGCGAATCCCTCACGACCCACACCGCAATCGGTCGGTCACTCAGTGTGGAGGACCATCCATCATGGCAAAGGCGCTTCTCGGTTACGTCGGCGGCTCCGACCCGCGACTCCTCGCCGAGATGCGACGGCTTCAGCAGCGCGTCCAGGACCTGGAATCCGAGCTGGTACGGATCCAGTCCGAGAACGACACGCTCGCGGCTGCCGCCGCTCAGCACCAGGGAGAGTCGCTGCTCGACAGCATCGATCTCGACGTACCCCAGGCGGAGCCTGCGCTCACCTGATCACTCAACCCCCAGGGGCCAGGTGGGAAACACTCCGTCCGGCATCGCCGACCGCGCAACCCACGTCGGCGTAGCAGGACAAGGCAACAGCTGGACATGCAGTGCAGCTGGACATGCAAGGGGCGCTTCGGCGTCCCTTCTTTCTTTCACCCGCCGTTCACCCCACGGCCCACCCCGGGCCCACCCCTCCTCACCCGGTGATCTGCCCTGCGCCCTCGCGAGTGAAACGCGCGGGCCCCGGTAGAGTCCCCGGGGTGCACCTCAAGGCCCTGACCCTCCGCGGATTCAAGTCGTTCGCCTCGGCCACGACCCTGCGGTTCGAACCCGGCATCACCTGCGTCGTGGGCCCCAACGGATCGGGCAAGTCCAACGTCGTGGACGCCCTGTCCTGGGTCATGGGCGAGCAGGGCGCCAAGTCGCTGCGCGGCGGCAAGATGGAGGACGTCATCTTCGCCGGCACGACCGGGCGCCCCCCGCTCGGCCGCGCCGAGGTCTCGCTGACCATCGACAACTCCGACGGCGCGCTGCCCATCGACTACGCCGAGGTCACCATCACCCGGATCATGTTCCGGGGCGGCAGCAGCGAGTACCAGATCAACGGCGACACCTGCCGGCTGCTCGACATCCAGGACCTGCTCTCCGACTCCGGCATCGGGCGCGAGATGCACGTCATCGTCGGCCAGGGGCAGCTCGACTCCGTCCTGCACGCCGACCCGATGGGCCGCCGCGCCTTCATCGAGGAGGCCTCCGGCGTCCTCAAGCACCGCAAGCGGAAAGAGAAGGCGCTGCGGAAGCTGGACGCGATGCAGGCCAACCTCGCGCGCGTGCAGGACCTCGCCGACGAACTTCGCCGCCAGCTCAAGCCCCTCGGCCGGCAGGCCGCCGTCGCCCGCCGCGCCGTCGTCATCCAGGCCGACCTCCGCGACGCCCGCCTCCGGCTCCTCGCCGACGACCTGGAACGGCTCCAGCGGGCCCTCACCGCCGAAGTCGCCGACGAGGCGGCGCTCCTCGCCCGCAAGGAGGCCACCGAGGCCGAGCTGCGGGAGGCGCTCGCCCGCGAGGCGGCACTCGAGGCGGAGGTCCAGGCCCTCGCCCCCCGCCTCGAACGAGCCCAGCAGAGCTGGTACGCCCTCTCCCAGCTCGCCGAACGCGTCCGCGGCACGGTCTCCCTCGCCGACGCGCGCGTGAAGAGCGCCGAGGACGCCCCCGCCGAGGAGCGGCGCGGCCGCGACCCCGAGGACCTGGAGCGGGAGGCCGCCCGCGTCCGCGAGCAGGAGGCCGAGCTGGAAGCGGCCCTGGAGGCCGCCGAGCGCGCCCTGGAGGACACCGTCGCCCACCGCGCCGAGCTCGAACGCGAGCTCGCGGCGGAGGAGCGCCGCCTCAAGGACGCCGCCCGCGCGATCGCCGACCGGCGCGAGGGCCTCGCCCGCCTGCACGGCCAGGTGAACGCGGCCCGCTCGCGCGCCGCCGCCGCCCAGGCCGAGATCGACCGGCTGACCGCCGCCCGTGACGAGGCGGCCGACCGGGCGGTCGCCGCCCAGGAGGAGTACGAGCAGCTCACGGCGGAGGTCGAGGGCCTCGACGCCGCGGACGGCGAGCACGGTGAGCGGTACGAGGCGGCCCGCCGCGAACTCGCCGAGGCGGAGGGCGCGCTGAGCGCCGCCCGCGAGGCGCTCGGCACCGCCGAGCGGAGCCGGGCCGCGACCCGGGCCCGGCACGACACCCTCGCCCTCGGCCTGCGCCGCAAGGACGGCACGGGCGCCCTGCTCTCCGCCGGAGTCACCGGCGTCCTCGGCCCGGCCGCCGAACTCCTCACCGTCACCCCGGGGTACGAGATCCCCGTGGCCGCCGCCCTCGGCGCCGCCGCCGACGCGGTCGCCGCCACCGGACCGGCCGCCGCGGCCGAGGCGCTGCGCCTCCTCCGCAAGCAGGACGCCGGCCGCGCCTCCCTCCTCCTGACCGACGCCCCGGAGCCGCCCCCCGGTGCCGGCCTCGGCCCCGGCCCCGGTGCCGAGGGCTGCCCGAGCGCCGCCGACCTGGTCCGCGGCCCCGCCGAACTCCTCCCCGCGGTCCGCCGGCTGCTGGCCGGAACGGTCGTCGTCGACGGCCTCGACGAGGCCGAGCGGCTGGTCCGCTCCCGGCCGGAGCTCACCGCCGTCACCGCCGAAGGGGACCTGCTCGGCGGCCACTTCGCGCACGGCGGCTCGGCCGGCGCGCCCAGCCTTCTGGAGGTCCAGGCCTCGGTGGCCGAGGCGGCCGCCGAGCTCGACGAACTGACCGTACGGTGCGAGGAGTTGACCACCGCGCAGCGCGAGGCGGACGAGCGCCGCCGGAGGGCCGGGGCGCTCGTCGAGGAGCTGGACGCGAGCCGCCGGGCCGCCGAGCGGGAGAAGTCGGCCGTCGCCACGGAACTGGGGCGGCTCGCCGGTCAGGCCAGGGGAGCGGCGGGGGAGGCCGAGCGGACCGCGGCGGCCGTCGCCCGCGCCCAGGAGGCTCTGGAGAAGGCGGTCGGGGAGGCGGAGGAGCTGGCCGAACGGCTGCTCGTCGCGCAGGAGGCCACCGCCTACGGGGACGGCGAGGACGAGCCCGACACCTCCGTCCGCGACCGGCTCTCGATCGACGGCTCCAACGCGCGTCAGACCGAGATGGAGGCGCGGCTCCAGGTCCGTACCCACGAGGAGCGGGTCAAGGGGCTCGCCGGGCGCGCCGACTCCCTCGACCGGGCCGCCCGCGCCGAACGCGAGGCACGCGCGCGTGCCGAGCAGCGCCGGACCCGGCTCCGCCACGAGCGGAGGGTCGCGGGCGCCGTCGCCGCCGGGGCCCGCGGGCTCCTGGCCCACGCGGAGGTCTCGCTGGGCCGCGCGGAGCGCGAGCGGGTGGCGGCCCAGGCGGCGAGGGCCGATCGTGAACAGGGGCTCACCGTGGCCCGGGCCCGTGCCCGGGACCTCAAGGCCGAGCTCGACAAGCTGACCGACTCGGTCCACCGCGGCGAGGTGCTCGGCGCGGAGAAGCGGATGCGGATCGAGCAGCTGGAGGCCAAGGCCCTGGAGGAGTTCGGGGTGGAGGCGGTCGCGCTGGTCGCCGAGTACGGCCCCGACCAGCCCGTACCCCCGTCGCCGTCCGTCGACGGCGAGGGGCACCCCGAAGAGGCGGAGGCCGCCCGGCCGTTCGTCCGTTCGGAGCAGGAGAAGCGGCTGAAGGCCGCCGAACGGGCGTACCACCAGCTCGGCAAGGTCAATCCGCTGGCTCTGGAGGAGTTCGCGGCCCTGGAGGAGCGGCACCGCTTCCTCTCGGAGCAGCTGGAGGACCTGAAGAAGACCCGGGCCGACCTGCTTCAGGTCGTGAAGGAGGTCGACGTACGGGTCGAGCAGGTCTTCACGGAGGCGTACCGGGACACGGCCCGCGAGTTCGAGGGTGTCTTCTCGCGGCTCTTCCCGGGCGGCGAGGGCCGGCTGATCCTCACCGACCCCGACAACATGCTCACCACCGGCGTCGACGTGGAGGCCCGTCCGCCGGGCAAGAAGGTCAAGCGGCTCTCGCTGCTGTCCGGCGGCGAGCGGTCGCTCACGGCCGTGGCGCTGCTGGTCTCGATCTTCAAGGCCAGGCCCAGCCCGTTCTACGTGATGGACGAGGTCGAGGCGGCGCTCGACGACACCAACCTCCAGCGGCTCATCCGGATCATGGAGGAGCTCCAGGAGTCCTCGCAGCTGATCGTCATCACGCACCAGAAGCGGACGATGGAGGTCGCGGACGCGCTGTACGGCGTGTCCATGCAGGGCGACGGCGTCTCGAAGGTGATCAGCCAGCGACTGCGCTGAGCGGCCCTCTCCCTTCATCTCTTCAAGTCTTGAATCGATGACATGCCATCGCGTTCTTAAAGTCATACGACATCGGCTATTGACTTCGAAACTTGAAGGCATAGTCTCTGCAACGTTGCTTTTACCTTCACGTGGTGAGCGGCGTGAAGTTGTGCGCCACTGGAAGGGCTTGCCCCCCACCCAGGAGTCCATGTGACCAGTCCCGCGCAGGCGCCCACGCCGCCGCCGTCCGAAGGGCGAGCGGCCCATCCCGACCACCTCGGCCACGTCATCTTCATCACGGCCTCCGCCGCGATGGGCGGATTCCTCTTCGGTTACGACAGCTCGGTCATCAACGGCGCCGTCGAGGCGATCCGGGACCGCTACGACATCGGCTCCGGCACCCTCGCCCAGGTCATCGCCATCGCCCTGATCGGCTGCGCCATCGGTGCCGCGACCGCCGGCCGGATCGCCGACCGCATCGGCCGCATCCGCTGCATGCAGATCTCCGCGGTCCTCTTCGCCGTCAGCGCCGTGGGCTCCGCGCTCCCCTTCGCCCTCTGGGACCTGGCCCTCTGGCGGATCGTCGGCGGCTTCGCCATCGGCATGGCCTCCGTCATCGGCCCCGCCTACATCGCCGAGGTCGCCCCCGCCGCCTACCGCGGCCGCCTCGGCTCCTTCCAGCAGGCCGCGATCGTCATCGGCATCGCCATCTCGCAGCTGGTCAACTACGGCATCCTCCAGCTCGCCGACGGGGACCAGCGCGGCGAGATCGGCGGCCTCGAGGCCTGGCAGTGGATGCTCGGTGTGATGGTCGTCCCCGCCGTGCTCTACGGCATGCTCTCCTTCGCCATCCCCGAGTCCCCGCGCTTCCTCATCTCCGTCGGGAGGACCGACCGGGCCAAGGAGGTCCTCGCCGAGGTCGAGGGCCACGGGGTCGACCTCGACGCGCGCGTCGAGGAGATCGACCGGGCCATGCGCAGCGAGCACAAGTCCACCTTCGGGGACCTGCTCGTCGCCGGCAGCAAGTACCGGCTGCTGCCCATCGTCTGGGTCGGCATCGGGCTCTCGGTCTTCCAGCAGCTCGTCGGCATCAACGTCGCGTTCTACTACTCCGCGACCCTCTGGCAGTCCGTCGGCATCGACCCGTCGAGCTCGTTCTTCTACTCGTTCACCACGTCGATCATCAACATCATCGGCACCGTGATCGCGATGGTCCTGGTCGACCGCGTCGGCCGGAAGCCGCTCGCCCTCGTCGGCTCCGTCGGCATGGCGCTCGCCCTCGCCGTCGAGGCCTGGGCCTTCTCCGCCGACCTCGTCGACGGCAAGCTCCCCGAGACCCAGGGCGTCGTGGCGCTCGTCGCCGCCCATGTCTTCGTGCTCTTCTTCGCCCTCTCCTGGGGCGTCGTGGTCTGGGTCTTCCTCGGCGAGATGTTCCCCAACCGGATCCGCGCCGCCGCCCTCGGCGTCGCCGCCTCCGCGCAGTGGATCGCCAACTGGGCCATCACCGCGAGCTTCCCGTCCCTCGCGGACTGGAACCTCTCCGGCACCTACGTCATCTACACGGTCTTCGCCGTGCTCTCGATCCCCTTCGTGCTCAGGTACGTCAAGGAGACCAAGGGCAAGGCGTTGGAGGAGATGGGCTAAACCCCGCTGCCCCTCTCCTCACCCACGGAACTGCCCCGGCTCAGTCCTTGAGCCGGGGCAGTACGCCGTCGCAGAACAGCCGCAGGCTCCGCCACCCCTCCTCGACCGGCATCCCGCCGCACAGCGGATGCAGCACCAGGCTCTCCAGACCGAGCGCCACGCACTCGTCCGGCGTCACCACCCGGTACACCCCCTCCGCCCGCAGCTCCTCCACGGTCGTCGCCGTCGACCGCACCGCTGAGCGGATGTCCTTCGACTGCCAGGAGGCGTACGTCCGCGCCTCGTGCAGGAAGTGCTCGCCGTACTCCGCCCAGGTCCGGTCCGGATCCTCCGACAGGTGCAGCAGGGGCGTCTCCTCGGCCGGCATCATCGTCCAGCCCTCCGTGCCGTACTCGGCGCACCGCTCCCGGTAGTACGTCTCCAGCTCCGGCAGGTGCGCGCTCGGGAAGAAGGGCAGCCCGAGGCGGGCCGCCCGCCGCGCGGCCGCCCGGGACGAGCCCCCGACCAGGAGCATCGGATGCGGCTGGGTGAGCGGCCGCGGGGTGACCCGTACCGTACGGCCCTGGTACGTGAAGGGCTCGCCGGTCCAGGCCGTCAGCAGGGTCTCCAGGAGCAGGTCCTGGAGCTTCCCGCGCCGGCCCCAGTCGACCCCGCGCTCCTCGTACTCCTCCGGCCGGTAGCCGATCCCCGCCACCGTCACCAGGCGGCCCCCGCTCAGCAGGTCCAGGACCGCGATGTCCTCCGCGAGCCGCAGGGGGTCGTGCAGCGGCCCGATGATCGCCGAGACGGTCACCGCGATCTTCTTCGTCGCGCCGAAGACCGCGCCCGCGAAGGCGAAGGGGGAGGGAAGCCAGTTGTTCGCGACGCCGTGGTGCTCCTCGGTCTGGACCGTGTCGACCCCGTGCGCGTCGGCGTGGGCGGCCATCTCGACGGCCGCCCGGTAGCGGGCCGCGAGGGAGACGGGGGTCGCCCGCGGGTCGACGAGGTTGAACCGTACGACTGTGAAGGGCATGGGAAGTCCCCCTCCGCTCGTGGGATCCGGCGAAGGGGGACGCTATCTGACGTCGCGTCAGATGGAAACGGTCTCGCGCACCTCGGCGGGTGCCGCTGTAGCCTTCTCGGGCGTCCGCGGCAGCACGGCGTACAGCACGCCCGCCACCACGATCGTCGCCGCCCAGCCCAGGCCGTTCTCGCCGATCCACGAGGAGGCGAGCGGACCCGCGAACCAGTCGACCTTCGTGAACAGCAGACCCGCGAGCAGCGCCACGGCCCACGCCGTCATCGCCTGCCAGGCGAACCCGCCCCGGTACCAGTAGGCGCTGGTCCTGGTGGTGTCCATCAGCGCCACCGCGTCGTACGTCCGGCGCCGCAGCATGTCCACGCCGAAGACCCCGATCCACGCCGAGAACGCCACCGCGAGCAGGGTGAGGAACGAGATGAACGAACCGATGAAGCTGGTCGCCACCACCATCAGCAGGAAGCCGAAGACCAGGCTGATCAGGGCGTTCACACTGACCGCCGCCGCACGCGACACCTTGATGCCCAGGGTCTGCGCCGTGAAGCCGGCCGAGTACATCGACATCGAGTTGATCAGCAGCATCCCGAGCAGCGCGATCACCAGGTACGGCACGGAGATCCACATCGGGAGCAGCTCACCGATGAAGGAGACCGGGTCCTGCGCCGAGGCCAGGTCCGGGGTCGACACGGCCATGACCGCGCCCATCAGCACCATCGGCAGGACCACGATCCCGGCGCCGCCGACCGTCGAGCCGACCATCGCCTTCGAGGAGGCCGTACGGGGCAGGTAGCGGGTGAAGTCCGGCCCCGACGGGACCCAGCTGATGCCGCCGGCCGCGATCGTGCCGATGCCCGCGACCATCATCGCGGTCGAACCCGCCGGCTTGTCGAAGACCGCGGACCAGTCCGTGTTCGCCACCAGGTAGACCAGGACGAGGACGGAGAAGGCGCCGAAGAGGTACGTGGACCACTTGCTGCACACCCGCAGCGCGTTGATCCCGAGACCCGAGACCAGAAAGGTGCAGGTGACGAAGAGCAGCAGCGTCACCACGATGAGAAGCGTGTTCGACTTCACGCCGAAGAGCAGGTCGAGCACGGTCAGCACCGCGTAGGCGCCGGTCACCGCGTTGATGGTCTCCCAGCCCCACCGGGCGACCCAGATCAGCGCGCCGGGGAAGAGGTTTCCGCGCTGGCCGAAGACGGCCCGCGACAGCGCCATGCCCGGCGCGCCGCCACGCTTGCCCGCGATCGAGATCAGGCCGACGATCCCGTACGACAGCACCGGCGCGGCGATCGCCACGGTCAGGACCTGCCAGAAGTTCAGGCCGTTGAAGACGATCAGGCCCGCGCCCATCGTGAGCAGCAGCACACTGATGTTGGCGGCGACCCAGGTCGGGAAGAGCTCGCGGACCCGACCGGTCCGCTCGGCGTCGGGGACGGGTTCGAGACCGCGGGTCTCCATCGCGCCGTCGTGCGTCGCGCCTACGGCTTCGGAGGCGTCGTGGGGCATGGGGGTACTCCGTGAAGAAAGATGGGGGAGCCATCCAGAGTACGTGCTCCGCCTTTGTGCCCCTCGTGGCCGATACTGGTCGGGTTATGGAACTCATCCTTGCTGTAGTCATCGCTCTGGTCGTCGCGGTCGCCGTGACGAGCGGGCTCGTGATCAGCGGCCGCAAGAAGAAGCAGCTGCCGCCCGCCGAGCCGCCGTCCACCACGCCGACCATCACCGCTCCGCCCGCCGAACCGCACGTCGGCGAGGAGGCGGAGACGCCGCGGGAGGAACCACGCCGCACGGTCGAGGAGGTCGAGCTCCCGACGGCCGAGGAGGCCGTCGAGACGCCGGCCGCCGTCGAGGACCCGGTCGTCGCCGCGCCCGAGGCCCCGGAGATCGAGGTCCCCGAGCCGACCGCCGGCCGTCTCGTACGGCTCCGTGCCCGGCTCGCCCGCTCCCAGAACTCGCTCGGCAAGGGGCTCCTGACGCTCCTGTCCCGCGAGCACCTGGACGAGGACACCTGGGAGGAGATCGAGGAGACCCTCCTCACGGCGGACGTCGGCGTCGCCCCCACGCAGGAGCTCGTCGAGCGGCTGCGCGAGCGGGTCAAGGTGCTCGGCACCCGCACCCCCGACGAGCTGCGCGGCCTGCTCCGCGAGGAGCTCGTCGCCCTCCTCGGCCCCGACCTCGACCGCACGGTGAGGACCGAGAGCCCCGCGGACGTGCCGGGCGTGGTCATGGTCGTCGGCGTCAACGGCACCGGCAAGACCACCACCACCGGCAAGCTGGCCCGCGTCCTGGTCGCCGACGGCAAGTCCGTCGTCCTCGGCGCGGCCGACACCTTCCGGGCCGCCGCCGCCGACCAGCTCCAGACCTGGGGCGAGCGCGTCGGAGCCCGCACCGTGCGCGGACCCGAGGGCGGCGACCCGGCGTCGATCGCCTTCGACGCGGTCAAGGAGGGCATCGCCGAGGGCGCCGACGTCGTCCTCATCGACACCGCCGGCCGCCTCCACACCAAGACCGGCCTCATGGACGAGCTCGGCAAGGTCAAGCGCGTCGTCGAGAAGCACGGCCCGCTCGACGAGATCCTCCTCGTCCTCGACGCCACCACCGGTCAGAACGGCCTCATCCAGGCCCGCGTCTTCGCCGAGGTCGTCGACATCACGGGCATCGTCCTGACCAAGCTCGACGGCACCGCCAAGGGCGGCATCGTCGTCGCCGTCCAGCGCGAGCTGGGCGTCCCGGTCAAGCTGGTCGGCCTGGGCGAGGGCCCGGACGACCTGGCCCCGTTCGAGCCGGGCGCCTTCGTCGACGCCCTGATCGGCGACTGACCGACTCCCGCGCGAGTCAGCGACGCGTGAGGGCCCCCGCCGTACCCCGGCGGGGGCCCTCACGCATGTCGGCGGCCGTTCCCGAGGCGGGCTCGCGGGTCGTCCCCGCGGCCGGTTCGCGGGTCGTCCCGGCGGCCGGTTCGCGGGTCGTTCCGGAGCCTCAGAAGTGCGTCCGGTGACAGATGTACGCCAGCGTCCCGAGCAGCAGCCGCGCCTCCGGCGGCGCACCCGCCGTGTCCAGCGTCGGCGGACGCAGCCAGCGCACCGGCCCGAGCCCGCCGAGGTCCGACGGGGGAGCGGTGATGTGGGTGCCGGGCCCCAGACAGTGCAGGTCCAGATCGGCGTCGTCCCAGCCCATCCGGTACAGCAGCCGCGGCAGCTCGGCCGCCGCGCCAGGGGCCACGAAGAAGCGCGCCCGGCCGGTCGGGGTCGCGCACACCGGGCCCAACGGGAGCCCCATCCGCTCCAGCCGGACGAGCGCCCGCCGGCCCGCCGCCTCCGCGACCTCGATGACGTCGAAGGCCCGGCCGACCGGCAGCATCAGCGCCGCGCCCGGGTACTCCGCCCACGCCTTCGTCGCGTCGTCGAGACCGGCGCCCGCCGGCACCGGTTCGGCGAAGTCGAGAGGGTGCGCGCCAGGAGCCGTGCACGCCGGATCCCCGCAGGAGCACCGGCCGGACACGGCCCTCGCTCCGGGGACCACGTCCCAGCCCCACAGTCCTGTGTACTCGGCCACCGCTGTGCACTCCGTGGTGCGTACGCGGCGGCGCGAGCCGGACCGCATCTCACGAATGCCGCCGATCGTGAAGCCCATGCCCCCTCCAACGGGTCGAACGCGCCGGTGGTTACGACCCGGAGTGCCGTCGTCACCTTTGGTCACGGTCCGTCGCCCTTTGTGGGGTGCGGTCGTGGGCGGGGTGGTGCGGGCCGCCGCGCGCGCCTCTCCGCGCATCCGTCCGCCGTACTCCGGTTCGTTGCATGTCAAGTGAATCGCGTTCGGCGCGTGGCGAGTTCATTCGAAGGGGTGGCGAATGGTGGCGTTTCTTGAATCGCCCTCACCGGAGGGGTGATCGTAGGATTACTTTCGGTACTCGAACCCCGGGGTGCTCACGCGCACGGGTATGCCGGAGGCAACCCGGTTTCCAGTTCGAAGGAGTGAGAACCCCGGACGAGCGGCCGTGCGAGGCGGCATTCTGATAGGGGTTCGCATGACAGGCAATCAGGTGGATGGGGGCGTTCAGTGGGCGGCAACGGCGCAGACGGTACGACTGCCGGCAAGCGCCCGAACGAGCAGCTGGGCTCGTGGTTCGTGCGCAGCGGCTGGTCCAAGGGCGAACTGGCACGGCAGGTGAACCGCAGGGCGCGCCAGATGGGCGCGCACCACATCTCCACGGACACTTCGCGGGTCCGCCGCTGGCTCGACGGCGAGCAGCCCCGCGAGCCCATCCCGCGGATCCTCTCCGAGCTGTTCTCCGAGCGCTTCGGCTCCGTCGTCGCCGTCGAGGACCTCGGCCTGCGCACCGCCCACCAGTCCCCGTCCGTCTCCGGCGTGGACCTGCCCTGGGCCGGGCCCCAGACCGTCGCCCTGCTCAGCGAGTTCTCCCGCAGCGACCTCATGCTCGCCCGGCGCGGCTTCCTCGGCTCCTCGCTCTCGCTCGCCGCAGGACCCGCCCTCATCGAGCCGATGCAGCGCTGGCTCGTCCCCACCCCGGTCACCGACATCGAGCGCCCCGAGTCCCTCGTGGAGAGCCGCCGCCCCAACCGGCTCTCCGACATCGAGCTCGACCTCCTCGAATCCACCACCGCCATGTTCCGCAAGTGGGACGCCCAGTGCGGCGGCGGACTGCGCCGCAAGGCCGTCGTCGGCCAGCTCCACGAGGTCACCGACCTCCTCCAGGAGCCCCAGCCCGCCGCCACCGCCAAGCGCCTCTTCACCTGCGCCGCCGAACTCGCCGAACTCGCCGGGTGGATGAGCTACGACGTGGGCCTCCAGCCCACCGCCCAGAAGTACTTCGTGCTCGCGCTGCACGCCGCCAAGGAGGCCGGCGACAAGCCCCTCGGCTCGTACATCCTGTCCTCCATGAGCCGCCAGATGATCCACCTCGGCCGGCCCGACGACGCCCTCGAACTCATCCACCTCGCCCAGTACGGCAGCCGCGACTGCGCCACCCCCCGCACCCAGGCCATGCTGTATGCGATGGAGGCCCGCGCCTACGCCAACATGGGCCAGCCCTCCAAGTGCAAGCGGGCCGTCCGGATGGCCGAGGACACCTTCTCCGACGTCGGCCTCGACGGCGAGCCCGAGCCCGACTGGATCGGCTTCTTCTCCGAGGCCGAGCTCAACGGCGAGAACTCCCACTCCTACCGCGACCTCGCCTACGTCGCCGGCCGCTCCCCGACCTACGCCTCCCTCGCCGAGCCCGTCATGGAGCGGGCCGTCGAGCTCTTCGAGAAGGACCCCGACCACCAGCGGTCCTACGCGCTCAACCTGATCGGCATGGCCACCGTCCACCTCCTCAAGCGCGAGCCCGAGCAGTCCGTCGTCCTCGCCGAGAAGGCCCTCGGCGTCGCCCGCAGCATCCGCTCCGAGCGCGTCAACACCCGCCTCCGCAAGACCGTCGACCACGCCGCCCGCAACTACAGCGACGTCGCCGAGGTCGTTCAGCTCACCGACCGCCTCACCCAGCTCCTGCCGGAGGCCGCCGAAGCGGTCTGACCCGCCCAGGACCCCGCCTCGGACCCCGCCCCGGACCTTCCGGACCCACCCCAGACCCCGGCCGCGCCGGACGTCCCGTACTGCCCGACTCGGCTCCCCCGCCGCAAGGTCACACGGACGCCCGGCGCGGTCGGCTTTCGCGTTCCCGGCGGCCGTTCCCGGGCGCGTACCCCCGTGATCCGGCCGTTCACGGCCGCGTAACACGCCACACCCCTTCGTCACCGTCGCGAAACATCGTGCGGCATCGACCGAAACCGCGCTGCGCGAATCTCTGGCCCATAACCGGCCACGCCCCTCGCGGCCGGCCGCTCTCCGGCCCCGCCCCGCACAGGCCGCACCGACGACGAGGAGACGCCGATGGCACCAGCCATCACGACCCTGGCAGCAGACGCCCCCGAGCTGTCCGCCGCCAACACCGGGTTCATGCTCATCTGCTCCGCCCTGGTCATGCTGATGACCCCGGCACTCGCCTTCTTCTACGGAGGCATGGTCCGCGTCAAGTCCACCCTGAACATGCTGATGATGAGCTTCATCAGCCTCGGGATCGTCACGATCCTCTGGGTGCTCTACGGCTTCAGCCTCGCCTTCGGCACCGACTCCGGATCGATCATCGGCTGGTCCTCCGAGTACGTCGGCCTCAGCGGCATCGGCGTCACCGAGCTGTGGGACGGCTACACCATCCCGGTGTACGTCTTCGCCGTCTTCCAGCTGATGTTCGCCATCCTGACGCCCGCCCTGATCAGCGGCGCCCTCGCCGACCGCGTGAAGTTCACGGCCTGGGCCCTCTTCATCGCCCTCTGGGTCACCGTCGTCTACTTCCCCGTCGCCCACTGGGTCTGGGGCTCCGGCGGCTGGCTCTTCGAGATGGGCGTCATCGACTTCGCCGGCGGCACCGCCGTCCACATCAACGCCGGTGCCGCGGCCCTCGGCGTGATCCTCGTCATCGGCAAGCGCGTCGGCTTCAAGAAGGACCCGATGCGGCCGCACAGCCTCCCGCTGGTCATGCTGGGCGCCGGTCTCCTCTGGTTCGGCTGGTTCGGCTTCAACGCCGGCTCGTGGCTCGGCAACGACGACGGCGTCGGCGCCGTGATGTTCGTCAACACCCAGGTCGCCACCGCCGCCGCCATGCTCGCCTGGCTCGCGTACGAGAAGATCCGCCACGGCTCCTTCACCACCCTCGGCGCCGCCTCCGGCGCGGTTGCCGGCCTCGTCGCCATCACCCCGGCCGGCGGAGCCGTCAGCCCCCTCGGCGCGATCGCCGTCGGCGCCATCGCCGGTCTCCTCTGCGCCATGGCCGTCGGCCTCAAGTACAAGTTCGGCTACGACGACTCCCTCGACGTCATCGGCGTCCACCTCGTCGGCGGTGTCCTCGGCTCCCTCCTCGTCGGCCTCTTCGCCACCGGCGGCGTCCAGTCCGAGGCCAAGGGCCTCTTCTACGGCGGCGGCCTCGACCAGCTCGGCAAGCAGGCCGTCGGCGTCTTCGCCGTCCTCGCCTACTCTCTGATCGCCTCCGCGATCCTCGCCCTGATCATCGACAAGACGATGGGGATGCGGGTCAGCGAGGACGACGAGGTCTCCGGCATCGACCAGGTCGAGCACGCCGAGACCGCGTACGACTTCAGCGGAGCCGGTGGCGGCGCGTCCTCGCGCTCCACCGCCGCCCCCGCCCCGGCCGTCACGGAGAACAAGAAGGTGGACGCATGAAGCTCATCACCGCGGTCGTCAAGCCGCACCGGCTCGACGAGATCAAGGAGGCCCTCCAGGCCTTCGGCGTCCACGGCCTCACGGTCACCGAGGCCAGCGGATACGGACGCCAGCGCGGCCACACCGAGGTCTACCGGGGTGCCGAGTACACCGTCGACCTCGTCCCCAAGATCCGCATCGAGGTCCTCGTCGAGGACGAGGACGCCGAACAGCTCATCGACGTCGTCGTGAAGGCCGCCCGAACCGGCAAGATCGGAGACGGCAAGGTGTGGAGCGTGCCGGTCGAGACCGCCGTACGGGTCCGCACCGGCGAGCGCGGTCCGGACGCACTGTAAGCACACGAAGGAGCCGCCGGGTGACGAGCCTCGAAGCGCGTACGAAGAACGAAGATTCGGGACCCGGCGGTTACGCGGCGGCCCGGCTGCTCCTCCTCCACGAGAAGGAGCGGTCCGGGCCGCCGCGCCGTGCCGCCCTCGCCCGGCTCACCGACGACTGGCTGGCCGGCCTCTTCGCCGCCGCCGCACCGCCCCGCGGGACCGCCCTCGTCGCCGTCGGCGGCTACGGGCGCGCCGAGCTCTCCCCGCGCAGCGACCTCGACCTCCTCCTGCTCCACGACGGCAGCGCAGACAAGGCCGCCGTCGCCGCCCTCGCCGACCGGATCTGGTACCCCGTCTGGGACCTCGGACTCGCCCTCGACCACTCCGTCCGCACCCCCGCCGAGGCCCGCACCACCGCCGGCGAGGACCTCAAGGTCCAGCTCGGCCTCCTCGACGCCCGGCACGTCGCCGGGGACACCGGCCTCGTCGCCGCCCTGCGCACCACGGTCCTCGCCGACTGGCGCAACCAGGCCCCCCGGCGCCTCCCCGAGCTCGACGAGCTCTGCCGCGAACGCGCCGACCGCATGGGGGAGCTCCAGTTCCTCCTCGAACCCGACCTCAAGGAGGCGAGGGGCGGACTGCGCGACGCCCAGGTGCTCCGCGCGGTCGCCGCCTCCTGGCTCGCCGACGCCCCCCGCGAGGGCCTCGACGCCGCCCGACGCCGCCTCCTCGACGCCCGCGACGCCCTCCACCTCGCGACCGGCCGGGCCACCGACCGGCTCGCCCTCCAGGAGCAGGACGCGGTCGCCCAGGAGCTCGGCCTGCTCGACGCCGACACCCTGCTCCGCGAGGTGTACGAGGCCGCGCGGATCATCTCGTACGCCACCGACGTCACCTGGCGCGAGGTCAACCGCGTCCTCAAGGCCCGCTCGGCCCGGCCCCGGCTGCGCTCTCTCCTCGGCGGCCGGGGCGGCGGAGGCCGGGCGGGCGCCGGCGGTCGGGCGGGCGGCGCGAAAGCGCCCGTCGAGCGCACCCCCCTCACCGAAGGCGTCGTCGAGATGGACGGTGAGGTCGTCCTCGCCCTGACCGCCAAACCCGAGCGCGACCCCGTCCTCCCGCTGCGGGCCGCCGCGGCCGCCGCGCAGTCCGGCCTGCCGATCTCCCTGCACGCCGTGCGCCGCCTCGCGGCCGCCGCCAAGCCCCTGCCCGTGCCCTGGCCCGCCGAGGCCCGCGAGGAACTCGTCACGCTCCTCGGCGCGGGGGAGTCGACCGTGCCCGTCTGGGAGGCCCTGGAGGCCGAGGGGATCATCACCCGCCTGCTCCCCGACTGGGAGCGCGTGCGGTGCCGCCCCCAGCGCAACCCCGTCCACACCTGGACCGTCGACCGCCACCTCGTCGAGACGGCCGTACGCGCCGCCTCCCTCACCCGCCGCGTCGGCCGCCCCGACCTCCTCCTCGTCGCCGCCCTCCTCCACGACATCGGCAAGGGCTGGCCCGGCGACCACTCCGTCGCCGGCGAGACCATCGCCCGCGACCTCGCCGCCCGCATCGGCTTCGACCGCACCGACACCGGCATCATCGCCACCGCCGTCCGCCACCACCTGCTCCTCGTCGAGACCGCCACCCGGCGCGACCTCGAAGACCCCGCCACCGTGCAGTCCGTCGCCGAGGCCGTCGGCACCCTCGGCACCCTGGAACTGCTCCACGCCCTCACCGAGGCCGACGCCCTCGCCACCGGCCCCGCCGCCTGGTCCTCCTGGCGGGCCTCGCTCGTCGCCGACCTGGTCAAACGGGTCGCCGGCGTCCTCGCGGGCGAGCCCCTCCCCGATCCCGAGGCCGCCGCGCCCAGCGCCGAACAGGAACGCCTCGCGATCGAGGCCCTGCGCACCGGCGAACCCGTCCTCACCCTGCGCACCGAACCGGTCGGCGCACAGCCGGAGGAGCCCGAGCCCGTCGGTGTCGAGCTCCTCATCGCCCTCCCCGACCGGCCCGGAGTCCTCCCCGCCGTCGCCGGCGTCCTCGCCCTCCACCGGCTCACCGTCCGCGCCGCCGAGCTCCGGGCCGTCGACCTCCCCACCGGGATCGGCGCGGGCTCCGGCGCCGGAGGTGTCCTCGTACTGGACTGGCGGGTCGCCGCCGAGTACGGCTCCCTGCCGGAGGCCGCCCGCCTCCGCGCCGACCTCGTGCGGGCCCTCGACGGCTCCCTCGACATCCCCGCCCGGCTCGCCGAGCGAGAGGCGGCCTACCCGCGCCGGCGGGGCCTCACCGCCCCACCGCCCCGCGTCACCGTCGCCGCCGCCGACTCCCGCCTCGCCACCGTCATCGAGGTCCGCGCCCAGGACGCCCCGGGGCTGCTGCACCGCATCGGCCGCGCGCTGGAGGGCGCGGCGGTACGGGTCCGCAGTGCCCATGTCTCCACCCTCGGGGCCAACGCCGTCGACACCCTCTACGTGACCCGTCCGGACGGGTCCCTGCTCCCGGACGAGGAGGCCGTCGACCTGGCGCGAGCGCTGGAGGAGGCGCTGCGGTGAGGCCGTGACCGACCCGCCCCGGCCCACCGGATCCGGTGGGCGGGGGCACATCTTCCGAGCGGCCCGATACCCTGGAGGGCAATCCGACCGCCCCCGACACCTGAGGATCCGCGACCGCCGTGTTCGACACCCTCTCCGACCGCCTTGCAGCGACCTTCAAGAACCTCCGCGGCAAGGGCCGTCTGTCCGAGGCGGACATCGACGCCACCGCGCGCGAGATCCGTATCGCGCTGCTCGAGGCGGACGTCGCCCTGCCGGTCGTCCGGTCCTTCATCAAGCAGGTCAAGGAGCGCGCCCTCGGCATCGAGGTCTCGCAGGCCCTGAACCCGGCCCAGCAGGTCATCAAGATCGTCAACGAGGAGCTCATCGCCATCCTCGGCGGCGAGACCCGGCGCCTGCGGTTCGCGAAGACCGCGCCGACCGTGATCATGCTGGCCGGTCTCCAGGGTGCCGGTAAGACCACCCTCGCCGGAAAGCTCGGCGTCTGGCTCAAGGGCCAGGGCCACTCCCCGCTGCTCGTCGCCTGCGACCTCCAGCGCCCCAACGCCGTCAACCAGCTCTCGGTCGTCGCCGACCGCGCGGGCGTGGCCTTCTACGGCCCGCAGCCGGGCAACGGCGTCGGCGACCCGGTCCAGGTCGCGAAGGACTCGATCGAGTACGCGCGGACCAAGATGTACGACGTCGTCATCGTCGACACCGCCGGCCGCCTCGGCATCGACCAGGAGCTGATGCAGCAGGCCGCGGACATCCGCGACGCCGTCAGCCCCGACGAGGTCCTCTTCGTCGTCGACGCCATGATCGGCCAGGACGCGGTCAACACCGCCGAG
Source organism: Streptomyces sp. NPDC015130 (assembly GCF_043080005.1). Classification (NCBI taxonomy): domain Bacteria; kingdom Bacillati; phylum Actinomycetota; class Actinomycetes; order Kitasatosporales; family Streptomycetaceae; genus Streptomyces; species Streptomyces sp. NPDC015130. The sequence continues at coordinate 129,647 of NZ_JBIBVC010000014.1, read as the reverse complement.
GCCTTCCGCGACGGCGTCGGCTTCGACGGCGTCGTGCTCTCCAAGCTCGACGGCGACGCCCGCGGTGGTGCCGCGCTCTCCATCGCGCACGTCACCGGCAAGCAGATCATGTTCGCCTCCAACGGCGAGAAGCTCGACGACTTCGACGCGTTCCACCCGGACCGCATGGCGTCGCGCATCCTCGGCATGGGCGACATGCTCTCCCTCATCGAGAAGGCCCAGCAGACCTTCGACGAGGAAGAGGCCGCCAAGATGGCCTCGAAGCTCGCGTCGAAGAAGGGCCAGGACTTCACGCTCGACGACTTCCTGGCGCAGATGGAGCAGGTCCGCAAGATGGGCTCCATCTCCAAGCTGCTCGGCATGCTGCCCGGCATGGGCCAGATGAAGGAGCAGATCGCCAACATCGACGAGCGGGACGTCGACCGCACGGCCGCGATCATCAAGTCGATGACCCCGGGCGAGCGCCAGGACCCGACGATCATCAACGGCTCCCGCCGCGCCCGTATCGCCAAGGGCTCGGGCGTCGAGGTCAGCGCCGTGAAGGGCCTGGTCGAGCGGTTCTTCGAGGCCCGCAAGATGATGTCCCGCATGGCCCAGGGCGGCGGTATGCCGGGGATGCCCGGCATGCCCGGCATGGGTGGCGGACCCGGCCGGCAGAAGAAGCAGGTCAAGCAGGCCAAGGGCAAGCGCAAGAGCGGCAACCCGATGAAGCGGAAGGCCGAGGAGCAGGCCGCGGCCGAGCGACGCGAGCAGGGACAGCAGGGCGGCGCCTTCGGTCTCCCGGCCGCGGGTCAGAGCCCGAAGGACTTCGAGCTCCCGGACGAGTTCAAGAAGTTCATGAGCTGAGGCCGGAACCGGCGTCGAGGCCGAGGCCGAGGCGCCGGGTGAGGCCCGACGAGGGGCCCGGGAGCGGTGTGAAACCGCCCCGGGCCCCTTTTCACTCCCGTTCTCACCCCACCGGTCCGCCCGCGATGCCGGGTTCCTCCCGCTCTTCGATACTGGGGCCACTGCCGCCCCGAGGAGAGTCACGTGGCCAACCCCGTACCCCCGCGCGACCGGACCGATCAGCCCTGGCGCTCGGAAGGGGCCCCGCAGCCGCCCTCGCCGAAGAAGAAGATGCCGGGGGGCTGGGGCGGACTCATCCTCACCGCGCTCGCCGTGTACCTGATCGCCAACATCGTGCTGTCGTTCTTCAACGACGGCGACGGTCCGACGATCTCGTACACCGAGTTCGACAAGCAGGTCGCCGCCGGCAACGTCACCAAGATCTACTCCAAGGGCGACGCGATCCAGGGGCAGCTGAAGAACAAGCAGCCCGTCCCCGACGGCGACGGCGACTACACCAAGTTCACCACCCAGCGGCCCGCCTTCGCCGACGACGACCTGTGGGCGCAGCTCACCAAGCAGAACGTCACCGTCACCGCCGAGCCGGTCGTCCAGGAACGCAGCTTCCTCGCCAACCTCCTCATCTCGCTCGCGCCGATGCTGCTGCTCGTCGCCCTGTGGGTGTTCATCGCCCGCCGGATGAGTTCGGGCATGGGCGGCGCGGGCGGCATGCTCGGCCGCAAGACCCCGCCCAAACCCGTCGAGCTGGAGGCCGGGGAGAAGCGCACCACCTTCGCCGACGTCGCCGGCATCGACGAGGTCGAGGGCGAGCTCAACGACGTCGTGGACTTCCTCAAGAACCCGCAGGCCTACCGCGCGATGGGCGCCAAGATGCCCCGCGGCGTGCTCCTCGCCGGCCCGCCCGGCACCGGCAAGACGCTCCTGGCCCGAGCCGTCGCCGGCGAGGCCGGGGTGCCCTTCTTCTCCGCCTCCGCCTCCGAGTTCATCGAGATGATCGTCGGCGTCGGAGCCTCGCGGGTACGGGAGCTCTTCGCCGAGGCCCGCAAGGTCGCCCCGGCGATCATCTTCATCGACGAGATCGACACCATCGGCCGCGCCCGCGGCGGAGGCTCCGGCATGGGCGGCCACGACGAGCGCGAGCAGACCCTCAACCAGATCCTCACCGAGATGGACGGCTTCACCGGCTCCGAGGGCGTCATCGTCCTCGCCGCCACCAACCGCGCCGACGTCCTCGACCCCGCCCTCACCCGGCCCGGCCGCTTCGACCGGATCGTCCACGTGAACCCGCCCGACCGGGGCGGACGCGAGGCCATCCTGAAGATCCACACCCGGGAGATCCCGCTCGCCAAGGACGTCGACCTGGAGCACGTGGCCCGGACGACCCCGGGCATGACCGGCGCCGAACTCGCCAACCTCGCCAACGAGGCCGCGCTCCTCGCGGTCAAGCGCGACCAGAAGGCCGTCACCCGGTCCGACCTCTCCGACGCCCTGGAGAAGGTCCAGCTCGGCGCCGAACGGCCCCTGGTGATGCCGGAGGAGGAACGGCGCCGCACCGCGTACCACGAGAGCGGGCACGCCCTGCTCGGCATGCTCCAGCCCGGCGCCGACCCGGTCCGCAAGATCACCATCGTGCCGCGCGGCCGGGCCCTCGGCGTGACCCTCTCGACGCCCGACTCCGACAGGTACGCCTACACCGAGGACTACCTGCGCGGCCGGATCATCGGCGCCCTCGGCGGCATGGCGGCCGAGCAGGTCGTCTTCGGCGTCGTCACGACCGGCGCGGAGAGCGACCTGGAGCAGGTCACCAGCATCGCCCGGGGCATGGCGGGACGCTGGGGCATGAGCGAGCGCGTCGGCCGCCTCACCGCCATCCCGAGCGACGCCCAGCAGGCGTACGGCCTCTCCGCCGCCCCCGCGACCCTCGACACCGTCGACGAGGAGATGCGCCGGATCGTCGACGAGTGCTACGAGAGCGCGGTACGGCAGCTGCGCGAGCACCGGCCCCGGCTGGACGCCCTGGCCGCCGCCCTCCTCGCGAACGAGACGCTGGAGGAGGACGCGGCCTACCGCGCGGCCGGCATCCCCCGCGCCGGCCAGGAGGACTGACCGGACCGACCCGGTACGGGCGCCTCAGCGCACCCGCGCGAGCACGTACCGGAAGACGTTCGGCATCCACACCGTCCCGTCCGCCCGGACGTACGGGGCGAGCGCCTCCTCGATCTCCTTCTCCACCTGCGAGAGCTCGGTCGCCCGTACGGCCTCGTCGAACGCGCCCGTCGACAGCAGCCCGCGCACGGCGCTGGCCCCGTCCGCGTACCCGAAGGGGCACGCCACCCGTCCCGAGCCGGCCGGCCGGAGCCCCGCCCCGGCCACCAGTCCGTCCAGGTCGGCCCGGACCGACGGCGCCCGGTCCGCGAGCCGGTCCGCGACCCGCAGCACCGGCTCCGTGGCGCACCGCTCCGGCGGCCCCCAGCCGGCCAGCACGACCACGGTGCCCGATTGCGCCGTTCGGGTGAGCGCCGCGAGTTCGGGGAGCAGGCCGTCCGTCGCGTGGAAGGCCGTGATCACGTCGTACGGGGCGTCGCCCGCGGGTACGCCGGCTACGTCCGCCGCGACCGGTACGTCCTCCGGGAGGCGCTCCCTGGCCAGCTCCACGCGCGCGTGGTCCCGGTCCACGCCGGCCACCCGCGCGCCCCGCGCCGCCGCCATCAGCAGGGCCAGGCCGGTGCCCGAGCCGAGGCCGAGGAGCCGGGACCGCGCACCCACGCCGACGCGGTCGTACACCGCGTCGTAGAGCGGGACGAGCATGCGTTCCTGGATCTCGGCCCAGTCGCGCGCGGGGTGGTGCGGGACGAGCGTAGGTGTCATGGAAAGAGCCCCAATCCGTGCCTGGACGACAGCCCCCCGTAGTCAGGGAACTGCGCAACCCCGGCCGCGTCCAGTGCTCGCACCGCACCGATTCGTCCGGGGGAGGGCCGATGCGCGCCCGCGTACGCCGACCCGGTAATGTCCCTGCAACGATTCCCGCGCCCGTCCCGGGACGTCCCAGGAGCCCCTCCAGGGGGCGCTCGCACCATGGTTGCGCGCCGGGGCGTATGCCTCACTACGCACCGGCTTGACGTCTCCTGCGCGGCTTCTCCGCAGATCGGCGCACTGGCCCTCGTCAGGACGCATCAACGGCAACTGACGGGTAAGTGCAAAATATTTGGGATGCCCCGGAATGGAACCCGGGGGCACATCGGCTCGTTGTACACGACGTGAGCACGACACCACCTGTTCTCGCCGCAGAGCTGGCACAGGCGTGGGCCGACATTCAGCGGCACCACCCCGAGCTGCCCGATCTTGCCGCGCCCGAGTCCCTGATCGGAGAGTCCTCGTCCGCCTGCGGCGCCGAGCTCTCCTTCGAGCGACTGCTCCACGAGGCAGTCCACGGCATCGCCGCCGCCCGAGGGGTCCGCGACACCTCCCGCGCCGGCCGCTACCACAACCGCAGATTCCTCGCGATCGCCGAGGAGATGGGGCTCGACCACCCCGAGGAGCCACACGCCAGCAGCGGCTTCTCCCTGGTCACGCTCAACCCGGAGGCGCGGCGGCGGTACCGACCCACCATCGAGCGCCTCCAGCGCGCCCTCAAGGCCCACACCGTCGCGACCGCGGCCGACACGAAGCGCTCCTTCCGGGGACCGGCCGCCCGGCACGGCTCCTCCGGCGGCGGCGTCCGCGTCAAGGCCGTCTGCGACTGCGGACGCAACGTGCGCGTGGTGCCCTCGGTGCTCGCCCAGGCGCCGATCGTCTGCGGCGGCTGCGGCAAGCCCTTCCGTATCCCGGAGACCGTGGGCGCCGCGAGCTGACCTCTCGCGGTGTGGCACAATGGCTAGCTGTACTCGACAGTCGCACAGGACCCCTCTCTCCTCCGGCTGACGCGTCCATCGGGCATCCGAGTACCGCAACCCCACGTGGCATCTCAAAGTGCCCAACCACGTCAAGACCAGGAGACACCACTCCAGTGGCAGTCAAGATCAAGCTCAAGCGCCTCGGTAAGATCCGCCAGCCGCACTACCGCATCGTCGTCGCCGACTCGCGCACCCGCCGCGACGGTCGCGCGATCGAGGAGATCGGCCTCTACCACCCGACGTACAACCCGTCGCGTATCGAGGTCGACTCCGAGCGTGCGCAGTACTGGCTGTCCGTCGGCGCCCAGCCGACCGAGCCCGTCCTCGCCATCCTGAAGCTCACGGGCGACTGGCAGAAGCACAAGGGCCTCCCGGCCCCGGAGAAGGCGCTGCTCGTCCCCGCGACCAAGGAGGCCAAGCGCGCGTCGTTCGACGAGTTCGCGAAGGCCCTCGAGGGCGGCGACGACAAGGGTGAGGCCATCACCCCGAAGGCCAAGAAGGCCGACAAGAAGGCTGACGAGGCCGAGGCCGCGTCGACCGAGTCGACCGAGGCCTGAGCATGCTCGAGGAGGCTCTCGAGCACCTCGTGAAGGGCATCGTCGACAACCCCGACGATGTGCAGGTCGCCTCGCGCAACCTGCGCCGTGGCCGCGTGCTGGAGGTCCGGGTGCACCCCGACGACCTCGGCAAGGTGATCGGCCGCAACGGCCGCACCGCGCGTGCGCTGCGTACCGTCGTGGGCGCCATCGGCGGCCGTGGGATCCGGGTCGACCTCGTCGACGTGGACCAGGTCCGCTGAGCAAGTCGGCCGCATCGGTTGAATGATGTCCGGCACGGGCCGGGGAGGGCTTAAGAGCCCACCCCGGCCCGTTGTCGTTTTCGTCGTACGAGCTGTGTGACAGGAGAGTGTGGAGCAGTGCAGTTGGTAGTCGCGCGGATCGGCCGCGCCCACGGCATCAAGGGCGAGGTCACCGTCGAGGTGCGCACCGACGAGCCCGAGCTCAGGCTCGGCCCCGGCGCCGTCCTGCTCACCGACCCGGCCTCCGCCGGGCCGCTGACCATCGAGTCCGGCAAGGTCCACAGCGGCAAGCTGTTGCTGCGTTTCGAGGGCGTCCGCGACCGCAACGCCGCCGAGGCCCTGCGCAACACCCTCCTCATCGCCGAGATCGACCCCGCCGAGCTGCCGGAGGAGGAGGACGAGTACTACGACCACCAGCTCATGGACCTCGACGTCGTCCTCGCCGACGGCACCGAGGTCGGCCGCATCACCGAGATCTCCCACCTGCCCTCGCAGGACCTCTTCATCGTCGAGCGGCCCGACGGCACCGAGCTGATGATCCCCTTCGTCTCGGAGATCGTCACCGAGATCGACCTGGAGGAGCAGCGGGCCGTCATCGACCCGCCGCCCGGCCTGATCGACGACCGCGCCGAGATCGTCTCCTCCCGCGACGCCGAGCCGGGTGAGGACGCATGAGGCTCGACGTCGTCACGATCTTCCCCGAGTACCTCGAACCGCTGAACGTCTCCCTCGTGGGCAAGGCGCGCGCCCGGGGACAGCTCGACGTCCACGTCCACCACCTGCGCGACTGGACCTACGACCGGCACAACACGGTCGACGACACCCCGTACGGCGGCGGCCCCGGCATGGTCATGAAGACCGAGCCCTGGGGCGACGCGCTCGACGAGACGCTCGTCGACGGGTACGAGGCCGGAGCCCACGGCCCGGTCCTCGTCGTCCCGACCCCCAGCGGCCGGCCCTTCACCCAGGAACTGGCGGTCGAGCTCTCCGAGCGCCCCTGGCTGATCTTCACGCCGGCCCGGTACGAGGGCATCGACCGCCGCGTCATGGACGAGTACGCGACCCGCATGCCGGTCTACGAGGTCTCCATCGGCGACTACGTCCTCGCCGGCGGGGAAGCCGCCGTCCTCGTCGTCACCGAGGCCGTCGCCCGCCTCCTGCCCGGCGTCCTCGGCAACGCCGAGTCCCACCGCGACGACTCCTTCGCCCCCGGCGCCATGGCCAACCTCCTGGAGGGGCCCGTCTACACGAAGCCCCCCGAGTGGCGCGGCCGGGGCATCCCCGACGTCCTGCTCAGCGGGCACCACGGGAAGATCGCGCGCTGGCGGCGCGACGAGGCCTTCCGGCGTACGGTCGCCAACCGGCCCGACCTCATCGAGCGCTGTGATCCGGCCGCGTTCGACAAGAAGGACCGCGAGGTCCTCTCGATGATGGGGTGGGCACCCGAACCCGGCGGCCGATTTTGGCGCAGGCTCCCCGACGTGGAACAATAGGCCGCTGTCGTACGTCCGGCGCGCGCCCCTGCCACAGGGGGACCGACGCCCGCCTGGGACGCACGGCATCCCGATCATCCGAACGTACCGCTGATGACCTGTGGCATCAGCGAGGAAAGAGACCTCCATGGCCTCCCTGCTCGACCAGGTCAACGCGGGTTCCCTCCGCTCCGACCTCCCCGCCTTCCGCCCCGGCGACACCGTGAACGTCCACGTGCGCGTCATCGAAGGCAACCGCTCCCGTATCCAGCAGTTCAAGGGCGTCGTCATCCGCCGCCAGGGTTCGGGCGTCAGCGAGACCTTCACGGTCCGCAAGGTCTCGTTCTCCGTCGGCGTCGAGCGCACCTTCCCGGTGAACAGCCCGATCTTCGAGAAGATCGAGCTCGTCACCCGCGGTGACGTCCGTCGCGCCAAGCTCTACTACCTGCGTGAGCTGCGCGGCAAGGCTGCCAAGATCAAGGAGAAGCGCGACCGCTGAGCCCCGGCTCTTCGCTCACGCGACGCTTGAGGTCCTCGCACAGACGGGCCGGATAGGCTCTGTCCCCGATGGACACCGAAGCACAGCACACGGAGCGCGACCCCTCCACCGACACGGAGGACGGGTCGCGCTCCGCGCGCGTTTCCTGGCGGCGTACGGGCGTGCTCGGCGCGGCCTGCGTGGCCTTCCTGCTGCTCCTGAGCCACTTCGTCGTCCAGCCGTTCCTGATCCCCAGCAGCTCGATGGAGCCGACGCTGCAGGTCGGCGACCGGATGCTCGTGAACAAGCTGGCGTACCGTTTCGGCAGTGAGCCGGCCCGGGGCGACGTCGTCGTCTTCGACGGCACCGGCTCCTTCGTACGCGAGGACCTCGGCGGCAATCCGCTCACCGGGCTCCTGCACGACGCCGCCGCCGCCCTCGGCTTCGCCGAACCCGACGAGACCGACTTCGTGAAGCGGGTCGTCGGTGTCGGCGGCGACCGCGTGGTCTGCTGCGACAAGGACGGGAGGCTCACCGTCAACGGTGTCCCCGTCGAGGAGCGGTACGTGATGCTCGGCGACCGGCCGTCCGCCGTCCCCTTCGACATCGTGGTCCCCGAGGGCAGGCTCTGGGTGATGGGCGACCACCGCAGCCAGTCCAGCGACTCCCGCGACCACCTCGGCAGTCCCGGCGGCGGCATGGTCCCCGTCGACAAGGTCGTCGGACGCGCCGACTGGATCGCCTGGCCCTTCGGCCGCTGGTCCACCGTGCCCGGGACGGAGGCCTTCGACGCCGTACCGGCCGCGCCGGCCGGCGGGCACCGCACGGGCCCCCGTGGGTAGCCGCGGCCGCCCGCCGGGCGGGGCCGCCCGGGCTCCCGGCACCGCGCCGCTGCCGGGACGGGCCGAGCGGCGCAGGCTCGCCCGCAAGGTCAAGCGCCGACGGCAGCGCTCCGCGATCCGCGAGATCCCCATCCTCGTCACCGTCGCCGTGCTCATCGCGCTCGTCCTCAAGACCTTCCTCGTCCAGGCGTTCGTCATCCCCTCCGGCTCCATGGAGCAGACGATCCGCATCGACGACCGGGTCCTCGTCGACAAGCTCACCCCCTGGTTCGGCTCCCGTCCCCAGCGCGGCGACGTCGTCGTCTTCAAGGACCCCGGCAACTGGCTCCAGGAGGAGACCGCGCCGGCCTCCGAGGACCCGATCGGCGTCAAGCAGGTCAAGCAGGCCCTGACCTTCATCGGACTGCTGCCCTCCGCCGACGAGCGCGACCTCATCAAGCGGGTCGTCGCCGTCGGAGGGGACACCGTCCGCTGCTGCGGCAAGGACGGCCGGCTCACCGTCAACGGCGTACCCCTGGACGAGCCGTACCTGCACCCCGGGAACCAGCCGTCCACGATCCCCTTCGAGGTGAAGGTCCCGGAGGGGCGGATCTTCGTCCTCGGTGACCACCGCTCCAACTCGGCCGACTCCCGCTTCCACCTCGACGAGAAGGACCACGGCACCATCGCCGAGGAGCAGGTCGTGGGGCGCGCCGTCGTGATCGCCTGGCCCGTCGGGAACTGGCGGAGCCTGGAGGAGCGGGAGACCTTCGCCGCCGTACCGGACGTGCGTGCGGGTTCCGGGTCCGCGCTCGGTCTGTCGCATAGTGTGGCCCCGCGCGATCTGAACGGATTGCCCGGGCTCCCGACCCCTGCGGAACTTCTGCTCGTTATGGGAGTGGTGGGCCTGTCCCTGGTCGGGGGCAGGCGATCGCACGGAGTGAGGAGTTGATGTGGGGGATTTGGCCGTCGGCGCACGTTCCGGACACGATGAGCCCGAGAAGAGGGCCGATGAGGCCATCGGCCACGACGTGACGGGTGACGATGTGACGGACGACGAGCGGGCGCACGACGACGGCGGCGGCGACGGCGGCGACGCCGAGGCGGCGGGCAGGTCGGGCGCGAGCCCGAAGAAGCCGCGTTCCTTCTGGAAGGAACTGCCCCTCCTCATCGGCATCGCCCTGGTGCTCGCGCTCCTGATCAAGACCTTCCTGGTGCAGGCGTTCTCGATCCCCTCGGAATCGATGATGAACACCCTCCAGCGCGGTGACCGGGTCCTCGTCGACAAGCTCACCCCGTGGTTCGGCTCCGAGCCGGAGCGCGGCGAGGTCGTCGTCTTCCACGACCCGGGCGGCTGGCTGGAAGGCCAGACGACCCCCGAGCCGAACGTCGTCCAGAAGTTCCTCAGCTTCATCGGCCTCATGCCGTCCGCCGAGGAGAAGGACCTCATCAAGCGGGTCATCGCGGTCGGCGGCGACACGGTCTCCTGCAAGGAGGGCGGCAAGGTCGTCCTCAACGGCGTGGCCCTGGACGAGAGCGCGTACCTCTACCCCGGCTCCGTGCCCTGTCAGGACTCCTTCGGCCCGATCAAGGTCCCCGAGGGCCGTATCTGGGTCATGGGCGACAACCGGCAGAACTCGCTGGACTCGCGCTTCCACCAGCAGCTGCCCGGCGGCGGCACCGTCGCCAACGACCTGGTCGTGGGCCGCGCCGTCGTGATCGCCTGGCCGGTCACCCGCTGGGCCACCCTCCCGGTGCCCGACATCTTCGACCAGCCCGCGCTCGACAAGGCCGCGGCCGCCGCTCCGCTGGGCGCGACCGCCCTGGCGGGAGCCCTTCCGCTGGTGCTGTGGCGCCGCAGGAAGCGCACCGCGGGGCATACCGCCGAGTAGTGACCCGCGGGTAGATTGCCGTCCCGGACCGTCGACAGACCTCTGGGGTGCGCATGAGCGGAAACAGAAGTGCAGTGGGCGGCCACGGTCGCCTCGGCAGCGTGCTGTCGGGGCTGACCGTGGCCGTCGGCTGTGTGCTCTTCCTCGGGGGCTTCGTCTGGGGAGCGCTGGTGTACCAGCCGTACACCGTCCCCACCGACTCCATGACCCCCACGATCGCCGTCGGCTCCCGGGTCCTCGCCGAACGCATCGACGGTGACGAGGTGCGGCGCGGTGACGTCGTCGTCTTCACCGACGCCCTGTGGGGCTCCTCCCCGATGGTCAAGCGGGTCGTCGCCGTCGGCGGGGACACCGTCGCCTGCTGCGACTCCGACGGCAGGCTCACCGTCAACGGCGAGCCCGTCGACGAGCCCTACCTGAGGCGGGGACCCGGCGGCGCCGTCGTCGCCTCCGGCCAGGAGTTCTCCGTGACCGTCCCCGAGGGGAACCTCTTCCTGCTCGGCGACGACCGCCACACCTCCCTCGACTCCCGTTCGCACATGCAGGAGGCCGGACAGGGGTCCGTACCCCGCTCCGCCGTCGTCGGCAGGGTCGACGCCGTCGCCTGGCCCGCCGAGGGCCTCCTGGAGCCCGCGCAGGGCTTCGCCGGCCTGCCGGGCGGGATCTCCCGGCCGGGGCCCTTCACGGCCCTCTTCACGGCGATCGTTGCCGGGACCGCGCTGATCCTGGCCGGGGCCGCGTACGGGCCCGTGGCGCGCCTCCTGACGCGGCGTCCGGGCGGCGGGACGGGGCCCGGGAAGCAGTCGGGGACAACGTCCGGGCCGGGGGCCTCGCGGGGGCCCGCGGCGGGGGAGAAGGTGGGGACATGACGGATCACGCCTCCCCCGAGGCACCGGAGCCCGCGGTGCGACAGGTGGCCCGGGTCGTCCTCCTCGACCCCGACGACCGCATCCTGCTCATGCACGGGTACGAACCCGACGACCCCGCCGACACCTGGTGGTTCACCCCCGGCGGCGGCCTGGAGGGCGACGAGACCCGGGCGGAGGCCGCCCTCCGCGAGCTCGCGGAGGAGACCGGCATCACCGACGCCGAGCTCGGGCCGGTCCTGTGGCAGCGGTACTGCTCCTTCCCCTTCGACGGGCGCCGCTGGGACCAGGACGAGTGGTACTACCTGGCCCGCGTCCCCCGGACCGCGGCCGAGCCCCGTCCCCAGGCCCTCACGGAGCTGGAGACCCGCAGCCTCGCGGGCCTCAGATGGTGGACCTCCGCCGAACTGTCGGCGGCCCGTGAGACGGTGTACCCGACCAGACTCGCCGAGCTGCTGCGCACGCTGCTCGACGAGGGACCTCCGAGTGCTCCGGTGGTTCTCGCCCCGGAAATCGTTTAGGGGTGCGGCCGACTGGCGCACAATAGGTGGACGCACGGCTGAAGGGGAACATGCCATGAGCGCCGAGGACCTCGAGAAGTACGAGACCGAGATGGAGCTGAAGCTCTACCGGGAGTACCGCGACGTCGTCGGGCTGTTCAAATACGTGATCGAGACCGAGCGGCGCTTCTACCTCACCAACGACTACGAGATGCAGGTGCACTCGGTGCAGGGCGAGGTCTTCTTCGAAGTCAGCATGGCCGACGCCTGGGTCTGGGACATGTACAGGCCGGCCAGGTTCGTCAAGCAGGTCCGCGTGCTCACCTTCAAGGACGTGAACATCGAGGAGCTCAACAAGAGCGACCTCGAACTTCCCGGCAGCTGAATCACCCCCAGGGGTGAGTGAGTTCTCCACAGCGCCCCGGCCCTCCACAGGCCCGCACACGGTCCGGACCGCTCCGTCACAGTCGGTGACGGAGGTGGTACCGCATGAACAGGACCCAAGCCCTCGGACGGTACGGAGAAGAGCTGGCGACCCGTCGGCTCACCGCGACCGGCATGCACATCCTCGCCCGCAACTGGCGCTGCGGCCGAGGCGGCGAGATCGACATCGTCGCCCGTGACGGCGACACCCTCGTCATCTGCGAGGTCAAGACCCGACGCCACGGCGCCTACGAGCACCCCATGGCCGCCGTCACCCCGAGCAAGGCCGAGCGGCTCCGCCGCCTCGCCGCCTGCTGGCTCGACCGCACCGGCACCCCCGCCCCCGCGGGCGGTGTCCGCATCGACCTCGTCGGCATCGTCCTGCCCCGCAAGGGCGCCCCCGTCCTCACCCACGCCCAGGGGGTGGCCTGATGGGATTCGCCCGCACCTGCTCCGTCGCCCTCGTCGGCGTCGAAGGCGTCGTCGTCGAGGTCCAGGCCGACCTCGAACCCGGCGTCGCCGCCTTCACCCTCGTCGGCCTCCCCGACAAGAGCCTCAGCGAGAGCCGCGACCGCGTCCGGGCCGCCGTCGTGAACTCCGGTGCCGAATGGCCCCAGAAGAAGCTCACCGTCGGACTCAGCCCCGCGTCCGTCCCCAAGAGCGGCAGCGGATTCGACCTGGCCGTCGCCGCGGCCGTCCTCGGTGCCGCCGAGCGGATCGACCCCCGCGCCATCGCCGACCTCGTCCTCATCGGCGAGCTCGGACTCGACGGCCGCGTCCGGCCCGTCCGGGGCGTCCTGCCCGCCGTCCTCGCCGCCGCCGACGCCGGGTACCAGCAGGTCGTCGTCCCCGAACAGACCGCCGGCGAAGCCGCACTCGTCCCCGGCATCTCCGTCCTCGGCGTCCGGACCCTCCGCCAGCTGATCGCCGTCCTCACCGACGAACCCGTCCCCGACGAGGAACCCACCGAGGAAGGACGGCCCGACGCCATGCTCGCCGGACTCCTCGTCCCCGGCGCCGGCATCGGCACCGGACTCGCCGCCGGCCCCGCCGCCGGACCCGACCTCGCCGACGTCGCAGGCCAGCACCGGGCCCGCCGCGCCCTGGAGATCGCCGCCGCCGGCAGCCACCACCTGCTGCTCTCCGGCCCCCCGGGCGCGGGCAAGACGATGCTCGCCGAGCGGCTCCCCGGCATCCTCCCGCCCCTCACCCGGCAGGAGTCCCTCGAAGTCACCGCCGTCCACTCGGTCGCCGGCATCCTCCCGCCCGGCGAACCCCTCGTCCGCCGCGCCCCCTACTGCGCCCCCCACCACTCCGCGACCATGCAGTCCCTCGTCGGCGGCGGCAACGGCCTCCCCAGGCCCGGCGCCGTCTCCCTGGCCCACCGCGGCATCCTCTTCCTCGACGAGGCCCCCGAGTTCTCCGGCAAGGTCCTCGACGCCCTCCGCCAGCCCCTCGAATCCGGACACGTCGTCATCGCCCGCGCCGCGGGCGTCGTCCGGCTCCCCGCCCGCTTCCTCATGGCCCTCGCCGCCAACCCCTGCCCCTGCGGGCGGCACACCCTGCACGGCGCCGGCTGCGAATGCCCCGCCTCCCTCGTCCGCCGCTACCAGGCCCGTCTCTCCGGCCCCCTCCTCGACCGCGTCGACCTGCGCGTCGAGGTCGAACCCGTCACCCGAGCCGACCTCCTCGGACAGGGCGGGCGGGGTGAGACCACGGCCACCGTCGCCGCCCGCGTCCAGGAGGCCAGAGCCCGTGCCACCGCCCGCCTCGCCGACACCCCCTGGAATGTCAACAGCGAGATCCCCGGACACGAACTCCGTACGCGCCACCTCGCCGCACCCGGCGCCCTCGCCGCGGCCGAACGCGACATCGAACGCGGACTCCTCACCGCCCGCGGCCTCGACCGCGTCCTCCGCGTCGCCTGGACCGTCGCCGACCTCGCCGGCCACGACCGGCCCGACAGCGGGGACATCGCCCTCGCGCTCGAAATGCGTACCGGAGTCTCCCGCGGCGTGCCCGTCGGAGCGGGGGAGCGCGCATGACCGCCACGGACGAGCGACTCGCCCGCGCGACCCTCAGCCGGACCGTCGAACCCGGCGACGAGCACGCCGGCCGCTGGCTCCACCTCCACGGAGCCGCCGACTTCCTCGACCGGCTCCGCCGCCCCGGCGACGACCCCTTCCCCGGCACCGGGGCGAAACGCGTCGACAGCTGGCGACGACGCGCGACCACCGCCGAACCCGCCCGCGACCTCGACACCGTCCACCGCATCGGCGGACGGTTCGTCATCCCCGGGGACACCGAATGGCCCCGTCAGCTCGACGACCTCGGCCACGCCCGACCGATCGGCCTCTGGCTCCGCGGCCCCGCCGACCTGCGGACCTGGGCCCTGCGCTCCGTCGCCCTCGTCGGCGCCCGCGCCTGCACCCCGTACGGCGCGCACATCGCGGCCGAGCTCGCCACCGGCCTCGCCCGACAGGGCTGGGTCGTCGTCTCCGGAGCCGCCTACGGCATCGACGGCGCGGCCCACCGAGGCGCCCTCGCCGCCGACGGAGCCACCGTCGCCGTCCTCGCCTGCGGCGTCGACACCCCGTACCCCCGGGGCCACGACAGGCTCATCGGCCGCATTGCCGAACAAGGCCTCGTCGTCGGGGAACTGCCGCCCGACAGCCACCCCACCCCCAGCCGCTTCATCCTCCGCAACCGCGTGATCGCCGCCCTCACCCGCGGCACCGTCGTCGTCGAGGCCCAGCACCGCAGCGGCTCCCTCGTCACCGCCCGCGCAGCCGCCCGCCTCGGCCGGCACACCATGGGCGTACCCGGCCCCGTCACCAGCGCGCTCTCCGCCGGCGTCCACGAACTCCTCCGGGGCGACGCCACCCTCGTCACCGACGCCCAGGAGATCGTCGAACTCGTCGGCGACATGGGCGAGCTCGCCCCCGCCCGGCGCGGACCCGTCCTGCCCCGCGACCTGCTCGCACCCGCCGCCGCACACATCCTCGAAGCCGTCCCCGCACGCGGCCCCACCCCCACAACCGTCATCGCCCGACGAGCCGGGACCACCCCCGACGACACCCTCGCGAAGCTGTACGAACTGCATTCGCTCGGCTTCGTCGAGCGGTACGGAGCGGGCTGGCAGTTGACGAACACGGCCACACAGCAGTCGAACGCGCGGCGAGGCGGTACTTGACCTGGAGCATTCGGGTGACAGGGTGAAGCCGATGAACAACCGAGTTGTCTCGGCCGAATCCGAGGGGCCGACACGCGCCGCGGCCCGGGTTCGAAGATGTGGCCGACGGCGTCCACCCGCACCGGCGCGATCCACCGATGTTCGCGCACCGCGACAGCGCACTCACGCTACGCTCACCAGGATTCCCTTCAGGACACCCCACAGGACACCTCCACCGACACACCCGACAGCAGAACGGCTCAAGGCAACGCATGCCCCAGCACACCTCCGGGTCTGACCGCGCTGCGGTGCCCCCAGCAGCCCGGGGCGCCGTGCGACCACCCGCGCCGACCTCGCTCGACGAGCTGTGGCGCTCGTACAAGGACAGCGGTGACGAGCGGCTGCGGGAGCAGCTGATCCTGCACTACTCGCCGCTCGTCAAGTACGTCGCCGGACGCGTCAGCGTGGGGCTGCCGTCCAACGTGGAACAGGCCGACTTCGTCTCCTCCGGGGTCTTCGGCCTCATCGACGCCATCGAGAAGTTCGACGTCGAACGGGCCATCAAGTTCGAGACGTACGCGATCACCCGCATCCGCGGCGCCATGATCGACGAACTCCGGGCCCTGGACTGGATCCCGCGCTCCGTCCGACAGAAGGCGCGCAACGTCGAACGGGCCTACGCGACCCTCGAAGCGCAGCTCCGGCGCACCCCCTCCGAGAGCGAGGTCGCCGCGGAGATGGACGTCACGCTGGAGGAACTGCACGCGGTATTCAGCCAGTTGTCCCTGGCGAACGTGGTGGCCCTGGAGGAGCTGCTGCACGTCGGTGGCGAGGGCGGCGACCGCCTCTCGCTGATGGACACCCTGGAGGACACGGCGGCGGACAACCCCGTGGAGGTGGCGGAGGACCGCGAGCTGCGCCGACTGCTCGCCCGGGCGATCAACACGCTCCCCGAGCGGGAGAAGACCGTCGTCACGCTCTACTACTACGAGGGCCTCACGCTGGCGGAAATCGGCCATGTCCTCGGTGTCACCGAGAGCCGCGTGAGCCAGATCCACACCAAGTCGGTCCTCCAGCTCCGCGCCAAGCTCGCCGACGTCGGACGCTGACCCGTCCGGGGCCGGTCGTACAGTGGAGCCGTGCCCAGGATTCGAGCGGCCTCCGTGGCCGAGCACCGGACGATGCAGCGAGGCGCCCTGCTGGACGCCGCGCGTTCCCTGCTGTCCGAGGGCGGGACGGAGGCGCTGACCTTCCCCGCACTCGCCGAGCGCACGGGCCTGGCCCGGTCCTCGGTGTACGAGTACTTCCGCTCGCGCGCCGCCGTCGTCGAAGAGCTGTGCGCCGTGGACTTCCCCGTCTGGGCCGCCGAGGTCGAGACCGCCATGGCCGGCGCCGAGACGCCCGAGGGCAAGGTCGAGGCGTACGTCCGGACCCAGCTGGCGCTGGTCGGGGACCGGCGCCACCGGGCCGTCGTCGCCATCTCCGCGAGCGAGCTGGACGACGGGGCCCGCGAGAAGATCCGCGCGGCCCACGGCGGCCTCGTCGCCATGATCGTCGAAGCCCTCGCCGCCCTCGGCCAGTCCGAGCCCCGCCTGGGCGCCATGCTCCTCCAGGGCGTCGTCGACGCGGCCGTCCGCCGCATCGAGCTCGGCGCGGCGGAGGAGCCGACGCGGATCGCCGAGGCGGCGGTCGCCATGGCGCTCCACGGCGTCAACGGCTCCCCGGCCTGATCGGCACGGCACCCCCTGACCCGTCGCCGACCGGCAGGAGCCGTGACGGCGCCCGCCTGACCAGGACCAGCGGGTTCAGGTACGTCCCGCCCCGGAGCAGACCCCAGTGCAGGCAGGTCTCCGGGCAGTGCGTCCCCGGCGCGACCAGGGCGACCGGGGTGCCCGCGGCGACCCGCGTGCCCGCTCTCACCAGCGGGGTCACCGGCGAGAAGGTCGTGCGCAGCGGGGGAGCGCCCGTCCCCGGAAGGGTGAGCGTGAGGACCCCCCGGCCGCCGACCGGCCCCGCGAAGGAGACCGTGCCCGCCACCGGGGCGCGCACCGGGGCGCCGGGCGGCGCCGCCAGGTCGACACCGCGGTGACCGGGGCCGTACGGCCCCGCCGGGGGCTGCCAGCCGCGGAGGATCTCCGGCGGGGGCGCCCCCGCCGGACCCGCGGGCCCCACCGGCCACAGCGCGGCGAGGGTCAGGAGCAAGGTCATGAGGTGCATGGGGGGAAGACTCCCCGGGGCGACCGCTTCGCACGGATCGGGCACGGTTTCTGTGGACTACCCGCCGGTTGTGGACAGCGCCGTCACCCGCCGCTCCCGGGGTCCCGTACACTTCCTATGGCGACTCGGGTCACCGGGTCGACTTCGCACGCCCCGCCACAACCCTCACCGGTCGTGGCAGCGCCTTTCGGTCCCTTGTGGGCATGGCGCGTCGGGGCGTCAGGAATACAACCGAGAAACCCAAGGAGATACGGCCATGGCCGTCGTCACGATGCGGGAGCTGCTGGAGAGCGGCGTCCACTTCGGTCACCAGACCCGTCGTTGGAACCCGAAGATGCGTCGCTTCATCTTCACGGAGCGCAACGGCATCTACATCATCGACCTGCTCCAGTCGCTGTCGTACATCGACCGCGCCTACGAGTTCGTCAAGGAGACCGTCGCGCACGGTGGCTCCATCATGTTCGTCGGTACGAAGAAGCAGGCCCAGGAGGCCATCGCCGAGCAGGCGACGCGTGTCGGCATGCCGTACGTCAACCAGCGTTGGCTCGGTGGCATGCTCACCAACTTCTCCACCGTCTACAAGCGTCTGCAGCGCCTCAAGGAGCTCGAGCAGATCGACTTCGAGGACGTCGCCGCCTCGGGTCTCACCAAGAAGGAGCTCCTGGTCCTCTCGCGCGAGAAGGCCAAGCTGGAGAAGACCCTCGGTGGTATCCGCGAGATGTCCAAGGTTCCCAGCGCCGTCTGGATCGTGGACACCAAGAAGGAGCACATCGCCGTCGGCGAGGCTCGCAAGCTCAAGATCCCGGTCGTCGCGATCCTCGACACCAACTGCGACCCCGACGAGGTCGACTACAAGATCCCGGGCAACGACGACGCGATCCGCTCCGTCACCCTGCTCACCCGCGTGATCGCCGACGCCGTCGCCGAGGGCCTCATCGCCCGCTCCGGCGCCGCGACCGGCGACTCGAAGCCGGGCGAGAAGGCCGCCGGCGAGCCCCTCGCCGAGTGGGAGCGCGACCTGCTCGAGGGTGAGAAGAAGGCCGACGAGACCGTCGAGGCCCCCGCCGCCGAGGCCGCTCCGGCCGAGGCCGCCGCCGAGGCTCCGGCCGCGGACGCCGAGCAGGCCTGACCCTCCAGGACCTTCGGGTGACGACGGCGGGGGCTCACGAAGCCCCCGCCGTCCACCCGTGGACCCGCCCGATCTTTCAGACTTCGAGAGAGAAACAGACTCATGGCGAACTACACCGCCGCTGACGTCAAGAAGCTCCGCGAGCTCACCGGCGCCGGCATGATGGACTGCAAGAAGGCCCTGGACGAGGCCGACGGCAACGTCGACAAGGCCGTCGAGGCGCTCCGCATCAAGGGCCAGAAGGGCGTCGCCAAGCGCGAGGGCCGCTCCGCCGAGAACGGCGCCGTGGTCTCCCTCATCGCCGACGACAACACCTCCGGTGTCCTCGTCGAGCTGAAGTGCGAGACGGACTTCGTCGCCAAGGGTGACAAGTTCCAGGCCGTCGCCAACCAGCTCGCCGCGCACGTCGCCGCCACCGCCCCGGCCGACATCGAGGCGCTGCTCGCCTCCGAGATCGAGGCCGGCAAGACCGTGCAGGCGTTCGTCGACGAGGCCAACGCCAACCTCGGCGAGAAGATCGTCCTGGACCGCTTCGCGCAGTACGCCGACGGCTTCGTCTTCGCGTACATGCACCGCACGATGCCGGACCTCCCGCCGCAGATCGGTGTCCTCGTCGAGTTCGACAAGGCCGACGCCGCCGTCGCCAAGGGTGTCGCCCAGCACATCGCCGCCTTCGCGCCGAAGTACCTCACCCGTGAGGACGTCCCGGCCGAGGTCGTCGAGACCGAGCGTCGCGTCGCCGAGGAGACCACCCGCGCCGAGGGCAAGCCCGAGGCCGCGCTCCCGAAGATCGTCGAGGGTCGCGTCAACGGTTTCTTCAAGGACGCCACGCTGCTCGGCCAGCCGTACGCCCTGGACAACAAGAAGTCCGTCCAGCAGGTCCTGGACGAGGCCGGTGTCACCCTGAAGCGCTTCAGCCGCATCAAGGTCGGCATCTGAGTCCGTCCGCGAACGCGACGGACACCGGACCCCGGTAGGGTCTGAGGCAGTCGTCCGCCCCCGCGCAGGACGACCGCAGATCTGACGAGGAGGCCATTGCCGTACTGGGATACCGAGAGGACCCAAGGCAATGGCCTCCTTCGTATGTGCACGAGGAGATCTCCATGAACCAGGGCGCCGTACAGGGCGACGACAACAACGGCAAAAAGGCCGGCCGCTACATGCTGAAGCTGTCCGGAGAAGCCTTCTCCGGCGGTACCGGCCTGGGCGTCGACCCCAACGTCGTGCACGCCATCGCGCGTGAGATCGCGGCGGTCGTCCGCGACGGCGCGGAGATCGCGGTGGTGATCGGCGGCGGCAACTTCTTCCGTGGCGCCGAGCTCCAGCAGCGCGGCATGGACCGGGCCCGCTCCGACTACATGGGCATGCTCGGCACCGTGATGAACTGCCTCGCCCTCCAGGACTTCCTGGAGAAGGAGGGCATCGACTCGCGCGTCCAGACCGCCATCACCATGGGCCAGGTCGCCGAGCCGTACATCCCGCTGCGCGCCGTGCGCCACCTGGAGAAGGGCCGCGTGGTCATCTTCGGTGCGGGCATGGGCATGCCGTACTTCTCCACCGACACCACCGCGGCCCAGCGTGCCCTGGAGATCGATGCCGAGGCCCTGCTCATGGGCAAGAACGGCGTGGACGGCGTCTACGACTCCGACCCGAAGGCCAACCCCGGCGCGGTGAAGTTCGACGCGCTGGAGTACGGCGAGGTGCTCTCCCGCGACCTCAAGGTCGCCGACGCCACCGCCATCACCCTGTGCCGGGACAACAAGCTCCCGATCCTCGTCTTCGAACTGCTCACCGAGGGCAATATCGCTCGCGCGGTGAAGGGTGAGAAGATCGGCACGCTCGTGAGCGACCAGGGCACCCGGGCCTGACACCCGAACCGGGAACCGCCCCGCGAGGGGCTGGACAGAGCCCTGCCGGTCGTACCCACCGTGCAGGACACAAAGCGACGACACGCAGGAGCATGTGGTGATCGAAGAGACTCTCCTCGAGGCCGAGGAGAAGATGGAGAAGGCCGTCGTGGTCGCCAAGGAGGACTTCGCCGCGATCCGCACCGGCCGTGCGCACCCGGCGATGTTCAACAAGATCGTGGCGGACTACTACGGCGCCATCACCCCCATCAACCAGCTCGCGTCGTTCTCCGTTCCGGAGCCGCGCATGGCGGTGGTGACCCCGTTCGACAAGAGCGCGCTGCGCAACATCGAGCAGGCCATCCGTGACTCGGACCTCGGCGTCAACCCGAGCAACGACGGCAACATCATCCGGGTGGTGTTCCCCGAGCTGACGGAGGAGCGCCGCCGGGAGTACATCAAGGTCGCCAAGGGCAAGGCCGAGGACTCGAAGATCTCGATCCGCTCGGTGCGCCGCAAGGCCAAGGAGTCCATCGACAAGCTCGTCAAGGACGGCGAGGTCGGCGAGGACGAGGGCCGCCGCGCGGAGAAGGAGCTCGACGACACCACCGCGAAGTACGTCGCGCAGGTGGACGAGCTGCTCAAGCACAAGGAAGCCGAGCTGCTCGAGGTCTGATGAACGACTCTTCCTGGGGGGCCCCGGGCGGCACCGGCCGCCGGGGACCCGACCAGGGGCCTGCCCCGGCGGGTCCCGCATACGATCGGCATCAGGCGGCGCAGACTCGGCCCATGCCCATCGTGCCCGACGTTCCCGCCGGCGGATTCCAGGACGGTCACGGCCGGGGGGCCGCTCACCAGGGCGGTCCCCTGTTCCGTGACGAGACGCCGCACGAGCACCCGCAGGAGCCCATGTCCAGCCCCACCCCGCCTCCGCCGCCCGCGCCGACGGCGCCACGGCAGAAGAAGAGCGCGGGCCGGGACCTGGGCGCGGCCATAGGGGTCGGTGTCGGCCTCGGTGCCGTCATCATCGCCTCGCTGTTCATCTGGAAGCCGGCGTTCGTCGGGGTGATCGCGGTCGCCGTGGTCGTCGGTCTGTGGGAGCTCACCTCCCGCCTCCAGGAACGCAAGGCCATCAAGGCGCCGCTCGTGCCGCTCGCGGTCGGCGGCGCGGCGATGGTCGTCGCCGGCTACGTCAGGGGCCCCGAGGGCGCCTGGGTGGCGATGGCGCTGACGGCCCTCGCGGTGCTCGTCTGGCGGATGACGGAGCCCCCCGAGGGCTACCTGAAGGACGTCACGGCGGGTGTCTTCGCCGCGTTCTACGTGCCGTTCCTGGCGACGTTCGTGGCGATGCTGCTCACCGCGGACGACGGTCCGCAGCGGGTGCTCACCTTCCTGATCCTGACGGTGGTGAGCGACACCGGGGCGTACGCGGTCGGCTGGCGCTTCGGCAAGCACAAGCTGGCTCCGAGGATCAGCCCCGGAAAGACCCGTGAGGGTCTCCTCGGCGCGCTGGCCTTCGCGATGGCGGCGGGCGCGCTGTGCATGGAGTTCATGATCGACGACGGGACCTGGTGGCAGGGCCTGCTCCTCGGTCTCGCGGTGGCGGCGAGCGCGACGCTCGGCGACCTCGGCGAGTCGATGATCAAGCGGGACCTCGGCATCAAGGACATGGGCACGCTGCTCCCGGGCCACGGCGGAATCATGGACCGGCTCGACTCGCTGCTGCCGACGGCGCCGGTGGTGTGGCTGCTGCTGGCGTTGTTCGTCGGCACGAGCTGACCGGCCGGTCGGTTTCGTCCGTCGGAACGGGTTGACGGACAGCGGGTACTCTGGAAGGGCTCGTGGCGCGTGCGCCGCGGGCCCTTCCGTCGTCCTCGCCGCCGCGAGGGCGCTCCAGTGAGGTCTCCTGGCTTCGGCATCGTCATGCCGCGCTGCCCGCCGACGCGGGGCTGTCCGGACCTCGTGCCGTCTGAGGAGACACCCGATCGTGGCCCGTCCAGTGCCCGGAGAACTCACTTTCATCGCCCCCAAGGGAGCCAAGAAGCCGCCGCGGCACCTGGCCGACCTGTCGCCCGCCGAGCGCAAGGAAGCCGTCGCCGCTATCGGCGAGAAGCCCTTCCGGGCCAAGCAGCTGTCCACGCACTACTTCGCGCGGTACGCCCACGACCCCGCCCAGTGGACCGACATCCCGGCCGCCTCGCGGGAGAAGCTGGCCGGGGAGCTGCTGCCCGACCTGATGTCCGTCGTCCGGCACATCTCGTGCGACGACGACACCACCCGTAAGACCCTGTGGCGGCTGCACGACGGCACGCTCGTCGAGTCGGTGCTCATGCGCTACCCGGACCGGGTCACCATGTGCATCTCCTCGCAGGCCGGCTGCGGGATGAACTGCCCGTTCTGCGCGACCGGGCAGGCCGGGCTCGACCGGAACCTGTCGACCGCCGAGATCGTGCACCAGATCGTGGACGGCATGCGCTCCCTGCGGGACGGGGAGGTGCCCGGGGGACCGGCGCGGCTCTCGAACATCGTCTTCATGGGCATGGGCGAGCCGCTCGCCAACTACAAGCGGGTCGTCGGCGCGATCCGCCGGCTCACCGACCCCGAGCCCGACGGCCTGGGCCTCTCGCAGCGCGGGATCACCGTGTCCACGGTCGGTCTCGTGCCGGCCATGCAGCGCTTCGCCGACGAGGGCTTCAAGTGCCGCCTCGCGGTCTCGCTGCACGCCCCCGACGACGAGCTGCGCGACACCCTGGTGCCGGTGAACACCCGCTGGAAGGTGCGCGAGGTCCTCGACGCCGCCTGGGAGTACGCCGAGAAGTCGGGTCGCCGGGTCTCCATCGAGTACGCGCTCATCCGCGACATCAACGACCAGGCCTGGCGCGGCGACCTCCTCGGCCGGCTCCTCAAGAACAAGCGGGTGCACGTCAACCTGATCCCGCTGAACCCGACCCCCGGTTCGAAGTGGACGGCGTCCCGCCCGGAGGACGAGAAGGCCTTCGTCGAGGCCATCGCCCGCCACGGTGTTCCGGTGACCGTCCGGGACACCCGCGGCCAGGAGATCGACGGTGCCTGTGGACAGCTGGCGGCCTCCGAGCGCTGACCTTGTACTCTGAGGTCGAACACATCTCCATATTCCGACAGGGGAGCGCCACAGCGCTGAGAGTGCGGTCACCGTAGGACCGCAGACCCTCTGAACCTTGCCCCGGTCATTCGGGGTAGGAAGTTCGGTCGTTAACTCAAGCTGTTGCGCCCTGCCCGCGTCCGGTTCCGCCGGACGCGGGCAGGGCCGCGTCTCTTCCTGGTCACACCCAGGAGGAATCTCAGTGAGCACCACCATCCCGGCGAGCACGAAGAGAAGGGCCGCCGTCGCGCTCGTCGCGGCGCTCGGCGTCGCCACCCTCGCCGCCTGCGGCACGGAAGCCGTCAAGGACCGCGACGCCGGAAAGTCCGGCGCCCCCGCGCCCAAGACCGTGACCCTCGTGAGCCACGACTCCTTCAACGCCTCCAAGGAGGTGCTGGCGGAGTTCACCGAGGAGACCGGCTTCACGGTCAAGGTCCTGAAGGCCGGCGACGCGGGCGAGGCCGTCAACAAGGAGATCCTGACCAAGGGCTCCCCGCAGGGCGACGTCTTCTTCGGCGTCGACAACACCCTGCTCTCCCGCGCCCTCGACAACGGGATCTTCGTCCCGTACGAGGCGAAGGGCGTCGACCGGGTGCCGGCCACGTACCGCCTCGACAAGGAGAACCGGGTCACGCCGATCGACACCGGTGACATCTGCGTCAACTACGACAAGAAGTGGTTCGCGGACAAGAAGCTGGCGCCGCCGGTGACCTTCGACGACCTGGCGAAGCCCGCGTACAAGGACCTGCTCGTGGTCGAGAACCCCGAGCGGTCCTCCCCGGGCCTCGGCTTCCTCCTCGGCACGGCCGCGAAGTACGGCGACGAGGGCTGGCAGGACTACTGGAAGAAGCTCAAGGCCAACGGCGTGAAGACCGTCGACAGCTGGGAGCTCGCCTACAACCAGGAGTTCTCGGGTTCGGCCGGCGGCAAGCAGGCCAAGGGCGACCGGCCGCTCGTCGTGTCGTACGCCTCCAGCCCGCCGGTCGAGGTGCTGTACGGCGAGCCGCAGCCGAAGGTGGCCCCCACCGGGGTCTCCACCGGCACCTGCTTCCGGCAGATCGAGTTCGCGGGCCTGCTGAACGGGGCGAAGAACCCCGAGGGCGGCAAGGCGCTGATCGACTTCCTGATCTCGAAGAAGTTCCAGGAGGACATGCCGCTCCAGATGTTCGTCAACCCGGTGGCGAAGGACGCGGCCCTGCCGGAGCTCTTCACCAAGCACGGTGTGGTCGTCGAGAAGCCGGAGACCATGGCGCCCGAGAAGATCGCCGAGAAGCGTGACCCGTGGATCCAGCAGTGGTCGTCGCTCGTCCTGAAGTAGGGCGCGGCCCTCGCGACCTGAGGGGGAGCGCGGCGCGGCTGGGCCTGATGGCCCTGCCCGTCGCGTTCTTCGGGGTCTTCTTCGCCTGGCCCGTCGCCTCCATCGTGGAGCGCGGGCTCCGGCCCGACGGCACTTGGGAGTTCGGCCGGATCGGCGAGACGCTGAGCCGGCCGGACATCCTCGACGTGCTCGGGTTCACCGTGTGGCAGGCGCTCGCCTCCACCGGTCTCACCCTGCTCGTGGCGCTGCCCGGCGCCTACGTCTTCGCACGCTTCGACTTCCCCGGGAAGAGCGTGCTGCGCGCCGTGGTCACGGTCCCGTTCGTGCTGCCGACCGTCCTGGTCGGCACGGCCTTCCTGGCGCTCGTCGGCCGGGGCGGCCTGACCGACGAGCTGTGGGGGCTGCGGCTCGACACCAGCGTGTGGGCGATCCTCCTCGCGCACGTCTTCTTCAACTACGCGGTCGTCGTCCGGACCGTCGGCGGCCTCTGGTCGCAGCTCGACCCGCGCCAGGAGGAGGCCGCGCGGGTCCTCGGCGCCTCGCGCTGGACGGCCTGGCGGACGGTGACCCTGCCCGCGCTCGTGCCCGCCGTGTCGGCGGCCGCCCTGATGGTCTTCCTCTTCACCTTCACCTCCTTCGGCGTCGTGCAGATCCTCGGCGGGGACGCGTACTCCACCCTGGAGGCCGAGATCTACCGGCAGACCGCCCGGCTGCTCGACCTGCGGACGGCCGCCGTCCTCACTCTCGTCCAGTTCGCGGCGGTCGGGGCGATCCTGGCCGTGCACGCCCGGACGGTACGTCGGCGGGAGACCGCCCTGAGGCTGGTGCCGCCGGAGCGGACCGCGCGCCGGCCGCGAGGGTTCGGGCAGTGGGCGCTGCTCGCCGGCGTCCTCGCCTCGGTGGCGCTGCTGATCCTGCTGCCGCTCGGCGTCCTCGTGGAGCGCTCCTTCGCCGGGCCCCAGGGCTACGGCCTCGGCTACTACCGGGCGCTCGGCACGCTCGACGAGTCCGGCACCTTCCTGGTTCCGCCGCTGGAGGCGATCGCGAACTCGCTGCGGTACGCGGTGGCCGCCACCGCCATCGCGGTGCTGATCGGCGGACTCGCGGCGGCGGCCCTCACCCGGCGGGCCGGGAGGCTCGTCCGGGGCTTCGACGCGCTGCTCATGCTGCCGCTCGGGGTGTCGGCGGTCACCGTCGGCTTCGGCTTCCTCATCACGCTCGACGAGCCGCCGTTCGACCTGCGGGCCAGCTGGATCCTCGTCCCGCTGGCACAGGCCCTGGTCGGCGTCCCCTTCGTCGTACGGACGATGCTGCCGGTGCTGCGGGCGGTGGACGAGCGGCTGCGGGAGGCCGCGGGCGTGCTCGGCGCATCACCGTGGCGGGCCTGGCGGGAGGTGGACCTGCCGCTGGTGCGGCGGGCGCTCCTCATCGCCGCCGGGTTCGCCTTCGCCGTCTCGCTCGGCGAGTTCGGCGCGACCGTCTTCATCGCCCGGCCGGACAGCCCGACCCTGCCGGTGGCGGTGGCGCGGCTCCTCGGCCGGCCGGGGGAGCTCAACTACGGCCAGGCGATGGCCCTCTCGACGATTCTGATGGTGGTGTGCGCGGTGTCCCTGCTCCTGCTCGAACGGCTGCGCACCGACCGGACCTCCGGGGAGTTCTGATGCTTTCGATCGAGGACGCGACCGTACGGTTCGGGGAGCGGGCCGCGCTCGACGCCGTGGACCTGGAGGTCGCCGAGCACGAGATCGTGTGCGTGCTCGGCCCCAGCGGCAGCGGCAAGTCCACGCTGCTCCGGGCCGTCGCGGGGCTCCAGGCGCTGGACGGCGGCCGGGTGCTGCTGGCCGGCGCCGACCAGGCGGGCGTGCCGGTGCACCGGCGGGGCGTCGGCCTGATGTTCCAGGACCACCAGCTCTTCCCGCAGCGGGACGTCGGCGGGAACATCGCCTTCGGGCCGCGGATGCGCGGGGCCGGGAAGGCGGAGCAGGCAGAGCGGGTCAGGGAGCTGCTCGAACTCGTCGGGTTGCCGGGGGCCGAGCGGCGGTCCGTCGCGGCGCTCTCCGGCGGCGAGCAGCAGCGGGTGGCGCTGGCGAGGGCGCTGGCGCCGCGGCCCCGGCTCCTCATGCTGGACGAGCCGCTCGGGCAGCTCGACCGGGGGCTGCGGGAGCGGCTCGTCGTCGAGCTGCGGCAGCTCTTCGGGCGGCTCGGGACGACGGTCCTCGCCGTCACCCACGACCAGGGCGAGGCCTTCGCGCTCGCCGACCGGGTCGTGGTGATGCGGGACGGGCGGATCGCCCAGTCGGGTGCGCCCGTCGAGGTGTGGTCGCGCCCCGCCTCCGAGTTCGTGGCCCGCTTCCTCGGCTTCGACAACGTGGTGGCGGCGCGGGTGAGCGGCACCGTCGCGGAGACCGTCTGGGGCCGGATCCCGGTGCCGGAGGGCTCCCCGCAGGGCGAGCGGCGGCTGCTCGTCCGGCCGGGCGGGGTGCGGCTCGCGGGGGAGGGACCCCGGACTTGGACGGTCGAGTCCCGGACCTTCCGGGGCGACCGGGTCGCCGTACGGCTGCGGCCGGCGGACGGTCCGGCGCTGGAGGCGGAGTTCCCGCTGAGCGCGGCGCCGGACGAGGGCGCCGGGGTCGCGGTGGAGTTCCGGGTGGAGGACGTGGTGGTGCTGGCGGGCGCCGCGGACACGAGCGCAGCTCCCTGATCGGGCCTGATCGGCAGGACACTCCTCAGCACCGTTCGCAGGGCCTGCGGGTGGCCCGCTGGTGCGCGCGGGTGGCGCGGGCCAGGGCGAGGCCGTAGCCGGAGAAGGAACCGTAGGCGACGGCGACGACCCAGGGGGCGTGGTCGGCCATGCCGACGTCGACCGCGCCGGTCCAGGCGAGGGCGCCGAGGGCGGCCAGGAAGATCCCGAACGGGACGAGCGCGCCCGCCCCCGCCCAGCCGAGCGCGAGCAGCGGCAGCCGCGGCAGCCGCCGGCCCCACGGGCGGGTCAGCGCGAGGGCGAGGACCATGCCCAGGAGGGCCAGGACCGCGGTGACGTCCACGCCGTGGTCGTACAGCCGGATGCCCAGGTCGCTGGTGTACCGCGGATCGATGCCGGGGCGTCCCGTGCCCGTGTACCCCGGCGTGACGCCCAGCGCCCAGGCCGTCTTCAGAGCGGTGTACGGGACGAGGGCGGCGACGGCGACGAGGCCGGCGCGGGGGGCGAGACCGGAGCGGGACGCGGGCACACGGCCTCGGGGGTGGCGGCCGCAGTGGAGGCAGCTGCCGAGAGCGCGGCGGCGGTGGGCGAGGGCGGCGCAGGCCCAGAGGGTCGCACCGAGGACGGCGACGGTCTGGTTGGCCAGGGCCGCCCAGTCGACCGGCGGCTGGTTGCGGGAGAGCAGGAACAGCAGGCGGAGGGGGCTGAGGAGGACGGCGAAGCCCGAGGTCAGACAGAGTGCGACGACGGCCCAGGCGGCGGTCGGGAGCCACCGGACACCCGGTCGGCGGAGCAGCACGTACGCGAGGACGGCCGCGGTCCCGTAGAGCGCCGCCGCGGCCGTCTCGGGTCCTGTGCCGGTGGCCTTGCCGAAGAGCGCGTAGCCGAATGCGGGGCCCGTGACGGCGGCCGGCGCCGCCCCCGAGGCGTACAGCAGCGACCAGACGAGAGCGGCGCGGCCCGCCCAGGAAGGCCACGTGGCCGCCAGTGTCTTCGGTGTCATGGCCCGAGCCTTCCGGCCCGGGACCGAGGACGCGTCCGTCCGTGGGCGGGTCCCGCTCCGCCGCGCGGCGGAGCCGGGGACATCCCGAGGGGTGGCTCCGGTCAGGCACCGAGGCGCCCTTCGACAGCCGCTCCGGTGTCACCGGACGCCGAGAGCGGTCCGGCCGGTGCGAAGCGGTCAGCCCGTCAGGGGGAGGGCCGCCAGCTCCGCCACGATCCAGGTGAGCGGCAGGAAGACGGCGAGGAGCGCGCCCGCCCGCATGAGGGCCGCCGTCCGCAGGACCGTGGGCGGGGCGCCGAGGCGCAGGAGCGCCTCGGTGGTGTGCGCGCGGCACTGCTTGGACTCCAGCGCCGCCGTGAGGAGCGTCGCCGTGGTGCAGGCCATGACCAGGCCGGCGCCGAGTCCGGTGAGCGGCCCGAAAGCGGCCGGGCCCGAGTTCGAGGCGTACAGCGCGGCCGCCGCGAGCGTCCCGGAGAGGACCGCGGAGACCACCCCGAGCGGGCGGCCGATACGGCGGGACTCGTCCATCAGGACGCGGCCCGCGAGCAGCCGGGTGGCGCCGGGCCGGACGGCCTGGAGGAGCCGGCCGCAGCCGTACGTGAGCCCGGGGCCCGCGAGGGCGAGGCCGAAGGCGGTGAGCACCCAGCCCGCGAGGACGCCCGCCGGGTTGCCGTCGAAGCGGCCCGGCAGGGGGAGGCCGTCCCCGGAGCCGCCGCGCCCCGCGTACGTCTC
This sequence comes from Streptomyces sp. NPDC015130, assembly GCF_043080005.1. Taxonomy (NCBI): domain Bacteria; kingdom Bacillati; phylum Actinomycetota; class Actinomycetes; order Kitasatosporales; family Streptomycetaceae; genus Streptomyces; species Streptomyces sp. NPDC015130. The sequence continues at coordinate 100,417 of NZ_JBIBVC010000014.1, read as the reverse complement.
GATGGCCAGGCCGACCGCGACGAGGGCGACGCCCCACGGAAGCCCGGACGGCACCGGCCGCTCGACGCCCTCGGGCTCGGCGGGAGCGGAGCGCGGGCGCAGCGCGAGGCCCGCCGCGGTGGCGGCCACGACCGGCAGGACCGCCAGCAGGGTGAGGGCGGCTGCCAGCGGCAGCGGCTGGTCGGCGGCGAGCAGCCCGGCCGCCGCCCCGTCGAAGGGCAGGCCCGTGATGTCGCCGCGCAGGTGCAGGTAGACGAGGAGCGCGATCATCGAGCCGAGCGTGCAGGCGACGGCGGTCGACGCCGCCGCGACGGCCGTGAGCCGGACCGGGCCGAGGCCGACCGCCGAGAGTCCGGGGCGCGGCCGGGTGCTGGGGTCGGTGCGGGCCACGGCCACGGCGAACTGGACCGTGGCCGCGAGCGGCAGGACGCACCACAGCAGGCGCAGGACGGAGTCCGAGGACTGGGCCGGGTGCCCGACGGCGTATCCGAGGGTGCAGAGCAGCAGGAAGCCCACGCCCGCGGCCGCGACGGCGACGAGGAGCCGCCGCGTCAGGACGAGGGGGTGGGCCCCGCGGGCTAGACGGAGAGCGAGCACGCGGTGACGCCCTCCGCCCCTGACGCCGGGGGTACGGTGCCGACCCGGCGCCCGTCGAGGAGGGCGACCGTGCGGTCGGCGAGCGCCGCCACCTCGCTGTCGTGGGTGGCGAGGAGCACCGTGATGCCGTGCGAGCGGGCTGCGGCGGTCAGGGTGCGCAGGACCTGCGCCCCGTCGGCCCGGTGCAGCGCGGCGGTGGGTTCGTCGGCGAAGAGCACCGAGGGGGTGGTGACGAGGGCCCGGGCGATCGCGATCCGCTGGCGCTGGGAGTGGGTGAGCGCGTACGGGCGCCGGCGGGCGCAGACGCCGATGTCGAGGCGCTCCAGCCATTCGACGGCGGCGGACTTCGCGGCCCGGTGGGAGGCGCCGCGCAGCAGCAGGGGGAGGGCGACGTTCTCCCAGCCGGTGAGCTCGGGGACGAGGCCCGGCTCGGGGGCGATCCAGCCGAAGCGGTCGCGGCGGAGGCGTTCGCGCTGGGCCTGGCCGAGGGTGTGGACGGGGCTGCTGTTGAACCAGACCTCGCCCTGCTGGGGGACGAGCTGCCCGGACAGGCAGCGCATGAGGGTGGTCTTGCCGCTGCCGCGCGGGCCGACGAGCGCGAGGATCTCGCTCTCGCGGACGCCGAGGGAGACGCCACTGAGGGCGTCCGAACCGCCCAGGGCGCAGTGCAGGGAACGCGCCCAGAGCACGTCGTTGTCCGGTGGGGCCATCGCGTACACCTCGATGTCGGATCTGATGTGTATTCCCCCGTGTTCCCCCGTACGGGGGAACGAGGAGACGGGCCTGTGGGTCACTCGGCACCGTAAGGATTCAGATCCGCTTGTACGGACAGCACGCGGCCCGGGCCGCCGCCATCCACTCGGATGGCGGCATGCCCGGGCCGTTGTCACGCCGTGAGGGCGGCGTGATGCCTGGGGGACCTGTGCTGCTCGGTCCAGGCCGCTGCTACAGCTTGGTCCACGCCTCCGTCAGCACCGACCGCAGGATGCCCTCGATCTCGTCGAAGGTGCCCTGGTCGGCGATGAGCGGCGGGGCCAGCTGGATGACCGGGTCGCCACGGTCGTCGGCCCGGCAGTACAGGCCGGCGTCGTACAGCGCCTTGGAGAGGAAGCCGTACAGGACGCGCTCCACCTCTTCGTCGTTGAAGGACTCCTTGGTGGCCTTGTCCTTGACGAGCTCGATGCCGTAGAAGAAGCCGTTGCCGCGGACGTCGCCGACGATCGGGAGGTCGTGCAGCTTCGACAGCGTCGAGTAGAAGGCGCCCTCGTTGTCCAGCACGTGCTGGTTGAGGCCCTCCTTGTCGAAGATGTCGAGGTTGGCGATCGCGACCGCCGACGACACCGGGTGGCCACCGAAGGTGTAGCCGTGGAGGAAGGTGTTGTCGCCCTTGTAGAACGGCTCCGCGATGCGGTCCGAGACGATGCAGGCACCGATCGGGGAGTAGCCCGAGGTCATGCCCTTGGCGCAGGTGATCATGTCCGGCACGTAGCCGAACTTCTCACAGGCGAACATCGTGCCGAGGCGGCCGAAGGCGCAGATCGTCTCGTCGGAGACGAGGAGCACGTCGTACTGGTCGCAGATCTCGCGGACGCGCTGGAAGTAGCCGGGCGGCGGCGGGAAGCAGCCGCCGGCGTTCTGCACCGGCTCCAGGAAGACGGCCGCGACGGTCTCGGGGCCCTCGAAGAGGATCTGCTGCTCGATCTGGTCGGCGGCCCAGCGGCCGAAGGCCTCGGGGTCGTCGCCGTGGATCGGGGCGCGGTAGATGTTGGTGTTCGGCACCTTGTGCGCGCCGGGGACCAGCGGCTCGAAGGGGGCCTTGAGGGCGGGGAGGCCCGTGATGGACAGGGCGCCCTGCGGGGTGCCGTGGTAGGCGACCGCACGCGAGATGACCTTGTACTTGGTGTGCTTGCCCTGCAGCTTGAAGTACTGCTTGGCGAGCTTCCACGCGGTCTCGACGGCCTCGCCGCCACCGGTGGTGAAGAAGACCTTGTTCAGGTCGCCCGGCGCGTAGTCCGCGAGACGCTCGGCGAGCTCGACGGCCTTGGGGTGCGCGTACGACCACACGGGGAAGAACGCGAGCTCCTGGGCCTGCTTGTACGCGACCTCGGCGAGTTCGTGGCGGCCGTGTCCGGCGTTGACGACGAACAGCCCCGCGAGACCGTCGAGGTAGCGCTTGCCCTTGTCGTCGAAGATGTAGGTGCCCTCGCCACGCACGATGGTGGGAACGGGCGAGTTCTCGTACGACGACATGCGGGTGAAGTGCATCCACAGGTGGTCGTAGGCGGTCTTGGAGAGGTCCTTGCTCACGGCTATCGGGTTCCCCACATATAGGTCTGCTTCTTGAGCTTGAGGTAGACGAAGCTCTCGGTGGAGCGCACGCCGGGGAGGGTGCGGATGCGCTTGTTGATCACATCCAGCAGGTGGTCGTCGTCCTCGCAGACGATTTCCACCATCAGGTCGAAGGAGCCCGCGGTCATCACCACGTACTCGCATTCGGCCATGGCCGTCAGCGCCTCCGCAACCGGATCGAGGTCACCCTCGACGTTGATCCCGACCATCGCCTGGCGCCGGAATCCCACGGTGAGCGGGTCGGTGACGGCGACGATCTGCATGACGCCCTGGTCGAGCAGCTTCTGCACGCGTTGGCGCACCGCGGCTTCGGAGAGGCCTACGGCCTTGCCTATCGCCGCGTAAGGACGGCGACCGTCCTGCTGGAGCTGTTCGATGATTGCCAGGGAGACGGCATCGATCGTCGGGGACGAACCGGTTCCGGTTCTGGAGTCTGTGCTTCGACTGGCCACGACTTCACTGTGCACCGAGATGGGCAGTCATGCAAGCCCAGAGCGATGAAATTCGTTGCGAAGAGCTCTGGATCTCACCGAATCCGAAGTTGCGGAGGGTCGGGGCTGTTGAAAGCGTCTGTCGAGCGACTAGGCTGAGGTGTCTCGCCCATCGGGACACCGCACAAGGACGTGCGAAGACAGAACGTGACAGGAGGGGTGGCAAGTGACCACCGAGCTGCGCCGGCTGCGTAACTACATCAACGGGGAGTTCCGCGACGCGGCCGACGGCCGCACCATTGAGGTGGTCAACCCGGCCACCGGCGAGGTGTACGCCACCTCCCCGCTCTCCGGGCAGGCCGACGTCGATGCCGCCATGGAGGCCGCCGCGGCCGCCTTCCCCGCCTGGCGTGACAGCACCCCGGCCGAGCGCCAGAAGGTGCTCCTCAAGATCGCCGACGCCTTCGAGGAGCGCGCCGAGGACCTCATCGCCGCCGAGGTGCTGAACACCGGCAAGCCGACCGCCCTGGTCGGGAGCGAGGAGGTACCGCCGATGGTGGACCAGATCCGCTTCTTCGCCGGTGCCGCCCGCCTGCTGGAGGGCCGCTCGGCCGGCGAGTACATGGAGGGCATGACCTCCATCGTCCGCCGCGAGCCCGTCGGTGTCTGTGCCCAGGTCGCGCCGTGGAACTACCCGATGATGATGGCCGTGTGGAAGTTCGCCCCGGCCCTCGCCGCGGGCAACACCGTCGTCCTCAAGCCCTCGGACACGACCCCCGCGTCGACCGTCCTGATGGCCGAGATCATCGGGCAGATTGTCCCCAAGGGCGTCTTCAACGTCGTCTGCGGTGACCGCGAGACCGGCCGGGCCATGGTCGAGCACCCGACCCCGGCGATGGCCTCCATCACCGGCTCGGTCCGCGCCGGCATGCAGGTCGCCGAGTCGGCGGCCAAGGACGTCAAGCGCGTCCACCTGGAGCTGGGCGGCAAGGCCCCGGTCGTCGTCTTCGAGGACACCGACATCGAGTCGGCCGTCGGGGACATCTCCGTCGCGGGCTTCTTCAACGCCGGCCAGGACTGTACGGCCGCCACCCGCGTCCTCGTCCACGAGGCCATCCACGACGAGTTCGTCGCCGCCCTCGCCAAGGCCGCCGCCGAGACGAAGACCGGCCAGCCGGACGACGAGGACGTGCTCTACGGCCCGCTGAACAACGCCAACCAGCTGAAGCAGGTCGCCGGCTTCATCGAGCGCCTCCCGGCCCACGCCAAGGTCGAGGCCGGCGGCCACCGCGTCGGCGACAAGGGCTACTTCTACGCCCCGACCGTCGTCTCCGGCCTCAAGCAGGACGACGAGATCGTCCAGAACGAGGTCTTCGGCCCGGTCATCACCGTCCAGTCCTTCACGGACGAGGCCCAGGCCCTGGAGTACGCGAACGGCGTCGAGTACGCCCTCGCCTCCTCCGTCTGGACCAAGGACCACGCGCGCGCGATGCGCATGTCCAAGGCCCTCGACTTCGGCTGCGTGTGGATCAACACCCACATCCCGCTCGTCGCCGAGATGCCCCACGGCGGCTACAAGAAGTCCGGCTACGGCAAGGACCTCTCCGCGTACGGCTTCGAGGACTACACGCGCATCAAGCACGTCATGACCTCCCTGGGCTGACGCCCTCGGTTCCTCCTGTGAACGCGGCCCCGGCACCCTGGTCGACAGGGTGTCGGGGCCGCGTGCCGTCGCTCGACGGAGCGTCCATTGCCGCAGGTGGCCGCGGGTGTGGATGCTGTCCGGGTGAGAGCGATAGCCAGGAACACCATGTCCCGCCGGTCCCTGCTGCGCGGCATCGGCGGTGTCGGAGCGGCCGCGGCGCTCGCCGGGTGTGGCGTCCCCGCCGCGTACGTCGACGAGCGCGACCGGGCCGGCCGCGACCTGTCCGCGCGCGACCGGACGCTCGACTTCGCCAACTGGCCGCTCTACATCGACACCGATGACGACGACACGTCCAGGCGCCCGACGCTGAACGCCTTCCGCGAGCGCACCGGGATCTCCGTCCGCTACACGGAGGAGATCAACGACAACGACGAGTTCTTCGGCAAGATCGGCCCGGCCCTGATGAACCACCAGGAGACCGGCCGCGACCTGATCGTCGTCAGCGACTGGATGGCCGCCCGCTTCGTCCGGCTCGGCTGGGTCCAGGAGATGGACCGCACCGCGCAGCCGCACGTCGCGAAGCACCTCAACCCGCAGCTGCTCGACCCCGCCTTCGACGCGGGCCGGCTGCACAGCGTGCCCTGGCAGTCCGGCATCACCGGCATCGCGTACAACCGCAGGAAGCTCGGCCGCGAACTCCGTTCCACGAAGGAGCTGTGGGCCGACGACCTGCGCGGCAAGGTCACCCTGCTGTCCGGGCTCGACGAGTCCATGTCCCTGCTGCTCCAGGGCAACGGGGTGGACGTGACCCGGTGGACGCGCGACGACTTCCACGCCCTGTGCGAGCAGATCGAGGGCCTCGTCCGGAAGAAGCACGTCCGCCGCTTCACCGGCAACGACTACATCAAGGACCTGTCCACCGGGGACGTGCTCGCCTGCCAGGCGTACTCCGGCGACGTCATCCAGCTCCAGGCCGACAACCCGGACATCGAGTTCGTCGTCCCGGAGGAGGGCGGGGAACTGTGGGCCGAGTCCCTGATGATCCCCAACAGGGCCCTGCACAAGGCCAACGCCGAGAAGCTGATCGACTACTACTACGAGCCCGAGGTCGCCGCCGAGCTCGCGGCCTGGGTCAACTACGTCTGCCCGGTCCCCGCCGCCCAGAACGTCCTCGCGGACTCCGGCGACGAGGAGCTGGTGGCCCTCGCCGAGGACCCGCTGATCTTCCCGGACGCCGAGATGCGCGGCCGCCTCGCCATCGCCCGGGACATCCGCGCCGACGAGCGCCAGGAGTTCGCGAAGAGGTGGAACGCGATCGTGGGGCTGTGAGGAAGCCCGCCCCGAGGTACCCGCCCCCCATTTTTGAACACGTTCAGGTCAGGCGTAGGCTGCCGTCATGAGCGATACGAACGGGCCCAGGGCCCTTCTCACGCGCATTCGCGTCTGGCTGGTCGTCTTCGTCGTCTGTCTGGTGCTGAGCGGGGTCACCGCCTTCCCGCTCGTCACGGAACTCCGGCTCCTGGACTCCGCGCTGGACGGCTGGGCGGCGCCGGTGGCCGACCTCTTCCCGGGGCTCGCCGAGTGGATCGAGCGGGTGCGGGGCGGTCTCGAAACCGCCGACGCGCAAGCGCCGTACCTGCTCTACGGCACCGACTGGCTGGCCTTCGCACACCTCGTCATCGCGGTCGCCTTCTACGGCGCCTACCGCGACCCCGTCCGCAACATCTGGGTCGTCGAGTTCGGGATGATCGCCTGCGTCGGCATCGTCCCGCTCGCCCTGATCTGCGGGCCGATCCGGGGCATCCCCTTCTGGTGGTCGGTCATCGACATGTCGTTCGGCGTCATCGGCATCCTGCCGCTGCTCCACGTACGCCGGATGATCAAGCGGCTGGAGGCCGTGGTCGTGACCTCGCCCTCGATCGGTGCGCCGGCGCCGCGTTGACCGGCGCCGCGTGAAGCGACTCTCCGGATCGCGCGACGCGATCCGGAGAGTCGCCTGTGCGTCGGCGTTGCTAGATCCCGTAGGTTTCCCCGTACTTCTCCAGGATCTCCTTCGCCTGGCCCTTCATCCGTCGGGCCGCCCGGTCCTGTGCGATCTCCGCGATCTCCTGGGGGGTGAACCCGAGGTTCCTCAGATTGTTCAGGGCGATGCTGACCACGTCGATGAGCTCGCGGGCCGCCGCCTCACGGTTTCCTTGGGAGAGGTGCTCCTTCAGCTCTTCGAACTGGATCTGAGTGGCTCGCTCGAAGTGTGACAGGGGCTTCCGGGCGATCTCTTGCTCGGCCTCGGTCCATGCATCCCATATGCCTTGGAAGGGGCCTAGTTGTTCTGTCATGGTCCACCACGGATTCGTCGGACGGGGGTGCAGGTCAGGAGGTCGGGCCTCCCGTCAGCAGCGGCAGGGCGATGAAGAGAATCCCTGCTGCTGCCAGTGTGATCGCGCGGGCTCGTGAGAGTTGGCGAACCTCCACCTCGCTGATCTTGAGGCCTTCGCCGACCAGCGCGACGAGGATGCACAGGGCTCCGATCACCTGAAGAGTCAAAGCTCCCCCATGTGTGCAGGCGTGAACTCCACGGCAGGAGTTCACTGTCGTCTGTGCAGAATTACACAGAGCCCTGTGTGTGTCTACTCCTTCAGTTGTGCCGTGGCGCGCAGAGCGTGCATGTCGTGCAGGGTGAGCGTCTGGCGGCCCGTGCTGACCAGTCCTTCCTCCCTCAGGTTGCGGAGGGCCGTGGCGACTCCCTCCCGTGAGGATCCGATCCGGCTCGCGATGTCCTGCTGGGAGAACGCGACGTCGATCAACCAGTTTTCGCCCGTCTGCTCGCCCATCTCCTCGGCCACGGCGACCAGCCATCGGGCCAGGCGGACCTTCACGCTGTGTCGCGCGAGAATGGTCCGTTCCTCGTCGGACTCCCGGCGGCGCTTCACCGCGCTGCGGTACATTCCCGGCCACAGGTGCTTCTCATTGACGAAGCGGAGGAGCTTGTCGGCCGAGATGTCCACGCCGGACACCCTGGTCAGCGCGCGAATGGTGGCGGACCGCACCTCGGACATGAGGACGCCCTCGTCGCCCAGCACAGCCCCTGGGCCACGGGTTGCGAGGAGAATCTCCGAGCCCTCGTCGGCCTTGCTCACGATCACGTGTCCCTCCTTGAGGAGGAGGACGGTGTGGGACGGGTGCCCCTCCGTGAAGATCGTCTGCCCGGCCTGGAAGGTGACAGGGGTGCCGAGGCTCTCCAGCTCGCGGACCTGGCTCTCGTCTTCGAGGGGTGATGTCGCATCCTTCTGCATCATCCGAGTGTAGTTCTGTGCATGGGAGTGTGTGCGAATACACGTACGTGGCTCCCTGGCGCGGCGATCCGGGCGCCCGTCTACCCCGGGAGGCCGTACGCGGCCACCATGATCTTCAGGGCCGTCTTGTTCGTGTCCTGGCCCTTGGCGTCGGTGGAGTTGACGCTGTAGACGAGGGTCCGTTCGCCGTTCCGGGTCGAGGCGATCGCCGCGTTGTAGCCCCAGCGGCCGCCCGTCTTGCCCCACACCTCGCGCCCGCCGAGCCGCTTCATCGACAGGCCGGCGGAGAAGGCGGCCGGGGCGCCCGACTTCGCGTCCTGGACCCGGGGCAAGGTGAACATCTCCTCCAGGAGCGGTCCGCGCACCACCCGGCCCGCGAACAGCGCCCGGGTGAACCGCTCCAGGTCCGCGGTGGTCGACACCAGGTCGCCGGCCGCCCAGCCGTCCGTCGTCCCCCACACGGTGACGTCCCGCAGGCCGGTCGTCCCGTCGTCGAGCCGCATCGTCTGGTAGCCGTGGTTGTGCGGACCGGCGATCCTCGGGTCCGTGCCCGGGAAGTAGGTGTCGCGGAGGCGGAGCGGGCGCAGGATCCGCCGCTCGACCTGCCGCTCGTACGTGTCGCCGGTGACCCGCTCCACGATCAGGGCGGCGATCGTGTACCCGATGTTGAGGTAGTGCTGCTTCTCGCCCGGCCCGAACTCGCGGGGCTTCGCCGTCGCCGAGCGGACCATCTCCTCCGGGTCGTGGAGCTGGAAGCGGTTCTCGTACCACTCCTCGACGGTCTCGCCCCGGAAGTCCGGGGCCGGGATGCCGTGCGTGTGGTTCAGGAGCTGGCGGACGGTCACCTCGCCGTACGCGCGGGGGATCAGCCTCGGGAGGTACGAGCGGGCCGGCCGGTCCAGGTCGATCCGGCCCTCGGCGGCGAGCTGGAGGACGGTCGCCGCCGTGAAGACCTTCGTCACCGAACCGGCCCGGAAGCGGCCGGCCGGATCCGCGGGGGAGTCGCTCTCCAGGTCGTGGACGCCCGAACTGCCCTGCCAGGAACCCTCGGAGCCGCCGACCCGGACCAGCGCCGCCGTCGCGTCGGCCTTGGGGAGACCGGCGATCGCGGCCGCCATCGCCGTCTCCAGGGACGGGGCCGCGACGGTGGTGGCCGGCGGCGCGGTCGCGGCCGTGGCGGGGACGATCGACGGTCCCGCCGCCACCCCCAGGACCAGGGCGGCGGCGAGCAGCGTGCGGGCGGACTTCTTCATGGTCAACTCCCGTGGTGTGAGCCGTTGTTCTCGATGGCTCCATCCTGCTGACCAGGGAGGATCCGCGGATCGCCCGTACCGGCGGTCTCGCGGGGGCGGGTTTCTCGCCGACGCGGGGGAGGGGCGCGCTACCGGCCTCCCCCGGGCGGGGGAGAGCCCGCCGCGACCAGGCCCGTCTCGTAGGCGCAGATCACCGCCTGGATCCGGTCGCGCAGCCCCAGTTTCGCCAGCACGTTCCCGACGTGCGTCTTCACCGTGTGGTCGCTCACCACCAGCTCCGCCGCGATCTCCGCGTTCGACAGTCCGCGCGCGAGCAGCAGCAGCGTCTCCCGCTCCCGGCCGGTCAGCACGTCGAGCCGTGGATCCGGGGCCGTCCTGCGGGGGCCGCCCGCCGTGTACTGCTCCACGAGCCGCCGGGCCACGGACGGGGCGAGCAGCGACTCGCCCGCCGCCACGACCCGGACCGCGTGCACCAGGTCGTCCCTGCGCACGTCCTTGAGGAGGAAGCCGCTCGCCCCCGCGTGCAGCGCCTCGTACACGTACGCGTCGGTGTCGAAGGTCGTCAGGATCACCGTCCGGCAGCGCGACTCCGCGCTGATCGTCCGGCAGGCCTCGATGCCGTCCGTCCGGGGCATCCGGATGTCGAGCAGCGCCACGTCCGGCGCGAGCCGGCGCACCGCCTCGACGGCCTCCGCCCCGTCCCCGGCCTCGGCGACCACCTCGATGTCCGGCTGCGCGTCCAGGATCATCGCGAAACCGCTGCGGACCAGCTCCTGGTCGTCCGCGACCACCACCCGGACCGTCATCCCGCCACCTCCGTCGTGGACGGTACGGGGAGCAGTACCCGCACCTCGAAGCCCCGGCCGCCGGGCCCCGGGCCCATCACGGCCGTACCGCCGTGCGCGGCCGCCCGCTCCCGGATGCCGACGAGGCCGTGGCCGCCCGCACCCGCCTGCGGGCCGCGCCCGTCGTCCGTCACGCTCACGCGCAACACCCCTTCCTCGTGGGCCAGCCGGACGTCCACCGTGCGGGCGCGGGCGTGCTTGACCACGTTCGTCAGGGCCTCCTGGACGATCCGGTAGGCGCTCGCGCCGGTCGCCGCGGGAAGGGAGCGCACCCCGCCCTCGGTGGTGTAGGTGACGGCCAGGCCGCCGCTGCTCCGGACCCGCTCGACCAGCCCGGGAATGCCCGCCAGGTCGGGCTGCGGCTCGCGCGGGGCGCCCCCGCCCTCCGAGCCCTCGCGCAACACCCCCAGCATCTGGCGCAGTTGGGTCATCGCGTCGCGGCCGGTCGCCGAGATCGCGTCGAAGGCCGCCTCCGCGCGCTCCGGGGCCGCCCGCACCGCCACCGGCCCCGCCTCCGCCTGCACCACCATCAGGCTGACCGCGTGCGACAGGATGTCGTGCATCTCCCGCGCGATCCGGGCCCGTTCGCGCGCGGCGGCCCGCTCGGCCTCGATCCGGTGCTCCCGCTGCCGGGCGTCCTGGAGCCTGCCGAAGACGTACGCGGCGGCGAACACGAAGAGGGAGAAGGTCAGTTCCCGCACGGAGCGGGTGTTGAGGCCGACCGACGCGGGCACCGCGACCATGAGCAGGGCCGCCGTCGTCAACCGCTTCCACGGCGGGGACAGCACGGCGATCGTGTAGACGCTGACGAGCCCGGTGTACGGCAGGGGCTGCCCCGGCCCCTCCAGCGCGAGCGTGTACAGCGCGCTCGCCGCGAGGATCGCGAGCAGGACGGCGAAGGGCGCGCGCCGCCGCCAGACCAGCGGCAGCACGGTGAGCGTCGTCAGACCGTACGCGGGCCAGGTCGCCGGCTCCAGCTCGGGCGGGCGCGGCACCACGAACGGCATCGTCATCGCCGCCTGCACGAGGAGCGCGAGCCCGATGTCCACCGCCCACGGGTTGGCCGCGCCCCAGCGCCGCGTCCGCTCCCACCCTCTCCGCACGGCCCCGGCCATGCCGCCCCGCGTCTCCCCCCGTACCCCCATTACGGCTTGCGGCCCACCGCGCCGAACTGCGCGACCACGTCGCCCTCCTCGGAGCGCCAGCGGGCGCAGGACACGATGCCCGGCTCCAGCACGTCGAGCCCCTCCAGGAAGGAGGTGAACTCGGCCCGGCCGCGGGCGGTGATCGGCGGGGTCGCGTTCTCGTTCCAGAAGGCCATCGCGGCCCTGTTGCCCTCGCCGCCGAGCTCCGGCTCCAGCGTCGGGTGGGTCAGGACCAGGTGGCTGCCCGAGGGGAGGGCGTCCATCAGGGTCTTCACGACCGCCCGGGCCTCGCCGGTGTCCAGGACGAAGTTGAGGATGCCGAGCATCAGCACCGCGACCGGACGGGACAGGTCGAGCGTCGCGCCCGCGGCCGCCAGGATCGTCTCCGGGTCCCGCGCGTCCGCGTCCACGTACTCGGTGACCCCCTCCGGCGCGCTGGTCAGGAGCGCGCGGGCGTGGGTGAGGACGATCGGGTCGTTGTCGACGTAGACGATCCGGGAGTCGGCGGCGACCCGCTGCGCCACCTCGTGGGTGTTGTCGGCGGTCGGCAGACCCGTACCGATGTCGAGGAACTGGCGTACGCCCGCCTCGGCGGCCAGATGCGTCACCGCCCGGCCGAGGAACGCCCGGTCCGCGCGGGCCACTTCGCCGATGCTCGGGTAGAAGGCGGTGACCTGGTCGCCGACGGCGCGGTCCACCGGATAGTTGTCCTTGCCGCCCAGCCAGTAGTTCCACACCCGGGCGTTGTGGGCGATGTCGGTGCGGATCCGGTCGTTCATGCGCGAGCCTTTCGCAGGGCGGCGGCCAGTGCGTCGACCCGGTTCGTGGTGACCGAGTCGACCCCGTTGAAGATCAGCTTACGCATGGTGCGGGTGGTGTCCGCGGTCCAGGCCGAGACGAGCAGGCCGTCCCGGTGCACCCGCTCGGTCAGGGCCCGACTCACCAGCCCGAAACGGTAGTTGAGCCACCGCGGACGTACGGCGTCGAGCAGCACCGGCCGGGGCGGGGCGAGGGTGGTCCACGTCAGGGCGATCTCGGCGGCCGGGTCGGCGGCACGCACCTGGAGCATCGCGACGGCCCCGGCGCAGTAGTAGACGCGCTCCCCGGCGCCGCACTCGCGGACCGTGCCGACGATCCGGCGGACCGAGTCCTCGTTCCCGCCGGGCAGGTCCAGCATCAGCCGGTGCTCGCCCGCGGTCAGGAGCGCCTCGCGCAGGGTCGGCACCCCGTCGCGCGTCAGCTCGCGCAGCTGCTCGAACGAGAGGGCGGACAGGGGACGGTCGTGGCCCCAGAGCCGCTTGAGGGTGTCGTCGTGGAGGAGGACGGGCACGCCGTCCCTCGTGAGCCGGACGTCGACCTCGACCGCGTCCGCCCCCCGCTCGATCGCCGAGGCGATCGAGGGGAGCGTGTTCTCTCGGACGCGGTACGGGTCGCCGCGGTGACCAACGGCAGTGACAGGGCGCATGGCCCCATTCTCGCCGTCGTCAGCGGGCCAGCCAGCCGTCCGTGTACGTGTCGATCTCGGCGGCGATCCTGGCCTTGCCGGCCGCGTCGAGGAAGGACGCCTCCACCGCGTTCTTCGCGAGGGCGGCGACACCGCGCTCGTCGAGGCCGAGGAGCCGGGCGGCGACCGCGTACTCGTTGTTGAGGTCCGTGCCGAACATCGGCGGGTCGTCGCTGTTGATCGTGACGAGGACGCCGGCGTCCACCATCTGCCGGATCGGGTGCTCGTCGAGCGTGGCGACGGCCCGCGTGGCGATGTTGGAGGTCGGGCAGACCTCCAGGGCGATCCGGTGCTCGGCCAGGTGGGCCAGGAGCGCCGGGTCCTGGACGGAGCTGGTGCCGTGGCCGATGCGCTCGGCGCCCAGGTCGTTGATCGCGTCCCAGACCGTCTCCGGGCCGGTCGTCTCGCCCGCGTGCGGGACGGAGTGCAGACCGGCGGCGCGGGCCAGGTCGAAGTACGGCTTGAACTGCGGGCGCGGGACACCGATCTCGGGGCCGCCGAGGCCGAAGGAGACCAGGCCCTCGGGGCGGATCCCGTCCGTGGTGGCGAGCCGCGCGGTCTCCTCGGCGGAGACGAGGCCGGCCTCGCCGGGGATGTCGAAGCACCAGCGCAGGATCGTGCCGAACTCGGCCTCGGCCGCCTTGCGGGCGTCCTCGATCGCCGCCATGAAGGCGCGCTCGTCGATGCCGCGGCGGGTGGAGGAGTACGGGGTGATGGTCAGTTCGGCGTACCGGATGTTCTGCCGGGCCATGTCACGGGCGACCTCGAAGGTCAGCAGCCGGACGTCCTCGGGGGTGCGGACCAGGTCGACGACCGAGAGGTAGACCTCGATGAAGTGCGCGAAGTCCGTGAACGTGAAGTAGTCGGTGAGAGCCTCGGGGTCCGTCGGGACCTTGGAGTCCGGGTGACGGGCGGCGAGTTCGGCGACGATCCGGGGCGAGGCGGAGCCGACGTGGTGGACGTGCAGTTCGGCCTTGGGGAGGCCGGCGATGAAGGGATGGAGGTCGGTCATCGGATCATCGTAGGCCGGGCGGTTCCCTCCGAGGGGGGAGGTCGTAGCATGGCGTGACCACGATGGGGGAGGCCCATGTCTGACAACCGAGACCAGCCGCAGGGCGGGTACGACCCGGCGGACCCGTGGGCTCCGCCGAACCGCGACGGCGTGGAGCTGAGCAAGCCCGTGTCGCCGTCGACCCCGGCGGTGCACGACCAGATGACGGTCACGTCCATGCCGGCCGTGAACGACGTCCCGCCGCCGCCGGTCGCTCCCGGCGGCCCGGCGGCCACGCCCGGCTACGGCTACCCGGCCGCCACTCCGCCGGCCGGTTCCTACGGGTACCCGTCCGCCGCGAGCACCCCGGCAACCACGCCGGCCGGGGCGGGGTACGGGTACCCCTCCTACGGCACGGGGTACGCCGGGAGCCAGCCGCCCGGCTGGCAGCAGCCCGCCAACGGCATGGGCATCGCCTCGATGGTGCTCGGCATCATCGCGGTGGCCGGCTTCTGCATGTACGGCCTGGGCGTCGTCCTCGGCATCCTGGCGCTGATCTTCGGCATCATCGGCATGAAGAAGGCCGGCCGGGGCGAGGCGACCAACCGGGGCATGGCGCTCGCGGGCGTCGTCCTCGGCTCGATCGGCATCGTGGTGAGCGGCGTCTTCCTCGGCTTCGTCATCTGGGCGATCGCCGAGGGCGGCGCGGCCTCCTCGGACGGGGACCCGTACAACAGCCTGGTCGTCGAGAGCACCCGCTGACCGCACCGGCAGCCGACAGGGCCCCGCACCTCACCGAGGTGCGGGGCCCTTGTCATGTCCCGGGGGTACGCCGCGCACTCAGCCGTTGCGCAGCCGGTCCCGGGCCTCCATCAGGGCGAAGCCCAGCAGGTTCAGGCCGCGCCAGCGGGCCGGGTCGTGGGCGGCCGGGTCGTCGGCCGCGAGCCCGATGCCCCAGATCCGGTCGACCGGGCTCGCCTCCACGAGGACACGGGTGCCCGTACCGAGGAGGTACGCCCGCAGGGCCTCGTCCGAGGAGAACTTGTGGACGCTGCCCTCGACGACGATGCCGAGGCGCTCCCGCTCCCACACCGTCTCGTCGAAGTTCCGCACGAGTCGGCCGGCCTTCTTGGCCTCCGCCGGGGTGCGTGCGGCGAGCGCCGAGCGCTCGGCGTCCGCGTCCCCGAAGAGGCGCGCCTTGGCCGCCATCATCCAGTGCTCGGCGGTCGCGTACCGCTTGCCGTCGACCACGAAGGGTGCCGGCCACCACTGGCTCAGGCAGCTCGCCGAGAGCCGCCCGTCGGGGTGCGGACGGTGGCCCCAGAAGTGCAGCCATTTGACGCGCTCACCCGCGTTGACCTGCTGCGTCAGCTCGTCGATCTTTTTCATGCATGCGAGTCTGGCATCCGCCACGGACACTCCGTACGGAGATTTTCCGGCCACCTCGACACATGGTCGACCGATTCCGTTGCGTAACCAAAAGGCAACAACGGAATCACTTGTTGGGGTGGCATCCTCATGTCAGGATCGGCACTCAATTCGAGCTGGGACAACGGAGAGCGTCATGGGCAACCGCTTCCAGGTGACGGACCGCTTCGCGGACGGCGCACAGTACATCGGCGGACGGCTCCGGGCCGGAACCTCCGACCGGGAACACACGATCGTCAACCCCGCGACCGGCGAGGGCGTCTACACCTACCGGCTCGCCTCCGTCGCCGACGTCGACGAGGCCGTCGCCGCCGCCAAGGCCGCCTTCCCCGGCTGGTCGGGCGCCACCCCGGGCGAGCGCTCCGACGCCCTCCACCGCTTCGCCGGCGTCCTCGCCGAGTGGGCCGAGGACATCGCCCGGGTCGAGTCCCTCCAGGCGGGCAAGCCGCTCCGCCTCACCACCGAGTTCGACGTACCGGGCACGGTCGACAACACCGCCTTCTTCGCCGGCGCCGCCCGCCACCTCCAGGGCCAGGCCGCCGCCGAGTACAGCGGCGACCACACCTCGTACATCCGGCGCGAGGCGATCGGCGTCATCGGCTCCATCGCCCCCTGGAACTACCCGCTCCAGATGGCCGCCTGGAAGATCCTCCCGGCGATCGCCGCCGGCAACACGATCGTCCTCAAGCCCGCCGAGATCACCCCGCTGACCTCGCTGATGTTCGCGCAGGCGGCGACCGAGGCCGGCATCCCCGACGGCGTCATCAACATCGTCAGCGGCTCCGGACGGGTCGTCGGCGAGCACCTCGTCGGCCACCCCGACGTCGTCATGACCTCCTTCACCGGCTCCACCCCGGTCGGCAAGCGCGTCGCCGAGGTCGCCACCGCCACCGTGAAGCGGCTCCACCTCGAACTCGGCGGCAAGGCCCCCTTCGTCGTCTTCGACGACGCCGACCTGGAGGCCGCCGCCCACGGAGCCGTCGCCGCCTCCCTCATCAACACCGGCCAGGACTGCACCGCCGCGACGCGCGCCTACGTCCAGCGCCCGCTCTTCGACGCCTTCGTCGCCCGCGTCGCCGAACTGATGGAGTCGGTCCGCGTCGGCGACCCCTTCGACGCCGCCACCGACCTCGGCCCGCTGGTCAGCCACGCCCAGCGCGACAGCGTCGCCGGCTTCGTCGAGCGCGCCCGCGGCTACGCCACCGTCGTCACCGGCGGCGAAGCCCCGGGGGGTGACCTGAAGGACGGCGCGTACTATCGTCCGACCCTGATCACCGGCGCCGCGCAGGACAGCGAGGTCGTGCAGTCGGAGATCTTCGGACCGGTCCTGGTGGCCCTGCCCTTCGACAGCGACGACGAGGGCATCCGGCTCGCCAACGACACCCCGTACGGCCTCGCCGCCTCCGCCTGGAGCCGTGACGTCTTCCGGGCGAACCGCGCCACGCGGGAGCTCCGGGCGGGCTGCGTCTGGGTCAACGACCACATCCCGATCATCAGCGAGATGCCGCACGGCGGCACCAAGGCGTCGGGATACGGAAAGGACATGTCGATGTACTCCTTCGAGGAGTACACGCAGGTCAAGCACGTGATGTTCGACAACACCGCGGTGGCCGCGAAGGACTGGCACCGCACGATCTTCGGGGACCGATAGCAGATCCGCCGCCCGACCAGCGGCCCACCCCTCCCGAAAGGGCACAGCGCATGGAGCAGTACGAGCCCGAAAGCCTGTCCGCCGCGCAGCTGGCGGCGATGCGGCGCAGCATGACGAACGGCCGGGGTGCACTCAGCCGCCGTTCGATGCTGCGCGCGGGCGGCGTCGGCGCGCTCACGGTCGGCGGTCTCGCCGGCCTGAGCGCCTGTGGTATCCCGCCGGCCAAGCGGGAGGGACAGGGTCCCGCCTCCACCGACCTCTCGGCCAAGGAGAAGAGCATCGCGTTCTCCAACTGGACCGAGTACATGGACATCAGCGAGGACGAGAAGTCGCGTCCCACGCTGGAGGCGTTCACGAAACGCACCGGGATCAAGGTCAAGTACACCGAGGACATCAACGACAACGTCGAGTTCTTCGGCAAGATCAAGCCGCAGCTCGCGGCCGGCCAGGACACCGGCCGCGACCTGATATGCGTCACCGACTGGCTCGCCGCCCGGATGATCCGCCTCGGCTGGGCGCAGCGGCTCGACCCCGCGAACCTCCCCAACGCCTTCGCGAACCTCTCCGCCCAGTTCCGGCGCCCCGACTGGGACCCGGGCCGCGCCTACTCGTACCCCTGGACCGGTATCTCCACCGTCATCGCGTACAACTCCAAGGCGACCGGCGGCAAGAAGGTCGACTCGGTCACCCAGCTCCTCGACGACCCCTCCCTCAAGGGCCGGGTCGGCTTCCTCACCGAGATGCGCGACACCGTCGGCATGACCCTCCTCGACATGGGCAAGGACCCGGGGAAGTTCACCGACGCCGAGTACGACGAGGCGATAGGCCGGCTCCAGAAGGCCGTCGACAAGAAGCAGATCCGCCGCTTCACCGGCAACGACTACACCTCCGACCTGGACAAGGGCGACCTGGCCGCCTGCCTCGCCTGGGCCGGTGACGTCATCCAGCTCCAGGCGGACAACCCGGACATCAAGTTCGCCATCCCGTCCGCCGGCTACATCACCTCCAGCGACAACCTGCTGGTCCCCGCGCAGGCGAAGCACAAGGCCAACGCCGAGAAGCTCATCGACCACTACTACGAGCTTCCCGTCGCCGCGCAGCTCGCCGCGTACATCAACTACGTGTGCCCCGTCGACGGGGTGAAGGACGAACTCGCCAAGATCGACCCCGAGCTCGCGAACAACACGCTGATCCTCCCGGACAAGGCCATGGCCAAGAAGTCGCGCGCCTTCCGCTCGCTCACCAGCGCGGAGGAGACGGCGTACGAGGAGAAGTTCGCCAAGCTCATCGGCGCCTGAGCCCGACGTCGTCCACCTCTCTCACTCCCTGGGACAGCAACCCATGACTGACAAGACTGCTCACACCGGAAAGAACACTGGCGGCGGCGACGTCCGTCTCACCGGGATCAGCAAGGCGTACGGCTCCTTCACCGCCGTCCACCCGCTCGACCTGACCGTCCCGCAGGGCTCCTTCTTCGCCCTGCTCGGCGCCTCCGGCTGCGGAAAGACCACCACCCTGCGCATGATCGCCGGCCTGGAGGACCCGAGCACCGGCACCGTCTTCCTCGGCGACAAGGACGTCACGGACCTCCCGCCGTACAAGCGGCCGGTCAACACCGTCTTCCAGTCCTACGCGCTCTTCCCGCACATGGACATCTCCGAGAACATCGCCTTCGGCCTGCGCCGCCGCGGCATCAAGTCCGTGAAGAAGCAGGTCGACGAGATGCTGGAGCTCGTCCAGCTCGGCGACAAGGCCCGCCACAAGCCGCACCAGCTCTCCGGCGGCCAGCAGCAGCGCGTCGCCGTGGCCCGCGCGCTCATCAACCACCCGCAGGTCCTGCTCCTCGACGAGCCGCTCGGCGCGCTCGACCTCAAGCTGCGCCGCCAGATGCAGCTGGAGCTCAAGCGGATCCAGACCGAGGTCGGCATCACCTTCGTCCACGTCACCCACGACCAGGAGGAGGCCATGACCATGGCCGACCAGGTCGCGGTGATGAACGGCGGCCGGGTCGAGCAGCTCGGCGCCCCCGCCGACCTGTACGAGAACCCGCAGACCACCTTCGTCGCCAACTTCCTCGGCACCTCGAACCTCATCGAGGCCGAGGTCCTGGAGACCGGTTCGGACGTGGTGGTCACGGCCGGCGGCGGCAAGCTCCGGGTCCCCGGCGACCGCTGTACCTCCGCCGTCCGCCAGGGCGGCAAGGTGCTCGTCGGCGTCCGCCCCGAGAAGATCTCGCTCGCGCACGCCGACGACGCGGGCTCGATAGCCGAGGGCCGCAACCGGGTCGTGGGCCGGATCGCCGACTCCTCCTTCATCGGCGTCTCCACGCAGTACGTGGTGAACAGCCCGGCGGGCGCGGAGCTCCAGGTCTACGAGCAGAACATCGAAAGGGACGCGCGACTCCGCCCCGGGGCCGAGGTCGTCCTGCACTGGAACCCGGCGCACACCTTCGGGCTCGACGCCGCCCAGGACATCGACGCGGGCGTGGAGACGGTGGAGGACTCCCTGTGAGCGACGCACGCGAGGCCACCGGCCCGCAGTTGACGACGATGGCCGCACCTCTGCGCCTCGCGGGCGGAGAAGCGAACGAAGGAGGTGCAGCATGAGCACCACCACCCTGACGAAGACGGAGGGTGCGGCGCCGGTCGAGGAACCGGTTCTGCGCAAGCCCTCCACCCGCAAGCGGCTCGTCCCGTACTGGCTGCTGCTGCCCGGCATCATCTGGCTGCTCGTCTTCTTCGCGCTGCCGCTCGTCTACCAGGCCTCGACCTCGGTCCAGACCGGCTCCCTGGAGCAGGGCTTCCAGGTGACCTGGCACTTCCAGACGTACTGGGACGCCTTCACCGAGTACTGGCCGCAGTTCGTCCGCTCCCTGCTGTACGCCGGGACCGCGACCCTGCTCTGCCTGCTGCTCGGCTACCCGCTGGCGTACCTGATCGCCTTCAAGGCCGGCCGCTGGCGCAACCTGCTCCTGGTCCTCGTCATCGCCCCGTTCTTCACCAGCTTCCTCATCCGGACGCTCGCGTGGAAGACGATCCTGGCGGACGACAGCCTCGTCGTCGACGTGCTGAACGCGCTGCACGTCCTCGACGTGACCAGCTGGCTCGGCTGGACCGAGGGCGAGCGCGTGCTCGCCACGCCGATGGCGGTGGTCTGCGGTCTCACGTACAACTTCCTGCCGTTCATGATCCTGCCCCTCTACACCTCCCTGGAGCGGATCGACGGCCGGCTGCACGAGGCCGCGCAGGACCTCTACGCCTCCCCGGCGACGACCTTCCGCAAGGTGACCTTCCCGCTGTCGATGCCCGGCGTCGTCTCCGGCACCCTGCTCACCTTCATCCCGGCGAGCGGTGACTACGTCAACGCCGAACTGCTCGGCTCGACCGACACCAAGATGGTCGGCAACGTCATCCAGTCGCAGTTCCTCCGGGTCCTCGACTACCCGACGGCTGCCGCGCTCTCCTTCATCCTCATGGCGATCGTGCTGGTCATGGTCACCGTCTACATCCGCCGAGCGGGCACGGAGGACCTGGTCTGATGCGTTGGCTCCGGAAGAACCTCGTCGTCGTCGCGGGCCTGCTCACGCTCGCGTACATGATCCTCCCGAACATCGTCGTCATGGTGTTCTCGTTCAACAAGCCGAACGGCCGCTTCAACTACTCCTGGCAGCGCTTCTCGCTGGACGCCTGGAAGGACCCCTGCGGCGTCGCCGACATGTGCGAGTCGCTCTCCCTCTCGCTCCAGCTCGCCGCCTGGTCCACCGTCGGCGCGCTCGTCCTCGGCACGATGATCGCCTTCGCGCTGGTCCGGTACCGCTTCCGGGCGCGCGGCGCGATCAACTCGCTCATCTTCCTGCCGATGGCGATGCCCGAGGTCGTCATGGCCGCCTCGCTGCTCACGCTCTTCCTCAACATGGGCATCGAGCTGGGCTTCTGGACGGTCCTGATCGCCCACATCATGTTCTGTCTGTCGTTCGTCGTGACGGCGGTCAAGGCCCGGGTCATGTCCATGGACCCGCGCCTGGAGGAGGCCGCGCGCGACCTCTACGCGGGCCCCGTGCAGACCTTCCTGCGCGTGACCCTGCCGATCGCCGCGCCCGGCATCGCCGCCGGTGCGCTGCTCGCCTTCGCACTCTCGTTCGACGACTTCATCATCACCAACTTCAACGCGGGCTCCACCGTCACCTTCCCCATGTTCGTCTGGGGCTCGGCGCAGCGCGGAACCCCCGTTCAGATCAACGTCATCGGCACCGCGATGTTCGTCCTCGCGGTAGTCATGGTGGTAGCCGGGCAAATCATTACGAACCGGCGCAAGAAAACAGCAACAGCCTGAGCGAAGAGAAGCTCAGGCACCGAAGGAGTTGGAAACCATGGCCCCAGTTGCCATGCGTCTCGCTGCACAATCTCTCTCCGACGCCCAGCCCGTCCCCTTCTGGCTGGAAGACCCCGGCAAGCCCGGAGCCCTGCCCGCCCTCACCGGCACCGAGAAGTGTGATCTCCTCGTCGTCGGCGGCGGCTACAGCGGACTGTGGACCGCGCTCCTCGCCAAGGAGCGCGAACCCTCCCGGGATGTCGTACTGATCGAAGGCCGCGAGGTGGGCTGGGCCGCCTCGGGCCGCAACGGAGGCTTCTGCGCCGCCTCCCTCACCCACGGCTTCGGCAACGGCCTCGCCCGCTGGCCGGGCGAGCTGGCCAAGCTGGAGGAGCTCGGCGAGCGGAACCTCGACGGGATCGAGGCGGCGGTCGCCCGCTACTCCCTGGACTGCGACTTCGAGCGCACCGGCGAGATCGACGTGGCCACCGAGCCGTACCAGGTCGAGGAACTCCACGAGGTGTACGAGGAGATCGAGCGGCTCGGTCTCGCGGACGGCCTCGAACTCCTCGACCGGGACGCCGTCCGGGCCGAGGTCGACTCGCCGACCTTCCTCGGCGGCCTCTGGGACCGCCGCGGCGTCGCCATGCTCAACCCGGCGAAGCTGGCCTGGGGCCTCAAGCGGGCCTGCCTCGACCTGGGCGTCCGGATCTTCGAGAACACCCCCGGCCTGGAGCTGGTCTCCGTCGGCGCGGGCATGGGTGTGCGCACACCGTACGGCCGGGTCCTCGCCCGCCGGGTCGCGCTCGGCACCAACGTCTTCCCGTCGCTGGTCAAGCGGGTCCGGCACTACACCGTCCCGGTGTACGACTACGCCCTCATGACCGAGCCGCTCAGCCCCGAGCAGCTCGCCTCCGTCGGCTGGAGGAACCGGCAGGGCCTCGGCGACTCCGCCAACCAGTTCCACTACTTCCGGATCACGGCCGACAACCGCATCCTCTGGGGCGGCTACGACGCGATCTACCCCTTCGGCGGCAAGCTCGACGCCGAGATGGACCAGCGCCCGGAGACCTACCTCAAGCTGGCCGAGCACTTCTTCCGCTGCTTCCCGCAGCTGGAGGGCCTGCGCTTCAGCCATGCCTGGGGCGGCGCGATCGACACCTGCTCGCGCTTCTCGGCCTTCTTCGGTACGGCCCACAAGGGCAAGGTCGCGTACGCGGCCGGGTTCACCGGCCTCGGCGTCGGCGCGACCCGCTTCGGCGGGGACGTCATGCTCGACCTGCTCGCGGGCGAGCGCACCGAGCGCACCGAGCTGGACATGGTCCGCTCGAAGCCGCTGCCGTTCCCGCCGGAGCCGATCGCCTGGGCCGGCATCGGCATCACCAAGTGGGCGATGGCCCGCGCCGACGAGAACGGAGGCCGGCGCAACCTCTGGCTGAAGACGATGGACCGGCTGGGCCTGGGCTTCGACAGCTAGGACCTGTCCTAGAGGCTGTCAGAACCCGCGCGTCCTCCCGGGCTGGGCGGGGTCACGGCGTCCGCCGTGGCCCCGCCGCGCCGTTCCCGCCCGCCTGCGCCAGCTCGCCCTCGCCCTCCGTGTCGACGTGCGGCAGGATCCTGTCCAGCCAGCGCGGGGTCCACCAGGCCCACTTCCCGAGCAGGGTCATCACCGCGGGCACGAGCAGCAGCCGCGCGACCGTCGCGTCGATGAGCACGCTCGCGGCCAGGCCGAGCCCCATCATCTTGATCACGATGCTGTCGTTGAGGACGAAGGCCGCGAAGACGCTGACCATGATGAGCGCCGCGCAGGTGATGACCCGCGCGGTGATCTCCAGCGCGTGCGCCACGCTCCCCTTCGCGTCGCCGGTGCGCAGCCACGCCTCGTGGACCCGGGACAGCAGGAAGATCTCGTAGTCCATGCTCAGGCCGAAGACGATGGCGAACATCATCATCGGCACATAGCTCTCGATGGGCACGTCGCCGTTGACCCCGAGCGCCGGTCCGCCCCAGCCCCACTGGAAGACGGCGACGACGACGCCGTACGAGGCGGCGATCGACAGCAGGTTGAGCACCGCCGCCTTGAGCGCCACGAGCGGGCCCCGGAAGACGATCAGGATGACGAGGAACGCGAGCGCGACGACCACGGCGATGATGAGCAGCAGCCGCCCGGAGACGATCTCCAGGAAGTCGACCTGCGCGGCGGTGGTGCCGGTGACGTAGGTGGCCGCGGTGGTGCCCTCGACCGCCTGCGGGAGGACGTCGTCGGACAGGTGCTCGGTCAGGGAGGTCGTGGCCTGGTCCTGCGGGGCGGCGACCGAGTAGGCCGTGGCGATCAGGACGTCGCCGTCCGAGGTCGGGGTGAGCGGGGTGATCAGGGCGGCGTCGGGGACACCGGTGAGCGCCTTCTGGGCCTGGCTCGCCAGGGCGGAGCGGTCGGCCGCGGGGACCGAGGTCTGGTCGATGACCAGTGTCAGGGGCCCGTTGGAGCCGGGGCCGAAGGCCGCGGACATCAGGTCGAAGGCGCGCCGGTCGGTGAAGGACTCCGGGTCCGCGCCGTCGCCGATGTGGCCGAGCTGGATGGAGAACAGCGGGATGGAGAGGACGGCGAGGACGGCGACGCCCGCGCTCAGGAACCACCAGGGACGGCGCTCCACGCGGAGCGCGTAGCGGTGCCAGGTGCCGTGCACCTCGCCGGGTTGCACCTCACCGGCCTGCGCGGCGCCGGCCCGCGCCGCGCCGGGCCGCGCCCCTCCGGGCGCGGCGGCGGGCGTCGGGTCCGTCTCGGCGACGGGGGTGCCGATGTGCAGCCGGTCGATGCGGCGGCCGATGAGCCCGAGCATCGCCGGGACGAGTGTGAGGGCGCCCGCGACGGCCGTGACCACGGTGGACGTCGCCGCCAGGCCCAGCAGTCCGATGAAGCTCAGCCCGGAGACCCACAGTCCGGAGAGGGCGATGATGACGGTGCAGCCCGAGACGAGGACGGCCCGGCCGCTGGTCGCGGTGGCCAGGCCGGCCGCCGTGACCGGGTCCTGGCCGTTCATCAGCAGCTGCCGGTGCCGGGTGATCAGGAAGAGCGCGTAGTCGATGCCGACGCCGATGCCGATCATCGTGGCCAGGGTCGGCGAGACGGTCGCGAAGGTCCAGACGGAGGCGAGGAGACCGAGCACCGCGAGGCCGCAGACGGCCGCCACCAGGGCGGTGACCAGGGGCAGCACGGCGGCGATGAGGCTGCCGAAGCCGATGATCAGGACGACGATCGCGACCCCGAAGCCGATCATCTCGCTGACCCGGTCGTCCGCCTCGGGCCGGGCCAGCTCGCCCAGCGAACCGCCGTACTCGACCTGCACCCCGGCGGCGCGCAGGGGTTCCACGGCGCTGTCCACCCCGGTCAGGTAGTCGTCGCCGAGGGTGCCGGGCTGGACGTCGAAGCGGACGGTGATGTACGCGGTCTTGCCGTCCGTGGACAGCGGGCCGACGTTCGGGGTGCCCGGGGGAGGGGAGGGCGGGGTGCTGCCGGGCGCCGGGAGCGGGTCCGTGGCGTTCAGGACGTGCGGAAGCTTCTTCAGCGAGGCGACCGCGGACGAGATCTGGTCGCTGACGCCCGTGAGCGGCTTGGCGCCGTCGTACAGCACCACCTGCGCGCTGTAGCCGCCGGCGGCGGGCTCGTGTGCGCGCAGCACGTCGAGCCCGTCCTGGGACTGGGTGCCGGGCAGCGCGTAGTTGTCCGAGTACTCGCCGCCGTACGCGTGGTTCAGCCCGACCAGGGCGCCCAGGGCCACCACCCAGGCGGCCAGCACGACGACGAAGTGCCGGGCCGACCACTCGCCGGTACGCCGCAGCAACCCCTTGCGGGCGGCCTTGCCGGCCGGTGCGGCACCACCCGGCGCGGTACCACCCGATGACTGCGGAAACGGCATGGGTACTCCCGTAACGAGGCCGGTGCGACTGGGCAGGACGGAGGCCCATACGAACACGGAGGGCCCGGCGACCGAGGGAGCCCGCCCACCCGGCCCGCGGCCGTCCACCCGATCGGACGCCCGCCGTACGCCGCGTGATCCGGATCACTTTCAACCCGTGCCCCGAAGTCGCGTAAGAGAAGGCGCCGACCCCGCTCTCTCCGGGTGGACACCGTGTCCACGCGGAAGGAGATCGTTGTGATGACTGGTACGGGGGCCACGGGCGCCAGGAGTGCGGTGGACTGGCTGGCATCGGTGGCACCGGATCCCGATGCCTGCCGGTGGGAGTGGGAGCGCAACCCGCACGGGGTCGCGCTGCTGCCCGCCGGCCGCCGCTGGGACGTCCTGATCCTCCCGGGGGAGCTCGGATATCCCACCCTCGACGTGCTGGGCCGCCTGGTGGACCGGCCGGGACCGGTCCTCGCCGACTTCGGCGACGCCCGGATCGGCTTCTTCGTCCCGCCGGGCACCGCCGCCCGCTGGCTCGGCACCGGGGTGCGCAGCGCCGGCTCCGGCACCTGGATCGTCGTCCCGTACCCGGGGCGGGCGACCGGGGGTGTCCGCTGGCTGGTGGCACCGGACGGGGCGGGCACCCTCAACGACGCCGCGCTCCTGGAGCTGGCGATGCACGAGGCGGCGGGCGGGCTGGCCAGGGGCGAAGGGGGATCGCCGGGGGCTTGAGGCGAGTCGGGGCCGGGGGCTTGAGGCGAGCCGGGGCCGGGGGCCGACGCGAGCCGGGGCCGGGGGCTTGAGGCGAGCTGGGGCCGGGGGCCGACGCGAGCCGGGGCCGGGGGCCGACGCGAGCCGGGTCAGGGGCCTGACCCGAGCCAGGTCCGGGGGCCGACGCGAGCCGGGTTCCGGCTCCCGCGCGAGTCCCGCGCGAGACAGAGGTCTTGACCACTTGATTGGTCTGGACCATGCTGTGGCGCGCTCGTTCCCCCTCGAATTCCCCCACCCCCGGAGGCAGTTGTGGACCGCACCAGACCCCTCACCCTGCTGTTGGCGGGCGCCCTCGCCGCCGGCGGGCTCCTGGCACTCACCCCCGTGGCCGCCGTGGCCGCCGACGCCGAACTCGCCCGCAACGGCGGCTTCGAGGCCGGCCTCGACGGCTGGACCTGCACGGCGGGCAGCGGCGTCGTCGTCTCGTCGCCCGTACACGGCGGGACGAGGGCGCTCCAGGCCACCCCGGCCGGCAGCGACAACGCCAAGTGCTCCCAGACCGTCACCGTCAAGCCCAACTCCTCGTACGAGCTGAGCGGCTGGGTCCGCGGCAGCTACGTCTACCTCGGCGCCTCCGGCACCGGCACCACCGACGTCTCCACCTGGACCTCCTCCGCCCCCTCCTGGCAGCGGCTCTCCACCAGGTTCACCACCGGTGCCTCGACCACCTCGGTCACCCTCTACACCCACGGCTGGTACGGCACCCCCGCCTACCAGGCCGACGACCTCTCCCTCTTCGGCCCCGGCGGCGACCCGGTCCAGCTCCCGACCGCCCCCACCGGCCTCGCCGCGGGCTCCCCGACCTCCACCACCGTGCCGCTGACCTGGGCCGCGGTCTCCGGCGCCACCTCGTACCACGTCTACCGCGGCACGACGAAGGTCCAGACGGTCACCGGCACCTCGGCCACCGTCACCGGGCTCACGGCCTCCACCCCGTACACCTTCCAGGTCACCGCCGCGAACAGCGCCGGCGAGTCCCCGAAGTCGGCCGCCGTGACCGCCACCACGACCAGCGGCGGCGGGGGCGACGACCCCGGCCTGCCCGCGCACGCCCTCGTCGGCTACCTCCACGCCAGCTTCGCCAACGGCTCCGGCTACACCCGCATGGCCGACGTCCCCGACTCCTGGGACGTCATCAACCTCGCCTTCGGCGAACCCACCTCCGTGACCTCCGGCGACATCCGCTTCAGCCTCTGCCCCGCCACCGAATGCCCGAACGTCGAGTCCGTCGTGGACTTCAAGGCGGCCATCAAGGCCAAGCAGGCCGCGGGCAAGAAGGTCCTCATCTCCATCGGCGGCCAGAACGGCCAGGTCCAGCTCTCCACCACCGCCGCCCGCGACACCTTCGTCTCTTCCGTGTCGAAGATCATCGACGAGTACGGCCTCGACGGCCTCGACATCGACTTCGAGGGCCACTCCCTGTCGCTCCAGACCGGCGACACCGACTTCCGCAACCCCACGAGCCCGGTCATCGTCAACCTGATCCAGGCGGTCAAGACCCTCAAGGCCAAGTACGGCGCCGACTTCGTCCTGACGATGGCCCCGGAGACCTTCTTCGTCCAGCTCGGCTACCAGTACTACGGCTCCGGCCCCTGGGGCGGCCAGGACCCGCGCGCGGGCGCCTACCTCCCGGTCATCCACGCCCTGCGCGACGACCTCACCCTGCTCCACGTCCAGGACTACAACTCGGGCTCCATCATGGGCCTCGACAACCAGTACCACTCGATGGGCGGCGCCGACTTCCACATCGCCATGACCGACATGCTGCTCACCGGCTTCCCGGTCGCGGGCAACAGCGAACGCTTCTTCCCGGCCCTCCGCCCCGAGCAGGTCGCCATCGGCCTCCCCGCCTCCACCCAGGCGGGCAACGGCCACACCAGCCCGGCCGAGGTCAACAAGGCCCTCAACTGCCTCACGAAGAAGACCGACTGCGGCTCTTACCAGACCCACGGCACCTGGCCCGCCCTGCGCGGCCTGATGACCTGGTCGATCAACTGGGACCGCTACAACCAGTGGCAGTTCTCGCAGAACTTCGACGCCTACAACTGGAGCTGACGGCCCGAACGCCGACGCCCGCAAGGGGAGCCGGCGGCCCGTACGTCAGCCGAGGAGCTCGGTGAACAGCCGGGTCGCGGCCCGCGAGGGCCCCGGCCCGGCGAGTTCACCGAGCACCGCCCGCAGATCCACCGGCACCGCCCGCACCCGCCCCGCCACCGGCCCGCCGAGCTCCCGCACCGCGACCCGGACCCGTCCCGCCGGCCGGTCGCCGGGATGGAGCAGCACACAGACCGGCGGCTCTCCCCCGGGACGGCTGCCGAGCGTCCGCGCGTACAGGAACGCCTGGTACAGATCCGCGGGGGAGAGCTTCCGCTCGTCGTACAGCTTGTACTTCACGTCCACCGGCAGCCGGAACACTTCCCCGTCCCGCCGCCCCGACACCAGCAGGTCCGGCCGCACCTCACCGTGGTCGCGCCCGGCCCGCTCGTCGACCAGCACCCCCCGCCGCCCGGCCTGCGGGCTCACGAGCAGTCCGGAACCGGCCGCGCCCCACTCGACCAGCCGGGTCACGAAGGACTCGAAGAGGCGGTTCATGTCGACGAGGAAGGCCCGCGCCGCGAGCGGCCCCGAGGAGAACAGGCCGTCGAGACCGCCCCCGCACAGCAGCAGCCCGGCCCAGCGGTGCGCGGGCCGGTAGTGCTCGTTGTGCCGGTGGTACGCCAGACCGGCCAGCAGCGTCCGGACGTCCCCCGGCGGGGTCGGCGCGTGCGCCGCGAACCCGGCGGCCGCCCGGCGCGCCCGGGCCCGCACCCCGGGCGCCCGGGCGGTACGGGCCGCGAGGGCGAGCGCGGCGGCGCACAGCCGGTTGTCGGCGATGTCGCCCTCGTGCTCCTCGAAGCGGCAGGCCAGCCGGTCGAGCCTGCCGTGGTGCCGCAGCAGCTGCCGGTCCGGCAGCAGCCGCCCCCGTACCACCGGAAGATCGTCCTCGACGGTCAGGTAGTCGCGCCGGACCCCGTGCCGCAGCAGCCGCTCGCCGTGCTCGACGACCATCAGACAGACCAGGTCCCGGAGGTTCGGCGCGCCGTCCCGGAACTCCTGGCCGGTGGGCAGCGGGTCGCGCGCCGCCCCCCACGCCAGGTCGAGCATCCGCAGCACGTCGAGCTCCGTGCCCAGGTACTTCGGCCGGACGCGGATCTCGCAGCCGTCGAGGCGCACCGACCCCACGTACTGGGCGGCCGTCACCTCGACCTTCTCCCCGGCGAGTTCGCGCACGCGCAGGCGCGCGTCGAGCGCGCCGTCGGCGAGGAGCCGCCGGTCGGCGTCCGTCAGGCGGACCCCCCGGAAGACCGCGCTCCCGTACTCGCCCAGTTCGAGGACCCGGTCACCGCTCACCGGCACCGACCTGCAGCTCCTCGTAGAGCAGGGTCACGAGCCGCTCGTCCGTCACGTCCCGCAGCGTGTGCGTGACGGGATCGACGAGCTCCTCGCCCAGGAAGCCCGCGAGCAGGGTGTAGTCGTCGTACGCGTACTCCTGGAGCAGCGGCAGGATCTCGCCCCGGACCACCGCCGCGAACTCCGCCGGGTCGGCCACCGGCGCGCCCTCCGGCAGCAGGAAGGCGTGCCCGATCTGCTTCTCCCGGTCGAGTGCGCCCCGGATCCGCCGATTCAGCTCGTCGAGGAAGGTCGCGAGCTCCAGCTCGCCGACCCGGCGGTCGAGCAGCGGGCCGGAGTCGGGGAGGAGTTCGAGGAAGGCGAAGCGGCGGCGGATCGCCGCGTCGAGCATCCGGACCGAGCGGTCGGCGGTGTTCATCGTGCCGAGGATCCGGACGTTCGACGGCACCCTGAAGGGCTCGCCGGTGAGCGGCAGGACGACGGGCAGCCCGCGCTTGTCCTTCTCCAGGACGGTGATCAGCTCGCCCAGGATGCGGGGCAGATTGCCCCGGTTGAGCTCGTCGACGACGACCAGGTGCGGCCGTCCGGGGTTCGCCGCGGCCGCCTCGCAGACCCGCTTGAAGGCGCCCGGGACCGGCTCCAGGGAGAACCCGGAGGAGCCCTTGACCGGGCGCAGCCCCTCGACGAAGTCCTCGTACCCGTAGCTCGGGTGGAAGGTGACCACGGTCAGCCGCCCCGACGCGGTGAGGGCGTCGACGGTCGCCCGGAAGGCGGGCGTGCCGGGGTCGGCGAGCGGATCCACCCCGGGCACGTCGTCGGAGAGCTCGCCGAGCCGCCGTACCGCGTACCGCAGCGCGTGGTACGTCTTGCCGGTGCCCGGCGGCCCGAACAGGACGGCCTGCCCGCGCCGTTCCAGGGCGTCGTCGATCCGCTGGAGGTCGGCGTCGAGGGGCGGGATCTCCACCGGCTCGGCCTCGTCCTCCGCGTACGCCGCGTCCGCCGCGTACTCCCCGGCCGCCGCCCCGGCCGGCTCCGTGGCGCCCGGAGCGGGGCTCTGCGGTGCGCCGGCCAGCTTCTGGATCCGGCGCCACAGCGCGGACGGAACCTCCGTGACGGTCCGCCCCGCCCACTCCGCGACCGGCTCGTCGAGCGTCCCGGCGCAGGAGTCGTCCCACTCCACGGCGACCGTGTGCCGGTGGTCCGGCAGCTCCGCCCGCCACGCGTAGCCGTCCCCGACGACCCGGCCGACGGCGAGGACGCGGCTGCGGCCGGAGGCCGCCACGACACGGTCGCCGACGCGCAGTTCGAGCAGCCGCCACAGGTCGGCCGCGCGCCCCGCGGCCCCCTCGGCGGCCCGCTCCGGCGGCATCCCGGCGCCGGCGAGCGCCTCGGCGTACGCGGCCTTGAACTCGTCCAGGTCGGCGTACCCGTGCAGGTCCCCGGCCGTCCCGGCGTCGACGGCGATGTGCCCCGCCGCCCGGAACCCGTCCCAGCGCGCGGCGTCCGGCACCCCGATCCGGACGACCCGGGCCGCGGTCCTGCGCACCGGCGCCCACCAGTCGAGGAAGTACCAGACGAGCTGGGGGTGCCAGCCCGCGAAGCGCGGGTCCTTGTCCAGCAGGGACTTGAGGGCCTCCTTGCGGGCGAACGGCTGGAGCGTCGCCGAGGCGCCGGGGAAGGCGAGCCGGTCGAGATAGTGCTGCGTGAAGCTGTCCGCGTAGATCGGCAGGATCGCGTCGGGGGCGTACACCCGCAGCGTCTTGGCGACGACGGTGATGCCGGAGCGGACGGCCGGCAGGTCGTCGATGTCCCGGACCCGGCCCTGCCGCGCGGCGGTGACCGCCTCCACGATCCCGGACCGGACCGCCGCCCAGGCCTCGTCGACGCCGCCGTACCCCTTGTCGTGCCACCAGCCGTGGTCCTTGCGGCTGTAGTAGACGAGGTGCTTCATCGCCGAGCCGCCGGTGATGCTGCCGAGCGCCTTGCTGCCGTACTCCAGGGCATGGCTGTAGACCTGGCCGTCGGCGTCCGGCTGCCCGAGGGCGTAGCGCTCGACCGGCATGGCGGGCCAGTCCTCCCACGGGAAGGCCGCGCTGATCGCCTCCGCGTCCCGGTCCGCCGCCTCGACCGCGGCCTGGTGCCGGTCGCGGTCGAAGACCTTCAGGGCATCGTCGACCGGCCAGTACTCCAGGGACTCGGCGTACGTGTCGGTCACGGGGCGCAGCGCGCAGGAGCAGACGCCGGTGATCGGCCGCCCCTTGCCGTTGAACAGCCCGATCTCCGTGGAGTGGGCGGCGGGGTCGGCGGCGTCGAGCACCCTGCGCCACAGCACGCCGTCCGGATCGGCGAAGCGGGGGAGCGTCCCGCCGTCGCTGAGGTGGGGGCAGCCCGGATCGTGGTGGAGCTTGCTGCCGTGGCCGGGCAGGACGACCTCGCCGCCCGACGGGGTCAGCTCGTGGGCCCGTCCTCCGACCGTGACCGCGTACCGCTGGACCGCTTCCCCCATGTCCCCTCCTCCTGCCGGGCGTCCGGCGCGGCA
The DNA here is from genome assembly GCF_043080005.1 of Streptomyces sp. NPDC015130. Taxonomy (NCBI): domain Bacteria; kingdom Bacillati; phylum Actinomycetota; class Actinomycetes; order Kitasatosporales; family Streptomycetaceae; genus Streptomyces; species Streptomyces sp. NPDC015130. The sequence continues at coordinate 68,369 of NZ_JBIBVC010000014.1, read as the reverse complement.
CGACCGTACCGCGCGGCGAACACCGGCCACCGCAGAAGCGGGAGACAGAGCGCGACGCTCGCCAGCACGTCCAGCGGCCAGTGGTAGCCGCGCAGGACCAGACCGGTCCCCGTGACGGCCGTCAGGGCGGCGGCGAGGGGGATCAGCCGGTTCGAGACGAGGAAGGCCGCGCCGAAGTAGGCGACCATCGCGGTGGCCGTGTGGCCCGAGGGGTAGTAGCCGGCGGCCCAGGGCTCCAGGGGTCCGGGGCGGGCCGTCCACTCCTTCAGCGGGATCACCAGGAGCGGTACGAGGACCATGGCCAGCCCCGCGAACAGGGCCGCGAGCCGTCGGCCGCGCCATGCCGCGTACGCCATGGCGCAGGCGAGGACCGGCAGAGCGACCGTCATGTTGCCGAGGTCGGAGGCGAGTTCGCTCCAGGACCGGGGGACCGCGTCCACCAGTGAGCGGGACACCCGCTCGTCGAGCCTGGCGAAGGGGCCGTGGACGAGCACCTGCCAGGTCACGACGGCGAAGGCGACGAGCGCCGAGAAGAGAGCCGGCCGCCCTGGAACAGGGGGGGTGGTTCCAGGGCGGCCGAGGGGATCGGGCTGCCGCGCGCCCCGGGGGGTGTGGGGCGGGCGGCCATCCGATCGGTGAGGAGTCCCGGAGCACGAGGCTCCAGCGGTGTGCGCCAAGGCACGGTCTGGACGGGGCTGGGGAGGCTCCGCCCGGGGTGTTTCTCTCATCTGCAGAAACCGTACGTCAGAGAAGAGGGGGCCGACAGCGGGAACGGCATCCCGCCATCGGCCCCCCACAGAGTCTTCACACCGTGTGTGAGAACCGGCCGCGACCGGACCGGAACCCGACCAGGACGCGTGCTCGCCAGGACGCGTGCTCGACCAGGACCCGTGCTCGGCCCGGGGCCGAGCACGGCAACGGGACCGGAGCTCAGATCTGGGCGAACGCGCTCTCGATGACGTCGAGGCCCTCGTTCAGGAGGTCCTCGCCGATGACCAGCGGCGGCAGGAAACGCAGCACGTTGCCGTAGGTGCCGCAGGTCAGGACCAGCACGCCCTCGGCGTGGCAGGCCTTCGCCAGCGCGCCCGCGGCCTCCGCGAACGGCTCCTTGGTCGCCGGGTCCTTCACGAGCTCGATGGCGATCATGGCGCCGCGGCCGCGGATGTCGCCGATGATCGGGAACTTCTCCTGCATGGCGGTGAGGCGGGTCTTCATGACCTCCTCGATGCGCTTCGCCTTGCCGTTGAGGTCGAGCTCCTTCATCGTCTCGATGGAGCCGAGCGCACCGGCGCAGGCGACCGGGTTGCCGCCGTAGGTGCCGCCCAGGCCGCCGCCGTGGACGGAGTCCATGATCTCGGCGCGGCCGGTGACGGCGGCGAGCGGCAGACCGCCCGCGATGCCCTTGGCGGTCGTGATGAGGTCCGGGACGATGCCCTCGTCCTCACACGCGAACCACTGGCCCGTACGGCAGAAGCCGGCCTGGATCTCGTCGGCGACGAAGACGATGCCGTTGTCGTTGGCGAACTTCACGATGGCCGGCAGGAAGCCCTTGGCCGGCTCGATGAAGCCGCCCTCGCCGAGGACCGGCTCGATGACGATCGCGGCGACGTTCTCGGCGCCGATCTGCTTGGTGATGTTGTCGATCGCCTGGGCGGCGGCCTCGGGGCCGCAGTTCTCGGCACCGGTGGGCCAGCGGTAGCCGTAGGCGACCGGCACGCGGTAGAGCTCGGGGGCGAACGGACCGAAGCCCTGCTTGTACGGCATGTTCTTCGCCGTCATGCCCATGGTGAGGTTCGTACGGCCGTGGTAGCCGTGGTCGAAGACGACGACGGCCTGGCGCTTGGTGTACGAACGGGCGATCTTCACCGCGTTCTCGACGGCCTCGGCGCCCGAGTTGAACAGCGCGGACTTCTTGGCGTGGTCGCCCGGGGTCAGCTCGGCCAGCGCCTCGCAGACCTCCACGTAGCCCTCGTACGGCGTCACCATGAAACAGGTGTGGGTGAAGTCCCGGAGCTGCGCGGAGGCGCGGCGGACGACGGCCTCGGCGGAGGCGCCGACGGAGGTCACGGCGATGCCGGAGCCGAAGTCGATCAGGCGGTTGCCGTCGACGTCCTCGATGATGCCGCCGCCGGCCCGCTTCGTGAAGACGGGCAGCGTGGAGCCCACGCCCCCGGCGACGGTGTCCAGCCGACGAGCCTGAAGCTCCAGCGACTTCGGACCGGGAATGGCGGTGACGACGCGCCGCTCCTGCGGGACAGCGTTCATGCGGGGCTCCTGGGGGTGTTCTGGACGCACTTGCGGGTTTCCTCCGCAGGCTAGGCGCGGCGGAGGGGGTGAGGCATGCGCCGATCGGGAGTGGTAACGGGTGTGTCGTTGTCCGGGATGGACATGGCGACCCCGTTTCCACCTCCCAGGGTGACGGTTTCCGCCACTCGGCGGCGATCGGCCGTACGGGTGGGCGAAACCCCTCCGGGTCGCTCCGGGCCCACTAGATTGACGAGGGCACAGAGGCGGCGACCTGGCTGGTCAGGGGGCAGGGGTACATGGAGACCGACGGCACGTACGAGTCACACGACACGAGGAAGAGCGCGGTACCCCACCCGGCGGTGCCGCCCGGGCCGCCCTCTCAGCCTCCTTCACTGCCACTGGTCGGGCAGACGGGGATGCCACCCCATCCAGCCGCACAGACCCGCGTGCCGCCGCCGCCCGCACATGCACCCACACGAGTCGGGGTGGCCGAGTGGCTCCGTGTCCCGCGACCTGACGCGGCCCCCGGCGTCTGGCGTCTCGGGCACCGCGAGCGGCCGGCGCAGGCACCGAACCTCGTCCCCGGCCGCCAACTGCTCACCGGTTCCTTGATGGCGTACCTGTGCGGCTGGCTGCTGTGGTCGCTGCTGTGGAACGAATACCTGGAGGGGTGGTGGATCTTCGTCAACGACTGGTGGCTGCTGCCGATGCTGTGGCTCGTGCCCGCCGAATGGCAGTCCGCGGCCAGCCCTCACTACGCGCTGTACATCGCGGCGACCTATCTCTGGTACGCGGTCGTTCTCAGCCTCTTCGCCGTCGGGTTTGGCCGCGTCGGGAACTGGCGGGAGGTCTGGCAGCGCTACGGCGTGCCCATCTGGCCCCTGTTCGTGCTTCTTCCGGGTGTCTGGCGCGAGATGCCCCGGACGGTCACCTGGCTCGCCTGGGTCTCCAACCTCTACTACGTGCTCCTGGTCGCGACGTTCGTCACGGTCTTGGGGCGAGTCGGCACCTGGGCCCCCGTGCAACGGCGCCTGCGTCCGGCCGCCGCGGCGTTCCCCGCGCCGCCACAGCCGACCGCCGATCCGGTCGGATGGCCCGAACTTCGCGACGCCGGCCTGGTCGAGGCCGCAGCACACCTTGCCGAGGCGACTCGGCAAGGGACGTTGGGAGATGTCGACTACGCCCGGATCAACCGTGCCTGGCAAGGCGTGCGGACCCGCCCCGACCGCCTGCCCGCCTTTACCGAGGCCGTGCGGACCCGGGGTGCAGCCGCCTGCGGTCACCCCTCCGGCAAGCGCGACCTTCCCGTCCGTACCGCCACTCACGACCTCGCCACCGGGCAGGTCCTCATCGGGACCGCCGCCGACCATCCCCGCAACCCCTACGCGCGGCGCACCACAGGCGTCGCCCTGGAGCAGGGCGTGCTCGGGACCTCGCTGCTCGCCGTCGGGCCCGCGGGGTCCGGCAAGACCGCGCGGCTGATCCGGCCCGTCGTCGAGTCGCTCTGCCTCCAGGCCCTCGCCAACCGTGCCGCCGTCGTCGCCGTCACCGCCCACGGCGCCTCGCTCGGCGCCGACGAGGCCTTCGACGTCGTCGTCTCCGTCGGCCGCACGGAGTCCACCCACGACCTCGACCTGTACGGCGGCACCGACGACCCCGACGAGGCCGCCCGGATCCTCGCGGAGGCGCTCGTCGGCGACCTCGTGGCCGACAGCCGCAGGGCCGCCACCGCGCTCGCGCAGCTCATCGGCCCGTTCCGGGCCGCGTACGGTCGCTTCCCCGCCGTCCCCGAGCTGCGCGAACTCCTCTCCGGCACCCCCGCCGCCGTCGACGCCCTCCGGGCGGCCGTCGCCGCCCATCCGGCGCAGCTCCGCGAGCTCGATGCCCGACAGCGCCAGGCCGAGCGCGGCGACGACGCCGGAGTCCTCCTCGCCGAGCGGATCGCCTTCCTCGACCGGCCCGCCTTCGCCGCCTTCTTCGCCACGGTCCCGGACGAACGGCCGCAGTTCTCCCTCCACGCCCTCGAACACCCCCTCCGGGTCCGGGTCGACCTCCCCGAACGCGGCCACGCCGAAGCCTCCCGGATCGTCTCCCGGCTGCTCCTCTCCCAGTTCACGGAGGCCGCCCTCGGACGTCGGGACCGCTCCCTCTTCGCCTGCCTGGTCCTCGACGACGCCACGCACACCGTCACCGGCGAGGCGCTCCGCGCCGTGCAGCGCCTGCGCTCCGCGCACGCCGGCGTCGTCCTCGCCCTGCGCAGCCTGGAGGACGTGCCCGAGGCGCTGCGCGGCCCGCTGCTCGGCGCCGTCGGCTGTCGGATGGCCTTCGCGGGACTCGCACCCTGGGACGGCGGACGGTTCGCGGACACCTGGGGCACCGAGTGGGTCCAGACGAGGGACGTCACGAACCGGCAGATCATCTCCGACGAGCCCCTCACCAAGGCGCTCCACGCGATGCGGCGGATGGTGACCGGCAAGGCGACCACGGCGGAGGCCGTCACCGTCCGGGAGGTGGAGCGGCAGCGGTGGTCCGCGTCCGATCTCGCGCACGCCGTGCCGCCCGGCCACGCCGTCCTCTCGCTCACCCATGTGCGCGGCGAACACACCCCACCGCTCCTCGTCGAGCTCCGCGGCTGAGCGGGGGACTTTCGGCCCTGGCACAATCGGGGGCGCCGCTCGGCTGAGCGGCGCCCCCCTCGCCCAAAGGTCCGACGGTCCCCAATGCCGCCCACCCTCGCCTCGCTCGTGCAGCACTCCGCCCTCAAGCTGATCGTCCGCGCGGGTGAGGACCGCCTCGACACCCCCGTCCGCTGGGCCCACGTCAGCGAGCTGGCCGACCCCGTCCCGTACATGGAGGGCGGCGAGCTCCTGCTCACCACCGCGCTCACGCTGGACGCCGAGGACCTGGAGTCGATGCGGCGCTACGTACGGCGGCTGCTCGGGGCGGGGGTCGTCGGGCTCGGCTTCGCCGTCGGCGTGAACTACGAGGAGATCCCGCCGGCCCTCCTCGACGCGGCCCGCGAGGAGCACCTGCCGCTCCTGGAGGTGCCCCGCAGGACCCCGTTCCTCGCGATCAGCAAGGCGGTCTCCGCGGCCATCTCCGCCGATCAGTACCGCGCCGTCACCGCCGGTTTCGAGGCCCAGCGCGAGCTGACCCGCGCCGCGCTCGCCGAAGGCCCCGAGGCCGTCGTCGCCCGGCTCGCCGCGCACGTCGACGGCTGGGCCGCGTTGTACGACACCTCCGGCACCGTCGTCGCCGTCTCGCCCGAGTGGGCCGCCCGCCGGGCCGCCCGGCTCACTGCCGACGTGGAGCGGCTCCGCGACCGCCCGGCGCCCGCGAGCGCCGTCGTGGGTGGTTCGGACGACCGCGTCGAGCTCCAGTCGCTCGGGAGCGGCCGGCGCGTGCGCGGGGCGCTCGCGGTCGGTACGGGCGCGCCCCTCGGCACCGCCGAGCGGTACGCGGTGCACTCGGCGATCGCGCTGCTGACCCTCACCACGGAGCGCTCCCGTTCGCTCCAGGCGGCCGAGCAGCGGCTCGGCGCCGCGGTCCTGAAGCTGATGCTCGCCGGCCAGCCGGACCACGCGCGCGCGGTGGCCGGGGAGGTGTACGGCGGGCTGCTCGACGCCCCCTTCCGGCTGCTCGTCGCCGAGCCCGCCGGGGGCGTGCCGACGGGGGAGGTCCCGCTGTCGGCCCTCGCCGAGACCCTGGAGACGGCCGCCGCCCGGGCGGGCGAGGCGGTGCTCACGGTCCCGGAGAGCGAGAGCCGGCTCGTCGTCCTCGCCGGGGACGGGGGCGCCGTCGTCACGGCCTGCCACGGGTACACGGAGCGCGAGGCGGAGGAGACCGGGCTCGTCGTCGGCCTCTCGGCCCCGGCCGGACCGGTCGCGGCGGGCACCGCGTACAAGCAGGCCGAGCAGGCGCTCGCGGTGGCCCGGCGGCGGGGCCGCGCGCTCGTCGAGCACGAGGAGCTGGCCGCCGGTTCGGTCCTGCCGCTCCTCGCCGACGACGCCGTGCGCGCCTTCGCCGACGGCATGCTCCGCGCGCTGCGGGAGCACGACGCGACCGGGCGCGGCGACCTGGTGGCCTCGCTGCGCGCCTGGCTCTCCCGGCACGGCCAGTGGGACGCGGCGGCGGCGGACCTGGGCGTCCACCGGCACACCCTGCGTTACCGGATGCGGCGCGTGGAGGAGATCCTGGGCCGCTCGCTGGACGACGCGGACGTACGGATGGAGCTGTGGCTGGCCCTGAAGGCGACGGGCGAGGACACGGCCTGACCCGGCGGCCGACCGCCGCACCCACGCGGGCGAGGACACGGCCTGACCCGGCGGCCGACCGCCGCACCCACGCGGGCGAGGACACGGCGTGACCCCGATGGCCGGCCGCCGCGCACCCTCGCGGGCGAGGACACGGCTGATCCCGATGGCCGGCCGCCGCACCCTCGAAGCGCGGCCCCCCGCCCGCCTACTCCCCCGCCCGCCTACTCGCCCGCCGCGCCCCCGCTGCCCCCCACGCCCCCGTCACCCTGCTGCGTACGGCTCCGCCGGCGGCTGTCGCGTGCCAGCTCGCCGCCCAGCAGGGTCAGCTTCGCCACCGCGCGGACCCAGGGCGGGCCGCCCCGGGATGCCCAGACGACGCAGACGCACCCTCCGACGGCGAGCGCCAGGACGCCGATCAGGACGATCGTGATCATGTTCTTCCCCCATTCGCTGACGTGGTCCGGGTCATCCTCCCACCCCCTCGGCAGAGGGCCGACCCCGTTCCAGCCATCCGGATTCCGGGATCCCTGCCCGAATACGGGCAGTTTTCTTGGTCAGGGGCCCGCAGGCTGCCTACTCTCCTGCTCATGACAAGCCCCGCCGTCGATCCGGCCCCCGAGACGCAGCAGGCCACCACCACGAGCGAGGCCGGCACGCGCACCGCCGCGCCCGCCGCCCGCCGGATCACCGGCGCCGTATGGGCCGCGCTCGGCATCGTGTACGTCGTGTGGGGCTCCACCTACCTCGGCATCCGGATCGTCGTCGAGACGATGCCGCCCTTCCTCTCCGCCGGCGTCCGCTTCGTCACCGCCGGACTGCTCCTCGTCGGGATCATCGCCTGGCGTCAGGGCCCCGCCGCCCTCAAGGTCACCCGCCGGCAGCTCGGCTCGGCCGTCCTCGTCGGCCTGCTCCTGATACTCGGCGGCAACGGGCTCGTCGTCCTCGCCGAGACCTCCATCCCCTCCGGCCTGGCCGCCCTGCTGATCTCCGTCGTCCCCGCCTGGGTCGTGCTCCTGAAGGCCGCCTACGGTCAGCGGCCGACGACCGGCGGACTCGCCGGAGTGGGCCTCGGCCTCGTCGGACTCGCCGTGCTCACGCTGCCGGGGCTCAGCGGAGAGGTGAAGGTCGGCGGCGTCGTCCTCGTCGTCGTGGCGACGCTCCTGTGGTCCGTCGGCTCGTTCTCGTCGGCCCGCCTCCCCATGCCCGGCAACCCCTTCACCGCCAGCGCGTACGAGATGATCGCGGGCGGTCTCGGCGGCCTCACCGTGGCCTTCGTCCGGGGCGAGCAGCACGGCCTCGACGTGACCGCGGTCTCGGGCCGCTCCTGGGCCGCGCTCGCGTACCTGATCGTCTTCGGCTCGCTGATCGCCTTCACCGCGTACGCCTGGCTCCTCCAGGCCGCACCGCTCTCGCTGGTCGCCACGTACGCGTACGTGAACCCGGTCGTCGCCGTCGCCCTCGGCGCCCTCGTCCTCGGCGAGGCCCTGTCCTGGCCCATCGTCCTCGGCGGCGCGATCGTCGTCGGCGGCGTCTGGCTCATCGTCTCGACCGAGCGGCGCACCTGACGCGAGTGAGGGGGCCTGGCGCGCCCGCCGACCCAGGCCTGCCACAGCCGATCCGCCCCGTTCGGCCAAAGCGGACAGAGGTTCACCCCCACCACTCCACACCGGACAAACGCCCCGCCGCCCTCCCGGCCCTAACGTGTCACGAGAGCGATCGCTCGCATCCCCGATACGGAAAGGGCCGGGACGCAATGACGACCACCCACGCCTTCTGGCTCGCCGGCCGCGAGGCCACCGGCGAGGCCACCTTCGACGTCACGAACTCCTTCGACGGACGTCTGGTCGGCAAGGTCAGCGTGCCCACCGAGGCCCAGGTCGAGGAGGCCGTCGCCGCCGCGCACGCCGTCGTCGACGAGTTCGCCGCCACCCCGGCGCACGTCCGCGCCGCCGCCCTCGACCACGTGTCGAAGCGGCTCGCCGAGCGCACCGAGGAGATCGCCCTCCTGATCTCCGCCGAGAACGGCAAGCCGATCAAGTGGGCCCGCGGCGAGGTCGGCCGTGCCGTCTCCGTCTTCCGTTTCGCCGCCGAGGAGGCCCGCCGCTGGAACGCCGGCGAGGCCCAGCGCCTGGACACCGAGGCCGGCGGCGTGGGCCGCCTCGCCCTCACCCGCCGTGTCCCCAAGGGCGTCGTCCTCGGCATCGCGCCGTTCAACTTCCCGCTGAACCTCAGCGCCCACAAGGTCGCCCCGGCCATCGCCGTCGGCGCCCCCATCATCCTCAAGCCGGCCCCGTCGACCCCGATCTCCTCCCTGATCCTGGGCGAGATCCTGGCCGAGACCGAGCTGCCGGCCGGCTCCTGGTCGATCCTGACCGTGCCGAACGACCGCATGCCCGCCCTGGTCAAGGACGAGCGCCTCCCGGTCATCTCCTTCACCGGCTCCGACAAGGTCGGCTACGCCATCCAGGAGTCGGTGCCGCACAAGCACTGCACCCTGGAGCTCGGCGGCAACGCCGCGGCCGTCGTGCTGCCCGACTGGTCCTCCGAGGCCGACCTGGACTGGGCCGCGAGCCGTATCGCCACCTTCTCCAACTACCAGGGCGGCCAGTCCTGCATCTCCGTGCAGCGCGTGATCGCCGACGCCTCGGTCTACGACCGCCTGGTGCCGAAGATCGTCGCCGCCGTCGAGGCCCAGGTCACCGGTGACCCGTCCGACGCCGCCACCGACGTCGGCCCGCTGGTCGACGAGGCCGCCGCCCAGCGCGTCGAGTCCTGGGTCGACGAGGCCGTCGCCGCCGGCGCGAAGCTGCTCACCGGCGGCAAGCGCGAGGGTGCCACCTACGCCCCGACCGTCCTCGCCGAGCTCCCCGCCGACGTCACCCTGGCCCGTGCCGAGGTCTTCGGCCCGGTCCTCACCATCGCCAAGGTCGACGGCGAGGCCGAGGCCTTCGCCGCGGTCAACGACTCGGACTTCGGCCTCCAGGCGGGCGTCTTCACGCGTGACCTGCAGACCGCCTTCCGCGCCCACCGCGCTCTGGAGGTCGGCGGCGTGATCGTCGGCGACGTCCCCTCCTACCGTGCCGACCAGATGCCGTACGGCGGTGCCAAGCGCTCCGGCGTCGGCCGCGAGGGCGTCAAGTTCGCGATGGACGACTACACGTACGAGCGCGTCCTGGTCCTGACGGGCCTCGCGCTCTAACCACCGGACGTACGTCTTCGTACGACCGCGAGACCAGGCGGTCCGAACCCACTGTGCGGGGGTTCGGGCCGCCTCTCGCCTTTCCGGACCCCGGGAAATCGGGTACGACGGACAGGGAAGCCCGAGCAGGAGGTGTCCATGTCCGCACCCGCCCAGCAGCCGCCCAAGGTCACCGAGCGCGAGGCCCGGCAGACCGCCGAGGCCGCGCGCGAGCAGCACTGGCACAAGCCGAGCTTCGCCAAGGAACTCTTCCTCGGCCGTTTCCGCCTCGACCTCGTCCACCCCCACCCGCTCCCCGCCGACGAGGACGTCCGGCGCGGGGAGGCCTTCCTCGCGACCCTCCGGACCTTCTGCGAGACGCGGATCGACGGCGCCCGCATCGAGCGGGAGGCCCGCATCCCCGACGAGACGATCACCGGTCTCAAGGAGATCGGCGCGCTCGGGATGAAGATCGACCCGAAGTACGGCGGGCTCGGCCTCACCCAGCTGTACTACAACCGGGCCCTCGCCCTCGTCGGCTCCGCGAGCCCCGCCGTCGGCGCGCTGCTCTCCGCGCATCAGTCGATCGGCGTACCGCAGCCGCTGAAACTCTTCGGCACCCAGGAGCAGAAGGACGCCTTCCTGCCCCGCCTCGCCCGTACGGACCTCTCCGCCTTCCTCCTCACCGAGCCCGACGTCGGCTCCGACCCCGCCCGCCTGGCCACCACCGCCGTACCCGACGGGGACCAGTACGTCCTCGACGGCGTGAAGCTCTGGACCACGAACGGCGTCGTCGCCGACCTCCTCGTCGTCATGGCCCGGGTGCCGGCCTCCGAGGGCCACCGGGGCGGCATCACCGCCTTCGTCGTCGAGGCCGACTCGCCCGGCATCACGGTCGAGCAGCGCAACGCCTTCATGGGGCTGCGCGGCCTGGAGAACGGCGTCACCCGCTTCCACGGCGTCCGCGTCCCGGCCGCACACCGCATCGGCCCCGAGGGCAGCGGCCTCAAGATCGCCCTCACCACCCTCAACACCGGCCGGCTCTCCCTCCCCGCGTCCTGCGCGGGCGCCGGCAAGTGGTGCCTGAAGATCGCCCGCGAATGGTCGGGCGTCCGCGAGCAGTGGGGCAGGCCCGTGGCCCGCCACGAGGCCGTCGGCACCAAGATCTCCTTCATCGCTGCGACCACCTTCGCCCTGGAGGCCGTCGTCGACCTCGCCTCGCAGATGGCCGACGAGGACCGCAACGACATCCGGATCGAGGCCGCCCTCGCCAAGCTGTACGGCTCCGAGATGGCCTGGCTGATCGCCGACGAACTGGTCCAGATCCGCGGCGGCCGCGGCTACGAGACCGCCGACTCCCTCGCCGCCCGCGGCGAGCGCGCCGTCCCCGCCGAGCAGGTCCTGCGCGACCTGCGGATCAACCGGATCTTCGAGGGCTCGACCGAGATCATGCACCTGCTGATCGCCCGCGAGGCCGTCGACGCCCACCTCTCCGTCGCCGGCGACCTCATCGACCCCGACACCTCCCTCGCCGACAAGGCGAGGGCCGGGGTGCGGGCCGGCGGCTTCTACGCCCGCTGGCTGCCCGGACTCGTCGCCGGGGCGGGACAGCTGCCCGGGGCGTACGGGGAGTTCGGCGACCTCGCCGGCCACCTCCGGTACGTCGAACGGACCTCGCGCAAGCTCGCCCGCTCGACCTTCTACGCGATGTCCCGCTGGCAGGGCCGCATGGAGCTCAAGCAGGCCTTCCTCGGGCGGATCGTCGACATCGGCGCGGAGCTCTTCGCCATGAGCGCCGCCTGTGTACGGGCCGAACTCCTCCGCACCACCACGGACCACGGCCGCGAGGCCCACCAGCTGGCGGACGCCTTCTGCCACCAGTCGCGCCTCCGCGTCGAGGAGCTCTTCGGCCGCCTCTGGTCCAACACGGACGACCTCGACCGCAAGGTCGTCGACGGGGTCCTCTCCGGCGCGTACGCCTGGCTGGAGGCCGGCATCGTCGACCCGAGCGGCGAGGGCCCCTGGATCGCGGACGCGACCCCCGGCCCCACCACCCGGCCCGATCTCCACCGACGCCTCCCCTGACCCCCCACCCTCCATCGAGCCCACCCCCGCTGCCGCCCCCGGCCCACCCGCGACCGAGCCCGCCCCCGCCCCCTCCGTGGGCACCCGCGTCCACGGACCGGACCGTGGTACGTCCGCGCCGCCGGCCACGGCAGGATGGTCGCCGTGACCGTCATCGACATCCCCGGCTCCAAGTCCGTCACGGCCCGCGCGCTCTTCCTCGCCGCCGCCGCCGAGGGCACCACGACCCTCCTCAGGCCGCTCGTCTCCGACGACACCGAGGGCTTCGCCGAAGGCCTCACCGCCCTCGGCTACGCCGTCCGCCGCGAACCCGGCGCCTGGCACATCGAGGGCCGCCCCGCCGGCCCCGGCGCGGACACCGCCGACGTGTACTGCCGCGACGGCGCCACCACCGCCCGCTTCCTGCCCACGCTCGTCGCCGCGGGCCGCGGCACGTACCGCTTCGACGCCTCGGCCCAGATGCGCCGCCGCCCCCTCGGCCCGCTCAGCACCGCGCTGCGCGATCTCGGCGTCGATCTGCGGCACCTGGAGAAGGAGGGCCACCACCCCCTCAGCGTCCACGCCTCCGGCGTGAAGGGCGGCGCGCTCACCCTGGACGCCGGGCAGTCCTCCCAGTACCTGACGGCCCTGCTCATGCTGGGCCCGCTCACCGCCGAGGGCCTCGACATCACCGTCACCGACCTGGTCTCGGAGCCGTACGTCGAGATCACCCTCGCGATGATGCGCGCCTTCGGCGCCGAGGTCCGCCAGGAGGGCCGGACGTACCGCGTCGCCCCCACCGGCTACCGCGCGAGGACGTACGGCATCGAGCCCGACGCGTCCACCGCGAGCTACTTCTTCGCCGCGGCCGCCCTCGAACCGGGCCGCTCCGTCACCGTCCCCGGCCTCGGCACCGGCGCCCTCCAGGGCGACCTCGCCTTCGTCGAGGTCCTGCGCCGCATGGGCGCGGAGGTCGAGATCACCGACTCCGGCACCACGGTCCGCTCCACCGGCACCCTGCGCGGCCTCACCGTCAACATGCGCGACATCTCCGACACCATGCCGACCCTCGCCGCCCTCGCGCCCTTCGCCGACGGCCCCGTCCGCATCGAGGACGTCGCGAACACCCGGGTCAAGGAGTGCGACCGCCTCGACGCCTGCGCCGAGAACCTGCGCCGCCTCGGCATCACCGTCCGCACCGGGCCCGACTGGATCGAGATCCACCCCGGGACCCCGGCAGGACCCGTCGAGATCGCCACGCACGGCGACCACCGGATCGTGATGTCCTTCGCCGTCACGGCCCTGCGGACCCCCGGGATCACCTTCGACGACCCGGGCTGTGTGAAGAAGACCTTCCCCGACTTCCACCGGGTCTTCGACACGTTTGTCCACACCCCGTGAAGACCGCACAGCGTTTGGGGCAAGAATGGGGGGCATGAGCGACCGCCCCTCTCCTCTCGCCGACCCCCATATCGCCTTCGACGTGTCCGAAGGACGCCGGGACATCGTCGTCCTCGGCTCGACCGGGTCCATCGGCACGCAGGCCATCGACCTGGTGCTGCGCAATCCCGACCGCTTCCGGGTCACCGCCCTGGCCGCCTCCGGCGGCCGGGTCGGACTGCTCGCCGAGCAGGCGCACCGGCTGAAGGTCGCCGCGGTCGCGGTCGCCCGCGAGGAGGCGCTGCCGGAGCTTCGCGAGGCACTGAAGGCGCTCTACGGCTCCGAGCCGCTCCCCGAGCTCCTGGCGGGCCCGGACGCGGCCACCCAGCTGGCCGCCTCCCCGTGCCACACCGTGCTCAACGGCATCACCGGCTCCATCGGCCTCGCGCCCACGCTCGCCGCCCTCGAAGCGGGCCGCACGCTCGCCCTCGCCAACAAGGAGTCGCTGATCGTCGGCGGCCCCCTGGTGAAGGCGCTCGCCAAGCCGGGGCAGATCATCCCGGTCGACTCCGAGCACGCGGCGCTCTTCCAGGCGCTCGCCGCCGGCACCCGGGCCGACGTCCGCAAGCTGGTCGTCACCGCCTCCGGCGGCCCCTTCCGCGGCCGGACGCGCGAGCAGCTCGCCCATGTGACCCGTGAGGACGCGCTGGCCCACCCGACCTGGGCCATGGGCCCGGTGATCACGGTCAACAGCGCCACCCTGGTGAACAAGGGCCTGGAGGTCATCGAGGCGCACCTGCTGTACGACATCCCCTTCGACCGCATCGAGGTCGTCGTGCACCCGCAGTCGTACGTCCACTCGATGGTCGAGTTCACGGACGGCTCCACGCTCGCCCAGGCCACCCCGCCCGACATGCGCGGCCCCATCGCCATCGGCATCGGCTGGCCGGAGCGCGTCCCGGACGCGGCCCCCGCCTTCGACTGGACCAAGGCCTCCACCTGGGAGTTCTTCCCGCTCGACACGGAGGCCTTCCCGTCGGTCGGCCTCGCCCGGCACGTCGGCGAGCTGGGCGGCACGGCCCCCGCCGTGTTCAACGCGGCGAACGAGGAGTGCGTCGAGGCGTTCCTCGCCGGACGCCTGCCGTTCAACGGCATCATGGATACGGTCACAGCGGTCGTCGCGGAGCACGGCGTTCCCGGTACGGGAACCTCCCTCACCGTCCCGGACGTCCTCGAAGCGGAGACCTGGGCCCGGGCCCGGGCCCGTGAGCTGGCGGCGAAGGCAACGGCGGAGGCGCGCGCATGACCGAAGTGCTCCTGTACATCCTCGGCATCGTGCTGTTCGCGCTGGGACTGCTCGTCTCCATCGCGTGGCACGAGCTGGGCCACCTGTCGACCGCCAAGCTCTTCGGCATCCGCGTGCCGCAGTACATGGTCGGCTTCGGCCCCACGATCTGGTCGAAGAGGCGTGGCGAGACCGAGTACGGCATCAAGGCGATCCCGGCCGGCGGCTACATCCGCATGATCGGCATGTTCCCGCCCGGCGAGGACGGCAAGATCGAGGCCCGCTCCACCTCGCCCTGGCGCTCCATGATCGAGGACGCCCGCGAGGCGTCCTACGAGGAGCTGAAGCCCGGCGACGAGACCCGGCTCTTCTACACGCGCAAGCCGTGGAAGCGCGTGATCGTGATGTTCGCCGGACCGTTCATGAACCTGGTCCTGGCGGCGGCGCTCTTCTTCGGCTCGATGATGACGCTGGGCATCGAGGGCCAGACGACCAAGGTCGCCGGCGTCCAGAAGTGCGTCATCGAGCAGAGCGAGAAGCGCGAGAAGTGCCAGCAGGGCGACCCGGTCTCCCCGGCGTTCAAGGCGGGCCTGAAGGAGGGTGACAAGATCGTCGCCTTCAACGGCGCGCCGGTGGGGGACTGGGACACGCTCTCCGACCGCATCCGCGACACCATCGGCGCGGCGACGATCACCGTCGAGCGCGACGGGCAGCGCGTCGACCTGCACCCCACCCTCGTCACCAACAAGGTGCCGATGAAGGACGAGGACGGCCAGGTCGTCCAGCCCGTCCGGTACATCGACGCCGGCTACCTCGGCTTCGCCTCGAAGACCGAGGTCGGTGCCCTCAGCTTCGGCGAGACCACCGAACGGATGTCCGACCTGCTGGAGAACGGCGTCGAGTCGGTCGTCGCCCTCCCCGGCAAGATCCCCGGACTCTGGGACGCCACCTTCGGCGACGGGGAGCGCGCCTCGGACTCCCCGGTCGGTGTCGTCGGCGCCGCCCGGCTCACCGGTGAGCTCATGACCGTCGACGCTCCGCCGGAGCGGATCATCGTCATGTTCATGAACCTCCTGGTGTTCTTCAACGTCTCGTTGTTCCTGTTCAACATGCTCCCGCTGCTGCCGCTCGACGGCGGTCACATCGCGGGCGCCCTGTGGGAGTCCGTACGCCGCCACACGGCCCGGATCTTCAAGCGCCCCGACCCGGGCCCGTTCGACGTGGCCAAGCTGATGCCCGCCGCGTACGTGGTGGCCGGCGTCTTCGTCTGCTTCACGCTGCTCGTCCTCGCCGCCGACATCGTCAACCCGGTGCGGCTGACGTAGTTCCGGACACAGCCCCCGGGGGCTCCGACCCGCTGGTGTCGGGGCCCCCGCCCCCAGGGCGGTAACCTCGGAGACCTGAGCCCGCCGACGCACAACCTTGAGGTTGCACAAAAGATGACCGCGATTTCTCTCGGTATCCCGACCGTCCCGACCCGGCTCGCCGAGCGGCGCAAGAGCCGTCAGATCCAGGTCGGCAGCGTGGCCGTCGGCGGTGACGCCCCCGTCTCCGTGCAGTCGATGACGACGACCCGCACCTCCGACATCGGCGCCACGCTCCAGCAGATCGCCGAGCTGACCGCCTCCGGCTGCCAGATCGTGCGCGTGGCCTGTCCCACCCAGGACGACGCCGACGCCCTCGCGGTCATCGCGCGGAAGTCGCAGATCCCGGTCATCGCCGACATCCACTTCCAGCCGAAGTACGTCTTCGCCGCCATCGACGCCGGCTGCGCGGCCGTCCGCGTCAACCCCGGCAACATCAAGCAGTTCGACGACAAGGTCAAGGAGATCGCCCACGCCGCCAAGGACGCGGGCACCCCGATCCGGATCGGCGTCAACGCGGGCTCCCTCGACGCCCGGCTGCTGAAGAAGTACGGCAAGGCCACCCCCGAAGCGCTCGTCGAGTCCGCGCTGTGGGAGGCCTCCCTCTTCGAGGAGCACGGCTTCGGCGACATCAAGATCTCGGTCAAGCACAACGACCCGGTCGTGATGGTCAACGCCTACCGCCAGCTGGCCGCCCAGTGCGACTACCCGCTGCACCTCGGCGTCACCGAGGCCGGCCCCGCCTTCCAGGGCACGATCAAGTCCGCCGTCGCCTTCGGCGCGCTGCTGTCCGAGGGCATCGGCGACACCATCCGCGTCTCCCTCTCGGCCCCGCCGGTCGAGGAGGTCAAGGTCGGCAACCAGATCCTGGAGTCGCTGAACCTCAAGCCGCGCCGCCTGGAGATCGTCTCCTGCCCGTCCTGCGGCCGCGCCCAGGTCGACGTCTACAAGCTCGCCGAGGAGGTCACCGCCGGCCTCGACGGCATGACCGTCCCGCTGCGCGTCGCCGTCATGGGCTGCGTCGTCAACGGCCCGGGCGAGGCCCGCGAGGCCGACCTCGGCGTCGCCTCCGGCAACGGCAAGGGCCAGATCTTCGTGAAGGGCGAGGTCATCAAGACCGTCCCCGAGTCGAAGATCGTCGAGACCCTCATCGAGGAGGCCCTCAAGATCGCCGAGCAGATGGAGAAGGACGGCGTCGCCAGCGGCGAGCCGTCGGTCGCCATCGGCGTCTGAGACTGCCGTCCACGAAACCCCTCCGCCCTGCCGGGCCGAGGGGTTTCGTGTGCTGTGACGGGCCCCGCCACAGCACACGGGGGTACAGTGCGGAGACCAGCAGATCCGTACCGTGAGGCCCCCTCGTGCTGACAGAGACCACCACCCGGGTCCTCGAACCCGCCGACCTCGGCGCCGCCCTGGCCGTCCTGGAGAGCGCCCCCGTCGAGAACGCCTTCGTGACCGCCCGCGTCCAGGTCGCCGGGCTCGACCCCTGGCGGCTCGGCGGCGAGATGTGGGGCTGGTACACCGAGGGAAGACTGCGCTCGCTCTGCTACTCCGGCGCCAACCTCGTCCCCATCTGCGCCACGCCCGAGGCCGTCCGCGCCTTCGCCGACCGGGCCCGCCGGATCGGCCGGCGCTGCTCCTCGATCGTCGGCCCCGCCGAGCCCACCGGCGAGCTGTGGCGGCTCCTGGAACCCAGCTGGGGCCCGGCGCGGGACGTCCGCGCCCGCCAGCCGCTGATGATCGCCGAGGAGCCCTCCACCACCGTCGTCCCCGATCCGCTGGTCCGTCGCGTCCGCAAGAACGAGATGGAAACGATCATGCCCGCGTGCGTGGCCATGTTCACCGAGGAGGTCGGCGTCTCCCCGCTCGCCAACGACGGCGGACTGCTCTACCAGGCCCGGGTCGCCGAGCTCGTCGGCGCCGGCCGATCCTTCGCCCGGATCGAGGACGGCAAGGTCGTCTTCAAGGCGGAGATCGGCGCCGCGACCCGCCAGGCCTGCCAGATCCAGGGCGTCTGGGTCGCCCCCGAGCACCGCGGCAAGGGCCTCTCCGAGACCGGCATGGCCGCCGTGCTCCAGTACGCCCTCGCCGACGTCGCCCCGGTGGTCAGCCTGTACGTCAACGACTACAACACCCCCGCCAGGGCCTCGTACCGCCGCGTCGGCTTCCGCGAGACCGGCGCCTTCATGAGCGTGCTGTTCTGAGACCCCGGCCGCTTGTAGGGTGCGCCGCATGGATGACGCAGAGGTCATGATCGGACCGGTCAATCTCGCCGCCAAGGTGGACGAGGCCCTCGCCGTGCAGGCGGTCGCCTTCGGCCTGGACCAGGACGAGGTCGCCGTACGCCGCCACATCGTGCTGCGCCACCTCATGAGCCCCGGCGCCCGGGCCTACGGCGCCACCACGCCCTCGGGGCGGCTCGTCGGCTTCGTGTACGGCATGCCCAACGACCGTACGCACTGGTGGTCCACCGTCGTGGAGCCGTACCTGCGCGCCACCGGCACCGCCGACTGGCTCGACGGCTCGTTCGTCATCACCGAGCTCCACGTCCACCCCGCCTACCAGGGCCGCGGGGTGGGCCGCGGACTGATCACCACGATCACCGACGGGGCCGACGAGCGGCGCTCGATCCTCTCCGCCATCGACACCGACTCCCCGGCCCGCGGCCTCTACCGCGCCCTCGGCTACGACGACCTCGCCCGCCAGGTCCACTTCCCGAGCGCGGCCCGCCCGTACGCCGTCATGGGCGCCCCGCTGCCCCTCCCGCGACGGAACTGATTTCCCCGGTCCGGTGCCGCCCGGCTAACCTCGGGGCCATCACCCTCCCCCGAGCTCTCGGCTGCGCTCGAGCAGGGGGGACCCACATCCGGCAGGAGTACGAGAACCATGGCCAACGCACCGGTCCAGCGCATGTCGAAGTTGATGGCGAAGACGCTGCGCGACGACCCGGCGGACGCCGAGGTCCTCAGCCACAAGCTCCTCGTGCGCGCCGGCTACGTCCGCCGCACCGCCGCCGGCATCTGGAGCTGGCTGCCCCTCGGCCTGAAGGTCCTCGCCAACGTCGAGCGCGTGGTCCGCGAGGAGATGGACGCCATCGGCGCGCAGGAGGTCCTCCTGCCCGCGCTGCTGCCCCGCGAGCCCTACGAGGCGACCGGCCGCTGGGAGGAGTACGGCGCGGAGCTCTTCCGCCTCCAGGACCGCAAGGGTGCCGACTACCTCCTCGGCCCCACCCACGAGGAGATCTTCACCCTCCTCGTGAAGGACCAGTGCTCGTCCTACAAGGACCTGCCGGTCATCCTGTACCAGATCCAGAACAAGTACCGCGACGAGGCCCGCCCCCGCGCCGGCGTCCTGCGCGGCCGCGAGTTCCTCATGAAGGACTCGTACTCCTTCGACACCGAGGACGAGGGCCTCGCCCAGTCCTACGCCCTGCACCGCCAGGCCTACCAGCGGATCTTCGAGCGCCTCGGCCTCGACTACCGGATCGTCGCCGCGACCGCCGGCGCGATGGGCGGCTCGAAGTCCGAGGAGTTCCTGGCCCCGGCCGGCGCCGGCGAGGACACCTTCGCCGACTGCCCGAACTGCGACTTCGCCGCGAACACCGAGGCCGTCTACCAGGCCGTGAAGCCGGTCGACGGCAGCGCGGTCCCCGCCGCCGAGGAGATCCCGACCCCCGACACCCCCACCATCGAGACGCTCGCCGCCTCGCTGGGCGTGCCGGCCTCCGCCACGCTCAAGAACCTCCTGGTGAAGGTCGACGGCGAGATCGTCGCCATCGGCGTCCCCGGCGACCGCGAGGTCGACATGGACAAGGTCGAGGAGCACTTCGGCCCCACGGCCACGGTCGAGCTGGTGACGGAGGAGGACTTCGCGCAGCGCGCCGACCTCGTCCGCGGCTACGTCGGCCCGCAGGGCCTGGAGAAGGTCACCTATCTCGCCGACCCGCGCGTGGCGCCCGGCACCTCCTGGATCACGGGTGCCAACAAGGAGGGCATGCACGCGAAGAACGTCGTCGCGGGCCGTGACTTCGAGGTCGAGGAGTACGTCGACGTCGTCGTCGTCCAGGAGGGCGACCCGTGCCCCGCGTGCGGCACCGGCCTCAAGCTGGACCGCGCCATCGAGATCGGCCACATCTTCCAGCTGGGCCGCAAGTACGCCGACGCCCTCAAGCTCGACGTCCTCGGCCAGAACGGCAAGCCCGTCCGCGTGACCATGGGCTCGTACGGCATCGGCGTCACCCGCGCCGTGGCCGCGCTCGCCGAGCAGACCGCCGACGAGAAGGGCCTGTGCTGGGCCGCCGAGGTCGCCCCGGCCGACGTCCACGTCGTCGCCGCCGGCAAGGCCCTCCAGACCGAGCTGGCCCTGGAGGTCTCCGACAAGCTGGCCGCCGCCGGCCTGCGCGTCCTGACCGACGACCGCGCGGGCGTCTCCCCGGGCGTCAAGTTCACGGACGCCGAGCTCATCGGCGTCCCGAAGATCCTGGTCGCGGGCCGCCGCTCCGGCGAGGGGGTCGTGGAGCTGAAGGACCGCCGCACGGGCGAGCGCGAGGAGCTCACGGTCGACGAGGCGATCGCCCGCCTCACCGCCTGACCGCGGGGCACGTGACCTGACGCGACGGAGGGGCGGGGCCGCGGGCCCCGCCCCTCCGGCATGCCCGGAGGTCTCAGGTCGCGTCCTCGTGCGCCACGGGATCCACCGAGGCGCCCGTCAGGTCCTCGATCGCGTCCACCGCCGCCGCCCGGCCCCTGAGATACGCCTCGCTCAGCGGCAGGGCCGGAGCGGGTGCCTGATGCGGCGGTGCCTGGTGCGGTGCCGGGGCGAGGGTCTGGTCCGGTGCCGGGGCGAGGGTCTGGTCCGGTGCCGGAGCGAGATTCCGGTCCGGTGCCGGCGACACCGCCTCGGCCTCCTCGCCGGACGCCCCGGACACCGGCGTCGCGCGCTCCAGGAACCTCAGCAGCTCCACCGGGATCGGCAGCACCAGCGTCGAGTTCTTCTCCGCCGACACCGCCATCACCGTCTGCAACAGCCGCAGCTGCAGCGCCGCCGGCTGCTCCGACATCACCTCGGCCGCCTCCGCCAGCTTCCTCGACGCCTGGAGCTCCGCGTCCGCGTTGATCACCCGGGCCCGCCGCTCCCGGTCCGCCTCCGCCTGCCGGGCCATCGAGCGCTTCATCGTCTCCGGCAGGGACACGTCCTTGATCTCGACCCGGTCGATGGCGACGCCCCAGCCCATCGCCGGGCTGTCCAGCATCAGCTCCAGGCCCTGGTTGAGCTTCTCCCGGTTGGACAGCAGATCGTCCAGGTCGCTCTTGCCGATGATGGACCGCAGCGAGGTCTGCGCCATCTGCGAGACCGCGAACTTGTAGTCCTCCACCCGCACCAGCGCGTCCGCCGCGTCGACCACCTTGAAGTACACGACCGCGTCCACCCGCACCGTGACGTTGTCCCGGGTGATGCCCTCCTGGGCCGGCACCGGCATCGTGACGATCTGCATGTTGACCTTGTGGAGGCGGTCGATGACCGGGACGATCATCGTGAACCCGGGCGAGCGGATCTCCTCGCGCAGCCGCCCGAAGCGGAAGACGACCCCGCGCTCGTACTGCTTCACGACCCGCGCCGCCGCGGCCGCGTACACCCCGGCCGTCGCGGCCGCGGCGGCCGCCGCCATCAGCAGCTCTTCGATCATCACGGCCCCCTGGAGCCGAGCCGGCCGTACGCCGAGGACCGGCGAACGTTACAAGAAGGGTATTCCCCTACAGCCAGCTCGCGAACTCCATGAGGAGCTCCGCGTCCTGCCGCCGCCCCGCCGCGAGCGCCCGCGTCCCCGACTCGACCGCGCGGAACAGCGTCCAGCCGCGCAGCCGCTCCCGGTCCACGTCCAGCGAGTCCGCCAGCTTGTTCACCCGGCGTCGGGCGATCGAGGCCCCCGCCGAGGCGCCCACCAGGTCCTCCACCCGGTCGCGGACGAGCCGCGCCAGGTCGTAGGCGCGCTCGCCGACGAGCGGCTCGGGCCCGACGGCGAGCCAGGGGGCCCGGTCGCCGCCCAGCACCTTGCCCTGGCGGAAGCAGCCGTGCAGCAGCAGCGACTCGCCCGGGGCGGCCACCAGCTCCTCGCGGGCGGCGAGCGCCGCCGCCGTCAGCCCGGCCGCCGCCGGGTCCGCGCGGTACGGCTCCATCGCCGCGGCCTGCCGCTCCGTCCGCTCGGCCACCGACTCGAAACCGTGCCCGGCCGGCGGATCCACCCACAGCTTCCGCACGGTCCCGGCGGCCTCCAGGAGCGCCTTCGCCTCCGGCAGGGAGCGCAGCGAGACGTCGGGGTGCAGCCGTTCGAGGACGAGGCCGCCCTCGGGGGTCTCGTCGAGCAGCCGGACGGCACCCCAGCCGTTCCAGTGCGCCAGCGCGTCCCGCTCCCACTCGGGCCGGGTGAACGGCGGCGCGATCTTCAGGGCCGCGGGGGAGTCGTCGGGGCGCCGGACGAGGAGGACCAGACTGCTCCGCCCGCCGGGGGCCGTCACCCGCTCGGCGTCGAGGGACGCGCGGTCGAGCACGGCCCGCGCGTGCTCCGGCAGCTCCCCGAGCCACTCGTTCGCCGCGGTCTCCCCGTACGTCTCACCGAGCGCCCGTACGAGTCGCTGCGGCGGTTCGAAAGCCATGCGTGCGTTGTCCTTCTGACGTTCGGTGTGACGGTCCGTCCGACGATCGGCCGGCCCGGTCGGGGCCCGGCTCACACCCGCTCGGCGAGCCCAGGAAAGGTTACGTCGCTGCCGCGCCAGCGGACCGCGCGGACCGCCGCCTCGCGCAGCGCGGCGGCCGCCTCGCTCCGCAGCGGCCCCTGCCCGGCCCGGACGAGGTCGGAGTACACCCCGGCCACCCGGTCCTCCAGCACGGCCGCGAGCCGCACGGCCCCGGCCGGGTCGGCGACCCGGAACGGCAGCTCGTACGCGGCCGCCGCGGCCACCGGCGTGCCGCCGAGGTCGCGCACGGTGCGGCGCAGCGCGTCCCGGCGGGCCCGATGGGCCTCGTAGGCGGCGGTGGCCTCGGCCCTGCGCGCCGTGCCGATCCGGCCGCCGACGACCCCGTAGCCGTACACCGCGGCGTGTTCGGCGGCCAGGGCCGCCTGGGCGGCGTCGAGGGCGCTCATGCCGGTGCTCCTTCGGTCAGCAGGTAGGCGTGCGCGGCGCCCGCCGCCGCCACGGAGGCGAGCAGGCGCGCGTACTCGGGCGGGGCCGTGACCAGGGCCTTCGTGTGCCGGTCGGAGGCCTCCCGCTCGGCCGCCGCGAGCTCTTTGAGTGCCGCGCGCGGATCGGCGGCCACCGGCACCGGCGGCGGCTTCGGTCCGGAGGAGGCCGACGGGGACGCCGTGGCGGGGGAGGGGGAGGCCGAGGCGGGCGTCGGCGCGGCGGCCGAGGGGGTCGCGGCCGCGGGTCGCGCCGTCGTCCCGCCCTCGCCCAGGGCCTGCGCGTGCGCCGCCACCGAACGGCGCAGCGGCGTCAGCCGGGGCGCGAGGGCGGGATGCGTGGCGAGCACCGCGTCGTAACGTTCCAGCAGGCCCCGCGCGGCGGTCACCGAGCGGAGCCGCAGTGCCGCCTCGGCGCGGGCCACCCGTTCGGCCTCCAGCTCGGCGGCGCTCGGCCTCCGCGTACCGCCGCCGCCCCCGGCGTCGGAGGTGCAGCCCACGAGGGCCGTCGCGCCCGCGGCCGCGCCCGCCCTGAGGAGTGCGCGCCTGCCCGTCGTCGTCACGCTCTCTCCCTCGTCCGTCGTGCGTCGTCGAAGATCGTCGAGATCACCGCAGGCGAGCGTACCCGCGGGCCCCGGGGCGGTGGACGGCAACACCCTCCGGGACCGGATACCCTTTGGTCTGACACGCGACGGAACCCACAACAGCACACGCGGCCGAGGAGTCACCCGGATGAGCACCACCCAGAGCGACAGGCTGCGCGGACTCATTGAGCCGCTCGTCGACGCGAAGGACCTGGATCTGGAAGAGATCGAGGTGTCCCGGGCAGGCCGTCGCGGACTGCTGCGCGTGGTCGTCGACTCGGAAGAGGGCGTGGAGCTGGACGCCTGCGCCGAGCTGAGCCGTGAGATCTCCGAGAAGCTCGACGAGACCGATGTGATGGGCGAGGGCGAGTACGTCCTCGAAGTCAGCTCCCCCGGCGCCGACCGCCCCCTGACCGAGCACCGCCACTACGTGCGGGCCACCGGCAGGCTGGCCAAGCTCCAGCTCGCCGCGGGCGAGGAGTTCGTCGCCCGGATCCTCGCCGTGGACGAGGACGGCCTCGACCTCGAAGTGCCGGGCGTGAAGGGGCGCAAGCCCACCGCCCGCCGGGTCGAGTTCACCGACATCGCCAAGGCGCGTGTCGAGATCGAGTTCAACCGCAAGGACAAGAAGGAAGAGGAGGCGTAGCCGTGGACATCGACGTGAAGCTGCTCAAGGGCTTGGCGAATGAGAAGGAGATCTCCTTCGACCTGCTGGTCGAGGCGATCGAGTCGGCCCTCCTCATCGCCTACCACCGCACCCCCGACGCCCGCCGCCACGCGCGCGTGGAGCTGAACCGGCAGACCGGTCACGTGACGGTGTGGGCGAAGGAAGACCCCTCCGAGCTGGAGGAGGGCCAGGAGCCCAAGGACTTCGACGACACCCCGTCGGACTTCGGCCGGATCGCGGCCAGCACGGCCCGCCAGGTGATCCAGCAGCGGCTGCGGGACGCCGAGAACGACGTGACGTTCGGCGAGTACGCGCGCCGCGAGGGCGACGTCGTCGCCGGTGTGGTGCAGCAGGGCAAGGACCCGAAGAACGTCCTGGTCCGGCTGGACGACAAGCTGGAGGCCATCCTCCCGGTGCAGGAGCAGGTGCCGGGCGAGGACTACTCGCACGGTCTGCGGCTGCGCACGTACGTCGTCCGGGTGGCCCGCGGTGTCCGCGGTCCGTCCGTCACCCTCTCGCGCACCCACCCCAATCTGGTGAAGAAGCTCTTCGCGCTGGAGGTGCCCGAGATCGCCGACGGTTCCGTCGAGATCTCGGCCATCGCCCGTGAGGCCGGCCACCGCACCAAGATCGCCGTGCGCGCCACCCGTTCGGGCCTGAACGCCAAGGGCGCCTGCATCGGCCCGATGGGAAGCCGCGTCCGCAACGTGATGGCGGAGCTGCTCGGCGAGAAGATCGACATCGTCGACTGGTCGGACGACCCGGCCGAGATGGTGGCGAACGCGCTCTCCCCGGCGCGGGTCTCCAAGGTCGAGGTCGTCGACCTGGCCGCCCGGTCCGCCCGTGTGACGGTGCCCGACTACCAGCTGTCGCTGGCGATCGGCAAGGAGGGGCAGAACGCCCGCCTGGCCGCGCGCCTCACCGGCTGGCGGATCGACATCCGTCCGGACACCGAGCCGACCGGTCCGCAGGACTGAGACCGTTTTTGGCCAACAGCTGTTCGATTCTTGCCCTGAACGGGTGAGGTCGGTACGGGGAGGTAGACTTAATCGTGTCTGGCCGGACGCAAGCCCGCGTATGCCCTGAACGAACCTGTGTGGGATGTCGGGAGCGAGCGGCCAAGAGCGATCTGCTGCGGATCGTGGTGAATAAGGACGAGTGTGTTCCGGATCATCGCGGTACGCTGCCCGGCCGGGGTGCGTACCTGCACCCCGCCGTGGTCTGTCTCGACCTGGCGGTCCGCCGCCGAGCGTTCCCCAGGGCCTTCAAGGTCCAGGGCCCGCTCGACACCGCGGAACTCCGTCACCACGTCGAGCCATCGGCACCGCAGTGATGAAGATGTACGGCACGGATCACCGTGCGGTCAGGTACCTCGCGAGTTGGAAGTAGGTCGAGATTGCGATGAGCACTCGATGAGTACGCGATGAGTACGCCCATGAAGTAGCGACGGTCCGGCGGTAACCGGACCTCAAAGGAGCGAAGTGGCTAAGGTCCGGGTATACGAACTCGCCAAGGAGTTCGGCGTGGAGAGCAAGGTCGTCATGGCCAAGCTCCAAGAACTCGGTGAATTCGTCCGTTCGGCGTCCTCGACGATCGAGGCGCCGGTCGTGCGCAAGTTGACTGACGCTTTGCAGGGTCCCGGTGGCAACGCCGGCAAGACCGCTGCCAAGCCCGGCGCGCCCCGCAAGGCAGCGCCTTCCCCCGCCGCGCCGAAGCCGGCGCCGGCCTCCCCCGCCGCGCCGTCCCCGGCGCAGGCTGTACGTCCCTCCGCCCCGAAGCCTGGAGCACCCGCCCCGGCGGCGCCCAAGCCCGTGGTCGCGGAGAAGCCCGCCGCGGCGCCCACTCCGGGCTCGCGTCCCACCCCGGGTCCGAAGCCCCCGGCCGCGCCGAAGCCGGCGCCGGCCTCCCCGGCTCCGACGACCCCGGAGTTCACCGCGCCTCCGGCGGCCCCGGCCGCCCAGCGTCCCGCCGGCGCGACCCCGGGCCCCCGCCCGGCCGCCCGCCCCGCCCAGCAGGCCCCGCGCCCGCAGGGTCAGGGTCAGGGTGCCCCGCGTCCGCAGGGCCAGGGTGCTCCCCGTCCGGGCGGTGCCCGTCCGGCCGGTCCGCGTCCGGGCAACAACCCCTTCACCTCGGGTGGCTCCACCGGAATGGCGCGCCCGCAGGCGCCCCGTCCCGGCGGCGGCGCCCCGCGTCCGCAGGGCGGCCCCGGCGCCGTTCCGGGCGCTCCGCGTCCGCAGGGCGGCCCCGGTGGCGCCCCGCGTCCGCAGGGCCAGGGCGGCGCGCGTCCCACCCCCGGTGGCATGCCGCGTCCGCAGGCTCCCCGTCCGGGCGGCGCGCCCGGCGGTAACCGTCCAAACCCGGGCATGATGCCGCAGCGTCCCGCTGCCGGCCCGCGCCCCGGTCCTGGCGGCCGTGGTCCCGGTGGCCCCGGCGGCCGTCCGGGTGGTCCCGGCGGCGGCGGTGGCGGTCGTCCCGGCTTCGCCGGTCGTCCGGCCGGTCCCGGCGGTGGCGGCGGCGGCTTCGCCGGCCGTCCCGGTGGTCCCGGTGGCGGCGGCGGTCGTCCGGGTGGTCCCGGCGGCGGTGGCGGCGGCTTCGGCGGTCGTCCCGGCGGCTTCGGTGGGCGTCCCGGTGGCCCGGGCGGACGTGGTGGCACGCAGGGCGCCTTCGGTCGCCCCGGCGGTCCCGCGCGTCGTGGTCGCAAGTCGAAGCGTCAGAGGCGCCAGGAGTACGAGGCCATGCAGGCCCCGTCCGTGGGCGGCGTGATGCTGCCTCGCGGCAACGGCGACACCATCCGCCTGTCGCGCGGTGCCTCCCTCACCGACTTCGCCGAGAAGATCGGCGCCAACCCGGCGTCGCTCGTCGCGGTGATGATGAACCTCGGTGAGATGGTCACGGCCACGCAGTCCGTCTCCGACGACACGCTGCAGATGCTCGGCGACGAGATGAACTACGTCGTCCAGATCGTCAGCCCGGAGGAGGAGGACCGCGAGCTCCTCGAGTCCTTCGACATCGAGTTCGGCGAGGACGAGGGCGGCGAAGAGGCTCTGGTCTCCCGTCCCCCGGTCGTCACCGTCATGGGTCACGTCGACCACGGTAAGACCCGACTGCTCGACGCGATCCGCAAGACGAACGTCGTCGCGGGCGAGGCCGGTGGCATCACCCAGCACATCGGTGCCTACCAGGTGGGTACCGAGGTCAACGGCGAAGAGCGTCGCATCACCTTCATCGACACCCCGGGTCACGAGGCGTTCACCGCCATGCGTGCCCGTGGTGCGAAGTCGACCGACATCGCGATCCTCGTGGTCGCGGCCAACGACGGCGTCATGCCGCAGACGATCGAGGCGCTCAACCACGCCAAGGCCGCCGGCGTCCCGATCGTCGTCGCGGTCAACAAGATCGACGTCGAGGGTGCCGACCCGACCAAGGTCCGCGGTCAGCTGACCGAGTTCGGTCTGGTGGCCGAGGAGTACGGCGGCGACACGATGTTCGTCGACATCTCCGCCAAGCAGGGTCTGCACATCGACTCCCTGCTGGAGGCCGTCGTCCTCACCGCCGACGCCTCGCTCGACCTGCGGGCCAACCCGAACCAGGACGCGCAGGGTATTGCCATCGAGTCCCACCTCGACCGTGGTCGTGGTGCCGTCTCGACCGTCCTGGTCCAGCGCGGAACGCTGCGCATCGGCGACACCGTGGTGGTCGGCGACGCGTACGGCCGCGTCCGGGCGATGCTCGACGACAAGGGCAACAACGTCGAGGAGGCGACCCCGTCGACTCCCGTCCTGGTGCTCGGTCTCACCAACGTGCCGGGTGCCGGCGACAACCTCCTGGTGGTCGACGAGGACCGTACGGCGCGTCAGATCGCCGAGAAGCGCGCTGCGCGTGAGCGCAACGCCGCCTTCGCCAAGCGCGTCCGCCGGGTGTCCCTCGAGGACCTCGACAAGGTGCTCAAGGCCGGTCTCGTCCAGGAACTCAACCTCATCATCAAGGGCGACGCGTCCGGTGCGGTCGAGGCCCTCGAGGCTTCGCTGCTCCAGCTCGACGTCGGCGAAGAGGTCGACATCCGCGTCCTGCACCGCGGTGTGGGTGCGGTCACGGAGTCGGACATCGACCTGGCCATGGGCTCCGACGCCATCGTCATCGGCTACAACGTCCGTGCGGCCGGCCGTGCCGCGCAGATGGCGGAGCGCGAGGGCGTCGACGTCCGGTACTACTCGGTGATCTACCAGGCCATCGAGGAGATCGAGGCGGCCCTGAAGGGTCTCCTCAAGCCGGAGTACGAAGAGGTCGAGCTCGGTACGGCGGAGATCCGCGAGGTCTTCCGCTCGTCCAAGCTGGGCAACATCGCCGGTGTCCTCATCCGCTCCGGCGAGGTCAAGCGCAACACCAAGGCGCGCCTCGTCCGCGACGGCAAGGTCATCGCCGAGGACCTCACGATCCACGGTCTGCGCCGCTTCAAGGACGACGTCACCGAGATCCGCGAAGGCTTCGAGGGTGGTATCAACCTCGGAAACTTCAACGACATCAAGATCGACGACGTCATCGCGACGTACGAGATGCGCGAGAAGCCCCGCGCCTGATCGCGTCCGATCGCAGCAGTGAGCCGGGGCCGGTCGGTGGAAGTTATTCCGTCGATCGGCCCCGGCCGTTGCGTGTACGGTTCTGGTGTCCCTGCCGAGCGACGGCCCGGCAGGCCACCGAACCCGAACCGGCGGGACATCCGGCACCGCATGTACGTGGGGACTCTGTCCTTCGATCTGCTCCTCGGCGACGTCCACTCGCTGAAGGAGAAACGCTCCGTGGTCCGCCCCATCGTCGCCGAGCTCCAGCGCAAGTTCTCTGTGAGCGCGGCCGAGGTGGGCGACCAGGACCTCCACCGCAGGGCCCGGCTGGGCGTCGCGCTGGTGTCCGGGGACCCGGGGTTCGTATCGGACGTGCTCGACCGCTGTGAGCGGCTCGTCGCCGCGCGTCCCGAGGTGGAGCTGCTGTCGGTGCGCCGCAGGCTCCACACTGATGAAGACTGATTTGAGCAAGGCGAAGAAGGAGAAGGACCAGTGGCCGACAACGCGCGGGCGAAGAAGCTGGCAGACCTCATCCGGGAGGTGGTCGCCGAGAAGCTGCAGCGCGGCATCAAGGACCCGCGCCTGGGTACGCACGTGACCATCACGGACACCCGCGTCACCGGTGACCTGCGGGAGGCCACGGTCTTCTACACGGTCTACGGCGACGACGAGGACCGGGCGAGCGCCGCGGCCGGCCTGGAGAGCGCCAAGGGCATCCTCCGTTCGGCCGTGGGCCGGGCGGCGGGCACCAAGTTCACCCCCACCCTGACGTTCATGGCGGACGCCCTCCCGGAGAACGCGCGGACGATCGAGGACCTCCTCGACAAGGCGCGGGCCTCGGACGCCCAGGTGCGGGAGGCCTCCTCGGGCGCCTCCTTCGCCGGCGACGCCGACCCCTACAAGAAGCCGGGCGAGGACGAAGCCTCCGAATGAGCAACGCAGCAAAGACGCCCGACGGCCTGGTCATCGTCGACAAGCCGTCGGGCTTCACCTCGCACGACGTCGTGGCCAAGATGCGCGGGATCGCCAAGACCCGCCGGGTCGGCCACGCGGGCACGCTCGACCCCATGGCCACGGGCGTCCTCGTCCTCGGCGTGGAGCGGGCGACCAAGCTCCTCGGTCACCTCGCGCTGACCGAGAAGGAGTACCTGGGCACCATCCGCCTGGGCCAGACCACGATCACCGACGACGCCGAGGGCGAGATCACGGCGTCGGTCGACGCTTCGAAGGTCACCCGGGAGCAGATCGACGCGGGCGTGGCCGAGCTGACCGGCGCCATCATGCAGGTGCCGTCGAAGGTCTCCGCGATCAAGATCGACGGCAAGCGGTCGTACGCGCGGGTCCGCGGCGGCGAGGAGTTCGAGATCCCGGCCCGCCCGGTCACCGTCTCCTCCTTCCAGGTGTACGACGTCCGGGAAGCCACGGCCGAGGACGGCACCGCCGTCGTCGACCTGGTCGTCTCGGTCGTCTGCTCCTCCGGTACGTACATCCGGGCGCTCGCCCGGGACCTCGGCGCCGGACTCGGCGTGGGCGGCCATCTGACCGCGCTGCGCCGCACCCGGGTCGGCCCGTACAAGCTCGACGCGGCCCGGACGCTCGACCAGCTCCAGGAGGAGCTCACGGTCATGCCGGTCGCCGAGGCGGCCACGGCGGCGTTCCCGCGCTGGGACGTCGACGAGAAGCGGGCCAGGCTGCTCCTGAACGGGGTCCGGCTGGAGATGCCGGAGTACCCGACGGGTCCCGTCGCGGTCTTCGGGCCCGAAGGGAAGCTCCTCGCGCTGGTCGAGGCGCAGCGGGGGAAGGCCAAGAGCCTCGCCGTCTTCGGCTGAGGTCTGATCGTCGCGTGTAGGGCGGACACGCACGCGTGTCCGCCCTACACGTGTCTTCCGAGATATTTCACCCCATCGGGGAGGCGCTCGGAGTGAAACGGGGGAGCGTCGGGGGGCGCGTTTCCCGACTCGGTTCTCCGGGTGATCACCGTCGACCTACCGTCGACACCATGGGACGCGGGGACCTGGCGACGCTGGTGGAAATCCGTGATCCGGCGGGCCGGCCGCGCGGCACCGGATTCCTCGCCGATCATCACGGCACGGTCGTGACCAGCCACGAAGCGGTCGACGGGCTCGCGCGTCTCGTCCTGCACGCCCCAGGCGACCTCACCTGGCTCGCCGAGGCCGAGGCCGTCACCCCCCTGCCGGAGAGCGGCCTCGCGCTCGTACGGACCGAGGGGCTCGGCATCCGCCCCGTCGCGCTCGCGACCCGCCCCGAGATCGAGCCCGGCACCTACGTCCGGATCGCCGCCCACGGCTGGCGCGAGGCCCGGGTCCTCGGCCCCGCCGCCGTCACCTACGCCGCGGCCGACCGCTTCCACCTCCTCGCCGACGCCCTCGAACTCGCCATCGGCACCGAGGGCGCCGAGGCCCTCCGCCGCGGCGGCCGGGCCGCGGGCGGCCCCGTCCTCGACACCGCCACCGGCACCGTCGTCGCCGTCCTCGGCACCGCCCTGCACGGAAGGCGCCCGGCCGCCGGATACGCGGTGCCGCTCCGCCCCGACGGCCCGCTCGCCGCCCTCCTGCGGCGCAACGCGGCCACCGTCCCCGCCTACGGACCGGACCTCAACCTCGCCGGAATCCTGGAGCTCACCGCCACCTCCACCGGCCCGGCGCGGGAACCCGACCCCTGGCCCGAGCCCGTCGAACGCCCCGAGTGCGCCCGGGAGTTCGCCCGCTTCACGGCCGGCGAGGCACCCGTTCTCGCGCTCGTCGGCGCCCCCGGCACCGGCCGCACCACCGCCCTCGCCGCGCTCTGCGCCCGCCGCTCCCAGGGCGCCGCACCCGCCCCCACGGTCCGGCTGCGCGGCGCCGACCTCCGCGCCGAGGACCGCTCGCTCGCCGACGCCGTCGGCCGCGCCCTGCGCCAGGCGGGCCGGATCGTCGCCGCCGCCGGGGCGCTCGGCGACACCGCGACCGCCACCCCGGAGCGCGCCGCCGCCCTCGCCCGCGACGCGGGCCGCCCCCTGCTCGTCGTCCTCGACGGCCCCGAGGAGATGCCGCCGCTCCTCGCCCACCGCCTCGCCGACTGGACCGGGGCCACCGAGCGGTGGCTGCGCGACCACGGGGCCCGCCTGGTCACCGCCTGCCGCCCCGAGCACTGGGACCTCGCCGGCGCGCTCTACGGCCCCGGGGCCCTGCACCGGCCGGCCCAGGGCAACGGAGACGACCTGCCCGCCGCCCTCGTGCTCGGCCCGTACACCGAGACCGAGGCCCGGGCCGTCGGACAGGGGTACGGGATCGGCGAGACCGACCTCGCCGAGGCGGACGCCCGCCATCCGCTCGCCCTCCGGCTGCTCGCCGAGGTCCGGGCGGCGCTCCCGGGCGAGGTCCCGGGCCGGCCGGGCCGGGAGGAGATCTTCACGGCCCACGTCGACCTGATGTGCCTGCGCGTCGCCGTCCGGGTCGCCGCGGGCTCCCGGCCCCTCCCCCGGGGGACCGCCGTGCGGCTGCTCGCCGCCCGGGTCGCCGGCCAGGTCCACGAGGCGGCCCGCCGCTGTCTCGGCCCCGGCCACGGCGTCCTCGACCGGGCCTCCTTCGAGGAGCTGTTCCCCTGGCGCGAGGGCTGGGCCTCGGCCGTCCTCACCGAAGGCCTCCTCGTCCCCGCCGGCTCCGGCTACCGCTTCGCCCACGAGGAACTCGCCGACTGGCTCCAGGCCGCCCACCTCGACCTGGACACCGCCCTCCACGCCCTGGTCCACAGCAGCGTCCCCCCGACACCCGCCCGGTCCCGGGCGGAGGCCGGGGGGACGGCGGCCACGGCAGACCTCGCGGGCCGGGCCACGGCCATGGACCCGGCCGTGGGCGCGGGCTTCGCGCCGGGCCCGGGTGCCACCCCGGGACCCGGTTCCACCACGTGGCACGAGCAGGATGATTCCGGGCGCGGGCAGGAACCCGGGCGCGATGGGCAGCCGGGGCGCGGGCAGGAACCCGTGCGCGGTGGGGAGCCGGGGCGCGATCCCGTGCGCGGTCGGGAGCCGGGGCGCGGGCAGGGTCCCGGGCGCGGTTCCGCTTCCGCGCGGGGCGCCGGTGCCTGGGCCGGGGCCGGTTCCGACGTACCGCCCTGTGGCGGACCGGACAGCGGCGGACCGCCCGACGGCGGACCGGGCGGTGGTTCCGGAACTCCGTCCGGCTCCGCCTCGGGCCCGGGTGCGGCGGCCTGGGGCGGCGCCTCCCCGGCGGGCGCCAGCGACGGGGCGCTCGTGCCCCTGACGGGGCAGCCCGGCGCCGTACCTCCCGCGCGGCCGTCCGACGAGGACCCCGTCCCCCCGGCGCCGACCGGGCGCCGCCGGGCCCGCCGGGCCCGCCGGGAGCCCGCCGCTCCGGTGGCCCGCTCCGGCGCCGAGGTCCCCCGCCAGCGGACCCCTGCGACGGGCGAGCCCGCCGCCGAGCACCTGCCCGTGCCCCGCCACCGCATCGGCCCCGTCCTCCAGGCGCTGCTGCGCCTCCACCGCGAGCAGGGGCCCGGCGCGCTCGCCCCGCGCCTCGCCGCGCTCGTGGAGTCCCTCGACCGGTTCGCGGACGCGGGAGCGCGGGGCGGCGACCGGACCGGCGCCCCCCACCCGTACGCCGACGCCGTCTGGTGGGCGGTCCGGCTCCTCGGGGAGACCGCACGCCGGGTGCCCGACCCCCGGCCGTACCTGCCCGTCCTGCGGCTCCTCGCCGACCGAATCGGCGGCCGCCCCGCGCCCCACCCGGTCTTCGCCGGCTTCGGCGTGGCCTTCTGGCAGGGGCTCCCGCTCGGCGAGGACGAGCGGATCGACCTGCTGCGGCGGCTCGTGCCCGCCGACCCGCCCCAGGCCGGGACGCCCGGGGGAGACGGCGACCGGAGCCTCGACGCCGTCGCCGCGCTGCTCGTCGCCGACCCCCGGGGCGTCCAGCCGCTGCTGTGCCGCTGGTTCGGCGACGAACGCCCCCTGCCCGCCGCCCCGCACGCGACCGTCGCCACCGCAGCCCAGGCCCTCCTGCACACCCACCGGGGACTCGCCGTCGACGACCTCTGCGAGGCGCTCGTCTCCACCGCCCACCCGCTCGCCGACGGCCTGCTCGCCGCCCTCGCCGAGGACGAGCCCTCCGCGCTCTGCCGCGCCGTCGACCGCTGGGCCCACGACGACGGCCGCCCCGAGCGCCGGGTCGCCGCCGCCGCGTACGGACAGCTGGTCGCCGACCGCCTCACCGCCCCCGCCGACCGCGAGCTCCTCCGCTACGCCGCCCTCGCCCTGCTCGCCCGCCCCGGCGACCAGGCCCTCCACGGCCCCGCCCTCGGCCTGCTCGTCCGCGACCCGCACACCCGGGCCCGCCATCTGCCCCGCGCCATCGCCGAACCCCGGGTGCCCGCCGCCGCCCTCGCCGAGGCCCTCGCGACCCACCCGGGACCGGTCCTCACCGCCTTCCGGTCCCGGCTGCACGGCACGGGGGAGGAGGCCGCCGGCGCGCTGCGCGCCCTCGCCGAGATCGACACCCCCGCGCTCACCCGGCGCGTCGCCGCCCTCGTCCGCGACTACGTCGCCCGCCTCCCCGAGGGCGCCGCGCACGTCGCCGGCTACGTGGACCGGCGGTTCGAGGACGGCCCGGCCGCCCGCGCCGTCCTCTTCCCCCTGGTCTCCGGGCTGATCCGGGGCCGCCCCGCCGTGGTCCGCCGCGCCCTCGCCCCCGTGCTCGCCGCCCCCGGCACGGGCGCCTCCCGCCATCTGCGGGCCGAGCTGCTCGACGTACTCCTGGACCACGAGCGGTACGAGGCCGAGGCCGGGGAGCTCTCCGTCCTGGACGCGCTCCTGACCGCCGCCGCCGAGGGCGCCGGGCTGCGCAGCGAGCCCCGCACACGGGAGCTCGTCCACCGGGCCGCCGCCCTGTACACCCGTACCCCCGAAGGCGCGGGACGGCTCGACCGGGTCCTGGCGGGGCTCGCCGGCGAACGCCCCGGCTTCGCCGGGCTCCTCGTCGTCTGGACCGTCGCCGTACCGGGGGAGTGGGCTCCGCTGCTCGGTCCCGAGACCCTCCGGGTGCTGCGGAGTCCCGGCACTTCCATGCCGATGCGGACCGACGGGCGCGGGCATGGCAGTCTTAGACCTGCGTAATCGGCGAACAGGGCGAACAGGCGGACGAGGAGCGGTCACAGTGCAGCGCTGGCGTGGCTTGGAGGACATCCCCCAGGACTGGGGGCGCAGCGTCGTCACCATCGGCTCCTACGACGGGGTGCACCGCGGACACCAGCTGATCATCGGGCGTGCCGTCGAGCGCGCCCGGGAGCTCGGCGTCCCCTCCGTCGTGGTCACCTTCGACCCGCACCCCTCCGAGGTCGTGCGGCCCGGCAGCCACCCGCCGCTGCTCGCCCCGCACCACCGGCGCGCCGAGCTGATCGGCGGCCTCGGGGTCGACGCGGTGCTCGTGCTGCCGTTCACCGCCGAGTTCTCCCAGCTCTCCCCGGCGGACTTCATCGTCAAGGTCCTCGTCGACAAGCTGCACGCCAAGGCGGTCATCGAGGGCCCCAACTTCCGCTTCGGCCACCGGGCCGCCGGGAACGTGGCGTTCCTCGCCGAGCTGGGCGAGACCTACGACTACGAGGTCGAGGTCATCGACCTGTACGTCAGCGGCTCGGCCGGCGGCGGCCAGCCCTTCTCCTCCACGCTCACCCGCCGGCTCGTCGCCGAGGGCGACATGGCCGGGGCGGCCGAGATCCTCGGCCGCCCGCACCGCGTCGAGGGCATCGTCGTCCGCGGCGCGCAGCGCGGTCGCGAGCTGGGCTTCCCGACGGCCAACGTCGAGACCCTGCCGCACACCGCGATCCCCGCGGACGGCGTCTACGCCGGCTGGCTGACCGCCGACGGCGAGCGCATGCCGGCGGCGATCTCCGTCGGCACGAACCCGCAGTTCGACGGCACGGAGCGGACGGTCGAGGCGTACGCGATCGACCGCGAGGGCCTCGACCTGTACGGGCTCCACGTGGCCGTGGACTTCCTGGCGTACGTGCGCGGCATGCTCAAGTTCGACACCCTCGACGACCTGCTCCAGGCGATGGCGGCGGACGTGAAGCGGAGCCGCGAGCTGACGGAGACGTACGACCGGGAGAACCCCGCCCCGTAGCGGCGGCACGTCGGACTCCAGGAGCCGCGAGCCCGATGGGCCGCCTCCGGCGGGCCCGTGCCCGAGGCGGCGGGCTCAGGCCGTCGTCTCCCGGGCCACCCAGTGGCACGCCACCGCGCGTGCCCCTCCGCCGTCGAGGACGGGCAGGTTCTCGCCCCGGCAGAGGTCCGCGACCGGGGCCGCCTCGCCCGAGGCGAGGACCTGGCAGCGGGCGTGGAAGCGGCAGCCGGACGGGATGCGCGAGGGGTCCGGGGGCTCTCCGGTCAGGACGACCGGAGCGCCCGCCGACTCGGGAAGCACCGACAACAGCGCCTGTGTGTACGGGTGCCGGGGGGCCGCCAGGACCGTCTCCACGGGACCCGTCTCCACGACCCGGCCCAGATACATCACCGCCACCCGGTCCGCGATGTTCCACGCGAGCCCCAGGTCGTGCGTCACCACCAGCGCCGAGAGCCCCAGTTCGTCCCGCAGTCGCAGCAGCAGCGCCAGGATCTCGCCCCGTACGGACGCGTCGAGGGAGGCCACCGGCTCGTCGGCGACGATCAGTTCGGGTTCCAGGACGAGCGCGCCCGCGATGACCACGCGCTGCCGCTGGCCGCCGGACAGCTCGTGCGGATAGCGCAGGAAGAACCGCTCCGGCGGCCGGAGCCCGGCCCGCGCGAGGGCGCCGGCGACCGCCGCCCGCTCGTCCCCCGCGTACCCGTGGATCCGCAGCCCCTCCGCCACCGCGTCGTACACCGTGTGCCGGGGGTTCAGCGAACCGCTCGGGTCCTGGAGGACCAGCTGCGCCCGCTTCCGGTAGGCCTTGAGCGCCCCGGAGGTGTACGCGAGCGGCTTCCCGTCGAAGGCGACCGTGCCCGCGGTGGGCCGCACCAGGCCCAGGAGCGAGCGGGCCAGCGTCGTCTTGCCGCACCCCGACTCGCCGACGAGCGCGACGATCTCGCCGGCGCCGACGTCGAGGTCCACGCCGTCCACCGCGCGCGCGGGCGGCGCGCCCCGCCGCCCCGGGAAGGTGACGTGCAGCCCGCGTGCCGAGAGCAGCGACCTCGTCGACGTCCTCGTGCCCACGGCCGTGTCCGTACTCATGGCGTGCTCCCCACATGGACGCACGCGGCCCGATGGCCCGCGCCCGCCTCCCGTAGTTCCTGGTCGAGCTCCGTACAGGCGTCCACCGCCACAGCGCAGCGCGGATGGAACGCGCAGCCGCCCGGCAGGTCGGCCGGGTCCGGCGGGTCGCCCGGCAGGCCGCGCGGCGCCCGCCGGGACGCGAGGTCCCCGATCCGGGGGAACGCCGAGGACAGCGCCCGCCCGTACGGGTGCTCGGCCGCCTCGTACACGGCCCGCGCGGGCCCCTCCTCGACGACCCGCCCCGCGTACATCACGGCCAGCCGGTCGCAGGTGTCGGCGAGGACGGCCAGGTCGTGGCTGATCATCAGCAGGCTGATGGACTCCTCGGCGACGAGCCGCTCGATCAGCCGCAGGATCTGTGCCTGGATCATCACGTCGAGCGCGGTCGTCGGCTCGTCGGCGACGATCAGCCGCGGGTCGCAGGCGAGCGCCATCGCGATCATCACGCGCTGCCGCTGGCCGCCGGACAGCTCGTGCGGGTAGGCGGCCGCGCGCGCGGCGGGCAGGCCCACGTGTTCCAGCAGCTCGCCCACGCGCCGGCGGGCCGCCGCCGGGGTCGACCTGCCGTGCACGAGCAGCGGCTCGGCGATCTGGTCCCCGATCCGGTGCACCGCGTTGAGCGAGTGCATCGCGCCCTGGAAGACGATCGACGCGCCCGCCCAGCGCACCGCCCGCAGCCGCCCCCACGACATCGCGAGGACGTCCTCCCCGTCGAGCAGCACCTCGCCCTCGATGCGCGCCGAGGAGGGGAGGAGCCGGAGCAGCGCGAGCGCGAGCGTCGACTTGCCGCAGCCCGACTCGCCCGCCACCCCCAGCTTGCTCCCCGCCTCCAGCGTCAGGTCGACCCCGCGCACGGCGGGCACGGCCGCGGCGCCGGAGCCGTACGTCACCCGCAGGTCCTTGATCTCGAGCAGGCTTCGGGCGGTCAACGCCCCACCCCCAGCTTCGGGTTGAGAACGGCCTCGACGGCCCGGCCGCAGAGGGTGAAGGCGAGCGCGACCAGCGCGATCGCGATGCCGGGCGGAGCCAGGTACCACCAGTGGCCGGAGGAGACCGCGCCCGCCTCCCGGGCGTCCTGGAGCATCCCGCCCCAGGAGACCACCGTCGGGTCCCCGAGCCCGAGGAAGGCGAGGGTCGCCTCGGTGAGGATGGCCGTCGAGATGCCGAGCGTGGTCTGCGCGAGCACCAGCGGCATCACGTTCGGCAGGACGTGCCGGCTCATGACGTGCCCGTGGCCGCCGCCGAGCGCTGTCGCCCGCTCGATGTACGGGCGGGACTCGACCGCGATCGTCTGCGCCCGCACCAGGCGGGCCGTCGTCGGCCAGGCGGTCACGCCGATCGCCACGACCACCGTCCACATCGACCGGGACATGACGGTGGCGAGCACGATCGCGAGGACCAGAGTCGGCATCACCAGGAACCAGTCCGTGATCCGCATGACGACCGTCGAGAACCAGCCGCCGTAGTGCCCGGCGACGACCCCGACCACGGTGCCGATGGCGACCGAGAGGGCCGCCGCGAGCAGCCCCACGAGCAGTGAGATCCGGGCTCCCCAGATCAGCAGCCCGAGCAGCGAGCGCCCGAACTGGTCTGTTCCGAGGGGGAATTCGGCGCTCGGCGGTTCCAGCGGCCCGCCGGGCGCC
Source organism: Streptomyces sp. NPDC015130 (assembly GCF_043080005.1). Lineage (NCBI taxonomy): Bacteria > Bacillati > Actinomycetota > Actinomycetes > Kitasatosporales > Streptomycetaceae > Streptomyces > Streptomyces sp. NPDC015130. The sequence continues at coordinate 29,704 of NZ_JBIBVC010000014.1, read as the reverse complement.
GCCGTCACCGACTGGACGTCCGCGCCGACGGTCAGCGGGGCGGTGAGGGCGAGCAGCGCGATCACGGCGAGCGCGGCGAGGCCGTAGAGCCCGGCGCGGTGGGTGCGGTACTGCTTCCAGAAGCGGGCCACCGAGGCCCGGCGGCGCTGCCACACCAGCGAGGTCGTGGCGGCGGGCGTCTTCGCGGTCGTCATCGGCCCACCCGGGGATCGAGCAGCGGATAGAGCAGGTCGGCGATCAGGTTCATCAGGATCATCGCGCCGGCGAAGACCACGAACAGGCCCTGGACGAGCGGCAGGTCGGGCACGCTGAGCGCCTGGTAGAAGAGCCCGCCGAGCCCCGGCCAGGAGAACACCGTCTCCACCAGGATCGAGCCGGCCGCCACATGACCCAGGTTGATGAAGATCATGGTGACGGTCGGGAGCAGCGCGTTCGGCACGGCGTGCCGGCGCCGTACGACGTCGTCCCGCAGCCCCTTCGCCCGCGCCGTCGTCAGATAGTCGCCGCCCATCTCGTCGAGGAGCGAGGAGCGCATCACGAGCAGGGTCTGCGCATACCCCACGGCCACCAGCGTCACGACGGGCAGGACCAGGTGGTGGGCGACGTCGAGGACGTACCCGAAGCCGGTCTCGCCCGTGCCGGACTCCATGCCGCCGGTCGGGAAGAGCCCCGGGATCGGACCCATACCGACCGAGAACACGATGATGAGCAGCAGCCCGAGCCAGAACGACGGCACCGACCACAGGGTCAGCGCGATCCCGGTGTTCAGCTTGTCGCCGAGGCGGCCGTGGCGCCAGGCCGAGCGGGTGCCGAGCCAGAGGCCGAGCGCCGAGTAGATCACCACGGCGACCCCGGTCAGCAACAGCGTCGCGGGCAGCTTCTCCGCGATCAGCTCCCCGACGGGGGCGCGGAACTGGAAGGAGGTGCCGAGATCGCCGCTCAGCGCCTTCGCACAGTAGTCGGTGAACTGCTGCCAGAGCGGCAGGTCGAGCCCGAACTGGCGCCGGAGTGTGGCGAGTTGCTCGGCCGTGGTGGGCACGCCGTGGGTCATCGCCTTCACCGGGTCGCCGGGGATGATCCGGAAGAGGAAGAAGCTGGTGACCAGCACGGCGAGGAGCGAGACGAGTGCGCCGCCCAGCTTCCCCGCCGCGTGGCGGAGGTAGCCGAGGGAGGAACCGGTGCGGGTCGCGCCGTCCGTGACGCGGGCCTGTTCGGCCCGCGCCACGTCGGCGGGGGTGCTTGCCGTCGTCACGGACTACTCGCGGTCGTCGGCGCTCGTGCGGCGGCGCCGGGCGGCCCAGACACCCGCTCCGACCAGGACCACCGCCGCGGCGCCCACGCCGATGAACACCCCGGGGGAGGAGCTCTCGTCCGTGTCGTCGGAGGCGGCGGCGGTGGGCACGGCCGACCACCAGCTCCAGTAGCCGTCCTGCCCCCACAGGTTGCCGGCGGCCTCCGGCATGGTCGTGATGGACTTGATCTGGTCCGTGCGGTACGCCTCCAGGGCGTTCGGGTAGGCCATGATGTTCATGTACCCCGTGTCGTACAGCCGGGACTGCATCCGCTTGACCAGATCCGCCCGCTTGGCGGCGTCGTACTCCACCGCCTGCTGCGCGTAGAGCGTGTCGAACTCCTTGTCGCAGATGAAGTTGTCGGTCGCGCCGCTGTCCTTCGGCGTCGCCGGGAGCGTGCCGCAGGTGTGGATCGACAGCACGTAGTCCGGGTCCGGGTTGACCGACCAGCCGTCGAAGGCCAGGTCGTAGTCGCCCTTGACCCACGGGTCGGAGACGCTGTCCAGGCACTCGACCTTCAGCCCGATGCCGAGCGCGCCCCACCACTCCTGGAGGTACTTGCCGATCGCCTTGTCGTTCGGGTCGGTGGCGTGACACAGGATCCGGAAGTCCAGCGCCTTGCCGTCCTTGCCGACCCGCTTGCCCGCGCCGTTCTTCCGGTAACCGGCGGCGTCGAGGACCTTCGCCGCCGCGGCAGGGTCGTAGGCCCGCTTCTGGGCGGCCTCCGGCTTCCAGAAGTACGAGCCGAAGCGCGGCGGGATGTACCCCTCGCCCTCGACGGCGTGGCCCTGGAAGACCTTGTCGACGATGGTCGTCCGGTCGACCGCGAGGAAGAGCGCCTTGCGCACCGCCGGGTCGAGCAGCGCCTTGTGGCCGTTGCCGAAGGTCTTCCCGTCCTGGGAGCGGGCGCCCGGGTTGGTGGCGATGGCGAAGAAGCGCCGACCGGGAGCGTCGTTCACCCTGATGTTCTTCTGCGTCTTCAGCGCCGCCGCCTGGGCGGGCGTCAGGTTCGGTACGAAGGACACCTCGCCCTTCTGGAGCGCGGCGACGGCGGCGTCACCGTCCTTGTAGTACTTGAACACCAGCTCGTCGAACTTGGGTGCGCCCCGCCAGAACGTCTTGTTCGGCTTCAGCTTGATGTACTGGTCGACCTTGAAGTCGGTGATGACGAAGGGGCCGTTGCCGACGATCGGGAACGCCTGGTCGTTGTTGAACTTCGAGAAGTCGCCGACCTTCTCCCAGACGTGCTTGGGCACGATCGGCACGTCGAGCGCGGTCATCGTCGCCTGCGGCTTCTTGAGCTCGATGACGAGCGTCCGGGGGTCGGGGGCGGTGACCTTCCTGAAGTTGGCGGTGAAGCTGCCGTTCGCGGTGGCCGCGTTCGGGTCGGTCATCATCTTGTTGAAGGTCCAGGCCGCGTCCTCGGCGGTGGCCGGCTTCCCGTCGGACCACTTCGAGTCCTCGCGGATCGTGTACGTCCACGTCAGCTTGTCCGCCGAGGGCGACCAGGCGGTCGCCAGACCCGGGATCGTCCGGGCGTCCTTCGCGTCGTAGTTGGTCAGGTACTCGTAGGCCAGACGGTGGATGCTGGTCGAGGTGAGCTTCTGGGCGAGGAACGGGCTCAGCGAGTCGATGCTCTGCGAGACGGCCACCGTGAGGGTCGCGCCGCCGGTCTTGGCGTCATCGGCGGTGGCCTGTGCGACGGGAGCGGCGGGGGCCGCCGGTGTGGCCTGTGCGGCCTGGGGGACGGCGGAGAGTGCGGTGGCGGCGACACCCGTGGCGAGAAGCAGCCGGAGGAGTCTTCGGGGGGCGGCCGGACGGGAGGGGACCTTCGTGACCATGACCATAGGACGTGACCTCGTGTCGTGGATCTTGGGGGCGCCAACTGGTGAAGCGAAGGTCTATCAGCGGCGGCCGACCGCGTCAACGATGCGTCAAACCCCTTGTGGTCTGCGGGAATGCCAAGAGGCTCCGTATCGGACGACCGATACGGAGCCTCATTGGTCTAAGCCTGTGACGCCCTACTGCTGAGGGGCTGGCGGTACCTGCCCGGGCCCCTGCGGGTCGGCCTGCGGGGGCAGCGGCTGCCCGGGCTGGGGCTGCGCCGGATCCTGCGGAGGCTGCTGCTGCCAGGCCTGCGGCACACCCGGCTGACCGGGCTGACCCGGCTGCTGCGGATACGGCTGCGGGGCCTGGCCCGGGTACGGCTGCCCGGGAGCGGGCTGCCCCGGCGCGTACTGGCCCGGCGCGTACTGGCCGGGCACCGGCTGGCCCGGCACCGGCTGACCCGGCTGGGGGTACGCCGGCTGGGGGTACGGCTGCCCGGGCTGCTGGCCCTGCGGAGCGTAGGCCTGTCCGGGCTGCGGAGCCTGGGGCGCGTACGGCTGACCCGGTGCGGGCTGCCCGGGAGCGTACTGCCCCGGCAGGGGCTGTCCGGGCGCCGGCTGTCCGGGCAGGGGCTGTCCGGGGGCGTACTGCCCCGGCGCGGGCTGCCCCGGCGCCGGCTGTCCGGGCGCGGGCTGACCCGGGGGGAACTGACCCGGGGGGAACTGACCGGGCGGGAACTGGCCGGGCAGCGGCCGCCCCGCCCCGTACTGCTCGCCCCCGTACTGCTCGGGCGGGTACTGACCCGGCGCGTACTGCTCCGGCATCGGCTGGCCCGGCATCGGCTGGCCCGGCATCGGCTGGCCCGGCATCGGCGGGGCCATGTGCGGCGGCAGCCCGCCCTGGCCGTCGCCGGTCCACAGCCCCTGCGCCTGCTGGGCGCGGACGAAGTCCTCGGCCACCATCGCCGACAGGTGGAAGTACGCCTCGCGCGTCTTCGGCCGCATCATGTCGAGGTCGACCTCGGCACCGGCCGACAGGTGCTCGTCGAAGGGCACGACCACGACACCGCGGCAGCGGGTCTGGAAGTGCTGCACGATGTCCTCGACCTTGATCATCTTTCCGGTCTCACGGACCCCCGAGATGACCGTGATCGAGCGCTGCACCAGGTCCGCGTAACCGTGCGCGGAGAGCCAGTCCAGCGTCGTCGAGGCGCTGGAGGCGCCGTCCACGGAGGGCGTGGAGATGATGATCAGCTGATCGGCGAGGTCGAGCACGCCCCGCATGGCGCTGTAGAGCAGGCCCGTGCCCGAGTCCGTGAGGATGATCGGGTACTGCTTGCCGAGGACGTCGATGGCACGCCGGTAGTCCTCGTCGTTGAACGTCGTCGACACGGCCGGGTCCACGTCGTTGGCGAGGATCTCCAGACCGGAGGGCGCCTGCGAGGTGAACCGGCGGATGTCCATGTACGAGTTCAGGTACGGGATCGCCTGCACCAGGTCGCGGATGGTCGCCCCGGTCTCGCGCCGCACGCGGCGGCCGAGCGTGCCGGCGTCCGGGTTGGCGTCGATCGCCAGGATCTTGTCCTGCCGCTCGGTCGCCAGGGTCGCGCCGAGCGCGGTCGTCGTCGTGGTCTTGCCGACACCGCCCTTGAGGGAGATGACCGCGATCCGGTAGCAGGAGAGGACGGGCGTGCGGATCAGCTCCAGCTTCCGCTGACGCTCCGCCTCCTCCTTCTTGCCGCCGAGCTTGAAGCGCGCCGCGCCGCCGGGGTTGCGGCTCGACTTCGCCTTCTGCTTGTTGTTCCGCAGGAGCCGGTCGGAGGACAGCTCCACGGCCGCGTTGTAGCCCAGCGGCGCGCCCGGCACGGAGCGCTCGCGCTGATCGTGCGTCACGGGCGAGGGCCAGGCGGCCCCGGTCCGCGGGTCGACGGGCGGCTGCGCCTCCTGCGGCGGTACGGCACCGGGATGCGGGTACCCGTACCCGTCGGCTGCCTGCGGCGCCTGCGCCTGCGGCGGCAGGCCCGCTGCGCCGGGCTGCTGCGGGTAGCCGTAACCGCCCTGCGCCGGCTGCGGGGGAGTGCCGGGGTGCGGGAAGCCGTAGCCGCCCTGCTGAGCCTGCGGAGTCTGCGGCGGTACGGCGCCGGGCTGTGGGTATCCGTACGCACCCGGAGCCTGCGGCGGTACGGGCGCGGGGGCGCCGGGTCCGGGGGTGCCGGGGGTGCCGGGAGCGGGGGTGCCGGGAGCCGGGGCGCCGGGCGTCGCGGGGGCGGGCCAGGCGGCGGTGGGCGGCAGCGGTGCTGCCTGCGGCACCGGCTGGGCACCCGGAAGGGGCTGCGCGGGCCACTGCTGTGCGGCTGCGGGCGCGGCCGGCTGGAACGACGGCGGCAACGGCGGCAGGCCGGCTCCGCCCTGCGGGGCGGCGGGCGGGTAGCCGCCGGGCACCGAGGGGGCCTGCGGCGCGACGCCCGGGTAGGGTCCCGGGGCCGCCTGCGCGAAGTCCGCCTGGGCGGCGTCCGCCACGGGGAGCCCGGCCGGCGCGGGACCGACGCCCTGCTCCGTACCGCTGCCCGTGCCCGTGCCCGTGCCCGTGTCCTCGGCTCCGGCCTCGGCCACGGCGGCCGAAGAGCCGCCCGCCTCGACGTCGTCGGAGCCGGAGCTGACGCCGGAATCGGAGTCCGAGCCGGAGTCCGGGCCGGAGTCCGGGCCGGAGAAGTCGACGTCCGACTCCGCACGCGCCTCGTCGCCGGACACCTCGGCGCTCGCGTCCACGACCGACCCGGAGTCCGCGCTGTCGCCCGACGCGGCAGCCAGGTCCGCGCCCGCGCCCGCGCCCGCTTCCGCGTCGACGGCGGCCTCCGGCTGGGCGTCGGCGACCGGGGCGTCCGCCGCCGCTGCCGCCTCGGCGGACGCCGAGCCGTCGGTCTCCTCGGAGCCCTCCGCGCCCGGCGTGTCCTCGTCCGGGTTCTGCTGAGACGGGGTGGCGGCGGCCTCGGCCGCGCGCTCCTCCATCTCGCGCTTGAGCGCGGCGGGCGAGAAGCGCATCGTCGCGCCGCTCTCCACGTCGCCCCCGCCGAACGGCACACCGCCGGCCGGGGTCGCCCCAGCCGACGCGGCCGACTCGGCAGCGGGCGCGGGAATCGGCAGAGGCGCGGGCACAGCCGCCGGAGCGGGGGCAGGCACATGTCCCGGCACGGGCAGCGGCGCGGGCGGCACCACGGCCGCCGGCATCTCCGGCGCACCCGTCTCGTGCGCCACAGGAGCACCCGGCGCCGCAGGAGTAGTAGAGGCAGGGGGAGTGGCAGGAGCCACGGGCGACACGGGGGCGATCGGAGCCGGAGCCACGGGATGCACCGGCGCCGGCGGCTGCTGCGCGCCCCAGCCGGGCTCGAAGCCGCTTCCCGCCGGGAGTCCGGGGACCGCGACCGGCGCCCCGCTCGGCGGCGGGGGAGTGACCCCGCCCCCCGCGGTACCGCCGGACGCGTTCTGCGTGTACCAGGCGGGCGGGGTGTAGTCGATGGTGAACTCACCCGTCATCTCGGCGGGATCCGCGTCGGACTGATCGTCGGCGGGCGGATTCCAACCCCCGTGGATCTCGTCGCGATCGCCGTTCACTTTGCCTCCTGGTGTGGTCGAGCACCCTTGTGCCGTTGTGGGCGGGGCTCTTCCAGCCTAATCGGCGCGGCATCCCGCGGGCAGGCCCGGCAGCCGCTCCGCGACCGCCGGGACGACCGGGTCAGGCCCCCAAGTGACCCGGTCGCGCCGCAGAGTGAGAACCCCGACCGTTCAAAACGATGCAAAAACGGACGTACTTGAACGACTTCGTGCCGCTCAGTCCATTCTGCGCGCGCCGCCCAACAATCCGGTCTCGGCGTCCGTCGCCTGCGTCATCACGAACTGCCGGTCGCCGGGGGTGCACCAGAGGGTCACCCCGTCCGCGAGCGTCGACAGCGCCTCGTACTCGTGGCGCGGGAGGCTCATGATGCGGCCGATCTGCGCGGCCTCGTCCGGGGAGACCCGCTGGACGCCGACCAGCGAGGACTTCTCCAGGAGCCGGGGCGCGACCGGGCTCAGGTACGGAAGCAGCGTCACGACCGACTGCCAGGGCGCCGACACGACACGGCCGCGCGGCGGCCGCATGCCGCAGTCGCGCACCACGACCACCGGACTGCCCGCCGAGGCGCCCTGCGGCGGCACCCGGCCCACGTCGTGCAGCGAGACGCACGGCTGCCCGCCGCCCGCCGCCTGCGCGAGCGGGGTCCACGCCTGCGCGCGGCCGGTCTCGACGGCCACCCGCGCGCCCGTGGCGGCGGCGCGCAGCGCGAGCACCTGGGCGGTCCACAGACCGCCGATGAGCGTGACGTCGTAGGGGACGGGCCGGTTGATGCCGAGCACGGCGGGACGGCTCTCGGCGTCCACGCCGATCACCACACCGTCGTCGCCGACGGGCAGGGCCAGCGCGTCGAGCAGGTCGACGGGGACGGAGTGCCGGTCACGGCGCGGACCGACGAGCCCGAAGCCGAACCGGGGCCGCGATTCCCGCCCCGTACGCCCGGCGGCGCGGGACGAGCGGGAGTCACGGCGGGAGGGCGACGCACCGGAGGGCGCGCCGGCACCCGACGGCGTACCGAAGGAGTGGGACATCAGCGCGCACCCCCCAGCGGCAGCGTCGCGAGCATGCCCGGCACCTGTTCCCGGTCGAGCCGCACCAGGCCCGTCCGCACCCCGCGCGCCGCGCGCTCCAGCTCGTGCCGCGCGGCGACCAGTTCCTCGTCGCTGCGCCCGGTGATCCGCACGTGTCCGGTCACCGTCACCTCCTGCCGGTCCCCGCCGCTCAGCGTCAGGCTGAACGTCGTCGCGAGCGCGGGCAGCGAGGTCAGCAGGGCCACGAGCTGCGGCATCGAGGCGCCCGCGCTGCCGCCGGGACCGCCCAACTGGGGCCAGCGCCCCACCCAGTACGTCGTGTGCCGCCGGTCGTCGACCCGCCAGGTCCGCGCGGTCTCCTGCGTCCGCCGGGACTGCGCCTGCCCCCGGCCCGCCTGCGCGATCGCCATCGGGCTCGCGCAGGTCGAGGTCGCCAGCGCCGAGGTCAGCTCCTGCTCGGTCAGCACGCTCGCCCGGAATCCGGCGCCCGCCAGACGGCTCGCCAGCTGGTCGGCCGCCCGCACCACGCACTTCTGCGCACCCGTCATGCCGCCGCCGCGCGCGGCGACCGCCTCCGGGCACAGCTCGGGGTCCAGCTTGAGCGCGATCCAGGTGATCCGGACGGCGGGCGAACCCGTCTGCGCCTGGAGCGGCCCGTAGTTGCGCGCCGCCATCGACTGCGCCGGCAGGTGCGGCGCGGGAGCGGGCTGCGTGTGCTGCACGATCTGCGCGGACTCCAGCCGGATGCCGTCCACGCTCAGGACGTCCCGCACCAGGCCGACGGGCAGCGGCCGCGCGGCACGGTCCGGCCGCAGCGCCGTGCCGTCCGACTCGACCCGCAGCACGGCGGTCAGGAAGGTGCCGTCACCGATCATCCCGACCGGTCGGCGGTCACGGTCGCTGTACGCGTACGTCCGCAGCGCGGGGTCGCACTCCACGACCGGGGCGAGCCCCGGCTCCGTGCCCTCCGGCACGGTGAAGGAGGCAGCCCGGCGCGAACGGGCGCGCAGCGCCAGGAAGGTGCCGAGCCACTCGGGCAGGGACCTCTTGTGCCGGCGTACGAGCGCCAGCAGGACGAGCACGACCGCGACCACGCCCGCGGGCACCAGCATCAGCTGGTCCACGACCCAGGCGACGGCGAGCAACGCCGCCGCCACCTCTATCAGTACGAGCTGTTGCAATCGGAACGAACCGAAGTGTCCGGGACGTGCCTGGAGTCTCGGTGCGACCGAGGAAACGGTTCCCGTGGAAGGGGGTGCGGAAGCTGTGGCCGCGCCGGGCCGCGTCCGCGTGGCGGAAGCCATGATGGAGAATCCCCCTCAATTCGTCCCGATCACCCTGGCCCGCCAGGGCTTTGGCGGCCGGATCACCCTACCCGCCCCACGAACCCCACGGGACAGCAGGCATAGTAGGGGGCCGGTCCGACAGCCGGGGCCCGGGTGTCACCTCCCCCGGATCCCGCGCGAAGACTGCGCCTGACGAGAATGGGGACTCATGGCATCGCGCCGGGACGAGCTCAACGCGTACACCTTTGCGAAGAAGCGCACGGTGGCGGCATTCCTCCAACCCTCGCCCTCCGGTACGGAGGAGGGGGCGCCGAGGCCGCTGCGCGCGATCGTCCCCGGCCTCATCGTCGCCGCGTTGGTCGTCGCGGGCTTCGGGGCCTGGGGCATGTTCAGCCCGCGGGCGCCCAAGGGCTGGGACGTCCCCGGCACCCGGGTGATCGTGGGCAAGCAGTCGACGACCCGGTACGTCGTCCTGGAGACCGGCAAGGGCAAGGACGCGAAGACGCTGCTCCACCCCGTCCTCAACCTCGCCTCCGCCCGTCTCCTGCTCAACCCCGACCAGTTCCAGGTGATCCAGGTCGACGACAAGAAGCTCGACCAGGACAAGCAGCGCGGTCCGATCCTCGGCATCCCCTACGCCCCCGACCGGCTGCCCGGCGCGGACGACGCGGGCACCGAGAAGCGCTGGGCCGTCTGCGAGCAGCCCGGCGGAGGCAAGGGCGCCAGCGTCCAGAAGGCGACCTTCCTCTTCGCCCAGCGCGACCTCGCGCGCACCGAGGGCGCGAACAAGCTCGACGACGGCGAGATCCTGTACGTCAAGGGCCAGAAGGGATCCGCCCAGTTCATCGTCGACCACACCGGAACCAAGTACCCGGTGAAGGCCGACCGACCCGGACTGCTCTCCGCCCTCGTCGGCCTCGACAACGGCCTCGTCAAGGAGCCGCAGCCCGTCACCGACGACTGGCTCGCCACCCTGAAGACCGGCGACACCGTCGACTTCCCGCGCCTCGAAGGCGAGGTCGGCACCCCCACCGAGATCCCCGGCAGCACGCTCGACGGGACCGAGAACAGGATCGGCCTGGTGCTCGTCGCCCAGACCGGCTCCGGGCCCCAGCACTACGTCGTGCTGCCCGGCCGGGTCCAGCCCGTCTCCGCGTTCACCGCCTGGCTGCTCATCAACTCCCCGGAGACGGGCTCGCTCGACATGGACGGCGAGGCGACCACCGTCGACGCCTCCTCCTTCGTCCCGGACCCGAAGGTCTTCAACGGGGACGTGCGCTGGCCGCAGCAGAGGTCCCACCCGGTCAACTCCACGACCGGCGACACCGCCCGCGACACCGTCTGCAGCGTCCTCACCGACGTCGACGAGAAGGGCGAGACCACCCTCGCCACCTGGGCCGGCCCCAAGTACCCGGCCGAGATCACGGCCGGCGGCACCAGCACGTACGTCACCCCGGGCAGCGGCCTGCTCTACATGCAGGTCCAGGGCCAGGGACAGCAGAAGACGCCCGACGGCTCCCTCTTCCTCGTCACCGACACCGGACTGCGGTACGCCGTCCAGGCCAACGGCGACAGCGACGCGGCCCGCTCCGAGATCGGCACCGGGGACCAGGAGAAGCAGACCGACGGACGCCCGGAACCCTCCGAGGCCCAGAAGCGTCTCGGCTACGAGAAGGTCATGCCGGTCCTCGTCCCGATCGAATGGTCGGAGTTCCTGTCGAAGGGGCCGCGACTCGACACCAACAGCGCGCGTCAGCCGCAGGGTTCCTAGGGGGTGGCACCGGTGACGACGACGTACCGCTCGGCGGCCGCCCTGCTGACCGCCGCTACCCTGACGGGCCTCCTCGCGGCGCCCGCGGCGGCGGCTCCCGCGGCGGCGGAGGCGCCCGCGCCCGCCACACCCGACGCCTGGACGCTCGACGGCAGCGGCGAGTGCACCTTCCCCATGAAGAAGCAGATCGAGGGCACCCCCTGGCCGCTCCAGCGGGTCCTCCTCGACGAGCTCTGGCAGCACACCAAGGGCAAGGGCGTCAGGGTCGCCGTCATCGACACCGGGGTCGACAACGTCAACCCGCAGCTGCTCAAGGCCGTCGACGCCAAGGCGGGCAAGGACTTCCTCAAGCCCGACAAGAACAACCCCGGCTTCGGCGACGAGAAGCGCGGCAAGACCGACGGCACCGTCGACGAGGTCGGCCACGGCACCAAGGTCGCCGGCATCATCGCGGCCCGCCCCCGCACGGGCACCGGATTCGTCGGCCTCGCCCCCGAGGCGACGATCATTCCGATCCGCCAGAACGACGAGAAGAACAGCGGCAAGTCCGACACGATGGCCAAGGCGATCGACTGGGCCGTCGCCAAGGGCGCGCACGTCATCAACATCTCGCAGGACACCACCCAGAAGCTGGAGGCCGACTCGCCCATGGCGGTCTCGATCGCCAAGGCGATCCAGAGGAAGGTCGTGGTCGTCGCCTCCGCCGGGAACGACGGCATGGACGGCAAGCTCAAGACGACCTACCCGGCCGCCTTCCCCGGTGTTCTCGCCGTGGCCTCGTCCGACCGGAACAACGAACGGGCCGCCTTCTCGCAGCCTGGCACCTTCGTGGGCGTGGCCGCCCCCGGCGTCGACATGGTCTCCACCGTCCCCGGCGGCGGCCAGTGCGTCGACAACGGCACGAGCTTCTCCGCCCCGTACGTCGCCGGCGTCGCCGCCCTGCTCCGGGCCAAGTACCCCGACTGGTCGGCGGCCCAGATCGTCACCCGGATCGAGCAGACCGCCGTCCGCTCGGTCAACGGCCGCGACAACTACGTCGGTTGGGGAGTGGTCGACCCGGTGAAGGCGCTCGCCGACGCGCCGCCGGGCACACCGCCCTCCACGCCCACGCCCGACCCCGTACCACCGAAACCGCCGGCGCCCGAACCGGCCCGTCTGGCGCTGTCGGAGACTCCCCAGGAGCGCTCCGAACGGCTCGCCACCTATGCGTTGGGGATCGGCGGTGTACTGGTGGCCGTGGTCGCCGGAACGGCCGTCGTGATCCGCGACAGCCGCCGCAGGAGAGGGGTCCGGTGAACAGCGCGAGAGCCAAGTATCCGGTGCCTCCTTTGCAGTTGGAACTGCCGCCGCCAATGGCTAAAGTGACCGTCGGGCGCACGGCAGTGCGAACCCAGCACGGGGGCGGCATCAGAAGATTCCCGTCCGCATCACGACCGGATGGCCCGACGGCCCGGCCGTCGACGCCACCGAAGGAAGAAGGGGCAAGATGTCGAAAGACCTGAACGTAACCAGTGCCGAACAGGTTCGGCTCGCCGGCCGGATCCAGGACTTCTCCGACGAGCTCCAGTCCCGCATCACCAACCTCAACGGCGTGGTCGACCGCGTCCAGGCGGGCTGGCAGGGCGCTGCGAGCAAGGAGTACGACCGGGTCCAGAACGACCTGAACCAGCGTCTGCGCAGCATGCGTCAGGAGCTCTCCAAGCTCGAAGAGATGATGCGCATGAGCGCCGACGGGTTCTCGCGCGAGGAGGAGGACCGTCTGCGGTCCTTCCGCACGATGGACACCAGCGGCGGCGCCGGCGGCGGCGGCAACCAGAGCGCCATCCTCGGCGTCTGAGCCCACCGGCTCGACCAGTCCTCCGCGCCACTCTCACTCCAGGAGTCAACACCATGACCACTGCGGTCAATTACGACACCGTGACGCAGGCGGCGGCCGACACCCGCCTGACCTCCACCACCCTCACCCAGAAGCTCGACGACCTCATGGCCGAGGTCAACCGCGTCGCCAACAACTGGGAGGGTGAGGCCAAGATCGCGTACCGCGAGACCCAGGACCGCCTGACCCGCGACATGGCCGGCATGAACCAGGACCTGGCGCGCATCGCCCAGCTCCTCGACGAGTCGGTCGTCGGCTACCAGGACACCGACAAGGGCAACGCCGCCCGTTTCCGCATGTGACATCCGGCGTACGCACATGAGGGGGTGGCCCGTTCCACGGGCCACCCCCTCACGCGTACTCACCGCTACCGCAGGTCGAACTCGCCGTCCCGCGCGCCGAGGACGAACGCGTCCCACTCGGCCTTCGTGTAGCGCAGCACCGTCTCCTTGTCGAGCGACGAACGCATCGCCACCGCCCCCTCGGGCAGCCGCGCGATCTCCACCCGCTCCTCGTCGGGGCTGGTGCCCGGGGCGCCCTCCCACTCGACGCCGGAGATGTCGAGCGCGTACAACTCGTCCTTCTGGCGCTGCTTCTCGGCGGCGAGGGACTCGTCGGTCGTGGTGGCGTGTGCGTCGGTCATCGGCGCTTTCCCTTCGCGGTGGTACGGCGGTCCCTGCCACAGTAGTGGGACCGCCGCACCCGGACGGAGGGAATCCGCTCAGTGCTGCTCCGGCAGCCAGCCCAGCTGCACCAGCGGCGTCCCCCGCTTGCGCGAGACGAACGTGCCCCGGCCCGGAGGCATCGGCCGCGCCCGGACGTTGCTGAGGATGTCGCCCTCCTGCGGATCGCCGGAGAGGATCACGCCCTGCGCCCCCAGCTCCCGGACGCGCTGCATGAACGGCTCGTACATCGCCCGTGAGGCACCCGCCTGGCTCCGCGCCACGATGAACCGGATGCCCACGTCCCGCGCGAACGGCAGGTTCTCGACGAGAACCGCCAGCGGATTGCCCGAGTTGGTGGCCACCAGCTCGAAGTCGTCGATCAGCACGAAGAGCTGCGGACCCGTCCACCAGCTGCGGTCCCGCAGCTGCTGCGGCGTGATGTCCGGCTTGGGCGCCCGCTTCGTCATCACCGTGTTGATGGCGTCCATGTGCATCTGCATGGCCGAGGCCATCGGCGCGTACTCCAGGAGATGCGAGGGCGCGACCGCCTCCAGCATCGTCCGCCGGTAGTCACCCACGACGATCCGCGCCTGCTCCGGCGTGTACCGCTCGCACAGCTGCTTGGCGATCAGCCGCAGCAGCGCCGTCTTGCCGGACTCGCTCTCACCGAAGATCAGGAAGAACGGATCCGACTCGAAGTCGACGAACACCGGCTCCAGGTTCGTCTCGTCGATGCCGATCGCGATGCCGTGCTGCGGGTACTCGAAGCCCTTCGGCAACTGCTCCGCCGGCAGCCTGCGCGGCAGGAGCCGGACGGCCGGTGCCGGAGCCCCGGTCCAGCTCGCCCGCACGGCCTGGACGAACGCCGACGTGCCCTCCGCCAGGTCGGCGGCCGAGCTCGACCCGTCGATCCGCGGCAGCGCGCCCATGAAGTGCAGCTTCTCCGCGACCTGGCCGCGCCCCGGCACCCCGGTCGGCACGTTCGCCGCGACCTTGCGGTCGAACTCGGAGTCCATGACGTCACCGAGCCGCAGTTCGAGCCGGCCCAGCATCTGGTCCTTCAGCGCCGCCCGCACCTCCATGTACCGGGCGGCGGTGATCACCACGTGGATGCCGTAGCCCAGACCGCGCGCCGCGATGTCGGAGACGAACGGCTCCAGCGTGTCGTAGTCGTTCCGGAAGCTGCCCCAGCCGTCCACGACCAGGAACACGTCGCCCCAGGCCTCGCCCGGGAGTTCACCCGCGGCCCGCTTGCGCCGGTAGGTCGCGATCGAGTCGATGGAGTGCGCACGGAAGAACTCCTCCCGCCGGTTGAGGACCCCCAGCACCTCCGCGACCGTCCGCCGCACCCGCTCCGGGTCCAGTCGCGAGGCCACGCCGCCGACATGCGGCAGATCGGCCAGCGACACCAGGCCGCCACCACCGAAGTCGAGGCAGTAGAACTGCACCTCGGCCGGCGTGTGGGTCAGCGCGAAGGAGGAGACGAGCGTCCGCATCAGCGTCGACTTGCCGGACTGCGGCCCGCCGACCACCATCATGTGACCGGCCGCGCCGGAGAAGTCCCGGTACAGCACCTCACGGCGCTGCTCGAACGGCTTGTCGATGAGCCCGAGCGGCACCGTGAGCCCGCCCTGGCGCGTGTACTCCGTCGCCGTGAGACCACGGTCCGCCGTCTGCGCGAGCCCCGGCAGCAACTGGTCCAGCGAAGGCGCCTGGTCGAGCGGCGGCAGCCACACCTGGTGCGCCGGCACGCCCTGACCCTCCAGGCGGCGCACGATCACGTCGAGGACCGTGTCCGCGAGCGCGTCGTCCTCCTCGGAGCGCCGCTCGGTGAGATACGCGGGGTCGGGCGCCGCGTACACCACGGGCACCGGAGACGCCGTGAACAGCGCGGGGCGCCGCTCGACCGGCAGATGCCCGATCTCCAGGCGCGGCCCGCCCGGCCGGTGCGTCCCCGAGACGTACGCCGCCTTGAAGCGGGTCATCTCGTCCGTACCGAACTTCAGATAGCCCGAACCGGGCACCGACGGCAGGTGGTAGGCGTCCGGGACACCGATCGCCGTCCGCGACTCCGCCGCGGAGAAGGTCCGCAGACCGATCCGGTACGAGAGATACGTGTCGAGACCCCGCAGCTTGCCCTCCTCCAGGCGCTGCGAGGCGAGCAGCAGATGCACACCCAGCGAGCGGCCGATGCGGCCGATCTGGATGAACATGTCGATGAAGTCCGGCTTGGCGGTGAGGAGTTCGGAGAACTCGTCGATCACGAGGACGAGCGAGGCCAGCGGCTCCAGCGGAGCGCCCGCGGCCCGCGCCTTCTCGTAGTCGTGGATGTTGGCGTAGTTGCCGGCCGAGCGCAGCAGCTCCTGCCGCCGCTGCAGCTCGCCGCGGATCGCGTCGCCCATGCGGTCGACCAGCGTCAGGTCGTCCGACAGGTTGGTGATGACCGCCGCCACGTGCGGCATCTGCGACATGCCCGCGAAGGTCGCACCGCCCTTGAAGTCCGCGAGGACGAAGTTCAGCGTCTCCGAGGAGTGCGTCACCGCGAGACCCAGCACCAGCGTCCGCAGCAGCTCCGACTTGCCGGAACCCGTCGCACCCACGCACAGACCGTGCGGGCCCATGCCCTCCTGCGCGGCCTCCTTCAGGTCCAGCATGACCGGCTGGCCGTCCTCGCCGACACCGATCGGCACGCGCAGCCGCTCGGCCACCGTCCGCGGCCGCCACGTCCGCGCCACGTCCACCGACTCGGCGTCCCCGAGGTTCAGCAGATCCGTGAAGTCCAGATTGGCGAGCAGCGGCTCGTCGTCGTCCCCGCCGCCCATCCGCAGCGGCGCCAGCTGCCGCGCCAGCGCCTCGGCAGCCGGCAGCGAGATCCCGTCCGGCAGCCCCTCGTACGCG
Source organism: Streptomyces sp. NPDC015130 (assembly GCF_043080005.1). Classification (NCBI taxonomy): domain Bacteria; kingdom Bacillati; phylum Actinomycetota; class Actinomycetes; order Kitasatosporales; family Streptomycetaceae; genus Streptomyces; species Streptomyces sp. NPDC015130. The sequence goes on along the minus strand of NZ_JBIBVC010000014.1, from coordinate 13,449 downwards.
AATCCGCCGCCGAACTCCAGGCTGAGCCGCCCCGGCCGCACCACCACGGACAGACCGCCGCGCGGCTCGTCGAGCTCGCCCGAGACGACCTCCACGATCGTCACGCCCTGGAGGCCCTCGGCCGCCGCGAGCAGCGAGTCCGGCGGCACCATGCCGCCGTCCAGGACCACGACCACGTGCGGCTGGTCGAGCACCGGCTGGCTGTCCCGGGAGAACCGCGTCCGGCCTTCGAGCTTCGAGCGGATCAGGTTCTCCAGCTCGCCGAGGTCGTCACCGAACAGCCGCTTCGTACCGGCCCCGTCGACCTGACCCGGCACCTGCGTGTGCGGCAGCCACTTCGTCCAGTCCCACCGCTCCTGCGAGGCCCGCGCCGCCACCACCGCGACCATCAGGTCGTCGGGGGAGTGCAGCGTCACCAGCTGCGCCACGAGGGCGCGCGCCGCCGCCTGCGCCGACTCGGGCTCGCCCGACACGGTCACGTGGTAGAAGGCCCGCATCGAGACCGCCATCGGCAGCCCGTCCAAGGTGCCGTGCACAGCGAGGAACTGCTGCATCGCGCCCGCGCACAGCGGCTCCAGCTCGTCCACCGGAGCCGTGTCCGGCGCCACGAGCGGGGTCGCCAACTGCTGCGCCCCCAGACCGATCCGCGCCTGCCCGAAGTCATGGTCGCCGACCCGGCGCTCCCAGACCCGCGAGCCCTCGGCCACGACCGACCACAACTGCTCGGGGGAGGGGTGCAGATACAACTGCGCGTCGCGCTGCTTGCGCCCCGTCCGCCGGACCGTACGCCGCGTCTGCGCGAGGTATTTGAGGTAGTCGCGGCGGACATCGGCCATTTGCCCCTGCGTACCGCGACGGAATCTGACGAACTGGGCGACGGCCATCGCGACCGTCGACGCCAGCATCAGCACGCCCATGATCCGCATGATCGGCGACGGCGTCATGAAGAAGAAGACCACCGAGGAACCCATGCCGAGCATCGGCAGGAGCTGCATCAACGCCGACTCCTGCTGCCCCCGCGGAAGTTCCGGCGGAGACTCCAGGACCAGTTCCTCACCGGGCACTTCCGGCGGAAGCGCCCTCGGTGGGCGTTTGACGACGATCTGGCTCACCGGCGCATCAATCCCTCGTAGGAGGCGGGCTCGTGGCGGGAGCTTCCGCGCCGGCACCCCGGTCGGCGGCCGGGCGCGCGGACTTCCCCCATGGGACGGCGATCCTACTTGCAGCCCCCACCGGCCGTCCCCGGTAGGGTGGCGCGCGCATCGTGCGCAACCGCGAATCAGGGGGTCCACACACGTGAGTACGACCGCAGCGACCGGCTTCTGCCGCGTCACCGTCGTGGCGCCGGACAGCCGCATCGACGTCGCGCTCCCGGAGGACATCGCCGTCGCCGACGTCTATCCGGAGATCCTGCGGCTCACCGGGCAGACGCAAACGGCGGGCACCCCGACCGGCTACCACCTGGTCCGCCGCGACGGCTCCGTCCTGGACGGCGCCCGCACACTCGCCGGCCAGCAGGTCCTCGACGGCGAGGTGCTCTCCCTGCGCCCCTTCGCCCAGTCCCTGCCGCCCGCCGTCTACGACGACGTCTCCGACGCCGTCGCCTCCGCCGTCACCCGCGACCGGCACCTGTGGGGCGACGAGCTGCTGCGCGGCGCCGGACTCGTCGGCGGCGTCCTGCTCCTCGTCCTCATGGGCTTCGTCCTCTGGTTCGCGGACCCGGTCTTCCACGACATGCACAGCCTCCCCGGGATCATCGCGGGCGCCGCGGGCCTGCTCCTCACCGCCTTCGCGGGCGTCCGCGCCCGTGTCTACGGAGACCGGGCGACCGCCGTCGCCCTCGGCCTCGGCGCGCTGCCGCTGCTGCTCATCGCCGGCTCCGGCATCATCGGGCCCGACGCGGGCGCGGGCCCCGGCCGCCTCCAGTTCCTGCTGGGCTGCGTCACCGTCCTCGTCGCCTCCGTCGCGCTCGTGGCGCTCACCCCCAGCGGAGACGCCCCGTTCGTCGCCGCGACCTTCCTCGCGACCGTCGGCACCCTCGCCACCTTCGTGATGATCCTCACCGAGAGCTCCGCCACCGAGACCGCGGCGGTCTGCGCCCCCGTCGCCATCGGCATGGTCGCCTTCCTCCCCGGCCTCTCGGCCCGCTTCGCCCGGCTACCCATCGGCTACGCCGCACCGCGCAGCGCCGCCGACGACGAGTTCCTCGGCGACCACCAGCAGTCCGGCGACGACGCCCAGCCCGTCGACGGCGAGCGCATCGCCCTCCAGGCCCGCCGCGGCCACGAGATGCTCCTCGGCCTGGTCGGCGGCTGCGCCGCCGTCGTCGTCGGCTCCGCCGCCGTCCTCGGCTTCGCCGGAAACCTCTGGGGCCAGCTCCTCGCCCTCGCCTCCGGCCTCGCGATGCTGCTCCGCGCCCGCCTCTTCCGCTACACCTCGCAGGTCGCCTGCGTCCTGGTCGCCGGCATCGCCGCCATCGCGCTGCTCGTCCTCGGCCTCTCCCTCAACCCGCCGGTCGACCTGGTCAAGGACCTCCTCATGTACGGGGACCGCGGCGGCCTGGACATCCGTACGATCTGGCTCACCGCCTCCGTCGCCGCCGGCGCCGCGCTGATCACCGCCATCGGCCTGATCATCCCGAAGAAGGGCCTCTCGCCCTTCTGGGGCCGCCTCCTCGACCTCGCCGAGGGCTTCGTCCTCCTCTCCCTCGTCCCCCTCTGCCTCGCCGTCCTCGACGTCTTCATGGCGGTCCGCTCCCTCACGAGCAAGTAGCGACCGGCCCCCCCGGCGGACGGCGAAGGTCACCACTGGCACCAGGCACCCGGCACCAGGCACCCGGCACCCGGCACCCGGCATCAGGCATCAGGCACCCGGCACCGGCTCCGCTCCGGCGAACTGGTACGCTGTGTGACGGCCGTTTGTGTACGCGCTCCCGGAAAGCCCCCGACATGCTCGGGAAGCCTCTGGAAGCTGCGCCCATCGGACCTTCGCCCGCCGAGTCACAGAAGCTTCCCCTGAGACCTAGACCAGGGGCACTCGCGGGCGCACGAACACCTAAGAGGAGACCAGCGTGGCTCTCGACGCCGCTGTCAAGAAGCAGATCATGACCGAGTTCGGCCAGAAGGAGGGCGACACCGGCTCCCCCGAGGTCCAGGTCGCCATGCTTTCCCGTCGCATCTCGGACCTGACCGAGCACCTCAAGCAGCACAAGCACGACCACCACTCCCGTCGTGGCCTGCTGATCCTGGTCGGCCAGCGCCGCCGCCTGCTGCAGTACCTGGCCAAGAAGGACATCCAGCGCTTCCGTGCCCTGGTCGACCGCCTCGGCATCCGCCGCGGTGCGGCCGGCGGCGCCAAGTAAGGACGCCGTGAAGGGAGCGGTTCCCACTTTCAGGGGGCCGCTCCCTTTGCTGTACGTGCACAAAGTGCACACAGGCACTTAGTCTGGTCGCACAACCCCATACGACGGACGAAGCGAGGGAGCCGCCGGCTCGCCGCCGGTCCTCGGTAGTGGCCCCCGGAACATGCCGGGTGCTTCGATCGAAGACCGGCCCGCACCCAAGGCGCGTCTCTCCGCCCCCGTCGACACCGTCCCCGGCCACACGGGCCCCGGACGCAAAGACGAACACGTAGGAGAACCCACTAGTGGAGAACGAGACCCACTACGCCGAGGCCGTCATCGACAACGGCACCTTCGGTACCCGCACCATCCGCTTCGAGACGGGCCGTCTCGCCAAGCAGGCCGCCGGCTCCGCCGTCGCCTACCTGGACGACGACACGATGGTCCTCTCCGCGACCACCGCCTCGAAGAAGCCCAAGGACCAGCTCGACTTCTTCCCCCTCACGGTGGACGTCGAGGAGCGGCAGTACGCGGCCGGCAAGATCCCCGGCTCCTTCTTCCGCCGGGAGGGCCGCCCCTCCGAGGACGCGATCCTCACCTGCCGCCTGATCGACCGCCCGCTGCGCCCCTCCTTCAAGAAGGGCCTGCGCAACGAGATCCAGATCGTCGAGACGATCATGGCGCTCAACCCCGACCACCTGTACGACGTGGTCGCGATCAACGCCGCCTCCGCCTCCACGATCCTGGCGGGCCTGCCCTTCTCCGGCCCGATCGGCGCCACCCGCGTCGCCCTGATCAAGGGCCAGTGGGTCGCGTTCCCGACGCACACCGAGCTCGAGGACGCCGTCTTCGACATGGTCGTCGCCGGTCGCGTCCTGGAGGACGGCGACGTCGCGATCATGATGGTCGAGGCCGAGGCCACCGAGAAGACGATCGAGCTCGTCAAGGGCGGCGCCGAGGCGCCGACCGAGGAGATCGTCGCCGCGGGCCTCGAGGCCGCGAAGCCCTTCATCAAGGTCCTCTGCAAGGCCCAGTCGGACCTCGCCGCCAAGGCCGCCAAGCCCACCGGCGAGTTCCCGGTCTACCTCGACTACCAGGACGACGTCCTGGAGGCCCTCACCGCCGCGGTCAAGAGCGAGCTCGCCCAGGCGCTCACCATCCCCGGCAAGCAGGAGCGCGAGGCCGAGCTCGACCGCGTCAAGGAGCTCGCCGCCGACAAGCTCCTCCCGGCCTTCGAGGGCCGCGAGAAGGAGATCGCCGGTGCGTACCGCGCGCTGACCAAGAAGCTGGTCCGCGAGCGCATCATCAAGGACAAGGTCCGCATCGACGGCCGCGGGATCACGGACATCCGTACCCTCGCCGCCGAGGTCGAGGCCATCCCGCGCGTGCACGGCTCGGCGCTGTTCGAGCGTGGCGAGACCCAGATCCTGGGCGTCACCACCCTCAACATGCTCCGCATGGAGCAGCAGCTGGACACCCTCTCCCCGGTGACCCGCAAGCGCTACATGCACAACTACAACTTCCCGCCGTACTCCGTCGGCGAGACCGGCCGCGTGGGCTCGCCCAAGCGCCGCGAGATCGGCCACGGCGCGCTCGCCGAGCGCGCCATCGTGCCGGTCCTCCCGACCCGCGAGGAGTTCCCCTACGCGATCCGTCAGGTGTCCGAGGCCCTCGGCTCCAACGGCTCGACGTCCATGGGCTCGGTCTGCGCCTCCACCATGTCGCTGCTGAACGCCGGTGTGCCGCTGAAGGCCCCCGTCGCCGGTATCGCCATGGGTCTGATCTCCGAGGAGATCGACGGCAAGACGCACTACGTCGCCCTCACGGACATCCTCGGCGCCGAGGACGCGTTCGGCGACATGGACTTCAAGGTCGCCGGTACGAAGACCTTCGTCACCGCGCTCCAGCTCGACACCAAGCTCGACGGCATCCCCGCCTCGGTCCTGGCCGCCGCGCTGAAGCAGGCCCGTGACGCGCGTCTGCACATCCTCGACGTGATGAACGAGGCGATCGACGTTCCGGACGAGATGTCCCCGAACGCGCCGCGCATCATCACCGTCAAGATCCCGGTGGACAAGATCGGTGAGGTCATCGGCCCCAAGGGCAAGATGATCAACCAGATCCAGGAGGACACCGGCGCCGACATCACGATCGAGGACGACGGCACCATCTACATCGGTGCCGCCCAGGGCTCGCAGGCCGAGGCCGCCCGCGCCACGATCAACGGCATCGCCAACCCGACCATGCCGGAGGTCGGCGAGCGCTACCTGGGTACGGTCGTCAAGACCACCACCTTCGGTGCCTTCGTCTCCCTGCTCCCGGGCAAGGACGGCCTCCTGCACATCTCGCAGATCCGCAAGCTCGCCGGTGGCAAGCGCGTGGAGAACGTCGAGGACGTGCTGGCGATCGGCTCCAAGGTCCAGGTCGAGATCGCCGAGATCGACCAGCGCGGCAAGCTCTCCCTGATCCCCGTGATCGCGGACGAGGACGGTTCCGACGCGAAGGACGACACCGACCAGTGACGTCCCGTAGTTCCGTGACGACGGCCCGCCCCTCTTCGGAGGGGCGGGCCGTCGCCCGTACCCAAACGCTTCTCCCGGGCAAGGACGGCATCGGCACGGTCCGCCGTACGACCCTCCCCGGCGGCCTCCGGATCGTCACCGAGACCCTCCCGTCCGTGCGCTCCGCCACCTTCGGCATCTGGGCCCACGTCGGCTCCCGGGACGAGACGCCGAGCCTCAACGGCGCCACCCACTACCTGGAGCACCTCCTCTTCAAGGGCACCCACGAGCGGTCCGCCCTCGACATCTCCGCCGCGATCGACGCGGTCGGCGGCGAGATGAACGCCTTCACGGCGAAGGAGTACACCTGCTACTACGCCCGGGTCCTCGACACCGACCTGCCGCTGGCGATCGACGTCGTCTGCGACATGCTCACCGGCGCACTCGTCCTCGAGGAGGACGTGGACGCCGAGCGGGGAGTCATCCTCGAAGAGATCGCGATGACGGAGGACGACCCCGGCGACGTCGTGCACGACCTGTTCGCGCAGACGATGTTCGGCGACACCCCGCTGGGCCGCCCGGTCCTCGGCACCGTCGACACGGTGAACGCCCTCACCCGCGGCCAGATCGCCCGCTTCTACAAGAAGCACTACGACCCGACCCACCTGGTGGTCGCCGCCGCGGGCAACGTCGACCACGCCACGGTGGTACGCCAGGTCCGCCGCGCCTTCGAGAAGGCCGGCGCCCTGACCCGTACCGACGCCGTGCCCGTCGCCCCCCGCGACGGCCACCGCGTCATCCGCACGGCGGGCCGCGTCGAGCACCTGAACCGCAGGACCGAGCAGGCCCACGTGGTCCTCGGCATGCCGGGCCTGGCCCGCACCGACGAGCGCCGCTGGGCCCTCGGCGTGCTGAACACCGCCCTCGGCGGCGGCATGTCCTCCCGGCTCTTCCAGGAGGTCCGCGAGAAGCGCGGCCTGGCCTACAGCGTGTACTCGTACACCTCGGGCTTCGCCGACTGCGGCCTCTTCGGGGTGTACGCGGGCTGCCGGCCGGGCCAGGTCCACGACGTGCTGAGGATCTGCCGGGACGAGCTCGACAAGGTCGCGAACGAGGGCCTCACCGACGAGGAGATCGTCCGCGCCGTCGGCCAGCTCTCCGGCTCGACCGTCCTCGGCCTGGAGGACACCGGTGCCCTCATGAACCGCATCGGCAAGAGCGAGCTCTGCTGGGGCACCCAGATGTCGGTCGACGACATGCTCACCAGGATCGCCGCGGTCACCCCGGACGACGTCCGGGCCGTCGCCCGCGATGTACTGGACCAGCGGCCCTCCCTGTCGGTGATAGGACCGCTGAAGGACAAGCAGGCGGACCGCCTCCACCAAGCGGTCTCCTGACCCCGAGCCCCTTTAAGGAAGAAGACCAATGAGCAAGCTGCGCGTGGCGGTCCTCGGAGCCCAGGGCCGTATCGGCTCCGAGGCGGTCAGGGCCGTCGAGGCCGCCGAGGACATGGAACTGGTCGCGGCCCTCGGCCGTGGCGACAAGCTGGAGACGCTCACCGAGGCGGGCGCCCAGGTCGTCGTCGAGCTGACCACCCCCGGCTCGGTGATGGAGAACCTCGACTTCTGCGTGCGCCACGGCATCCACGCGGTCGTCGGCACCACCGGCTGGAACGAGGACCGCCTCGCGCAGCTGCGGACCTGGCTCGCCGACTCCCCGGAGACCGGTGTCCTCATCGCGCCGAACTTCTCCATCGGCGCGGTCCTCACCATGAAGTTCGCCCAGATCGCGGCCCCGTACTTCGAGTCGGTCGAGGTCGTCGAGCTGCACCACCCGCACAAGGTGGACGCCCCCTCGGGCACCGCCACCCGCACGGCTCAGCTGATCGCCGCGGCCCGCGCCGAGGCCGGCCTCGGCGCCCAGCCGGACTCCACCGAGACCGGCCTCGAAGGGGCCCGCGGCGCGGACGTCGACGGCGTCCGCGTGCACTCCGTGCGCCTGGCGGGCCTCCTCGCCCACCAGGAGGTCCTGCTCGGCGGCGAGGGCGAGACCCTCACCGTCCGCCACGACTCCCTGCACCACTCCAGCTTCATGCCGGGCATCCTCCTGGGCGCCCGCCGCGTGACCACCGCTCCGGGCCTCACCTTCGGCCTGGAGCACTTCCTGGACCTGGGCTGACGGTCATGGGCGGAAAGATCACGTACGTCTTCCTCGCCACCGTCCTCGTCCTCGTCTTCGGCGTGGTGGCGATGGAGGGCGTCCTGCTCCTCCTGACGGGCGAGCCCGCGGCCATGGGCATGGGCGCGGTGGCGTTCCTGCTGCCGGCCGTGGGCGGCTGGTTCCTCTGGAAGAACACCCGCTTCGCGCGCCGGGCCAACCGCCTGGCCGCGGAGCTGGAGGCCGAGGGCGGCCTGCCCGTCGACGAGCTGAAGCGCACGCAGGGCGGCCGGATCGACCGGGACTCGGCCGACGAGGTCTTCGCCCGGCGCAAGGCCGAGGCGGAGGACTCCCCGGAGGACTGGCGCTGCTGGTTCCGGCTCGCGGTCGCGTACCACGACGCCCGCGACACCCCCCGGGCCCGCAAGGCGATGCTCCGGGCCATCGCCCTCCACGAGGGACGTGCGGTCAGCGCGTAGCCGGGACGACGCCGTACTCGGCGTTCCAGGCCTCGACCGTGTCGGTCGCGCGGTCGAAGGCCTCGACCCGGGAGAGGAAGTCGGCATTGTGGTCGGTGAGCAGCAGCAGCTGCTCACCACCCTGCCGGTCGAGCACCAGGGCCTGGCCCTGGACGGTCCGGGGGAGGCCCAGCCAGCGCACCGGCTGCTGCACGGTCCGCACGGAGGCCACCTTCGCCCACGGCACGGTGGACGTCCGGAAGAAGGCCACGCGTCGCACACCGGCGCGGCTCACCCAGGTGCCCACGCGGAGCATCCGCAGGGCGGAGACGATGACGAGTACGGCGATGCCGAAGGTGACACCGGCCGCGGCGAAGCCACCGGCGGCGACGATGATCACGGCGGCGAGCAGCACGAACGAGGCGAGCAGCAGCGCGAGCGCCGCGGCCCCGACCCGCCACGACCCCGGCCGGTAGGGACGGCGCCACTGATCGTGGTCGTCGAACGGCAGGGCGACGTGGTCGGTCGTGTCAAAAGCACGGTCGGCCGTCAGGAAGGGCAGGGGCACGACAGGTCCTCACTCACAAGCACGCTCGAAGGGGCGGTGCCCGGTGAGGCTACCTCAGCGGTTGTCGGAGGCTTCGGACTGCTGCTGACGAGTGGCGGCGTCCCCCGACTGGAGGGAGGGCATACCGAAGATCAGCGACCCGGCGAGCCCCGCGACGACGGTCAGCCCGAGCAGCGTACGACCCACGATCTGCGAGGCGCTGGGGCGCTCCCGGGGTGGCGGAGTGACGTTACTGCGGAAGTGGTCGGCCTCCGCGACGAACGCGAACGGTACGGCCTCTCGCCGGCGGAACATCAGGGCCACTCTCCTCGGTAGTCGTCGTCCTTCACAGAGACAGACGACAGAACCGGGGGTTTGGTGCCCTATTTCACCAAAGCGGCCGAATCTCATCCTCCGGTAGGACGTCGTTAGAGTGGGCGCTGCAACAGCCGACTGGAAGGACCGCTGGTGACCGACACCCCCACCGAGAACGTGAAGATCGACTTCCGGAGCGACGTCACCGTTGATCTGGTCAAGAGCGCGGCGACCGACTCCGACGTCCTCTGGGCCGCACGTGTGTCCACGGCGGGGGAGCAGTCCCTCGAAGAGCTCCAGAAGGACCCGGAGCGCTCGAAGGGCCTCATCAACTACCTGATGCGGGACCGCCACGGCAGCCCCTTCGAGCACAACTCGATGACCTTCTTCATCAGCGCCCCGATCTTCGTGTTCCGCGAGTTCATGCGGCACCGCGTGGGATGGTCGTACAACGAGGAATCGGGCCGCTACAGGGAGCTCCAGCCGGTCTTCTACGTCCCCGACACCTCCCGCAAGCTGGTCCAGGAGGGCCGTCCCGGCAAGTACGTCTTCGTCGAGGGCACCCAGGAACAGCACGACGTGGTCAGCCGCACGATGGAGGAGTCGTACCGGACGGCCTACGCCACCTACCAGGAGATGCTGGCCGCCGGCGTCGCCCGCGAGGTCGCCCGCTCGGTCCTCCCCGTCGGCCTCTTCTCCTCGATGTACGCCACGTGCAACGCTCGCTCGCTGATGCACTTCCTGGGCCTGCGCACCCAGCACGAGCTGGCCGCGGTCCCGTCCTTCCCGCAGCGGGAGATCGAGATGGTCGGCGAGAAGATGGAGGAGCACTGGGCCCGGCTGATGCCGCTGACCCACGCCGCCTTCAACAAGAACGGCCGTGTGGCCCCGTAGAGCACACATGTCCGAGCCACTCGCGCGAAGTGTCCGTATTGCGGCGTTTCGAGAAGTTCATCTAGGCTGATCAAACGGACCCGGCACTGCCTGAACCCCCGAGCAGGCAGTGCCGGGCTCCTCTTCTTCCTGTCCCCCTCAGGGACACCCGGCGCTGAGCAGCGAGTAGCGTGTTACCCATGGCTCCGATCTCCACTCCGCAGACCCCCTTCGGGCGGGTCCTCACCGCCATGGTCACGCCCTTCACGGCGGACGGCGCACTCGACCTCGACGGTGCCCAGCGACTGGCCACCCATCTGGTGGACGCAGGCAACGACGGCCTCGTCATCAACGGCACCACCGGCGAGTCCCCCACCACCACCGACGCGGAGAAATCGGAGCTGGTACGGGCTGTACTGGAGGCGGTCGGCGACCGCGCACACATCGTCGCCGGCATCGGCACCAACGACACCCACCACACGCTCGAGCTCGCCCGCGCCGCCGAGCGCGACGGCGCCCACGGCCTGCTCGCCGTGACGCCCTACTACAACAAGCCCTCGCAGGAGGGTCTCTACCGGCACTTCTCGGCCATCGCCGACGCCACCGAGCTCCCGGTCATGCTCTACGACATCCCCGGCCGCAGCGGCGTCCCGATCGACACCGAGACGATCGTCCGCCTTGCCGAGCACCCCCGGATCGTCGCCAACAAGGACGCCAAGGGCGACCTCGGCCGCGCCAGCTGGGCCATCGCCCGCTCCGGCCTCGCCTGGTACTCCGGCGACGACATGCTCAACCTGCCGCTGCTCTCCGTGGGCGCCTGCGGCTTCGTCTCGGTCGTCAGCCACATCGTCACCCCGGACCTCCGCGCCCTTCTCGAAGCCCACCTGGCGGGCGAGCCCCAGAAGGCCACCGAGATCCACCAGCGCCTCCTGCCGATCTACACCGGCATGTTCCGCACCCAGGGCGTCATGACCACCAAGGCCGCCCTCGCCCTCCAGGGCCTCCCGGCCGGCCCGCTGCGCCTCCCGCTCGTGGAGCTCTCCGCCCAGGAGACCGAGCAGCTCAAGGTCGACCTGGCCGCCGGCGGGGTAGAACTCTGACAACGGACTTCACAACTGAACACTGACAACAGCAAGTGCACGAATGTCATGCGCGCCACGTGCCCGACCGGCACGTGGCGCGCGTGGTGAGGAGAGTCTTTTGAGCCATCCGCATCCTGAACTCGGCGCGCCGCCGAAGCTCCCGAAGGGCGCCCTGCGCGTCACCCCGCTCGGCGGGCTCGGCGAGATCGGCCGGAACATGACGGTCTTCGAATTCGACGGCCGCCTGCTCATCGTCGACTGCGGCGTCCTCTTCCCCGAGGAGGAGCAGCCGGGCGTCGACCTGATCCTGCCCGACTTCAGCATCATCCGGGACCGTCTCGACGACGTCGAAGGCATCGTGCTCACGCACGGCCACGAGGACCACATCGGCGCCGTCCCCTACCTGCTCCGGCTCAAGCCGGACATCCCGCTCATCGGCTCCAAGCTGACCCTCGCGCTGATCGAGGCCAAGCTCCAGGAGCACCGGATCCGTCCCTACACCCTTGAGGTGAAGGAGGACGACCGCGAGGTCCTCGGGCCCTTCGACTGCGAGTTCATCGCGGTCAACCACTCCATCCCGGACGCCCTCGCGGTGGCCATCCGCACCCCTGCGGGCATGGCCGTCGCCACCGGCGACTTCAAGATGGACCAGCTCCCGATGGACGGCCGTCTCACCGACCTCCACGCGTTCGCGCGTCTGAGCGAGGAAGGCATCGACCTCCTCCTCTCGGACTCCACGAACGCCGAGGTCCCGGGCTTCGTCCCGCCGGAGAAGGACATCTCCAACGTCCTGCGGAACGTCTTCGCGAACGCCCAGAAGCGCATCATCGTGGCCAGCTTCGCCAGCCACGTGCACCGCATCCAGCAGATCCTCGACGCCGCCCACGAGTACGGCCGCAGGGTCGCCTTCGTCGGCCGCTCGATGGTCCGCAACATGGGCATCGCCCGTGACCTCGGCTACCTCCGCGTCCCGGCCGGCCTCGTCGTCGACGTCAAGACCCTCGACGACCTGCCGGACGACGAGGTCGTGCTGGTCTGCACGGGCTCCCAGGGCGAGCCGATGGCGGCGCTGTCCCGCATGGCCAACCGCGACCACCAGATCCGGATCGTCCCCGGCGACACGGTCATCCTGGCGTCGTCCCTCATCCCGGGCAACGAGAACGCGGTCTACCGCGTGATCAACGGCCTGACCCGCTGGGGCGCGAACGTGGTCCACAAGGGCAACGCCAAGGTCCACGTCTCGGGCCACGCCTCGGCCGGCGAGCTGCTGTACTTCTACAACATCTGCCGCCCGAAGAACCTCATGCCGGTCCACGGCGAATGGCGCCACCTGCGCGCCAACGCCGAGCTCGGCGCGATGACGGGAATCCCCAAGGACCACATCGTCATCGCCGAGGACGGCGTCGTCGTCGACCTGATCGACGGCAAGGCCAAGATCGTCGGCAAGGTCCAGGCGGGGTACGTGTACGTCGACGGCCTCTCGGTCGGCGACGTCACCGAGGCCCACCTCAAGGACCGCCGGATCCTCGGCGACGAGGGCATCATCTCGGTCTTCGTGGTCGTGGACTCCTCAACCGGCAAGATCGTGAGCGGTCCGAACATCCACGCCCGCGGTTCCGGCATCGAGGACTCGGCCTTCGACGCCGTGATCCCCAAGGTCGACCAGGCCCTGAACCGGTCCGCCCAGGACGGCGTCGTGGAACCCCACCAGCTCCAGCAGCTGATCCGCCGCACCGTCGGCAAGTGGGTCTCCGACACCTACCGCCGGCGCCCGATGATCCTCCCGGTCGTCGTCGAGGTCTGACCCTGACCTGCGCCACACCGGAGCGGGGCCCCTCGATTTGCATCGGGGCGCCCCGCTCCAGTACGTTTACGGCTCCGCCAGATCGGGAACCCCCGGCGCCTTCGTGCGCCTGAACGGTTCTCCGGGAGGCGGGAAATCCGACTCAGAACTTCTGATAAAGTCGGAAACGCCGAAAGGCCCCCGGAGTGAAAACAAAAGGGACCGGAAAGCGCCGAGGAAATCGGATGGAAAACATCTGATAGGCTTCGGAACGAAGGAAAAGCCCGGAGGAAAGCCTGCGAGGGTGAGTACAAAGGAAGCGTCCGCACCTTGAGAACTCAACAGCGTGCCAAAAATCAACGCCAGATTAGTTGATACCCCGTCCATCTTCGG